>CAZUCC010000016.1:0-76220 GCA_964619065.1 uncultured Acidobacteriaceae bacterium | reverse complement strand
GTTGCCGATTTCCAGAATCGGGCCGGGCACAGACTCACCTTCGGCGATGACCAGCTTCAGTTTTCCATTTGCGGCTTCACCGACTGAAAGCAAGGTAACGGGTCCGTGCTTGACGGACATTTCGACGGAGAGTCCCCGTCCAACCTTGCCGTGGTACACCTGCAAAGGACGCACCTTGGTTTTTCCTTCGGCAATTGCAATGTGGCCAGGACCGTCATGGCCCATAAGAAGGACGTCATCGTTGTAATCGACGGCGTAGTATTCCGTGAACGAGCCGCCAGCGCCGAAGGCATCCATGATCTTCATGGCTTGCACATTCTTGATTTCATATTCACCGGCCACGGGAATGCCGCGGGCTGTGAGCAGACTGGTGCCCAGAATGATGGAGCTGATTGCGTCTTCGTTATCAGGGTTTCCCGTTCCCTGGTAGTAGTAGGCGAGTGATCCGAGCCTGTGATACTCAACCAACATGTCGAGCGCAACCGAAGTCCGAGCCGTGCGTGCAAGTTCTTCGGTGGAGCAATCCTCCTGCACATCGAAAGAAGCTTTGAACTCTGCCACTCTCTTCTTGACCGCGGCGTCACTCACCTGGCGCCGCAGGCTGGCTAGCTCCTCGACCTCGAGAATCTCAATGTGCCCACCAAAGCAAGCACACTGCTGGGTGAGATCGGAGTAAATGTCGAGCATGCCACCGTAGTAGTGGCCCATGACGCCGAGGCGATTGTGCTCCATGGCGTAGGCAACGCGCGCGGCGTCGATCCACTCCCCAATTTCGCCCCAAGCAATGGGGTCGTTCTCCAGCATACCGCTGACCTGAAAAAACGGAATGTTGCAACGCTGGAAGACGTTCGCGATTTCGGGGACTGAGCATGCGGAGCACGAGACGAGCCACTCTCCTGTCATCTTCGTGCGGTCGCCGAGGCCGTTGAACCGTTTGTAGTCAATGGCTGGCGCGGGCGAGAGATTGAGTAGAATGACCGGCACTTTGGCGCGGCGAACGACCGGAAGTACTGTGGAAGAAAGCGCGTAGGTTGTGACATGTAAGAAGATGAGATCGACATCGGCGCGCCGAAGTTCATGACCCGCCGTGAGCGCTTTTTCGGGTGTGTCGATCAACCCCAGATTCACGACCTCGACGCCGGGTCGCTCAATCTGCCGGGCGGCAAGCTGCGTGTATGCGCGCAGACGTACTTCCAGTCCGTCGAACTGCGGCCAGTACGTGTCGAGGCCCACACCGAAGATGCCGACTTTGAGCGAATTGTCTGGAACAGGTGTAGTCATGCTTAGATCAGTTGGGATTTGATTCCCCGGCACGCCATGTCGAATTTCAAGCGCGGCTGCCTAGCTTAGCCAGCTCACAGCAGAGGAGCAAGCGCCAAGTTGACACTGTCACTCGTTTTGCAGTGCGAAAACAGGGAGGCGTGTGGTTGTGGGAGGGGATATGGATAGAGGCCCATTATCCTGATGTGCAGTCCATCGCTAGCCTAGATCCCCGACGGTGAGGGCGTGCGGCAGCTTGCGTTTCTCAAGGCGAAATGCGGGAGGCTCTGCGATTGCGGTTGACGATGAAGGTCTGAGGATGTGAATATACCGCCGTTCTACCAAGACGGAACGGCGTGAACCTCGTTAGGAATCGAAATTTACACATCAAGCGCAAGGACAAATGGCTTCACAGGAGAGATCTCATGAATAGTAAATGGTGGTTTCGACTTGTCAGTCTCATTGCGCTCGGCTCAGCCGCAATCGTGCCGGCTGTTGCTCAGGACCAGCCCGTGAAGGTGGTCGTCAACTGGGACAAGGTAGTGCGCGTTTCGCAGACCACACCAACCCTACAAGTAGTAGTGAACCCGCCGCTGCAGCGAGGAACTCCCGTGCACGATAACGCTTATAAAGCGGTCAGCGAGCTTGGCGCTGACTACGTGCGTTATGTCCCGTGGCTTCCGTATCCCAAGCTGGGCGTAGCAGAGCTAGAGCCGCCTAAAGATGGAAAAACCTCGTGGGATTTTTCGGCGATCGATCCGATGACAATCGATTTTCTCGAAGCTACCAAAGGGCATTCGGTGATCCTCAACTTCAGCACGATTCCACAGTGGATGTATAAGAGTGACAAACCGTCGACATATCCGGCAGATCCGAATCAGGTGACGTGGGATTACGAGCAAGGAACAGAACTCCGCGATCCGAGTATGAAGGAAGTAGCCGGCTATTACGCACGACTGATTGGGTGGTACACGCAGGGCGGGTTCAAGGATGAGTTGGGAAAGCACCACGAGTCGGGATACCACTACGCAATTCCTTACTGGGAGGTGCTGAACGAAGTTGAATTCGAGCATCATATTGATGCCGAAACCTACACGCGCCTTTACGACGAAGTCGTACTTGCGATGAAGAAGGTACAACCGGACCTGAAGTTCGTGGGTCTGGCGCTCGCCACTACGACGGACCCGCACTATTTCGAGTACTTCCTCAACCCCAAGAACCACAAGGCCGGGGTGCCGTTGGACTTCATCTCCTACCACTTTTATGCCATCCCAACCGCTGACGAGACCCCGGATGTAGAGCAGTTCACTTACTTTGACCAAGCCGAGGGATTTCTGAAGACAGTGCGCTACATCGAGTCGATTCGCAAGCGCCTATCGCCTGAGACAAAAACAACCACCGACGAGCTGGGCGTAATCTCGGCGGACGATATAACACAAGGAGAACCGGGGCATGTGACGAAGCCGATTCCCAATTCGTATTGGAATCTGGCGGGAGCTATGTATGCCTACCTTTTCGGCCAGTTAACGGAAATCGGCGTGGATGTGGCGGGCGAGTCGCAACTTGTAGGGTTCCCAACCCAGTTTCCGAGTGTCTCGATGGTCGATTGGAATGACGGCAAACCGAATGCGCGGTTCTGGGTGCTGAAGCTGCTTCGGGACAACTTTGGGCCAGGCGACAAGTTGGTAAAGATCGAACCATTCAGTCCGTTTGGGGCGAATCATCCCTTTGTGTACTCGCTTGCGTTCGTGACCCGCGACGGTAAGCGACGCGTGCTGCTGGTCAACAAACGCGATCGAGCGTTCGATGTTTCCATCCCGGGCGCAAGCGGCGGGCGAGTCGACTACGTGGATCAGAACACGGCGTTTCAGCCCCCTGCCACTGCCAAGTTGGCGGCCGACACCATGAAGTTAAACGGATACTCGGTGGCGGTGGTCACGCTTCCCTAAGGACATGCTATCTTCCAAACACGGCGCCACTTTCAAGGCGCAGCGGCGGTGATTCGGCATGGAAACTTCACGGCGGCTATTTCTCGCAGGGCTCATTGGTTCTGCCGCCGCTTCCTTCGGTCAGGGCGTGTCGAACCACAAGGCGGGCGTACAGCCCCGGGGCAAGCCATCCGGACTATCTTTTGATTCGAAGTTCACAGATGTTGCCGTCCATGCGGGACTGCGGGACATCACGGTCTATGGCGGTACGGATCGGAAGGATTATATTCTTGAAGCGATCGGGTGCGGGTGTGCATTCATTGACTACGACAACGATGGCTGGCTTGACATCTTTCTGCTCTCCGGATCCCGGTTAGCCGAGACTGCCGGAGCAGCGAGCAATCGTCTCTACAAGAACAATCGCGACGGCACATTCACCGATGTGACCACGCACGCGGGACTGACCAAGACTGGCTGGGCATGCGGTGTTTGCATCGGAGACTACAACAACGATGGTTTCGATGACTTATTTGTTACCTACTGGGGTCAGAATGTTCTCTATCGCAATAATGGCGATGGAACATTTACGGACGTAACTCAAGCAGCGAGGCTAGTCGAATCCGGAAACCTATGGAGTTCCGGTTGCTCGTTTCTCGACTACAACCGCGACGGCAATCTGGATTTATTCATAACCAGCTATCTCACTTTGGATCTGGCAAAAGCGCCGAAGCCAGGTCAAACCGCGAACTGTCGCTGGATGAACGTTCCAGTCAACTGCGGTCCCCGCGGTTTTCCGTTTGGCGCACATCGCCTTTATCGCAACAACGGAGATGGAACATTTACCGATGTCAGCGTAGCGTCCGGGATCGCTGCTCCCAAGAGCAGCTACGGACTTACTGCCGTTGCGGCCGATTTCGACGATGACGGATGGCCGGACATCTATGTGGCATGCGATTCAACTCCAAGTCTCTTATTTCTGAACAATCACGATGGCACTTTTCGGGAACAAGGCGCCATTCGCGGTGTTGCGTACAGCGAAGACGGACAGGAGCAAGCTGGTATGGGGCTTGCCGTCGGCGACTACGATCTGGACGGACGCCTCGACATTTTCAAGACGAATTTTGAAGGCGATGCGCCCGACCTCTACCACAACCAGGGGAATGCTAATTTTGAAGACGTGAGTCGGAAGGCGGGCCTGGCTGTCGAAAATCGCTACGTCTGTTGGGGCGCGGGCATGGCGGATTTTGATAACAACGGGCTGCCTGACATTTTCATGGTTGCAGGGCACACATTTCCAGAAGTCGAGAAGCGTTTCCCCGACTTTCCGGCGAAAAATCCGAGAGTGCTGTTCCGCAATCTGGGAAACGGTCGATTCGAGGAGCTTTTGAGCGAAGCTGGACCGGCTTTGGCAGAAGCCCATCTCAGCCGGGGCTGTGCCTTCGGGGACTTCGATAATGATGGCGATGTGGACATACTGATCGTCAACCTGAACGAACCGCCATCGCTGCTCAAGAACGATGTTGCCAGCAAGAATGGATGGCTGAAAGTAAAGCTGATTGGCACGAAGTCCAACCGCAGTGCGATCGGCGCCAAGGTTGTGGTCAAGGCCGGGGACTTCAGCCAGACCCAAGAAGTAATGAGTCAGTCGAGCTTTCTATCGTGTAATGACTTTCGGCTCCACTTCGGGCTCGGTCAAGCTCAAAAAGCCGAGATCAAGGTCCGCTGGCCCAACGGGAATTGGGAGACGGTAACGGCGGTTGCTGTGAATCAACTTGTGACAGTAAAAGAGGGGGCGGGGATTGTCGTTAGCACCAAGTGAAGGCAACATGTACGAACCATTGCCTTCAATCGTCAAGTTAGAGCCCTCCGATCTTATTTTTGCTGTGCTGCGACGGGGCCTAGCTCTTGTTTTGTAACTTCACTGGGCGAAAATAGTTGCTTGCCTGCTTCCTGTTGGCTCGATTTCTGATTTCGCAGCTGCTGAAACTGCGCAAACGCTCTTTGCTGTTCGGAAGCATTCCCCAACCTCCCCTGTACCTGCGAAAGGCGATACCAGGAAACCTCGTTTCCCGAGTTCAGTTCGATGGCTTTTTGAAGGTGCGGCAACGCCAAACCGGACCTATCCAGCGACATGAGCACGGCCGCCAGTCCCAGGTGAGCCTCTTCGAACTCTGGATAATATTTCAGCGCCTGTTCAAAAAACTTCTGCGCTTCCTCCAACTGCCCGGAGTTCCTGTAAGACTCTCCAATCTCGTAGGCAGCGTTTGCATTACTGGGGTCCAATTGCAGCTCCAATTCAAATTCCTTAAGGGCAGCCGCTGTGTCTTCGGCGGAAGTCGTCTGGCGAGAGCGCGCCAGCAGAGTTCGCCCTAACCGGTAATGTATGCCGGGCCGGTGCGAATTGAGGCCGAGTATTTGCCGGTATTCTCCAATTGCAGTGTCGTAGGCTCCCTGGCTTTCCGAAGCTTCAGCCACTGCCAAATGCCGCCAGACCGATGCCGGCGCGACCTGAGCCAGCTTCTGTATGTTGAGGAAGGCAAAATTTCCGAAGATCTTTCCGTTGTGATAGAGGATTTCGGGATCCTCTGGATAAAGCCGGTTGAGTTCTATGGCCACTTCCACAGCTTTACTGTCGAGCTTTACTTCCGTGTAAGCCCGCTCCAGTTGAAGACCGCACATGCGCTTGATTTCCGGATCGAGGGAATGATGGAAGCCTTTCTCAAGGCCCGGCAGGGCTTCGCTGTAGCGGCCAAGCTCGGACAGTGACATGGCAAGAAGGCTGGCAGACTTTGTCAGGGTGGGCTTGAGCTTCAAAGCTTGCTGCAAGGCGGGCACGGCTCGCTCGAACTTTCCTTCCTGAAAATAGATCAGACCTAGATTCGCGTGGACCTCGGCGATTCCAGGTTCGAGCTGGCGCAGTTTTTCAAATGCGTGTTCTGCATCGACATAGTTCCCCTGCGCCAGTGCGCGCTGTCCTTCCTCGGAGTAGTGTTCTACCGCGGCAGCAGATGGCGACGATTGCGCGAGGAGGTGTGCGCCACAGATGCACACAACAGCGACCAAAAGCGCGCGGGAAGCCCGAAGGCGGGTTCTGCGTATCACGACCATTGCTGCCATGCTACCTCAAACAAATGGGTCGATTTGAAAACAGAAAAAACCGCCAGGCGTATAGGGCCTGGCGGATCTTGTGACAAGTTGGCTGCGTGCATCAGAAGACGAGCTTTCCTCCAAATTGGACAATACGTCCAGGTCGCGCGGCAATAACTTGGCCATAGTCTCCATTATTTGGATTGTTGCTGACCGGAGCGCCGATACTGGTAGCCGTGAACGGATCGTATCCGTACTGTGCGTGGTTGAAAGCGTTAAACGCCTCCACGCGGAACTGGAACGCCATCCGTTCAGCAAATTTGAAGTCCTTACCTACACCCAAGTCCCAGTTGTTAATGCCCGGACCACGGATGATGTTCCGTCCGCTGTTGCCGAACTGACCGGCAAGAGGTTGAACAAAACATGCCGTATTGAACCACTCCCCAATACTCTTGTGGAAGCCGCTATTCGGATTGCAGCCGGAAACAAGATTGGCCCGCTGGGTGAATGTGGTAAGCAGACCAAAGCTGTCGTTGGCCAGCACAGAGAAAGGGAATCCCTTCTGGAAAGTTGTGATATTTGTGAGCTGCCACCCCCCCAGAGCCAGATCGGCGATTTTGTTCATAGAGTTGCCATACTTCTTGCCGCGACCGAATGGCAACTGGTACACAGCGCTGGCAACGAACCGGTGAGGCACGTCAAAATCCGAGCGGCCATAGTCGAGATGGGCGTTGTTTTCGTCCATGTGCCCCGCGAATGCGTTCGTGCCGCCCACGCCGGCTGCCGCCGACTTGTCGTCCATGCTCTTGGACCACGTATAAACCGCAACAAGCGCCAACGAACTGGAACGCCGTTCGAGTTTTACATTGGCGGCATGGTAATTGGAGTAGCCATTCCACTGGCTATCCAGAAATCCCAGCGATGATGTGATGTTCAGGAATGGTCTTCGGGATGCAGCCGGGCAATCGCCCAGCGTAGGGTCCCCTCCAACCGTAGGATCGCAAGCCGTCGGATCGACCGGTGGCAAGCCTTGTCCAATATTGGTACGGTTGAGCAGATGCGTGCCCTTATTACCGACGTAGTTCACTTCGAGAGTGGTATTCCTGGCCAACTCGCGTTGCACCGACAAAGACCACTGCTGCACGTAGGGGTTTCGAGGGAACTCGGAGATGATGACAGCAAAGAACTGGCTGCCATCCTGCGCCGACGTGACTTGGTGAAGAGGAACCGCTGGAAACAGATTGTCGGTTAACTTCGGCAAGGTTGGGTCGACAGTTGGGTTGGGAGAAGCACGGACCACGAACGGGTAGATGTCGCCCGAGTCGTCAATTTCGCGAGTCTCGGCTGAGTCAAAGAAAAGGCCATATCCTCCGCGGACCACAGTCTTGTCACCCAAGCGATAGGCAAGGCCAAAACGGGGAGCGAAAGATTTCTTCGAGCCATCCGCCGGATTGTTGCGTCCGCAATACCGGTAAAAGCCATTTCCTTCCGGAGCGATTGGACCGCCGAGAGCAGCGACTGACTGAGTCTGCAAACCCTTGTCTGCGAAACATAGCCCGCCCCCCGCATTCGCGCGGTCAAACCAGAACATCTTATTGTTGCTCTGTTCAAACGGCACAGCGCGATAGTCCCAGCGCATCCCTAGGTTCAAGGTGAGCCGGCTGTTGACTTTCCAGTCGTCTTGAACAAACGGAGCGAAGTACGTGAAGCGGTATTGGTTCAAATTGCCCGCAGCTCCCGCAGGGCTGAAGGGCCCAGGCTGAAATGTACTGGCGTCATGATAATAACCGAGCAGGAGGTCAGCGATGGAATTGCCCGTTCCACACAGACCTGAAGGGGTAGCGCACCCGCCGCCATTGTTCAGGATCGTATCGTTGTGAAAGTTAAAGTTACCGAGAAGGTCCGCGGAAAGATTCCGCTTCTGGAGCCACCTACGATAGTCGAATCCTACAGTTAGACTGTGCTTTCCTCGAATCATAGCCAGTGAGTCAGAGAATTCCCAAGTGGGAATGTCGCTGGTTGAAGTGTCATTGCCTTGGCTCCCGAAGTTTGTGCCATTGATGCCCTGTAAGCCGACGGTCGGATACAACCTTGCATACGCCGGCAGGGTGGGGAAGACACCAGTCAATCCAAGCGCCGTTACATCAGAAGCAGGAGCTGGGTTTCCGCCCTGAATCGCGATGGGCTCGAGGCGGCCGAAGCGAAAGTTATTTATATAGTGGGTACCCAAATTGAGAGTGTGCGAAATCATCCAGCTCTCCGATTTCTGATTGAAGACCCCCACACCAAATGGAATGGTGACCGAACCATTGATGTTCTGATTGTTGTAAGTCGCTGTGGTGTAGCGGAAGAAGACCGAGCCGAAATGCCCCAATTGTTGATCCAGCTTATAGGTTTGCTGGTTCGTCTTGTTCTGCAGATTGGTGGCCAGGCGGTAATTGCCGGGACAGCCCGACAGACAGTTGGGCGCGGGAAAGAGCTTAGCTGCCAAGCCCACCGTAGCCAGCCGGGAAAACTGGGAAGATGGAATGATGTTGCCCGGGAAGGGAAGACCTGTGTTGGGATCGACCGGCAGGCAGAACTGGACAGCGCTGGGCACACATCCGCCGGGTAGACCGGTGTAGGGAGTCAATCCGGATGCTGAAAAATCCCCATTGAGCTGTGCCACATCCGGGGTGTTGAAGGTATCCTGGTTTAGACCATTTCCGATTCTCCAGCCCTCGTAGTTCACCAGAAAGAACGACTTGTTTCGTCCGTCGTAGACCTTCGGGATGTAAATCGGGCCGCCGGCAACAAAGCCGAATTGATTTTGGCGAAGTTTGGGAATGGCGGATTGAAAGGGCGCCTTTGCGTCGACGGCATCATTTCTTAGAAATTCGAAGGCCGTACCGTGGAGTTTATTGGTGCCGCTTTTGCTGATGATGTTGATCTGGTTTGCGCTGAAGCCGTATTCCGCCGAATATGTCGAGCTTTGAACCTTGAATTCTTGGATGGCGTCCTGCGACAAGATGACAGCGGGTGTATTCAGCGCAGTATCCGTGTTCACCAAGCCATCCAATGTGTAGTTGTTGGAGGTCGGACGGCTGCCATTGATGCTGATAGCGTTGCCCTCTCCTTGCCGCATCTGCCCCTGTTCGCCGTTGGTCTGTACCGCACCCGCTCCGATAAACAGCAGGCTCAGAAAGTTGCGCCCGTTCAGCGGTAACTGCTCCACTTGCTTTTGGCTGATGAGCTGGGCAACAGCAGAGCTATCGGTGTCGAGAGCGACGGCACTGGCCTCAACTTGTATGGTCTCCGTCACGGCGCCCGGCTTCATGCTGACATCGGCGCGCGCCTCCTGGCCGACGACCAACCCAACGTTATCGACAATTGATTTTTCAAAGCCCGTGGCTTGGGCCGTGACCCGATAGGTTCCGGGCGGAAGATAGGGCACGATGTAACCCCCGGATGAGCTCGTTTCGGCGTGTTTGGTAACATTCGTGGCGATGTTGGTAACGTCGATACTCGCTGTCGCGACGACCGCGCCTGAATTGTCAGTGACTGTTCCTGAGATGGTTCCATAGGCACCACCCTGGGCATGCAGCCAGCTTGCCGATATTGCGACCAGTACACACGCGAACAGATTACGGACTTTCATGATCTTGTTGCCTCCTGTCCCTTTAAGCGCTTAACTTCGACTCCGAGCGCTCATCTCCGGCGGTCGTATGCATCAGCCGGCTTATTCGTCTCATCCAACGTCATTTCCGCAAGAGTTGTTTAGGAGATTCAACGTTTTGCTAGCCGCCTTAAAACACCAGCAAGCTCTCCAACGTGGTTGTCCCCCAGTTGCTCCACTCTTACTGGGGGCGGATGGTCCCATCGAAAGGGGTGCATCGTCAACCAGCAACAGAAAAAGCAGGATCATTTTTCAATGAGAAACAACGGCGAGACAGATCAGTAGCCACGAAACAGCGGGTTTGGAAGCAAATTCAAAGCTATTGGAGCGAATCTACGTATTTGTGTAGCACCAAGTACCTTCCAGATTTGTTTCGCATTGCAGAATTTAACTAGCGCAGTTTCGCGCGGGTTCAGTTGACTGTGATGGACGAGAGACGGCTCGATATGCCTACAGGACGAACCGAAGAATTGGATTTTCAAAACAGTGGAGTCGTTGTGGATCAACGCTGACTTACGAAGATCTCGATTGGGAGTGAAGGCGTCCAAATCGCGGAACGTGTTACGCAATTCGCGAATGGGCAGTGGAGCTTCCCGTCTTTACCAGTTGCGCGAGGCCATCGTTAGGATAGTAATGATCGACCGTGGTCGGTGTGACGAGCTTGTGTTCCACAAACACCGCAGGCGGCACCTGGCGTTGATTCAGAATGTCGAGGCTCACCCGGATCAGATCGTCGCCATATTTTTCCGGGAAATATGCAACCGATCCGACCAGACGGGTGTTGGGCTGGCGAAGTTCAGCCCGCCCTTCTGGCGAAGCATTCTGGCCCATGATCGCGCAGTTCTCGGTACGGCCTGCTTCTTGAAAAGCGCGCAAGGCCCCGAGAGCGCTAGGATCGTTGATCGCGCCCACCAAAATCCGCTGGGAACGGGAAGTACGAAGATACCGGCGCACTGCTTCCAGACTTGGTCCCACGTTCCCGTCACCATCCAAATACGTAACCTTGCAATTCTTCGCTGCAGGGAGCGCGAGGTTCAGACCCACCAGCATCCCCGTCAAGCGCATACGCGGAAGACTTCCAGCGCGCGGCAATTCGAGCAGGATGATTTCATCCACCTGCGAGAACCAGTGTTCCTTGACCCAGCGGCCAAGATAGCGGCCGCCAATCAAGCCAGCCTCGTAATTGTTAGCGCCGTAATAAGTCGCACCCGGATGAGGAATGTCGATGGCAATCATGGGGATGTTGGCCTCGCGGTACTTTGCGGCGACAACCGCAGCCACGTTCTCGTCGGTCTGGAACTCGATCGCGAGATCCACGTTTTCACGCACGAGCAGATCGGCATTCCGCTGCGCGACCTTCGCGTTGTACTGGTTGTCGACTGAGATCAACTCAATCCCCTCAGCTGCCGCAGCCCGCTGCAAACTTGAGGACACATCCTGCGAAAACTGATAATCCGGCCCTTGTGCGGCATATCCGAGGCGGTACAGTCGATGCTTCCAGGGGCGCATGCAGGACTGGTAGAGATTCTGACCTACCTTATCCACCATCCCGCACTTCTCCAAGGTGTAAAGGAGGCGAAATGCCATGGTCTTAGGCAAACCACTGCGCGAAGCGATTTCCTTGAGTGGCAGGGCTTCACCCGAAGATCGAAAAGCCGTTAACAGCTGAGAAGAGTGGACAATCGATTTAACAAGGTAACGGTCACGTGAAGGAGCGTCTCGGCCCATTGATAGGCATCATATTCGCTTTTTACATTTTGCCAAGCGAAATTATTGATCCTATGTTGGCTGCTCCTGAGCGAAGCAGTTAAGTTCAATTGCCTCCTAAGGTTAGCCGCTCACGAGGAGATTGTAGCGGCGGCAACCAGAGAGTCGTTATTTTGCACTGAAGAATGCTTCATGACCAAGTTGCTGGCTGGGGTTGAGTTGGTGGAAAACGTTTATCGACAGGATTTTCGGCCAATATTGTTGACAGACCTTAGTTGCGGGCGTATTCAAATTTACTCCTTGACGTTCTACAAAGCGGAAATTCCCCTGCCGTTGAATGGCAGGCGAGCCAGACACTGAGAATCCAAAGTTCAAGTTTCTTTTCCCGCAGCACCCGCTCCAAAAAGTGGGTCCGATCCCCTCCTGCGTTCTGCAGTGCGAAATCTCGACATTCAGAAAAAAAAGGATGACCTGTGATAGTCAGGATGTGTAACCTCCTCCTCTGGAGAGGCATCGCAATGGGTTCTCCCAAAGATGGAATAGTGACGCAGGCGCTGGAGAGGTTCCGCATCGAAATCCCTTCCTGGGGCTTTGCCAACACCGGCACTCGTTTCGGCAAGTTCCTTCAGCCAGCGGCTGCGATGACCCCCGAAGAAAAATTTAGCGATGCCGGCCAGGTGCACCTGCTCACGGGCGTTTGTCCGACGGTAGCTTTGCACGTTCAGTGGGACTGTCCTGAGGGAGTCGACAGCGCTGATGGGATCAAGAAGCTCTCCGCTCGGTATGGTGTTCAGCCGGGTTCCATCAATCCCAATTTGTTTCAGAATCAGGATTACAAATACGGATCGTTTGGTAATCCGGACGAATCCATTCGCGAAGCCGCGCTGCAACACACAAAAGACAGCATCGAGATCGCAAAACGCCTACAGTGCCGGGACGTTTCCATGTGGTTCGCGGATGGCTCGAACTATCCGGGCACGGCCAATATCCGGCAACGAAAACAATGGTTCGCTGAGGGTTTGAAGAGGTGCCATGCCGAGTTGTCGCCGGAACAACGGTTGTTGGTGGAGTACAAACCCTTTGAGCCAGCCTTCTACCACACCGATATCGCCGACTGGGGCATGGCACTGCTTCTGGCTCGGTCGGCCGGTCCGCAGGCCAAGGTGTTGGTCGACACCGGCCATCACTATTCCTCACAGAACATCGAGCAGATTGTAGCCTGGCTTCTTTCCGAGGATATGCTGGGCGGATTCCACTTCAATGATCGCCGCTACGCCGACGATGATCTGACCTTGGGATCGATTGACCCCTATCAGGTTTTTCGCATCTTTCATGAAATTCTCTACTTCGAATGGGAGTCAGGACGGCAAGCCGACATCGCCTACATGATCGATCAAAGCCACAACTTGAAGGGGAAGATCGAAGCGATGATCCAGACGGTTACCATGGCACAGATGCTCTTCTCGAAGGCAGCCCTGGTCGACTATCAGCAGCTTGTGGCAGCGCAGAAAGATTGTGATCTTGTCCGAGCAGAGTCATTGTTGCAGGATGCGTTCGCAACCGATGTTCGGCCTGTGATTCAGGAATGGCGAGATTCGAAGGGCTTGCCTAAAGATCCCATGACCGCGTTTCGTGAAAGTGGGTACCTGGAGCGGACCACCAAGGAACGGGCAGCCAGGAATTCACAGAGCGTTTCTTCTTATGCATAGCCGTACTCGCAGAAAGCCGTATCTGGCTTTCGATTTCGGCGCGGAAAGCGGTCGAGCCGTTCTTGCGAATCTGCATTCGGGCGTGCTCACGACGGAGGAGGTGCATCGCTTTGCAAATGAGCCGATCGAGTACGGCGGTTCCCTTCACTGGGACGCGCCCCGGCTGTGGCTCGAGGTGCGGAAGGCGCTCACCAAACTGGAAGAGACTGAGCTAGCAGGGATTGGCGTCGACGCTTGGGGTGTCGACTATGCATTGCTAGGGGAGCGGGGCGAATTGTTACAGAATCCCTATCATTACCGCGATGATCGCACTCGTGGTGTTATGGAAGAGGTGTTCCGCAAGGTTCCCAAAGAAGAGATCTACTCTGCCACCGGCATTCAGTTCATGCCGATCAATACGCTGTATCAGTTGTTCGCCGCCAAGCGCGACACGCCGAATCTTTTGCGCGCAGCCGAACGGCTCGTCACGATGCCGGATCTGTTCCACTACTGGCTCACCGGAAAAGCAGTCTGCGAGTTTACCAATGCTACCACCACCCAGCTTGTAAATCCGGTGACGCGCACGTGGGCGGTAGAGTTGATGAACCAGCTTGGGCTGCCTTCTTACCTGCCGGCACCAATTGTGGAGCCGGGTTCGGTCATCGGACCATTGCTCCAGGTGATCGCAAGGACTTCCTCGCTGGCGGGTACTCCCGTGATCGCCCCCGCTTCGCATGATACGGGCTCTGCGGTAGCCGCAATTTCGGCGCGGGATGGGACAGCCTTTCTGAGCTCAGGGACATGGTCTTTGCTGGGCACGGAATTGGACACTCCGGTCGTGACTCCCGAGGCCTTGCGCCTGAACTTTACGAATGAAGGCGGTGTGAGCGGAACGACGCGACTGCTGAAGAACGTAATGGGGCTTTGGATGTTGCAATGTTGTCGCCAATCCTGGACCGTTCAAGGACAGGTTTACGATTACAGGGAACTGATGGAGTTAGCCGCTCGCGAGGCTTCTTTCCAGCATCTTGTCGATCCCGATGACGAGTCGTTTCTGCGCCCGGCCGATATGCCTGCAGCTATCAACCGGTTCTGTACGAGAACTCACCAGCCTGTCCCGTCTACGCCTGGAGCGTACGTACGGGCGATCCTGGAGAGTCTGGCGTTCAAGTATCGTGTCATTATTCGCAATCTGGAACATGTCAGCGGAAAGCCGATTGAACAGATCCGAGTCATCGGGGGAGGGTCGAGAAACCGCTTGCTGAACCAGTTCACCGCCGACGCCACCGGCAGAAGGGTTTTGGCTGGACCGGCCGAAGCTACAGCCCTCGGCAACGTAGCAATCCAGATCCTCGCGACCGGTGAAGCAACTTCCTTGCGGGAAGTTCGCGCAATTGTGGAGCGTTCTTTCCCGACCGAAATCTTTGAACCTCTAGAAACTGACAAATGGGACAAGGAAGCGGAAAGATTTCAACAATACGAGATGATTTATGCCTGAGATCAAAGCAACGACTTATTTGAAAGACCTGTGGAGTGAGGAGCAAGCTCGCAAACTTGCCTCGGATCAGCTTGCACTTTTGCGCTATCGATCGAACCTTCTCGGAGCCGATTTGCGCATCACCAACTTCGGCGGCGGCAACACGAGTTCGAAGATCGAGATGCCCGATCCATTTACCGGTGCGCCAACCCGCGTACTGGCGGTAAAAGGCAGCGGAGGCGACCTTGGGTCCATCAAGGAATCCGGGTTTGCCCTGGTCCATTTGGATCGCCTTGAGCAACTTAAGGAAATTTACCGTGGGGAGCAGTACGAAGACGAAATGGTGCGCTACTATCCGTTGTCCGCGTTTGGCGAAAACCGCGTGGCAGCATCCATTGACACTCCACTGCACGCCTTCCTTCCGTTTGCGCATGTCGATCACTTGCATCCTGACTGGGCCATCGCTATGGCCGCGAGCGCTAACGGGAAGCGCAAGCTGCAAGAGTTCAATAAGAAATTCGACCGTAAGATCGTCTGGGTTCCCTGGCAACGTCCAGGATTCGAACTCGCGCTCTTGATTGAAAAGGCTGTGAAGAGTAACTCCGGCACCGATGGCCTCATACTCGGCGGCCACGGCTTGTTTACCTGGGGAATGACGCAACGGGAGTGCTATCTCAATAGCATCCACACCATTGATCAGATGGGTGAATTCATCCAGGAGCATCGGGCGAAGAAAGGCGTTCTGTTTGGCGGCCTTGACCATGCGCCTCGGCTGGGGCGCAAAGACGTCGCAGTCGAGATCTTGCCCGCATTGCGCGGAGCCATGTCCTCAACTCGCCGCGTGATCGCTCACTACGCGGAGGATGAGGACGCACTGACCTTTGCCGGATCGAAGTGGTCCAAAGAATTAGGCGTCCTGGGAACGAGTTGCCCGGATCATTTTCTGCGAACCAGAGTTTGTCCCATGTTTGTTGACTGGGATCCTGCAAAAGAAAATACAAGTGTTCTCAAAACACGAATTCGCGAACAAGTGGTCGAGTATCGGGCTGAGTACAAGAAGTACTACAACGCATGCGCAGCGAACGACTCCCCAAAACTACGCGATTCCAACCCCTCTGTCGTGATCATTCCGGGCATTGGGTTGTTCGGCTTCGGTAAGAACAAGAAGGAAGCTCGAATCACAACGGAGTTTTTCATTAATGCCATCCACGTCATGGCCGGAGCCAATGCGCTGGAAGACGGGGAAGTCACGCATCCCTTGCCTCAGGCACGACACCCCGAGCAATCCGCACAATTCACGCACTTCCACAACTACGTGGCACTTCCTCGATCCGAAGCGTTCCGTATCGAGTACTGGGCGCTCGAGGAAGCGAAGCTGCAGCGTATGCCTGCGGAGGCAGAGTTTAGCCGTAAGATCGCGCTTGTCATTGGTGGAGCCAGCGGAATCGGACGGGAAGTGACGTTATTACTGGCCCGCAAGGGAGCCCATGTCGTAGTCGCCGACTTCGATCAGGAAGGCGCCCGAAAAATCGCAGACGAAGCTGGAGCGCTCAGTTCCCCGGAGTTTGCCATGGGTGCACCGGTCGATCTCAGTTCATCCCAGAGCCTTGCGGAAGCGATCCATGCCACTGTTCTGCAGTTTGGCGGAATCGACGTGGTCGTCAATACCGCGGCCATCTACCCCGTACCGGGCACAGATGGTGAACTGTCAGAAGCGATGTGGGCGAAAACTTTCCTGGTAAACGTGACTGGGAATTACCTGCTTGCACGCCAGACCGAGTCGGTTTTCAAGGACCAGAATCTTCCGGCAGCTCTGGTACTGACGGGTTCGGCGAATGCCGTCGTTTCCAAGAAGGGCAGCGAGGCATACGACACCAGCAAGGCCGCCTTGAATCATCTCATTCGGGAACTCGCCATTAAACTCGGCCCCCTGGTGCGGGTGAACGGAATCGCTCCAGCTACCGTTGTCGCTGGCTCGACGATGTTCCCGCGCGACCGCGTCATCCAGTCGCTTCAGAAATACAAGATCGAGTTCGCTGAGTCAGAATCGACGGAAGAACTACGCTCGAAGCTGGCGGATTTCTATGCGCAACGCACGCTGACGAACCGACCCATTCTTCCTCAGGACTGCGCGAACGCGATCGTGTGGTTGGCCAGCGAGGAGAGCGCGAAGACTACCGGACACATCATTCCGGTAGATGGCGGTTTGTCAGAAGCGTTCCTGCGTTAGGAATGGTCATGGAGCCAAGGCTGACACAAACCTTCTTCACCAGAGAGCTCACGGGGGAAGCGTAATGAAGCGCATTTGTTTTGTTCTGCAGGTGAAGCCTGACCGGGTCGAGGAATACAAGGTCCGTCATGGCGCTGTATGGCCGGAGATGCTGGATGCTTTGCGCGAGACGGGATGGAATAACTACTCATTGTTTTTACGGCCGGACGGCCTTCTCGTGGGATACCTCGAGACTGAGGACTTCGAACGCGCTCGGGCTGGAATGGCTAGCCGCGAGGTGAACGGCTATTGGCAGAGAGAAATGGCTGGTTTCTTCGTCCAGCCCGATGGCGTATTGCCGGATCACGCCATGGAGCCGCTTGAAGAGGTTTTCCATCTCTAAAATTCATTAGTAAGGACTGACATGGTCCCAAATCCTGCACTCGGAGTGTTCTTTCACTGGCTGGGCGGGCTCGCTTCGGGTAGTTTTTACGTCCCCTATCGCGGCGTCCGGCGCTGGTCCTGGGAGACATATTGGCTGGTTGGCGGCTTCTTCAGCTGGATCATCGCTCCGTGGTTTCTCGGGGGCGTGATGACGCGAGATTTGCTCGCGGTGCTGTCAGAGGCGCCTGCCAAGACTCTGTTCTGGTCGTTTTTTTTCGGACTTTTGTGGGGCATCGGAGGTCTCACGTTTGGACTGACGATGCGGTTTCTGGGGCTCTCGCTGGGGATGGCGGTCGCGTTGGGATTGTGTGCGGCGTTCGGCACGCTGATTCCGCCCATCTTTAACGGAGTATTTGTCAGCCAGGTACTGGGAACAAGATCGGGGCGCGTGATTCTTTTTGGAATTTTCATCTGTCTCGTGGGAATTGCGGCGGCGGGATTGGCTGGGATCTACAAAGAACGCGCCATGTCGCCGGAACAACAAAAGGCAACGATCAAAGAGTTCGACCTGAAGAAGGGTTTGGGCGTAGCCACTTTGTCCGGAGTCATGAGTGCATGTTTCGCATACGGGCTGGCGGCGGGAACTCCTATTAAAGCACTGACATTGAAGCACGGAACATCCACGCTATGGCAGGGATTGCCTGTGCTCGTGGTCGTTCTGCTCGGCGGGTTTACTACGAATTTCCTCTGGTGTTTGGTGCTGAACATCCAGAATAAGACGGGCTATCAATATTTCACTTCGGATTCGAGCAAGTACTCGGTTACTGCCGAAGAAACCATTCTTGAGACTGCAATCGACGCTCCCAGCCGCGAAGTGGTGGAACATATACCTTCCGCCAAGAGGGATGATTCGAAACCGGTGCCTATGCTCTCCAACTACTTTTTCTGCGCGCTCGCGGGAACGACCTGGTACTTCCAGTTCTTCTTCTACACGATGGGCGAAACGCAAATGGGCAAGTACGGGTTCTCGAGTTGGACATTGCACATGGCAAGCATCATCATCTTCAGCACTCTTTGGGGTTTGGGCCTCAAGGAATGGAAAGGTGCGGGTGTTCCGGCGATGCGATTGCTAACGCTCGCGCTATTCCTGCTGGTCGGGTCGACTGTGATTGTTGGCTATGGGAATTATCTGGGGCTAGCGCACTAAGTATTTGTTTGGGAGGAGCATCTAATGCGAGTTCGAATCGTACAAGTGTTTCTGGTTTTTCTAATTCTAGTTATGGCATCCTATGCCGCCCCTATGCGACTCCGGTGCGAATCCATACAGAACCCGCTTGGGATCGACATTCCAGCTCCACGTTTCTCCTGGCAGAGCGACAGTACGGAGCGCAACTGGCGCCAGTCGGCCTATCAGATTCTTGTGGCGAGCAGCACAGAGAAATTGAGCACGGGGTCCGGAGATATCTGGGACAGTGGCAAAGTGAATTCGGGGGAGTCGGTAGGGATTGCGTATGCCGGTCCGAAGCTGGAATCCAGGAAGCAATATTACTGGACTGTGCGCGTGTGGAATACGAAAGGACAGCAGTCGCAAGCGACGGAGGCTGCATGGTGGGAAACTGGTCTTCTCGGTAAAGCCGATTGGAAGGCCCACTGGATTTCCTGGAAAAATCCAGAAGAAGACGCGGATCGCTCAGGCATTCGCTGGATTTGGGTGGCGGGCCAGGATGCGCTCAGCATGCCTCCGAAGGCGGTGGCGGAATTTCGAGTGGAGGTGAATGTTCTCGAGAAACCGAGAGAGGCAGTGCTATTCCTGCTCGCCCGGGGCGGCTTCGTCGCCAAGGTAAACGGGCACGAAGTTGGCCGCAAGAGAGAATGGTATGAGTTCGACCGTGAGGATGTTACGCAGGAACTCGTGGTCGGGAAAAACTCCATTGAGATCACGGTGACGGTTTCCGAACCTAACGACTTTGGACCTGAGGCCGGAGCCAAGACTCTTAGAGCAGCATTGGCAGGTGTGCTGAAAATCACTCAGAGCGATGGAACGATCACACGGCTCGCCACCGATGGAACATGGCAAGGCCGGATGGCGAGCGGGTCGGCGTGGCAGGCCGCCAATGCGGTCGGCGAACTGAATGACAAGCGACTGGGAGACATTCTGCCAGGCCCATTGCCGGAGCCAGCGGCGTTGTTGCGGCACGGATTCGCGGTTACGAAGCCAGTAAAGTCTGCGCGGCTTTATGCGACAGCGCTCGGCAGCTATAGGATGTTTATCAACGGAAGCCGAGTCGGGCAGGACGTTCTGACTCCCGACTTCACCGATTACACTAAGCGCGTTCTGTACCAGACGTATGACGTGACCAATTTGCTCGCCGCTGGGAACAATGCGATCGCGGCGCTTCTCGGCGACGGGTGGTTTGGAAGTGGGCTTACATGGACGGGGAGACCCTTTTTCTTTCTGCCCCCACCTACGCGTTTGCTTGCGCAACTGGAGATTGTATACAGCGACGGCACTCGCGACACGATTGTGAGCGACGAGTCGTGGAAGGCTGCATCGTCTCCGATTCTTCGGTCGGAGATTTATGCGGGTGAGTTTTACGACGCGCGGCGCGAGCAACCAGGCTGGAATAAATCCGGATTCGGTGACGCAGGCTGGAATCAGGCAACTGTATCTGACACAACAGCGCCTGCGATTGTGAGCCAAGTTTCTGCGCCAGTTCGCGTAGCCGACACCCTCACACCGAAGAGCGTCACTCCGTTGTCCAACGGTGCCTATGTTGTCGATATGGGGCAGAATATGGTCGGCTGGGTCACGCTGAAGGCCACCGGCGCCGCTGGAACTCTAATCCGGCTGCGCTTCGCTGAAATCCTGAATCCTGACGGGAGCATTTATCGCGAAAACCTGCGCAACGCCGATGCCACCGACGTCTACGTTCTGCGTGGTGGCGGCGAAGAGACATTCACGCCGCAGTTTACGTTCCACGGATTCCGCTACGTGGAAGTTACGGGTTATCCCGGAGTTCCGACGACCGCTGCTATTACTGGGCAGGTATTGGATAGCCTGACCGGAGATCCCACCGCGAAGCTGACAACCTCTAGCGAGTTGGTGAATCGGATGTGGTCGATTGGATTGTGGGGACAGCGCGGGAATTTCTTGAGCATTCCGACCGATTGCCCGCAGCGCGACGAACGGCTGGGCTGGATGGGCGATGCCGGAGTTTTCTGGCGCACAGGAAGCTACAATTTTGACATCGAAGCGTTCTCCCACAAGTGGATGAACGATGTGACGGACGCGCAAACCGCCGAAGGAGCATTTACCAATGTCTCGCCGGATGTGCTGCGGCCCTTTGGCAGCGAGGGTGCCCCCGGCTGGGGCGACGCCGGAGTCATTCTTCCATGGACGACGTGGCTGCAATACGGCGACAAAGCGATCATCACGGAGAACTGGGACGCGATGCAGCGCTGGATGGATTTCATCGCAAAGGCCAATCCAGATTTCCTCCGCAAGAAGGGCGTGGGCCCGAATTTTGCGGACTGGCTTGCCCCCGATGAACACACACCCAAGGACCTATTGGCAACCGCGTATTGGGCATTAATCGCCAACATGATGTCGGACATGGCAAATGCCATTGGGAAGCAGGAGGATGCGAAGCGGTATGTCGATCTTTTTGAGCACATCCGCAAGGCTTACCAGACAGCCTATATAAAGGAGGATGGCACGGTGGAAGGCGGGACGCAGACCACGTACGTCGTGACCCTCTATACAAAGATGGCTCCGCCCGCGCTTGAGGGAGCGATGGTCAACAATCTGGTGAAGGACATCGAGTTGCGAAATGGTCACCTTTCGACAGGGTTCCTGGGCACACCTTTCCTCCTGTTCACGCTCGCGAACCACGGTCGGGCCGATGTTGCGTATCGGCTTCTCCTCAATGAAACGTATCCGTCGTGGGGCTACATGCTTTCGAAAGGCGCGACGACCTGGTGGGAGCGCTGGAACGGAGACACGGGTGACCCATCTATGAACTCCTATAATCACTATGCTTTCGGATCGGTCGTGGCGTGGGTCTATCGGTCCGTGGCTGGAATCGACACCGATACAACTGCGCCAGGCTACCACGAGGTCGTCATTCATCCCCGCCTCGACGCCCGCATTACCCACGCCCGCGGGGAATATGATTCAGTTTATGGACCGATCATCAGTGACTGGAACGGGAAGCCGACCGGGCCATTCTCGCTAAAGGTCACCATACCCGCGAACACGACTGCCAGAGTGTTCCTACCCATGGTTGGGAAAGCGCAAGTGACGCAGGATGGGCATCCAGCACATGCCCAGAAACAGTCAGATTCTTATGTCATTCGGGTAGGCTCCGGCGCATATGAATTCGAGGTGAAATAGGTCTGGTAAGCTTTGTTGTCGATTCATATTGGAGCTGCTATTGAGAGACACGCCCCCTTACAGAGCCGTAATCCTGGATTACGGCATGGTTCTCTGCCACGCGCCGACCACCGATCAGATTGACAGAATGGCGCGGATATTCAATGTCAGCCATAGTACTTTTTGGACTCTGTATGAAAAAAATCGCGATTCTTACGATCGGGGCGATCTAGCTCCCCGCGAGTACTGGTCCGAATTTGCTCAAGGCGTATCCCTCGCTATTGACGACCGCACAATCGATCAATTGCGACAGTGGGATATTGAGATGTGGAGTTCCACTGATTTTGCAATGATGCAGTGGGTCAAGGATCTCAGAGTTGCTGGGTACAAAACGGCGCTTCTCTCGAACCTGCACCAGGCTTTCGTCGTCCATTTGAGAGGGAATGCCGAATGGCTGAAGGATTTTGACTGTCCGCTCTTTTCTTCCGACTTGCGATTGACCAAGCCGGACCCTGCGATCTTTCGAGTTTGCTTGCAAATTCTTGGATTGCAGGCGCACGAAGTGCTTTTTATCGACGACCGGGAGAAAAACGTCGTGGCGGCTCGCGGTGAAGATATTGCGGCTATTCGTTATCAATCCGTGGAGCAGCTAACTAGAGAACTGGAGATGCTTGATTTCAAAGTCTTCCCGCCAAAAGCAGCCGGCGTGGCAGCCGATCCCCGACTCGGGTGCAATGCAAAATAACGTTGCCGGTCGTCGAGAGGGAGATCGGGCATGGGACTCCCGATAGGAGAATTGTGGTCCAAATTTGTTCGTTTTCTCTTGCGCGGCCTACTGCTGCCATCCGCCTCCGAGAGATCGGTAAATCTGTACCAAGGATTGAAGCTCCCGAAGCTGTGCTTGTGCGAGAGAAAGCTGAGCGGAGAAGTATCTCGTATCACTATCGAGTACCTCCAGATAGCTCGTTGCCCCGCCCTTGTACCTCATACCCGACAATTTCGTCGCCTCTTCCGCCGCGTGTGTCAACTGTTCCTGCTGGATGCGGAACTCCTGGTTCTTGCGGTATCCAACGAGTGCATCGGAAACATCTCGAAACGCCTGCTGCACAGTGCGCTGGTAGATCAACCGGGCTTCTTCCGTGCGGGCCTGGGCGACTCTGACCCGATTCCGGATCCTGCCACCCTCGAACACAGGTTGGACCGCACTTCCGCCAAATGTCCAAAGCCCCGCTGGACCCGCGAAGAGACCAGTCAGAGCGGAGCTTTGATAACCGCCGGCCGCCGTCAATGAGATCTGGGGAAAGTAGTCTGCCTTGGCAACGCCGATCCGAGCGTTTGCAGCGACCAATTGTTGTTCCGCTTCGCGAATGTCGGGGCGACGCTCCAGCAGAGCGGAGGGAAGTCCCGCGGGAACTTCCAGTGCATGGGGCTGATCGATAAGCTTTTTCCCGCGAGCGATAGCTTGAGGATTCTCGCCGAGAAGAATGCTGATGAAGTTCTCCTGCTGCTCGATCCGCCGTTCAAGGTCCGGAATGGAGGCCGCGGCGGTATACACCAGCTGCTCGGCCTGTCGTACATCGAGCATGGAGGTGGCACCGCCATCAGCGAGGAGCTGAGTCAGCCGCAGCGAATCCTTTCGAGAGGCGAGCGTCTGGCGTGAGATCTCGAGTTCAAGGTCCAATTCGCGCAACTGAAAGTAGGCGCTGGCAACATCGCTGACAAGGGAATTAATAACTTGACGCCGTGCCCAATCCTGCGAGAGTAGATTGGCCCGGGCAGACTCCGTAGCGCGCCGAAATTTCCCCCAAAAATCCAGCTCCCATGCGAGCGACAGATTTAACTGGATCGCGCTGGTCTCGATGCTGGGACGGCCCACTGACTGCGGGATGCGTTCATTCGCTGCAGATACGCCAGCGCCGACGGATGGCAGCTGGTCTGCTCGCGCAATGCCGACCTGCGCCTGCGCCTCGAGGATCCTTTCTGCCGCGATGCGCACGTCATAGTTCTGCTTGAGTGCCGTCTGGATGAGATCGCGCAAGGCCTCGTCCTGAAATGCGTCTCCCCATTTCTGATCGCCGAACGAAGTCACTGCAGGCTTGCCGGCCTGGTCCGGTGATACACCTCTGTATTCGGGAGGCGCGGGCACGGTTGGCTTCTTGTAATTAGGTCCCACGGCGCAACCCGAGTACAACACGAGGAGGAAACCAGCGGCGAATATCTCTTTTCTTGCATTCATCTCAATCATCTCCCTGCGCCGGTAGAGGTGATGTCCCAGGCGCAATTGTCACGCCGGGTTTCTTTTGAGAAAGTTTTTCTACAACCACGAATAGCACGGGAATGATGAAGATGGCGATCAGCGTGGATGCCAACATTCCTCCGATCACTGTCGTGCCCATGATCTGACGCGCAACGGATCCAGCTCCGCTCGCGATCCAAAGTGGCACGCAACCGAGTACAAACGCGAACGAGGTCATCAGAATTGGCCGCAAGCGCAGCCTTGCCCCGCCAAGGGCAGCTTCCACCAGCGGTTGTCCACTTTCGTACGCGTCTTTTGCGAACTCAACGATCAAAATGGCGTTTTTCGCCGCCAGGCCGATCAGCATGACCAGCCCGATCTGTGAGTACACGTCGGTTTCGATCTGTACCATATAAGGAGGCAAGTAGAGGCCGAGCAGAACGCGACGGAGCCAGAGCACGAAGAAGGCGCCGAAAACCGCGACCGGAGTGCTTAACAAGACGCTGAAAGGTAGTGACCAGCTCTCGTAGAGAGCGGCGAGAATCAGGAAGACCACGAGCAGTGAAAAACCAAAGACCACTGACGGAGGCACGCCCTCCTCTGCTTTCTTCTCCTGGAACGAAATTCCCAAGTAGTCATATCCCATTTCGGGCGGCATCGTTTCGGCGAAGACCTTTTCCAGTGTTGCCATCGCCTGAGCCGAACTGTATCCGGGAGCGGCACTGCCGATAATCTGCGCAGACCGGTAGAGGTTATAACGCATGGTGAATTCAGGACCGGAACGCGATTCAAATCTTGTCAACGCGGAAAGCGGCACCATGTCACCGTTTCGATTGCGGACATAGAACTGACCCACATTCTCAGCCCGGTTGCGGTAGTCGCCCTCCGCCTCGACATACACTTGCCACTGTCGGCCGAACCGGTTGAAGTAGTTGATGAACGAACCGCCCATGAACGCCTGAATGGTTCGATAGACGTCCTTGATGTCCACGCCCTGTTTGAGGGCCTTGTCCCTGTCAACCACGATGAACTGCTGCGGGACCCTGGGCAGGAACGTAGTGTTCACTGTGGCAAGTTCCGGGCGCTTCCGGGCTGCTGCAAGGAATTTGTTCAGATTGTCGGCAAGGAATTCCACGTCCTTGCCCGAGCGGTCCTCGAGAACGAACGTGAAGCCTCCAGACGTTCCAACGCCGGGAATGGCTGGTGGAGAGAATGAGAAGGCAATGCCCTGCGGAAGGCCGGCGAGTTTCCGGTTTATGCTTTGCCGGATGAACTGGTACTGCTCTTCTCTTTTCTGGCGGTCCTTCCATTCTTTCAACGTGACGAAGAAGAATGCGCTATAGCTCGACCGAGTAAGACTGAGCAGGCTGAATCCGACGATACTGGCCGTGGACTTAACGCCGGGGGTCTTGGCCAGCATGTCCTCGATCTGGTGCGCGGTGGCTTCCGTTCGTTGCAGCGATGAGGCGCTGGGAAGCTGCAGGTTCAGGTACATGTAACCTTGGTCCTCATCTGGCAGAAAGCTCGAGGGCACCCTGGCGCCAAAGAAGGCCGCAAGGATTCCGCACGCAACAAGCACCGCGAAAGCCACGGCGCTCTTGCGGACGAGCGCGCCGGCAACTCGCACGTAGCGGTCTGTTGCCCGCGCAAACATCCGGTTAAACCAATCGAAAAATCTGCGCAATAGACCACTGCTTTTCTCGCGTGGCCGCAGCAGCAGCGCTGAGAGGGCGGGACTCAAAGTAAGCGCATTGAAGGCCGATAGTATAACGGAGATTGCAATGGTCACCGCGAATTGCTGATAGAGGCGCCCAGTGATCCCGGGAATAAACGCTGTGGGAATGAACACTGCGGAAAGCACCAAAGCGATACCGACCACCGGCCCCGAAATTTCCTCCATCGCCTTGAATGTGGCATCTTTCGGCGACATGCCTTCTTCGATGTGGTGTTCAACCGCTTCCACCACGACGATGGCGTCGTCCACAACCAATCCAATGGCCAGGACCAGTCCGAACAGCGAAAGAGTGTTGATGGAAAAGCCAAACACTGGGAAGAGGACAAAGGTTCCAACGAGGGAAACTGGCACTGCCAAAAGCGGGATGAGGGTTGCGCGCCAGCCTTGCAAAAAGATGTACACCACGATGATCACCAGGACGATGGCGATCAACAGCGTCTGGATGATTTCTTTGATCCCTTCTGATACAGCGCGCGTTGTGTCTAGAGCGATTGTGTAATCAATGCCTTGAGGCAACCGCTGCTTCTCCTCCACGAGGAGCTTCTTGACTCCGGCTGCCGCCTCCACGGCATTCGAGCCCGGCAATTGATACACCGCGAGAATTGCGCTTGGCTTGCCGTTTAAATGGCTAATGACGGTGTAGTCCTGCGCCCCTAACTCAACGCGGGCGACATCCTTGATCCGTACGATCCCACCATCCGGCGCTGCGCGGACGACGATGTGTTCAAAGTCCTCGGGCGTAATCAGCCTGCCTTGCGCCCGGACCGAATAGGTAAATTCCTGACCCTTTGGCGCGGGCTCGCCGCCAATCTGACCGGCTGGATTGACCGTGTTCTGCGACTGGATGGCGGCCACGATATCGGGCACTGTGATGGCAAGCTTTGCCAGTTGGTCCGGCTTTACCCACAGTCGCATCGCGTATTTGCCGGCTCCAAACACTTGAACACTGCCGATTCCGGGAACGCGGCTCAATTGATCGTAAAGGTTGATGTAGGCGTAGTTCGCCAGGAATTTCGAGTCATAGATACCGCTTGGCGAAAACAGACTGATCAACATCAACGGCGCAGTTGTTGTCTTCTGTACCGTCACTCCAAAGTTCGTGACGTCGGGTGGAAGTTGCGAGGCGGCTTGGGTCTCCCGGATCTGAGTCAGGATCAGGTCTGTGTTCGTATCGGTCTTCACGTCGTAGTCAACGATCAGCCTGATTTCGCCGGTCGATGAGTTCACCGAATACATATAGTTCATGTTGTCCACGCCACTCATCTGCTGCTCAATGGGTGTGGCGACGGATTGTTCGACGGTCTGTGCATCGGCGCCAACATAGGTTGTTTGCACCTGCACTTCCGGCGGGGCGATGGATGGAAATAGTGACACTGCAAGGCTGACGATCGTGATCGCGCCGACTATCACCATCAGAATTGAGATCACGATGGCAACAATGGGACGATTGATGAAGAACTTTGACATCGCTAGCTTCCTGCCTTGGCAGATTCAAAAGGGACTGCCTTCACGACAGCGCCGTCTCGCACCTTCAGCAACCCCTCGACTACGACGCGTTCACCGGTCGTCAGCCCTTCGGTGACGATCCATAACGTCCCAACTCGTTCTCCCACCTTGATCGGGCGAATGCTGACCTTGTTATCGCCGCCGACGACTGCAACCTGCTGACTTCCCTGCAGCTCGATCACTGCCCTTTGGGGAACGAGCAGGGCGCCGTTCTGTGTCTTCACCGATGCACGGACGCGTCCGTATCCACCCGGACGAAGAAGATTATTGGGGTTGGGGAAAACGCCAGCGATCCGTATCGCCCCAGTCGCTGGGTTGACTTCCCGGTCGGCAAAGTAGATCGTGCCAGGGCGCTCATAGACAGTGCCGTCGGCCAGCAGCAGGTGCAGAGGGATGCGTCTCCGCTGTTCCTCCACGCTCGCCTCTGTGGGAAATCTACGATGGAAATCCGTGAATTCCTGCTCACTGACTGTGAAATAGGATTTGATCGGGTCCACCTGCGACACAGAAGTGAGGATGGAGCCAGGACTGACGAGGTTTCCAATCTGCACTTGCGCGATGCCCGCGATCCCGCTGACCAGAGACGTGACCCTCGTCCATTCGATGTTGAGTTCAGCCTGCTCAACGTTCGCTTTCGCCGCCAGAACCAGAGCTTGAGCGCCGAGTTTCGCCTGGGTCTCCGTATCAAGTTGGCTCTGGGCGATGGCTCGCGCTTGCGCCAGAGGCGTGTCTCTCTCGACGTCGAGACTCGCTTTGCCAAGCTGCGCCTCCGCCTGCGCTAGCTGCGCCTTCGCCTGATCGAGTGCGGCCTTAAACGGGCGCGGGTCGATTTCAAATAGAACCTCGCCTTTCCTTACGACAGATCCTTCTTTATAGTTCTGCCTGATGAGGTACCCGGATACATGAGGCTGTATCTGCGCGTTAACGTAGCCGTCCAATGTTGCCACCCACTCGCTGTAGATGGGCGTGTCTTGCTGGATAACGGAAACAACCTGGACGGTTGGAACAGGCGGCGGTGGAGCACTTGCATGGCTGCTGCATCCATTCAGCAACAGGACACACGTGAGACTGAACATCAAGAGCGATGCGAGCGGGCCCAGTCCCAACGACCAACGTGAAAAAGTCACCGCATGCTCTAGCGGTTCGACACTTTGTAGAATTTGATGGTACTTACGCGCGTCGTTCATGAAATCCCTCCCGCGCTCGCGTTTGAGGAAGAGCGCCTTCTCCGTCGCGATTGACGGGCCAAAATAGCTGCAACAACGCTTTTGACATCCAGTGCCACCCCCTGGTTATGTATCGAACCCTCTTGCAAATCGATGCTGGGAGCGCATCACGAGATGCAGTGTCTTTTTGTTGGCCAGGAAAGGATGGGGAAATGTACCACGTTCGGGACGAACCGACGAGAGGATTCGTCTAGTCCAGCCCGACCGCCAATGCTCACTTGCCTCGTGCGAACCGGTCGAAGACCGTTATCACCGGCAACCCATTGTATTGATCGTCAAAAAAACTTCGGATTGTCAGATTCCCCTTCACTGCCGGCTCCCACCAGAATACCCCTTTGCCTCGTCCGTTCGGCGTCTCCATCACCACCCGGTTCAACTCATCGAGAAAGGCGCGCTGCCCTTCAGGAGATTCTGGGAAGGGTGCTGGTTTGTTCACGTAATTGCCCGGCCTCCAGTTGTAGGCAGCCTCAACCACAATGATGTCTTTGTGATATTCGGAAGCCATGAATTCCAGGTTCTGGCGCAAATCATTCAGACTGCCATGCCACCACGGATAGTACGACTGCCCGATAATGTCGTAAGGCACATCGTAGGAATTCAGCTTGTCGAGAAACTCCTTCGTTCCCTTGAGGTCTCCCCCGCGATCAATGTGAATCATGACCTTGGGGCGGACACCGTTTCCCCGGCCCGCATCCACGCCGTTAATTCCCGCGTAAACGAGCTGCGCAAAGTTGTCCCAGTTTTCTGGGAGTTTGCCGTCGGGCCACAGCATTCCGTTCGTGATTTCATTGCCGATCTGGACCATGTCGGGCAATACGCCAGCGTCGCGAAAGGCTGCGATTGTGTCCCGGGTGTATTCGAATACTGCCTGCACCAGCTCCTGATGCGATTTCCCTTGCCACGCTTTTGGAATGGGCTGCTTGCCCGGGTCGGCCCAATCGTCGGCATAGTGATAATCCAGCAGAAACTTGAAGCCAAGTTTCTTGGCATCCTTAGCCAGTGCGATTGTGTACTCGAGGTTGTTGGGAAGCGCGCTGGGCGTATGAAACAGCCTTAAGCGAATCCAGCCGTAGCCGTGATTCTTGAGAATCTGCAACCCTGGAGTGGCGACTCCGTTGTCCTTGAAAACTACTCCTTCGCGTTCTGCCCGTCCCAAAAATGAAACATCCGCCCCGATAGCGTAGTCCTGTCCATGAGCCGGACCGGCCATGGTGGCCAGCCATGCGAATAGTAGGGAAACGAAATACGCTTTGCGTGCTTTCATGCTCCTCCCATGCCACGCCAAAAAGGCGAAGTCGAGCGCTTACTGGGCGGGAACTGTTATTCCCTCAACCGTGCCGATCGATTGGCCGCCAGCATGCCAATCCAGCGACTTCACAGCAGCTACGCTGCCGGTCGGCCGTAGTAGTGTGAGGTGTAGCTTCAGGGCCGTGGCCCCGGGCTGGTTCCCTACGTTGTCCGACACGGTCTGGACATCCCTCAACTCGGCAAATTCCTTTTCTCCGCTCGCCAGCAATTTACCGCCTTCATCGCACAATTCCCATACCAGCCGGTAGTTGTGAAGTGGATAGGAAGGCAGGTCTGTCGTACGGTTCGGCTTCACTGTGACGGTATAGGCTGACGGAAGCTTTCCTGATCCTTGGCTCCATTGAGCATCAATAGCCGCCGGTGCATTCAGATCTTTCCAGACATAATAAGAAGGCTTTCGTTGCCGGTACTCATCCACCAATCCGTGTTCAACATAACCCTCCTGCCATCCCGGCCGGAGTGTACGGCGGGACCTGTAGTCTTGATAGCACCATAAGATTGCACCAGCAATCCAATCGCGCCGGGCCAGTTCCGGCATCTGCTCCTGGATGATTTTTACACGCATCCGGTCAGCCTCTTCAGGATATTTGGAAAATATTCCCGCCAGCCCGAACTCCGAAATAATTACCATTTTGCGCGGGAACATCGCATCGACCTTGTCCAGCGCCCCGGACAACGCGTCTGCGGGCCCGTGCCAGCTTCCGAAGTACTGATTCATCAGGAGAAAGTCAGCCTCATTGGCCGCGGAATCCTCTGCCCGTTCTAGTTTCGGGAGATTGTCATCTGCATAGGTCACGTATCGATCAGGATCGATCTGGCGAATGAACTCCCGCATGGCATGAAAATAAGCGACGCCTCCGGGCGTCCCGGTAGCGCTTTCGTTACACACGCTCCAGGCAAATATGCTCGGGTGATTCCCAGCTTCCTCAATCATCTCGCGCATTTGCTGCTGGGCCAACGCCACGATGGCCGGATCTTTCATCTGTGCTTCACTGAATTGCCACATGGGGATTTCCGGGATCAACAGAATGCCATGCCGGTCCGCGTAGTCGAGGATGAAGGAGTTCTGCGGATAATGTACCGGCCGTGTCAAAGTAACCTGCAGCGCTTTCATGTCGTCGTAATCATGGAGCATGGTGCCGGGCGTTTCTGCGAGTCCCTCCCACGGAGATCCTTCGTGCCGCGTAACACCCGTGAGACGCATTCGTTCCCCGTTGACCAGGAGATGACGATCGCGGATTTCGACCGTTCGGACACCAAATGTATCGCTTTGCTCGTCCAGGATTTTCCCGTCAGGGCCCTTGACCTGGACGACCATCCGATAGACATTGGGACGGTCAATGCTCCACAGTTTCGGATTTGCGAGGTTCAGCGGGATTGTCAAAGCCACTCTCCCCGCAGCCACCTTGATCGATTGGCTCTCGTGGGCGGCAGGCTGGTTGTCAGGACCGAAGGCGGTCGCAAGAACAGAAACTTGTGTTGTACTTTTCAGGTGGCTCTCCAGGAAGATATGGTCCTGCACAATCGCCCCCTCCTGGTGGATCTGGCTGCGTATTTGCTGACGGCGAACTTGTACAGGGCCGCCGAGCGTCAGCCAGACGTCGCGCACGATGCCGCCATAATCCCACCAGTCGTACCAGGCGTCGTCCTTATCGCGCTTGGCAAAGCCTGGAATTTTTGTGGCGCCGATGCGGTTGTCCAGCTCCACTGCCAGGGAATTGGTCTGCCGCAGGCGGGACGTAATGTCGAAAGAATAGGCGGTGTATCCGCCCTCGTGCTTTCCGATTTCCACTCCATTCAGCCAAACACGGGCGGAATAGAAGGTGGCTCCGAAATGCAGTTCCACGTGTAAGCCTGGAGACTGAACTGGCAGTTCAAATGTCCGGAAGTACCACGCTTTGCCCAAATACCCATCGTGCGGGCCAAGATTCCAAGTGTGAGGCAGGCTAATCGACTCAGAATCGGCAGGGGGTTGCTTCTGCCAGCCCGCCATCTCCCCGTTACCGTCAGGGTCGGGGCGAAACGACCAATCGTTGTTGAGGTTTAATCGGGTTGCAGCAGCCATTGGAGCCGACCAAGTCAGCAACAGGATTGCGCCGAGCACAATCTTTTTCATGGTCCCTCTTTGAGAAATTGGATACGCCAGAAACGTTCGCGTGAGTGAGAATCTTGGACAGCGAGTATTGTAAACGCGTCAAAGTAAACGCGCATCCTACAGGAAGTAGGGAATCGAAGTAGGGAATCAACGATGAGCCCGATTATGGGTTCATGGAGGATGCCGAGCGGCGTCAGAAGCTCTTTTTCGCGGTATCCCGTGCCACTCTTTGCTTCCTGTTCAAGCGAAAGCTCAAGATCGATGGATGCCTGATCGATGGCCCCTTAGCGGGATGTGCTTGAGTTTATGGCATAGAGCTAGAACGTAAACTTCGCCGCGAACTGGAGCTGCCTCGGGTTCAAGGCCGTCCGCGGCGTTCCAAAGAACGGGTTCGCGGGACTTGTGATTCCGTCTTTGTAGTGCCGCGGGGCAGCGCCGATAAAATCTGGAGCCCCATACACCGAGTAGACTTCATCAATGTTGGCCCGGTTGAGGATATTGAAGCCGTCTAGGGACAATTGCAACTTATAGCGCTCGCCGGGGAAATGGATAGTGCGTGCAATTCGGAGATCCCAGGAACGCAGATAGTCACCCTCATACGTGTTCCGCCGCGAAGTTCCCACACGATCGGTCACGGGATTCCCGTCGTTGTTGGCGTCAAAGCCTATGAACTGCGTGAACGGCCGCGGCGACTGTATCGTGATAATGCTGCTGAATTCAAAGTTACGCGCGAATGAATCCTTGGGGGCATAGGCCACGAAGTTCGCCACGAATCGATGCCGGACGTCCTGATTGGAAAGCGCCCTCTCGAGCTCTCTTTGGGCATTCGACTGCGGCGTACTGACAAATGTCGTGAACGTTCCATTATCGAAAGTCTTCGAAAAGGTGTAGTTCGCGTTCAACTGAAGATACTTACCGGCTTTTTCCTTTGCCTGCAGCGTGACCCCGTTGTACGACGAGTTTCCGGTCGAATCCGTGAAATAAAAGATTCCGGCCGTGCCCGTTGAACCAAACGGAGGGGCGGTGATGTTGGGATCGAGAATTCCAAACGCATAGATGTCTTTGTTCGTGCCGGTCTCCTGCCCAATTGGTGGTCCCACGTTTAAGTTGATAGGACGCACTAATTTGTGCCCGGCTACCCAAAGATATCCCGCACTGAGGGAGAGGCCTTTCCCGATCTCCCGATCGATCTGCAGACTGGATTGTTCGGAATACGGCTCGCGCAAATTCCGGCTAACAGAAGTTCCGCCTTGAGCATAAAGAGAATTATTGGGGAAAGCCCCTGAGGTAATCAGATTCTCAAACGCCGTGTCGACCAAAGGCGGAATCACAGACCCTGGCGGGGTAAAGGGTGCGTAGGGATTCGGAGGGCAGCCCGCCAGAACACAGGGTGTCGGAATGGCGAGAGTATTGAGAATCCATGTGCCGGTCTGTTGATTCGTTGACTTTGGCAAGCCCGTAATCGCGGGCTGGCGCTGGGGGGCCGCGACAAAGAAGAAGGTGAGGCTGTACGTATCAAAGAAAATTCCGTAACCTGCACGGATGACCGTCTTTGGATTCGGCGAGTAGGCTAGGCCCACGCGCGGCTGGAAACTCTTGTGGTCGGGGTTCACGAAGGTTCCCAAGCCCGTCTCGAAATCCCACCTCAGTCCGTAATTCAGCGTGAGTTTCGGAGTGACCCGAAATTGGTCTTGAGCGAAGAATCCCCACTCTCCGTGGTTGAGCTTGACATAGAAATTCTTGGCTTGCGACGGAAGATAAGCGTTCTGCCACGTAGTCGGAACTGGGGGCGAAGGCTGGTTTGGATCAAAGGGGCCGGGGCCAATGGGCGCGCCCCAGAAAAATGCCGCGATACATGGCGCCGTCAGGCCCACGAGCGGCGGCGGGCACGGCGTACTACCCCACCCTGATTGGCCGGAGGCTAGCAAGTCGCCTAAGCTTGGGAAGATGTCCCTGGAGGGGGTAAAGCCCGGCCAGATGACAAAATTTCTCAGGTAGCTGGTATCGAACCCGAAATTGGCATAGTGTTTGCCTTTGACAAGGGCCAGAGAATCGGAGAACTGCGCACGCGATTCGTTATAGCGGTCGAAGGCGCCAAAGTTGTGACCGAATAGCAGTAAGTTCGGCACATCCAAGTTCGGCTCGCCTGTGGTTCCCGGGAAGCCATAGTTGCGGCGCGCCCATTGCACGAGCACAGAATTCACAAGGGATGAGCCCACTTGCGAAGTGAGGGATCCCACCAACGATTGATCGCGGAGGAATGCATCGTGTCCGCTGCTCGGCGCGCCAATACCACCTCCGTCGAGCGTGGCGCCGACCAGCAAGTTCCGGCTTGTGCTGTCCTGGATGGAGTAACGGACAGAAAGCCGGTTCGCGTCATTAAATTGATGGTCGATCTTGAAAAAGCCGTTGTCCACATCGGCAGTTTGCAGAATATTGAGATTCTCGTCCGCCAGACCGAAGCTCTCCTTGAGCGCATTGATCGCCGGCAAATTTTGTACGAGGATCGCTGGATAAGTAGGGGATTGCGCCCGCCGCTGTCCCTCATAGTTGGTAAAGAAAAACGTCTGGTTTTTGCGGATCGGCCCACCCAGCGTCCCACCGAACTGGTTCTGGCGTAGCGTGGTAAAGCCGGGCAAACCCAGAGGAGAGTTGGCATCGAGCTTGTTGTTCTGCAGGTAGTCGTAGAGCGAGCCGTGCAAATCGTTCGTACCCGACTTGGTGACGATATTAACGATGCCACCCAGCGCGCGACCGTATTCCGCACCGAAGCTGTTGTTGACCACGCGAAATTCGCTGACTGCTTCCTGCGAAGGCGTCGCACGCTGCGAGCCTGTCGCGGTATTAATGTTGTCCGCGCCGTCGACCGTGACCATGTTGTTCAAATCGCGCTGGCCGCCGAAGGAGATGCGCGTGGTGGCCGGGTCGGTAAACGTGGATTGCAGGCTGGTTCGACCCGTTGCCACTCCAGGACTGAGCAGCGCGAAATCCGTGAACAGCCGGCCGCTGATGGGGAGCGATTGAATCTGCTGCGTCTCGACGACTTGGCTGACTTCACTGCGGGCGGCTTCGATCAGAGGCGCCTCGGTACTCACGGTGATCTGCTCGGTCGCTTCCGCAGGTTTCAGCGTCAGGTCAATCGTGGCGGCCTGACCGACAGTTAATGTGATCCCTGTTTGCGTGTATTTGCCGAATCCTGTGAAAGCTGCGGACAAATCGTAGTTCCCTGGCGGCACATTGGTAAATATGTAGTATCCCTGCCCATTCGAGGAGGCTGTACGGAGCTGGTCGGTGCCCACATTTCGCAAGGTGACGGTCGCTTGGACAATTGCCCGGCCGCTGGGGTCGAGGACGGAGCCGTTCAGTTGGGCTTGGGAAGTGCTGGCTTGTGAAAATGCTGGCAGGGTGTAAGCTAAAAACGCGAAAATTACGAGGATCGTTGGTAGCGCGAACCGGATTCTCATAAGCCTCCTTAAAAATGGACGTACTGCTCCAGAAATCCATTTCGCAACGGTGCGATAATCGGCGTATTGTGCGAAAACTGGTTTTCGGGATGAGGGATATTCCAACAACCAATCGGCCATGGCATAAACGATATTTGCGCCGCGCGACTTCTTTTAATCGTTAATCATTGTGCAAAGCTTGCTTTGGAATTTCTTGACTACCAGTGAACAAGTTTCTTGACTACCAGTGAACACGGTGTTTACTTTTTTATCGCCCGATAATCGCACGGAAGAAAAATCCGGCCGATCCACAGGGTGAGCACATCCGAGCAGCTCAGTGTCCAAATCCATTCGCACACAAGTCGGAATCGTAGGGGCGGGGCCGGCGGGACTGGTGCTTTCGCATCTTCTACATTTACAAGGCATTGCGTCCCTGGTCATCGAGAACCGCAGCCGCCAGTATGTTGAGGAACGGGTTCGGGCCGGCGTTTTGGAGCAAGGTACGGTGGACCTGTTTACCGAAATGGGAATTGGCGAGCGGATGAAGCGTGAAGGACTGATCCATTACGGGATCGAACTGCGCTTCAATGGTCGCGGCCATCGCATCGATTTCCAGGATCTTACCGGCGGAAAAGGCATCACCATCTATTCCCAGCATGAAGTCGTGAAAGATCTGAACCATGCCAGGCTGGCCGCGGGAGGCCAGGTTCTGTTTGAAGTCAAGGATGTCCGTGTTTCCAATTTGGACGGAACCAAGCCAGTCATCCACTATCAGACGGACGCCGAGGACTACGAGTTGACATGTGATTTCATCGCGGGATGTGATGGCTTCCACGGAATCTGCCGCCCCAGCATCCCCACCGGCGTGCTGACCGAGTACGAGCGGATCTATCCCTTTGGGTGGCTCGGTATTTTGGCGGAAGCACCGCCATCGTCGGACGAACTCATCTACTCGTATCACGATCGCGGCTTTGCGCTGCTCAGCATGCGCACTCCGCAACTCAGCCGCCTATACCTGCAGTGTGCGCCAGAGGAGGACATCCAAACTTGGCCCGACGAGAGGATTTGGCGGGAGCTGCAAACCCGCTTAGCTTCCGAAAGCTGGACGCTCACCGAAGGACCCATCCTGCAAAAAGGCATCACTGGCATGCGGAGCTTTGTCGTCGAGCCGATGCAGTATGGAAGATTGTTCCTGGCAGGCGATTCCGCACACATCGTTCCACCCACGGGCGCCAAGGGATTGAACCTTGCCGTAGCGGATGTCCAGGTTCTGGCTCGCGCTATCGCTGCCTTCTATGCGACGGGCCGCCGCGACCTGCTGGATGCGTACTCTGAAACCTGCTTGCGGCGGGTCTGGAAGGTGCAGCGCTTTTCCTGGTGGATGACCTCGATGCTGCACCGTTTCCACGATGACAGCCCGTTCGACCATCGCCGCCAGCTTGCCGAATTGGACTATGTGACGGGTTCAAGAGCCGCCTCGCAGAGCTTGGCGGAAAACTATGTAGGTCTACCGTTCGAGCCAGGAGTTTTGCGTTAAAATCTCTGAGCTGGAACAAGCAGCACACGCGGAGCTAGAATTCTTCTAGACTAGAAAGTAAGCGTCAACTAGTATCACGGCGGACGGGAAAGAGTCCGAGAGCTCCGTCGATGACCGCGGTTAACAGGTGTCGAATGGCTTCTCTAGCGTTAGTCTCGACGCAGGATGGAACGACCAACCACAGGCTCGACTTATGGTGCCATCTCGTTCGCCAGGTGTTCGGCCAGCTGCGCTCGGAAACCTTCGGGGACAAATCATTTGTGGGGAAACTCGAACACGGACAAGTGGGAGACATCCGGGTTTGTAAGCTGATCGCAAGCCGTCACCGGGTGATAAGGACTTCCACATTCGCCAAGCGGGACGATCGTGGCTGTCTAAAAGTGGTGCTGCAAAAAAAGGGAATCAGCCATTTTGAACAGAATGGCCGGAGTGTGATGCTGTCCCCGGGGCAGTGGAGTATTTACGATACGGGACGCTCCTACACGGTTTCGAACCCGCAGAGCATTGAACAATTGATCTTGATGATTCCGCGGGAGAAGATTTTTACGGGAGGATTGGATTTGAGCCACCGCATCGTCCGGCATTTTCCGGGGGATAGCGGCATCAGCCGTCTCACTTACCAATTTATTGCTACCGCGTTTGATGAAATGCCTGCCATTAGCCCGGAAGCGGCCTACGGGATCAGCGACACCATCGCCGAATTGATCCGTTTGGCTTTGCTGGGTCACTCCGCGGAGGAGGACAGCGAGGAGCCGGCACTGGCGCTGCGAGCTGTTCAGCGCGACCGCATACGTGGATATATCTACAGTCATTTGCGGGATCCGGAGCTTTCCATAGCCGATATAGCCTTGGCTATCCACTGTACGAAGCGTTATGTGCACAAGGTGTTTCAGACAGAGGGTACAACGGTGTCCGATCAGATCTGGCGGATGCGGCTGGCTCGCTGCCGTGAGGATTTGTGCAATCCTGTCTATGCGAATCTGTCGATCACGGATATCGCGTTTTCGTGGGGTTTTAACAGCTCGGCGCATTTCAGCAGGGCCTTCAAGGAGGAATTTGGCGTTTGTCCGCGGTATCTGCGCAAAACGCTAGACAGCAAAGAACTTCCTGCGGAGGTAGTCCTGGCGAAGCCAAAGTTCCCCCCCAAGGCGCAATCCCTAGCGCGCCGTTCCCGCGTTCCACAATAGTGCCATTTTCGCTTCCTAGCAGCACCTTCGGATCAAACCTTCACAACCGTGTGTGAGTTCTTTGGCCTGCATTGTGCAAAGGAGCTGAGGGCGGACGTTGTAGTTTCACCACAGGCTGTGTGAAGAGCAGCTTGGGATGGTTCCCTCGTGGATAAGTCCAACGTTCTCTTTGAGAAAAGACCAGATTAAAAGATCGGCGTAATCTTTCTAGAAACGCCTCAGATGATTCTCGAGTACCGGCCGGGATCACACAGGGCGAGGAACTCTATGGTCCAAGTGCAACTGCTCATTGGCGATAACGACGCTGCGGCTACCGGCGCCGCTACGTTTACCCGCCACAACCCAATTTCCGGGGAAATGGCGAGTGTCGCCGCCGCCGCGACCGTGGCGGATGCCATGGCTGCGGCGGATGCTGCGGCAGCCGCTTTTCCTGCATGGTCCGCTCTGGGACCCACGGAGCGTCGAACCCGTTTGCTCCGTGCCGCCGATCGTCTGCAAGTACGGAGCACGGAATTTTCCTCTTTGATGACAGCGGAGACTGGAGCGACGGTAGAGTGGGCTCTTTTCAACGTGCATCTCGCTTCGCAGATGTTGCGGGAAGCAGCCTCTCTCACCACGCAGATCACCGGCGAGGTTATCCCTTCCGACGTGCCGGGAAGCTTCGCAATGGCGGTGCGACAGCCAGTTGGCGTCGTGGTGGGGATCGCTCCCTGGAACGCGCCCGTGATTTTGGGCATACGTTCGATTGCAGTCCCCTTGGCCTGTGGCAACACCGTTGTTTTCAAAGCGTCGGAAATGTGTCCGGCGACGCATCGCTTGATTGGACTTGTCTTGCGGGAGGCCGGGCTAGGCGGCGGAATCGTGAATGTTCTAACGCATGCTCCGCAAGACGCCTCAGTTGTTGTTGAAGCCCTGATCGCGCACCCTGCAGTGAAGAGAATCAATTTCACGGGTTCCACGCGAGTGGGTAAGATCGTTGCGCAAACTTGCGCCAAGCATCTCAAGCCGGTGGTTCTCGAATTGGGCGGTAAGGCACCGCTTGTAATTTTGGACGATGCCAACTTAGAGGAAGCTGTCAATGCCGCTGCTTTTGGCGCCTTCCTGAATCAAGGCCAGATTTGCATGTCCACGGAGCGCATCCTCGTCGATGAAAAGGTGGCAAATGAGTTCGGCGCAAAGTTTGTCGAGAAAGTTGCTTCATTGCCCTGTGGCGATCCACGCCAGGGAAATGTGGTTTTTGGTTCGGTAATCGGGACGTCCACCGTCGAGCGAGTTCACCGGCTTGTGCTGGATGCGGTTACGCGAGGAGCCAAGGTCCTACTCGGTGGCTCAGCCAACGGCACCCTCCTGCCTCCGATTATCGTGGACTGTGTAACCCCGGAGATGGACATTTTTCGCGAAGAATCTTTCGGGCCTTGTGTGTCTATGACTCGTTTTCATTCCGTGGAAGAGGCTATCCGCTTGGCGAACGATAGTGAGTATGGCTTGTCTTCGGCTGTGTTCGGCCGTGACCTCGCACGTGCCATCGAAGTCGCCAAAAGCATCGAATCCGGCATTTGCCATATCAATGGGCCCACAGTGCATGATGAAGCGCAAATGCCCTTTGGCGGTGTCAAAGCCAGCGGCTACGGACGGTTTGGTGGAAGAACAGCGGTGCATGAGTTCACGGACTTACGCTGGATTACGATCCAGATGTCGCCCCGGCATTATCCATTCTAAAAACGGAACGAAGCACCGTCGCGCGCGTCAGAATTTCTTTTCCAGCCCCCAATGAAATACGCGAGCGTTGCCTCGCTCGAAGGAGATGGCGCCCCCAGCTTTTTAGCTGGAATGCGGCCTGGTTTAACAGAAGGAATATCCAGTCATGCCATTCTGCTAGACTGCCCTGGGTTCCCCATGTTGACTCGAAGACATTTCCTGGCGCAGTCCGTCACCGCAGCGGCGTGTGCATCGGTGTGGCCCGCAAGCTTAACCGCTGCCACAAACTCTGGCCCGAACCTGCAATTTCCGACGCAGCCCCGGGAACGGATCGCGATCGCGTCGTATCCCTTCCGGGAGTTTATCGCGGGACCCGAGCAAGGCGGAAATGCACACGATGGCAAAATCGATCTGAAAGATTTTGCGGGACACGTTGTGTCCAGGTTCAACATCAACAAGATCGAGCCGTGGACAGGGCACTTTCCGTCTACGGATGCGAAATATCTGGAGCAATTCCGCACTGCCGTCGAAAAAGCGCGGGCCGCGATAGTCAATGTCGCCGTAGACGGTGAGCACAGCCCTTACGCTGCTGATCGAGCCGAGCGCGAGAAAGCCATTGCTTACAGCAAGCATTGGGTCGATGCTGCCACGGCCCTCGGTTCACCCAGCATTCGCACCAACCTTCCTCAAGCAAAAGATTCGAAGCCGGACGCGGAACGCACCGCGGAGAGTCTGCTTCGCGTCGTTGAGTATGCTTCTGCGAAAAATGTTGTTGTGAATCTGGAGAACGACAATCCCGTCAGCGAAGATCCGCAGTTCCTGGTGAAAGTCATCGAGAAAGTGAACAGCCCTTGGCTGCACGCGCTTCCGGATTTCGCCAACACTCTAGCGAGCGGGACTGAAGAAGATGCCTACAAAGGAATCAACGCCATGTTCGCAAAGGCATACAACATTTCCCACATCAAGGAGATGGAAGCCGGTAGCGACGGCAAGCTTGTGCATGTGGACATGGCGAAAACCTTCAGATTTTTGAAGCAACACGCCTACAAGGGCTACTGCTCCATGGAATGGGATAGCGCCGGCAATCCCTACCAGGGCACATCGGACCTGATCGAGAAGACAATTCGATTCCTGTCGTAGGTTGAACACTCAGCGTTGCGAAATCAATGCGCGAGTCTCTGCTGAAGCGTGTTGTACATTCTTTCGGCAATCAGGCGGTTGCCTTCGGCAGCTACGTGCGCTTCGTCAAAGTAAATGGTTCCGGTAGCTGTATCGAGCGCATCCGCAATGCAGAACACATGTGGCCGGCACTCGGCCTTCATCAAAGCGTAGGCAGCCTGATTCGCTTCCTCCAAACCCGGCGTCTGCCGCCGAGCTGCATCCCGCGCTTCTGCTTCCTCTGCCGTCAAATGCTTGTTACTCGTGGAGATTGTAGGCTCCCAGAAAAACACAGCTTCGAATTTGTACTCGTGCGCTAACCCTTCCACCAAGTGCACGTTTTCGAGGTAACACCGAATCGCCTCACGCGCAATCATGTCTGTGTCTTTCGCTGACGTCCGTCGCATGCGATTTTGCAGTTTCTGCTGCAGTAAGACTCGCGCAGTATTTGTGTCGAAGAGGTAATGGAAAGTTCCGGAAGCTGCCGAAGCGTGACCCTCAAATAGCTGTTTTGTGTCGTTAAAATTCTGGTGAACACCTGCCCTGCCCGATTGATAGCTCTCGTACACATCGGATGGGCCATCGTAGAAGACCACCATGTCTGGTTTTCGCTCGCTGCGCTTAAGCTCGAGGATGAGCTTGATCATTTCCTGCGTATTGACCCAGGCTTTTTCTCCGTAATTCTGCACGCAGACATTTCGTCCGGCCTGCTCGTACTTTTCCGCAAGCAACGAGGGAATCGTCAGCCAATCCGGCGTACCCGCGCCCCAAATTGCGGACCCTCCAAACATCCAGATCGTAAACGTTTTGTCATCGCAGTGGGAGTGAAAGCTGCGGCGTACGCCGGTGGAATCAATGCTGATGGTCTGCCCCTGAAACGGTCTGCGTTCCCAACCGACATAAGCTTCGTAACTGAATTTATTCGAGGGTCTCCACTCATCCGCCAAAGTATTTACCCAGGCCGCACCTTGGTAGACGGATTGAAGGCGGGTGCGAGGAATGATATCCGTGTCCGTGTTAGCCATGCGAAGCTTCGCGAAGCAGACAACTTCCACGTAGGCCAGCCACAGGAAAACCAGAATCACCAGGATTCCAGCCTGTTTTGCGAATTTCTGCACAGGTCTCTCCATCGCTACATCCTCCGTAATGCCTGGCCTTCTGGGCTAAGATCCCCTTACCCAGACGATTTTTGCCGCCCCAAATACTAGAACACTTGATACAGGAAAGGACTCTCATGGCCGCCGGCTTGGACGGTCGCCAGGAATAAGCCACCCACGACGACCAGCGCGATGGCGAATCTTACGGACCACCGCAGCCACTGAGGCGCGGCTGGTTCGGCTCGCTGCCACCACTTGTCGGGACGATACCTTTCCGCCAATTCAAGCACAGCGTATCCTCCCAGGCCCCATAGGAGCGCCCCCGGTCCCACCGTAGCCTGCCATTGCACCCAAGCGAATTGGATGGTTCCGAGGCCAGACCAGATATGGGAAAGTAACCAAATCGCATCGGACACTGTACGCGCGCGAAAGAATACGAGTGCGATGAGGAAAAGATGAAATGTGAGTAACCATCCCAACCAGTTGCCCAGGCGATCCAGGGGATGGGACTTAAAGAACCTGGTCCGACTACGGAGAGTGAGAACGTCGCCCACCAGATAGGCGGCGTTGACTAAACCAAATACGAGGTAACCCCACGTGAATCCATGCCAAAGTCCAATCGCCAACATGTTCACGGAAATACTGAATGCCATGCCAGCCATGCCGGCTTCTCGTGTTGCCATGCGGAGTGGGGTGAACAGGTAGTCGGCCACCCAGTTGGTCAACGACATGTGCCAGCGGCGCCAAAAGTCGCTGATGCTGGAAGCCGTGAAAGGACGATTGAAGTTTTCAGGTCCTTGAATTCCGAAGAGCAGCCCCATTCCCAAAGCAATATCGGTCAGTGCGGAAAAATCAGCGTATAGTTGCAACGGGAAAAGGTAAAAACCCGCCAGGAGTTCGAAACCATGCATTCCCCTCACGTGGCTGAACACATAGTTAACGGTTGGTGCAAGATTGTCGGCAATCAGCAGTTTTTTCGCCAGCCCCCAGACCAGGCGTGACGTGCCCAGCCAGAGAGCTGTTCTCGCGGGCGGAACCTGGGTTAAGAAATCCGCAGGTCTTTGAATTGGCCCGGCCGCGAGCTGTGGGAAAAATACGATAGCCGTCGCAAATTGCGCAAGACTTTTAGCGGGCTCGATTTTTCCCCAATAGACGTCGATCACGTAACTCATCAGCTTGAACGCGTAGTAGGAAAGCCCGAGCGGTAGCGCAAGCCTGCCAATGGGGCCAAGGGGCATTGCGGCGCCGATTTTGAAGATGATGAGATATAAGGTGAGCAGCGTAATCGCCAACAAAAAGAATGCGTCAGTCCGGCGTGGCGAGGCGCTGCTGTCCATAGACTTCGCCACAAAAAATGTAAAAATCGTTACGACCGCCAAGACAGCCGCAGCCCTAACGCTCCAAGTGAAATAGAAGGCATAGGAGACAATCAACAAAAATAAAACTCGCAGCCGCACGGGAACGACTTGGTAAAGCGCGACAATCAGGGGCAAGAAGAGAAGGAACTTGAACGAGGTGAAGGTCAACGAGTTGCACCCAGCTTGTTCGCGATTAATTCGGCTAAATCTCCTACCGTGTTCAGCGAAGTGACTTCGCGAGTCGTAAATCTTACCTTAAACTTTCGCTCCACAGCGACGATCAAATCGATGTGATTGAGAGAATCCCAGTTCTCGACGTCGGCTGCGGTCGTCTGATCGCGGAGGACGAGAGCAGGATCGTCGAAGACTTCACGGAAGATGCCGGTCAGTGATTCCATGATTTCGGCTTTGTCGGCGGATGGCATATTCTAGGTCTCCTTGAACCTCGAAGAGAGCTTTGTGTTCTTTACTCAACTTACAACGGTGGCACCGTCGCCTTCAGCCGCCTCAATGAACGTTCGCAAAGGTTGATAGTCGCCCGTGGAAATGACCCAGCGGACATGGCCTTCACTGTCTTCTTCGATCTTGGTGAAGCCGAATTGCAGAAAAAAATCCTTCACCATCCCGTTCTTCGCGGTCGGGATATATTCGGCGGTGATGCGGTTGAGGCCGAGCTTTTTTGCGTGTTCAACAACCAGGTTCATCATGAACGCTTCCACGCCTCGCGTCAGCACCCGGCAACTCATCAACCAGTCCCGGATGGCCAGCTCCTGTTCGCCAGCTTCCAGAGTCACCACCGAAATCAAACCGTGATCGCTGAGTTTATCCGCGAGCCGGGCGTAGAGAGGCAGCCAGCGATCATTTTCCATCAAAGCCCTGCATTCAATTTCTGAAAGACGCCGTGTGGTCAAGTTGAATTGATTGCTTCGCTGCATCAGTTGAGAAATTCGCGGAAGATTGAAGGAATCAAATCTGGAGACGTTCATTCGCATATTCAACGATTGCAGAAACTCCTCTACCGAAGCGAAGCTTGCCTGAACCTCCCGTCGTTCCGCTTCGGCGCGATAGAGTTCCGTGCGCTTCGTATCTTCGGACGAGAACGAGGAGGTTTCGAACAAATTTAATTCCGAGATGGCGCGAACGTAATCCGCGGGATCTTCTGGCAGCTCTGGCACGATGATGCCGGGAACAAGCTCACGGACGAGATTCCGCTCAAACGAATTGTCATCGAGGAAGACTATGGAATCGAAACCGATGTTCAGGGCTTCGCCGATCTGCCGGATGTTGTCCGCCTTGTCGTTCCAATTGGCTACGAAGAGTGCGAAGTCATCACGCTTCAAAACCATTTCGGAATGCTTCTCAAAAGGGAGCAGCGCGTTCTCCATTTGATTCTTGCTGCACACAGCGAGCAAGACGCCACGGTCGCGCAATTTCCGCAGGTACAGCTGCAGGCGGTAGAAAGCTTCGCCGTCTCCATGGGCGTTGATCTGGATACCTTCGAGGCCGTCATCCCCGATCACGCCCCCCCATAGCGTATTGTCTAAATCCACAACGACGCACTTCGTTACTCGCCCCAGGCTGGCCATGACAATTTCAACGACATTGTTGGCTACGTAGGGAAGGCACTCGAGGGCGCAAAAATACTTTGCACTATCCCAGAAGCGGTCTTCGAACCAGTATCGGCGGCCCAACCAGGACGCAACGCTTTCCACGTCGTTAATGAGCACACTTCCGTATTTCCGCGCATTCTGGGTGATGCGTGAGTTCAAAGCTGCCACCGTCGCGTAAAACGACTCGGGCACTTTATGATCGAAATTACCAAAAAAGCGCTCGTAGGGGAGCACGAAGTTGCTCTGGATCACAGTCGCAGGAATATTCGACTGGATGGTTTCCCAAATACTCTTCATGCGGTCGGCTGCTTGCTCGGCAAACGTAGAGGTATCAACCTGTGGCCGCAGAAAACCGGCCCGCAGACCCTGAACGCAATTCAGCAGGATGACAACTTGGGGCGCAAATTGGTAGAGACCCGAGTTGCGATCGTAGGCTTCCAACTCGATGCTGTCGAAGGGCGCCTCGTAAATCTCCGCGTCCACACCTTGTCTGCAAAATAGCGTGCGGAAAATGGGCACGAAGCGCTGCGTGGCGGCGTCGGAAAGCAACGCCACCTTGACCTTTTGAGTGGCATCCGCGAAATTCAGGCGCCTGCTGGCCGCGAGCAATGCACTGTAGTCCAGGTTGCGGTCATGATGGGCCATGTTTCGACTGTCAGTCTATGCTCTGAAATCTCTAATTTCCGTGTGCTTCATTCGGAGGATCACAATTATTGTGCCAGAATGCCAATTCAAAAGTGTCACTCACGGTTGTTGTGGCTAGCTGCCTCCCTGCGCGCCTTCAAGCGCGACCAGTAGGTGGAGATCTTCCATTGCAGATGGGGGGCAATCGGACAACGGTGTTCTTGAAGAACGAGAGGCGGCAGCGGCTCTCTGTTGAAATCGAAGCTGTCGAGCATGTCGTTGGCTTCGGTGTCTCGCTTCGTCAGCGCGGGCAGGTTGAACCTGCGCTCCGCAAATTTCAAGAATGAGGAGAACTCATATTGTGTGTGGCTTATGTAGCCTTTTCTGGCGTACGGGGAAATGATGAGTAGCGGCACGCGCGGACCCAGGCTGTAGGGGCTAATCATGGGGGGAGGAACATGGTCGTAAAATCCCCCGAAATCATCCCACGTCAGGAAGACGACCGTGGAGTTCCAGTCTGGGCCCTCCATCACAGCATTGAGCTGGCGAACAGTCCAGTTCTCGCCTTTGCAGGTGCTGAGCGGAGGATGCTCATTGGCTGCACCCGTGACCAGCCAGCTGACCGCCGGCAGGCGTCCATTCCGGGCGTCGTCAGCGAACTGATTGTCGGGTATGACTCGTTCGTTCCAGAGCGGACCGTTACGGATGTGACGTATAGCATCGAGCGTGGAAAATTGGTAGCCATACTGGCCCTTGGAGGGTGCGTAGTACTTCCACGAAATGTGGGCTTCTTCCAGAGTATCGGCTAAGGTTTGAAAATTAAAGCACGGCGGCTCGGTGGTAATCCATCCGCCTTCGTGTTCTACCGCCACCGTCTGGTTCTCATCGGAGTCGCAGCCCCAGCCCCAACCCGTGTCACTGGGATGGGGATTGGCCAGGGCGCCACCCGCCTGGGCCGCCACCGTGTACAGGTGATTGGGAAAGCTGGAACCGGCTAACGAAGAAAACATACGATCCGCAAGGACAAAATTCCGCGCGTAAGCGAAATAGTTTGGAATATCCGATTCGACGAACTGGGTGTAGGGAAGCATGTACCCGTCGACTTGACCGTTCACAACTTGATCAAATTGACCCATGCGGCCACCATCGATGGCAATGATGGCATCGCGCCAGGAATGACCGGGATCGTATGGCGTCGTATCGGGCGCATGCGTAAGGGGAATGGTCTTGCCATTCGATATCTTTCCGGAAGTCACACCGTCTGCACCAGGGAACGTGCCAAAGTAGTGATCAAAGCTGCGGTTTTCCTTGATCAAAAATACAATGTGCTGAATTTTCTGAATTCCTTGGCCAGGCGCTGCCTTCGTCGTAAGGGGCGCTGCGGCTCGCTTCGGGTTGGCGTCATGACATCCGGCGAGGCTGAACAGGAGGCACAAGAAACCAGCGACGAGCGGCAAACGGCAGGTCATTCTCATAGAGACTTCGATCCGAATTCCTTAATTTGTAGTCTATGGAAAGCTTTTGTACGCTTGGGTTGTTCAAGGTAGCGGCACACCATAGAAAGCCGATTCCCACTTGCGATAGCTTGAGCCGTAACCAGCAATACAGCCACGCAACGACTGGTCTTCAGTCGGCCTAAAAGAGGAGGAGTTCTATTATCGCAGCGTATTCACAATTTGCCCATATCATTTTTTCTTTCCAAATCGCATCAGGACGGGGACGAACTTAACTAGAGAAGCTCTGAATAAGTCTCGGATGGCGGGAGCTGGAGTGATACTGATTGACAATTATTCAGACTCCATCGTACAACCTCTTAAGTAGCCATGTTCAGCGGTTCAGTGTGCGCGTAAAAGCTCCGATTCTCGTGCCGGTTCGACGGGCTTTCCGGTGATCGGGGCGCTCCCGTTATTTCATGCATAGCCCGAATCTGACTGTCGAAGATCGCGCCCATCTTCTGGGGAAGAGATTCACTCAGCTCTTCGGGGAGACCCCGCTCATTTGCCAGGCGCCAGGGCGCGTGAATCTGATCGGAGAGCACACCGATTACAACGATGGCTTCGTCATGCCTGCGGCCATCGGGTTTTATACGCGAGCCGCCGTTGCAGCGCGCCGTGACCGGAAAGTTGTGATTCATTCCAAGAACTACTCCGAACAGGTTGAGTTTGACCTGGATCACCTGCCATTCACTGGCGCTGGCCACTGGAGTGACTATGTTGCCGGTGTTGTGAAGATGCTTGCGCGGTCCGGTGTGCGGCCGGACGGCGCGAGTCTGCTGATCGAAGGCGATGTGCCACTGGGCGCCGGATTGAGCTCCTCCGCTTCGATTGAAGTCGCCACCGGTTTTGCGCTCATGCGGCTGGCGGGTCAAAGTGTAGACCGCACAAAGTTGGCCTTGCTGTGCCAGCAAGCCGAAAATGAGTTTGTCGGCGCGCGGTGCGGAATTATGGACCAGTTCGTCTCGAGTTATGGAAAAAGAGATCAGGCATTGTTGTTGGACTGCCGCTCCCTGGAATATCGCTTTTTGCCATTGCCTGGCGATGCGCCTCTGGTGATCTGTAACACTATGGTCAAGCACAGCGTCGCCGGAGGAGAGTATAACCAGCGGCGCGCCGAATGTGAGGCCGGTATGCAGGGCCTGGCAAAGCATCTGCCGCATGCTCGAGCCCTTAGGGACGTCACGCCGGCGAATCTCGAAGCCTACGGGAACGAACTTCCAGAAACTATCTTGCGGCGCTGCCGCCACGTGGTCACTGAAAACTCGCGCGTAATGGAAGCTGCAGCGGCGCTGGGAAGTAGTGACCTGAAAGCATTTGGAAATCTGATGCGACAGTCGCATCGAAGTCTTCGCGACGATTTTGAAGTAAGCTGTCCGGAACTCGATCTGATGGTAGAACTCGGTGAACAGGCCGATGGTGTTTATGGATCGCGAATGATGGGAGGTGGTTTTGGTGGTTGTACTATTACCCTCATCCAACCCCATTGCGTCGAAACGTTCAAGCGGACCGTCAGTGAAGGATATGAACGCGCGACAGGCTGCAAGCCCGATATTTATGTCTGCTCTGCTGCTGATGGAGCTAGCCAGGTAGTCTGAGCGGGAGTCATCGGATGCAAGCGATTGCAAGCGGACCAAGAAAATTGGCACAACACGAATGAGGGTTCTGGTCACAGGGGGAGCGGGTTACATCGGTAGCGCGGTAGCTGACGAGCTACTGAAGGCAGGACACCAAGTCATTGTCTTCGATAACCTGAGCCGTGGTCATCGCCAGGCAGTACCGAAAAACGCCGAACTCATCGTAGCCGACTTGGCAAACCGAGAGAGGCTTGAGCAGGTATTCGGGTCCTGTGCCATTGATGCCGTCATGCATTTTGCGGCGCTGATTGAAGCTGGGGAGTCGATGAAGACCCCCGAAAAATTCTTTCGCAACAACACCTGCAATGCACTAACGCTACTCGAAACGATGCTATCCGCGGGTGTAAAGCGTTTTGTGTTTTCGTCGACGGCCGCGCTCTTTGGCAATCCTGAGCGCACTCCGATAGAAGAGGACGATACGCTTCACCCAACCAATGCCTACGGGGAATCAAAGTTGCTCGTGGAGCGAATGTTGGCATGGTTCCATCAGATTCACGGCCTGCGCTATGCCAGCCTGCGTTATTTCAATGCTGCCGGCGCTGTTAGTCCAGATCGTGGGGAAGCGCACCAACCGGAGACACATCTGATTCCCCGGATTCTTAGCGTTGCTCTCGGCCGCCTCGAACGCGTCAACATCTTCGGTACGGATTACCCCACGCCGGATGGTACCTGCATCCGCGATTACATTCACGTCAGCGACCTGGCTGCGGCACACCTGCTGGCCCTGAATGCGCTGGAGAATTCCAGTCAGCTCACTTATAACCTTGGCAACGGGCAGGGTTTCAGCGTGCGTCAGGTGGTCGAAGTGGCGCGTAAAGTTACGGGACATCCAGTTCCGGTGATGGAGTCGCCCCGCCGTCCGGGTGATCCCGCCGTGCTGATTGCCAGTTCGGAAAAAATTCGCCGGGAACTCAACTGGCAACCAAAGTTTCCGGATTTGGAAGCCATTGTCGACAGCGCTTGGCAGTGGCATAGCAAGCAGCCCGACGGATATCTGAATCGATGAACTTCTCCGATTTAGCCACGCATCCGCACCGTCGCTTCAATCCGATGACTCGTGAATGGGTACTGGTCTCACCGCACCGTACACAACGGCCGTGGCAGGGACAGGTGGAGGACGTACCGCCGGAAACTCAGGCGACGTTCGATCCCGGCTGCTATCTTTGTCCGGGCAATGTGCGGGCGGGCGGAGCAAGGAATCCCGCTTATACGCGGACGTTTGTTTTTGACAATGACTTTGCCGCGTTGAAACCGGATACACCCACCCAGGAAATTCAGGAAAAGGGCCTGTTTGTCGCGCACAGCGAAGTTGGGCGTTGTCGTGTGGTTTGCTTCTCGCCGCGGCACGATCTCACGATGGCTCGAATGAGCGTTCCGGAACTGCGAAACTTGGTGGACACCTGGGCGGACGAGTTCCGCGAACTCGGAAGCCAGTCACACATCCAATCCGTGCAGATTTTTGAAAACCGTGGCGCAATCATGGGATGTAGCAATCCGCATCCGCACGGTCAGATCTGGGCCAATGAGACTCTGCCCAATGAATTGACGAAAGAGCTGGCCGCATTTGGGGACTACCGCCAACGGCATGGCTCGACGTTGCTCGGCGACTACTTGGCACTTGAACTCGAGAAGCGAGAGCGGTTGGTTTGTGAGAACGATCATTTCGTTTTGCTGGTGCCGTTCTGGGCTGTCTGGCCTTTTGAAACTCTGCTGGTCAGCAGGAGATGCGTATTGGGTCTGGATGAACTGAATGACGGGGAGCGCACCTCCCTCGCCGATATACTCCGGCAGACCACCATTCGCTATGACAACCTCTTTCGAACTTCATTTCCGTACACAATGGGTTTTCATCAGCGCCCAACTGATGGTCAGGCCCATCCTGAATTTCACTTGCATGCGCATTTCTATCCGCCGTTGCTACGCTCGGCAACGGTAAAAAAATTCATGGTGGGTTACGAAATGTTAAGTATGCCGCAGCGGGATATCACCGCAGAAACCGCAGCGCAATGGTTACGCGATGTACCGGCCGAACACTACTTAGACCGCCCGGCCGACAAAATGAAATGAGGTTTGCTATGAATCGCGTGATCGATAGGGTGCTACTTTTGCTGGTGGCAGTATTTTCACTGGTTGGCGTTTCCACTGCGCAAGCCAGATACAGCCTCCACTCGCCGAACAAGCGGATCGAAGTTGTAGTTAGTCCGGGCGATCGCTTCCAGTACGATGTGTTGTTCGACGGCAAGTTATTGTTAGAGAATTCCACTTTTTCCATCAACATTGATCACCATACCTTGGGATTGCATTCCCGTGTTATCAGTGCGAAAGAGCGCAGTTACGACCAGATTGTCGAACCCGTGGTACGACAAAAATTCGCCAAGATTCGCGAGAACTATAACGAGCTGCGGCTGGAACTGGAAGACGGCCTTGCGGTTACATTTCGTGCTTACGATGCAGGCGTGGCATACCGGCTGGAAACCTCTTTGCCGCAAATTGAAGTGAAGGTCTACAGTGAGGAAGCCACGTTCAAATTTCCCAGCGACTTCACCGTCTATTACCCGCAGGAGGACAGCATGTTCTCGCACAATGAGCGTGTCTATCTTCCGCGCAAGCTGTCGGAGATTCCTTCAGATTCGTTGGCGACCCTGCCTGCCGTAGTGGATGCCGGCGGTGTCAAGGTTGCGATGGCCGAGTCCGATGTTGAGGAATACCCTGGGCTTTGGTTTCACGGAACCAGTGGCAATGCGCTCGCTGTGACGTTTCCCCACTATCCGCTCAAGGAAGAACTGCAGCGCGATCGTGACTTCCGGGTCGCAGAACCTGCCGACTACATCGCAGTGACGCGAGGGACGCGCACTTTCCCCTGGCGCCTGATGGGCATTGCGGAAAAAGACGGGGACCTGATCACCAACCAGCTGGTGTGGCTGCTGGAGAAGCCGTCGCAGGTGCAAGATACTTCCTGGATCAAACCCGGAAAGGTGGCTTGGGACTGGTGGAACGCGAATAACGTTTATGGCGTGGATTTCAAGTCAGGCGTCAATACACCGACGTATAAATACTACATCGATTTTGCATCGAAATACGGTATCGAGTACATCATTCTCGACGAAGGCTGGTACAAGCTCGGAAATTTACTTGAAGTTGTTCCGGAAATTGACATGTCAGAACTGACCGCCTATGCCAAGCAGAAACATGTTGGCGTCATTTTATGGGTAGTCTGGAAAACTCTCGATGACCAACTCGTGCCCGCGCTCGATCAATTTCAGAAATGGGGGATAAAAGGCATCAAGGTTGACTTCATGCAGCGAGACGATCAGGTCATGATCGGTTTTTATCACAAGGTGAGCCGTGAAACCGCGAAGCGGCAAATGCTGGTGGATTTTCACGGTGCTCAGCGGTCGGCGACAATGACCCGTACGTGGCCAAATCTCATCAGCAATGAAGGCGTTCGGGGAATGGAATGGAGCAAGTGGAGCGCGGACACGAATCCAAAACACAACGTCACTCTGCCGTTTACCCGGATGTTTTTAGGCCCCATGGATTACACACCCGGGGCGATGTTGAATGCCACCCAAGATATGTTTGCCCCGATCTTTGCCCGCCCGATGGCGTTGGGGACGCGTTGCCATCAACTCGCCATGTACGTTGTGTTTGAGAGCCCGCTGCAGATGCTCGCCGACAACCCCTCCAACTATCTTCGCGAACCAGAAGCCATGGAGTTTCTGGCCGCTGTGCCCAGTGTTTGGGATGAAACTAAGGTGCTCGACGGCCGCATCGCCGAGTATGTGGCCGTGGCTCGCCGCCGGAGTTCGGACTGGTATGTGGGGGCCATGACAAATTGGACGCCGCGCGAATTAGAAATCAACTTTTCGTTTCTGCCAGAGGGCAACTTTTGGATGGATGCATATCGGGATGGGGTGAACGCGGATCGCTTTGCGGGCGACTATAAGAAGATCAAAGTGCAGGTGAACAACCGCACCCAACTTAAGATCCAGTTAGCGCCGGGCGGTGGCTGGGCAGCGAGGATTCATCCGTAACACTAACCCGCGACAAGGCGCCTGTCATGAATACCGCTGGCTTGTATTGGTAGCCGTTTCCTTATGGGATTAAGCACACTCGACCTTGCAATTATCGCGATTTACTTGGTCGGAATCACGATGTTTGGCCTTCGTTTTCGCAAGAAACGACGATCGCTGAAGGACTATTTTCTCGCTGACAAAAGTATTCCGTGGTGGGCCATCTCTCTTTCCATCGTTGCGGCTGAAACCAGTACGTTGACGGTGATTAGCGTACCCGGCTTGGCTTACGAGCGGAATTTTGGGTTCCTCCAACTCGTACTCGGGTACCTTGTAGGCCGCGTCGTCATCAGCTTCGTGCTGATTCCCCAATATTTTCGCGGAGATCTATTCACGGCGTATCAGTTGATCGAACACCGTTTCGGACAAAAACTCCGTTCCTTCACCGCGGGGCTATTTTTGATCACCCGTGCGGCCGCTGAAGGTGTGCGGATTTTTGCAGTCGCAATCGTTGTTGGCATTGCACTCTCGAGTTTTATGTCCGGTTTTAGTGAGTTTGACCGGGATGTGGCAGCCATTGCTATCGTTACTGCTCTGACTTTGATTTATACATTTGAAGGTGGAATGGCGGCGGTGATATGGACAGATGTGATCCAGATTGCGATTTACGTCAGTGGGACGATTATCGGCTTTTTCACGATTTTGCACCTCGTGCCTGGAGGATGGCACACTGTCAGCGCGGTTGCCGGAGAAGCCGGCAAATTCCACATGTTGGATTTCTCCTGGGACTTCTACAAGACGTATACGTTCTGGTCAGGCGTGATCGGAGGAGCGTTTCTCACAACCGCCAGCCACGGAACCGATCAACTCATCGTGCAGCGGTTACTCGCTGCCAAGACGATGCGTCAGTCCCAACTGGCGTTGCTGGCCAGTGGCGTTGCCGTGTTCTTTCAATTTGCTTTGTTTCTGGCGGTCGGCACCATGTTGTTTGTTTACTACGGAATGTTCCCACCCTCAATTGCATTCGCCAAGACCGACAAGATATTCCCAACGTTTATCGTGACGCGAATGCCGCATGGAGTTAGTGGCCTGCTGATCGCGGCCATTCTTGCGGCGGCCATGTCGAACCTCAGTGCGGCGTTGAACTCGCTCTCCTCCGCGACGATTCTGGATTTCTATGCCAGGATTCGTCCAGCTTCGACCGAAAAGCGCCTTCTGTTTCTGTCGCGCGTGGCAACGGTTCTGTGGGGAGTGGTGCTTTTTGCGCTGGCAATCTTGTCACGCAGAGGAGGGAAGGTGGTCGAACTTGGTCTGTCGATTACTTCGGTAGCTTATGGAGCACTACTTGGCGTATTTCTTTTAGGAGCTCTGACTAAGAAAGCTACAGAACTCGGTGCCATGGCGGGCATGCTTTGTGGGTTGATCACCAACCTCTATCTGTGGCAGTTTACTAAGGTTCCATTTACCTGGTATGTGGCTTTGGGCAGTATTTTTACCTTCCTGGTTGGTTACACGAGTAGTTTAGTTTTTTCCGCCCGAACGACATATTGATCTCCGAAGATAGCGCAACGAAGATAGCGCAACCAAAGTAGGTATGAATGGTTTTTGCCGGGCCAAAGCGTTGCACTACCTAAAGCAAGGCTTATTCAGACCTACTCTAGAGCCGTGTCTTCTTGAACTCTGCCCCTGAATTTCTTATCCACTCATGGTTTCTCGTTCCACCACCAGAGCGGTGCCAGCGGTTTCTCGACCGGATAAACCTGGTTCAGAGTGTCCCCCTGAAATAACTCTCCATTTTTCATGACATAATCAATCGTATTGGTATTACGAATGTCGTCGAGAGGATTCTGATTCAGCACAACGAGGTCGGCAAGTTTACCTGCTTCGATGGAGCCGAGGTCTTGCGCTAACCCAATGGCTTCTGCGCCATGGAGGGTCGCTGATTTGAGAACTTCCATATTACTCACACCACCCGAGGCGAGCGACCACATTTCCCAGTGGTAGCCGAGCCCCTGAAACTGTCCGTGGCTGCCGACACAGACTTTGCCTCCGGCCTTGATCAGCTTATTATCCTGCGCGGCGAGGCGCGGGAAAGCGAGTTCGTCTTTGCGAGTCCATATAGTACGGCGGCGTGCGCGATCATCTACGATGTTATGCGGAATGAAATGACGAACCTTGGCATCGTCATGCACTTCGGTGGTCTCGTAGAAATAGTTTTCCGCCCAAGGGCCGCCGTAGGCCACGATAAAGGTAGGCGTGTAGAAGATACCGGAGCGTGACCAGAACTCGACCACATCCTTGAACAACGGTGTAATCGGCATGCTGTGTTCGTTGCCGCTGAAGCCGTCGAGCGCATGGGTAAGATTGAGCTTCATGTCCAGGCCGCCTTCGGTCGTTGGCATGACACCTTCCAGTTTGCAGGCCATAACCATCCACTGACGCTGTTTGCGGTTTCCGACCAAATACGACTTGAGATAAGTCGTGTGGTAGAACTTGCGGTAGCGCTCAACCACAGCCTTGGCGTCGTCGAGAGACTGAAAGTCTGTGTCGGGGAAGACACCGGGACCGGTTGAGTAGGCGCGTGGGCCAAGAATTTCACCGGTATCGACGAGATCCTGGTAGGCGAACATGTCGTTCGTGGCAGTCTGGGGATCCCGACCCGCAGTGACACCATAGGCAAGGTTGGCGAGAAAGCTCCAGTTCTGCACATCCATCACGGTCCGGCGAATTTCGTTCCAGTGCGGATGGGTGTCAATGAATCCAGGGACGATAGTCTTGCCTGCGACATCGATGACTTTGGCTTCTGTTGGGACCGCGACGGCACCTTGCTTGCCCACCGCGACAATGCGATTGTCCTTCACAACAATGTCACCGTTTTCGATAACGTCATCGCCGTGCATGGTAATAACGCGGGCGCCACGAAGCACCGCTGTTCCCGAGGGCGTGTGCCGCGGGAATTGCAGGTTCACAGCAATCTCTTCGGGATGCAGTTTAGGGAGCTTCCCCTTATCGTCCTTCTTTGTGTCCGACTCCGATGGTTCCGGAACAGGAACGTATGCAACTTTGGGTGACGCCAGCTTCGGTGCGGGTTTGTCGCTGGGCTTCTGGTCGTCAGCTTTTTTGGGTGTTTCAAATTCAACCTGGTCAGTCGGCAGTCGGAAAAACGTAGAGCCTTCTGCCCAAACGACAGTTTTGCCGTTGTTGGCGAAATCCATATAGTCGCCGCCAACCTCAGTGATTTTGCGCATGGGAACCGGGGACTTGGAGACATCCACAGTTACAGCTTCCCCGCCGAGGCGAGGAACCGCCAACAGATAGACCTGATTGCTCACCTGCGCTAACGCCCACTGGCCATCGGGACTGATGCGCACATCATCGGCTGGTGTGCCATCGGGTTTGTCGGGATCGGGAAACCAACTCTTGCCGACAACCTTCAGAAGCGTTCTGCGATCTGTGCCGTCATAGCGAAGCGAGATCAAACCATTTTCGGAATACACATAAATACGGTCGGGTTCCGATCCAAAATGGGGGTGGGCCGCGCCCCGGGCAGGAAGAATCAGATTGGCATCGCCTCCGTCAGAGGGGAGCCAGATGAGATCTAAATTCGCGGTAGTGTGATCCCATTCGTCGAATTGCTCGATGCGAGCTTGCCGGGGGGCGCGCAGAGCAACAAGTCTCGTTCCATCGGGAGAAAAACTTAAATCGCGGTAGTAGGCGGGAACCCGCGTCAATTGTTGCGGCGTGCCTTGTCCGTCGGCCCGCGTCTTCCAAATTTGCCCGCCATCTTCGGACCAGGTTACATAGGCAATCCATTGTCCATCTGGCGACCATGCGGGTCCGAATTCGCGGGAATCGGTGTTCGTCAGGCGCTTGGGAGTGCCCGCGGGAATATCCATGATATACAGATGCGTTAGGGCGGAGAACACCAGGCGCCGCCCGTCGGGTGATTGCACGGGCTGTTGAATCAGACGCAGCTGCACGGGGCCTTCCTCAACCCGCATAGCCAGATTTAGGTCTGGGCCTTGGTCGCGTGAGACTTTTGCGGTGAAGGGAATCTCTTTTTCGTCGCCTGAAGCAACAGAGATGCGGTGAATTTTGCCTCCCCAAGAGGCGATCACATCTTTTCCATCCGGCGTGAAGGCATAGCCCGGCATAAAGTCACGCGTGAACAAGGACTCCTGATCATCGCGCTGGACAGGGTATTTTAGCCAGTGCTCCTCGCCATTCTTCAGGTCGCGAATGCGGAATCCGGTTTCCGTTTCGTAGCGCGTGGCATAGACGAGTTTCGTTCCATCTGGGGAAATTACCGGACGCATGGCGCTGCCGGGAGCGTCGGTAATCGGATCTTCATCGCCAGTCATACGATCGCGGCGTGTGATCTGCGAGAGAGGGAGGGTAACATTATAGAAACCATGAGGATTCTGGCGCGAAGCATAATAGAGATACCGCCCATCCTTTGAGGGCGAGGCGCCGATGGTGTTCGTCCACTGACGCGGCCTAGCGTCAGATTTGGTATGGGACTTTGTAACTTGCACACCTCCGCCGCCTTTTACGTGGTACATCCATAGTTCGGAAGCGCCGATAGGAAACTGGGTCGTGCGTCCAGCGATGACATAGTTCCCGTCGGGGGTCCATGCGGGAGAGGCGAATTCACTTTGCTCGTCGTGGCTGAGTTGCTTGGGATTTGCGCCGTTGGCGTCGGCAATCCAAACGTTTTCCGAGCCCCCCCGATCGCTGGTGAACGCGATCTTCTTGCCGTCTGGCGAGTATGCGGGTTGGCCATTGAAGCCCATACCACTGGTCACCTTCGTTGCTTCTCCCCCGGAGATGGGCATGGAGTACAGGTCGCCGATCAGGTCGAATATGATGGTCTGGCCGTCGGGAGAAACATCGAGCGAGAGCCAAGTTCCTTCATCGGTGGTGAACTCAATCTTGCGTGCCGGCTTCAAAGGAAGAGGATCTTCCTTGGCATCGGACTTCTTGGCGTCAGGCTTCGCCGTCGTGTTCTTGTCTTTTTTCGCGCGCTGGGCGGGCGCTGCGGTTGCAAGAAAAGAAAGATTTAGAACGAAGACAAGCGAAGTCAGGAAGATGCTAACAGTTGAACGTTTCATGAAAACTCCTCAGGGAGGCGAACCGCGTATGGTAGTGCTGGGGCGGGGAAGGTGTCAATCAGCACGATCGAAATTTCGTCTCAAAGCTAATCGCCAGGAAGGAGCGATGCCCAAATTTTGATGTGCACACAGCAAACCCTCCCGTCTCCCGCAGTCGGAGCACTTAAATACGCTTGAACTCCTGTTATTGGTCACTCTCCCAATGCGCTTTGTCCCATTGGTTGTGACATCGCCACGAACTCCTCGCCTTTCTTCTTCGAATTCGTCTAAATATAAGAAAGAGCTTCTCCCTCTGGAGGCACGGACGATGGCTGGTCGGGTGGTGAGTGAACCCATAGTGAACCAGATACAGAGCGAGGGAACCGATCCGGCGGCGTTTTCTCACCACGCAGCGGAAGTGGTTCGCGCTGCTCGTCAGGAACTGGACGCCCTTATGCGCCAACGCTCGCAGATCATGAAGCGGATTGGCGCGGTAAAACAAACGTTGGTGGGACTGACGCTGATATTTGACTGCTCTGTACTGCCGATGGATTTATCGGGAACGCCGGGGCGTGAAGGCCAGCCCTCGCACGTGCCTGGATTGACCAACGCATGCCGGATAGCATTATTACAAGCGCGTATGCCGTTGCGAGCTCATCAGGTGCGCGACAGGCTTCGATTCCAGGGGTTTTCCCTGGAAAATCACCGTGATCCTGTGGCGACCGTGACGACGATCTTACGACGGCTCGGACAATATGGCGAGGCCAAGCCTGTCCTGTTGCCAAATGGGAAGCGAGCTTGGGAATGGGTTACGGAAGAACCTGTGGAGCACAACAAAACAGGCTTGAACAAAGAATGAGCTATGGAATTCCGGATGCGCTCATCGCACTGAATCCAGTTCCTTGAAGATGGCGCACGAGCGGTTTGTCTTGCCCTTACTGTTTCATCACAACGGACATTGTTTCTAGCCCTCTCCACGCCCGTTTCGTCCCCGGTGGTGTTTCAACATGATCTTCCTGCGATTGGCAGACTGCCTGCTTATATTTTGAAGTATGCAGTCACGCAGGTTACAACACATTACCCACTGTTTTTGTTTCAATGTTGAACCGACTCTGGTGTATTTGGCCTTGACGGAACAACGCCATCTCCGGCGCTGGTGGTCGGCGGATGCCTGCGTCGAGGGTTTTGTCGGCGGATACTTGAAGCTTGGACGAGTACCGCACGATTGCCTCCTCATGGTGGAGCGGCTTGAGTCGGGACAAACGGTAGAATGGAAATGTTTGGAGGCTCGCCTGCACTGTTCTCCCACTGATGAGTGCGTGGGGACTCGAGTACGCTTTCATTTATCGAGAAACGATCGAGGGGGAACACAAGTCGAGATCAATCACCGCGGCTGGCAAAATCGCAGCGCCTGCTTCAATGCTTGGAACCTGCGTTGGACGGTGCTGGCAGGCAAGAGCCTCAAGTCCTATTTGGAAACGGGTTTGGGGCGGCCGGTTTCTTAGACTCAAGATAGTTTGCAAGCGAGAGAAGGTGACATGGAATCCAGGGCAGTTAGTCGACCGCTTGAATCGGACCCAAACTATTTTTCCTCTGTTGCGTCTAACGATACATCTGGCCACACATTCGAAGTGTCTGTTACCCGGGGCTCCGAAATGGCAATTCGAGCTGTGATTGTTGACGATGAGCCTCTGGCACGAAAGCGAATCCGCGACTTGCTCCGAGAAGATCGGGAGGTTGAGATCGTCGGCGAATGCGGCAGCGGCAGCCAGGCCCTGGAACTGCTGGAGCGCGACAAACCCGACCTTTTGTTCTTGGACGTGCAGATGCCCGAAGTTGACGGATTTGATTTGTTGGAGGCGCTGGAAGGATCTTTACCAGCCGTGATTTTTGTGACGGCATATGACAGATATGCACTGCGCGCGTTCGATGCCCAAGCGGTTGACTACCTGCTGAAGCCATTCGATGAGAGCCGCTTTCAACAGGCGGTACAACGAGCTAAAGAGCGAATCCGTAGAACTGACGGCGGCTTGATGAGCGGTGAGTTGTTGTCGCTGCTGAAGGACGTTCAAGCTGGACGAAAGCCAGTGGAGCGTTTGGTCATCAAATCCGGCGGGCGCGTGCTGTTTCTCAAGGCGGGAGAGATCGACTACGTTGAGGCGGCCGGTAACTATCTGAATTTGTACGTAGGGAAAGAAACCCACCTAATCCGCGAAACCATGCAAAGCTTGGAAGCGCGTCTTGATCCCGAGCGCTTCCTGCGAATTCACCGCTCGACGATCGTGAACCTCGAACGCATCAAGGAATTGCAACCCTGGTTTGGTGGGGAATACGTTGTAATTCTTCGCGACGGCCGCAAACTTACGCTGAGCCGTACCTATAGGGCACGCGTACAGCAACTGTTAGAAGCGTAACCCTCATATCTTCCTCGTTATTCCTGCTGGATTTTTCATACAGAACCAAGACGTTTGTGTATGTCCTTATTTTAGTGCTGGCTCTTCAGCGACTATCTTGAGAGGCAAATACCTTCTCTGCCCTTCTCAATGATCTTTACTGGCTCTCCGTTCCAAATGTGTAGCAATCCGCCCCGAAATCTCGGGACTCCGTCCCAACATTATGCGGTCCATACCAAACATGTTTGTTGCTCTATGGCTCAGAAATATGGTCGGAGAGCGGCAAATGCCAGAGCCTGTGCGCGCCGACAGGGGTTGCTGTTGGGATTTCAGGATATGAGGAGAGAATTCATGAATCGAACGGTTCCCACATTTCACGCCTTGTTTTGCAGACTCGTTTTACTGACATTGATCGCTATGCCATGCAGTGCTGCATTTGGTCAAGCTATTAGCGGCAACCTGGTCGGGACCGTGATGGATACTACGGGTGCGGCTGTGGTTGCCGCCAATGTCAATGCAGTGAACTCAGCTACGAGCGTTGCAACGAGTGTCACTACGAATGGCTCGGGCGCATACCATTTTGAAAACCTTCCCGTCGGAAGCTATCGAATCACGGCCTCGGCCCAAGGGTTTCGTGCGGTTGAACAACAAGTGGAAGTTGTCCTGAACCAGACCGGCACACTCAACGTTACGCTTTCGCCGAGCAGCGTTGGCGAGACCGTAGAAGTTCTAGGCGAGGCGGTAACCATCGATACGACAACGGCACAACTACAATCCACTTACAATGACCGCTTTTCGCAGGATCTTGGACTTACTTCCGCTGGCGGCCTTGGCGCCGGGGTATTAAATCTTTCCCTGTTGAGCTCTGGGGTTGCCCAATCCAGTTCTCTGGGTCTTGGAGCGGGCCCATCTGTTGGTGGGCAGCGCCCATACAACAACAACTTCACAGTGGAAGGTGTGGACAACAATAACAAGACGGTGACTGGATACCTGATTGTGGTGCCGAATGATGCAGTGGATAGCTTTACGCTTCTGCAGAATCAGTTTGGCGCTGAATTCGGTCATTCCTCCGGTGGCCAATTCAACACAGTGATCAAGGGTGGTACAAACTCCTTCCACGGAATGGTGTACGAGTACTTCCGGAATCGTAACCTCAATGCTGTAGACAATGTCTATGCATTGCAGGGCCTTAAATCGAATCCTCGTTTTGACAGTAACCGGTACGGAGCCACTTTCGGTGGGCCCATCGTAAAGAATAAGCTTTTCTTCTTCACCAACTTTGAGCGCCAACCGATAGGCCTTACAGGGACCAGTGGCGGCTTGGTGCAAGCACCAACAACAGCCGGCTTAACCGCAATCTCAGGCGATCCGAATCTCAGCGCCACGAATTTTGGGGTCTTCCAGAAATATGTACCTGTGGGCGGAGCTCCTGCAGGGTGTCTACCATACGCTCCGGCTGCGGCAAATGGAACATGCGCTGCTGGGACAGTGGAGATTGGAAACGTATCGATCAGTGCCCCTGCATTCCAAAACTACGAAAACTTTGTACAAAGTGTCGACTACAACATTTCCGAACGCGACCAAGTTCGCGGACGCTACGTTTACAACAAGCTGGATAGGATCAACACCAATGCCAACCTGTCAGCGTTTTATACGATTGAGCCTTTCCGCTGGTATTTGTTTAACCTCAGCGAATACCACACGTTCAAGCCTAACGTGATCAATGAGCTCCGTGTCGGGTTCAATCGTTATGCCAACACTCTGCCGGACGGGGGATTCCAATTTCCTGGATTAGACGCATTTCCCAATATCACGTTGAACGATTTGGGATCAGGCCTCAACATAGGTCCCGACTCCCAATCGCCGCAATTCAACATTCAGAATCTTTATCAGACTGTGGATAACATTACTTGGAACAAAGGCAATCACAGCCTGAAATTTGGGATGGAATATCGCGAGTACATTGCACCGCAGCAGTTTACTCAGCGTAAACGCGGGGACTACATCTACAACAGTACTCAGGTTTTCCTGGAGGACAATTCTCCCGACAATTTCGGCGAACGCAGTACAGGTGCGCTCACCTACTATGGCAATCAGAAGGCGATCTACTGGTACGCAAACGATAGTTGGCGATTGAATCCGCACCTGAATCTGAATCTTGGAGTGCGCTACGAGTACACGACGATTCCGCAGAGCGAGGCCCTGCAGGCGCTGAACAGCCTGTCCAACACGCCGAGCATCATTGTAGATGCGATCCGGCAACCGCTCATATTCAGCGCCCCACGAGCGCAAAAGAACAATTGGGCGCCGCGCCTCGGAATTGCATATTCTCCGGGGAACAGCGGAAACACCTCGATCCGTGCCGGTTTTGGGCTGGCATACGACGTCCTGTATGACAATATCGGCAGCCTGGCCGTACCGCCCCAGGTTGGCGCCACGAATGACGTCGACACCAACAATCCGACTTCGCAATTCCTGGCAAACGGTGGTCTCTCTGGAGGAGGCAGTGGCATTTCCGTCCTCGACGAGGCCACGGCTCGAGCGACCACGTCCAACTGGATACCGCCAAACCAGAAATTGCCGTACTCCATCTCATGGAATTTAGGAGTACAGCATTCATTTGCCAAAGACTTTACCGCCGAAGTTCGGTACGTGGGGACTCGCGGCGTCCATTTGGATGTGCAAGATAGGATCAACGTGCGGACTCTGACCGACAGCACGCATTTCCTGCCAACCTATCTTCAGGCGCCATCGCAGTCGACTCTGGATGCTCTTCCGAACACACTGGATTCTTTGCAGAGCGCCGGGACGCGCTTCGTGCCCGCCTATGAGAGCGCAGGCTTCGGAAGTAATATTGTTGCGGATCTGCCGATCGGCGATTCCTCCTATCACGGATTACAGACCAGTCTCGTGCGTCGCTTTAGCAATGGCTGGACGTTTCAAGGGGCTTACACCTGGAGCCGCGCCATCGATAACAGCACAGCGGATTTTCACTCGACGGACTTGACTCCACGCCGTCCGCAAGATTTCCAAAACTGGAAACCAGAAAAGTCGGTATCGGCTCTTTCCCGTACCCACCGCTTTACCCTGGCAGCGGTTTACGATCTGCAACCTTTCAAGGGGTCGAATTGGGTCATGAAGAATGTGGTGGGGAACTGGTCATTCAGCCCGGTATATACCTATGAATCTCCTCAGTACGTGACGGTTCAGTCCACACAGGATGTCAACCTGAATTCTGATGCTGCGGGAGATCGGGTCATCGTCAATCCGAGTGGAGTGGGGGGAACGGGGAGCGATGTGATTAATCTCTGTAATAGCGGACTGCCCTCGGGAAATTCCTGCAACGGCGACCCCGATCCGAATTTTGACCCGAGTCCCTGGGTTGTAGGCTATCTAGCGACGACCCCTAACGCCCGGTATATTCGTGGTGGTCCGGGCGCTCTTGCGAATAGCGGACGCAACACCTTGGCGACCCGGCCGACGAACAACATTGATCTCGGGGTGTACAAGGATGTGGCGATCAATGAAAGAATGAAGTTCCGCTTCGGAGCACAATTTAACAACATCATTAACCATGCACAGTTCATTCCGGGAAGCAATCCTGGACAGGGGCTTGGAGTAAATGACATCACTTCGTTTAACACGTTTGGTTCCAACTACCAGAGTTATGTGACACCGGGTAACGCAAACTTCAACAATCCCAAGTCGGTATTTGCCAGCAACGCGCGGAGCATCGCTTTAGTAGGCAAATTCACCTTCTAGTCCTAACCGGCAAGAATGTGCGCAACAACTTTAGGGGCCCACTTGGGCCCCTTATGTTTTGTCTCCAATGAACGAGACGTGCAGGTACATTCGGTCGCTTCACTACTGCGTCGTGACCACCCTACCGATAGAAGAGGCTTTGTCTCGACAATAAAGAGGGTGGGGCACGCTCTGAGCGTCGTGCCTCATTTGTCGATAATCAGCAAATCGGCGCTTATGTCACGGATCAAATGTGGATTGCTTCGTCGGCGGGCTCTTCGCGAGATATTTGGGTACGGAATGGAATTCGCAGCGTAACCAGCGCGCCACCACCCGGGGCATTATCGAGCCGAAGCCCATAGTTTCCGGGATACAGGTGCTCCAGCCGGGAGCGCGTGTTGGACAGCCCGATACCTTCTTCTAGATCAGTATTTGTGCCAATTCGGAAGCCGGGTCCGCTGTCTTGTACGGAGACGCAGCAGTCGGTACCTTCACGCCATGCCCGAATCTCGAGGCACCCACCCTGTGCCTTATGCGCGATTCCGTGGTGCAACGCATTCTCCACCAGCGGCTGGAGAAACATATTCGGAACCAGGGCATCCAATGCCTCAGGAGACGGCACAATGGAAACTTTCAGCCGATCCGCAAAGCGGACTTGCTCGATATCGAGATAGCGTCCGAGAAAATCCAGTTCTGCTCGAAGCGGAACCTCTGGCTCGGTTTCGGTGTCCAGCGTTTGCCGAAGCAAGTCGCTGAGCCGCGCCAGCATGTCCTCCGCTGCCTTCGGGTTATCCCGGGCCAAGGCTGACACCGAGTTCAGCGTGTTGAACAGAAAATGCGGATGGAGCTGCATTTTGAGCACCGAGAGTTGAGCTCGTGCGAGTTTGCCCTCAAGCTGTGCCGAACGGAGTTCGCGTTCGCGAAAACGGCGGTAGTAGAGCATCAGATGTCCGAGGAAGGCGATCGGTACATAGGTGTTCACGGTGTTGTCGAACACAAAAAAGAGGAACATGCTCTGCCACGCTTTTGAGCTAACGGGTAATGCTTTACCACTCTCTCGAATGGGAAAGATACTGACGTTCACGGACGCATTGATGGCCGTGAACAGCAAGCTAGCGGCGACATGCATGAAAAGGCGCGAGAAAAAACGCCGGCGCTCAATGGGATATCGCCAACACAACCACAGCACGGGTGGCGTGAGCAAGCCGTAGGTCCAGAAGGAGACCAGGCCACGCTGTAGGATTTTCAGGAAGACTGGATGCAGTCCTTCGGAACGGTTGAGATAGTAGGTCTGGAGCGAAAGCGCGATCCCCAGCACGGTGAAGATGGCAATGCTGTAGACCCAAATCTTCCACGGGTGCTTTGCCATCTTGCTGTCGGCTTGAAGGTCTGTCGTCATGTGGGCACAATCTCCAAGTGTATGCCGAAAGGTAGCCGCGGGGCCGCAAGTTCCATCACCGCCAGGATGAGAAATATCCCTGCTCCAAAGCAGTTGGTCCCACCCGATTCCAGCTGGGCTCTTTCTTCGGTCGCCAACCGGCTTGTCTTGCCAAGTCCTGCGATTAAGTTTCGGAGGTCATATCCCTAGTTCGTGTCAACCCGAGAAGGCGAGGAATCCCTTGCGCACTGAACCCGTCCGAAACTCTCCCGAGGCTCCGGTAAGTCATTGATTGTGCGCATACTTTTGGGATGAGACGCGTATTCGGGAAATCGAGCAGCGGCTCCTCTTGATTGCCTTAAGCCATTGGAAATAAACAACGTTTATCCCCACCATAGATTTAAGTTTTAAGAAAAAATCCGATTACTCAAAAGAAAACTATGAGTTGGACTGAGCCGCGCCGCCTGCGTAGTCTTGGCACGCTGGGTAACGGAATACTGTTCCAGTGGTGGAGCGGAAATTTTCGAAGTAATTAAGGAGCAACGCGATGGCGTCTGTCCGGCAAGAAGGGACGTATCTGGGATCTACCCTGGCGGGCTTCACCGCCTTTACCGCTGGTCTGTACAACGGTGGGGGCTTGGGCACGCTGATAACTCTGGCGGGGGCGGCGGTGCTGCTCTACGCCGCTGCTGGGTTCTACCGGCTGAAGAGCGCTCGTTAAAAAGCAGGTTGAGAAAAACGACTCTACATTCGAAATGAGGAGGGCTTTGTGAAGATTGTCGGAGTGTTGCTAGTGCTGGTGGGGTGGTTGCTGCCTGTCCTAACGTTGGTGGCGGTGCAATCGACCGGGGCGCGACTGTTTTTAAGCTTGCTGGGAATTGCAATTTCCCTGATAGGGATTCTTGGCGTACTGAACAAGATCCATCTTAAGACCGCGATTTGGAAGGCCTAGATTTCCCGGGGTGGCCGCCCTGAGCTTGCAATGCCAATTCAGAAGGGATACCGAATGCTCGAAGGAGATGCAATGATGAAATCCGGTGAAGGCCTGAAGCGATGTTTGTGTGTGGCGGTTGTGCTGCTGGTTCTATGCGGACTTCCGGCCTGGGCGCAAAGCTCAAGTCCGGCGAGTAGCACTCCAGCCGCGGCGCCCGCTGCGCCAGCCGTTCCGGCGCCAGCGATGGATGTGCCCTTGAACGTGAAGGCGGCGCAGCCTCCTTCCACCGACGATCTGGCCAAAGGCGACCCGGGGGGGACAAAAACCGGCACGGTCAACGACGTCGTACCTGCGGATGCGACCAAGGGAGTGACGCTGGCGGATGCAGTCAATCAGGCTGGGCAAAACCGCATTGCTATCAACTTTGTGTGGACGCTGGTTACCGGCTTCCTCGTGATGTTCATGCAAGCCGGGTTCGCCATCGTCGAGACCGGCCTTTGCCGCGCCAAAAACGCCAACCACACTATGATGATGAACTTCATGGTGTACGGCTTCGGTTTGTTCGCGTACTGGGTTTGCGGATTTGCCCTGCAGATGGGCGGCGTTGCCCCTTCTGGGACTCTGGGAGGAGCGTATCCTCTGAACTCGGAGCATACGATCACACTGCTCGGGAAAACCTGGGGCCTCTTCGGCCAGCGTGGGTTCTTTCTGAGCGGGTCGACCTACGACGTGGCCGTGATGGTCCTTTTCCTGTTCCAGATGGTATTCATGGATACGGCGCTGACGATTGTGACCGGAGCAGCGGCGGAGCGCTGGAAGTACGCAGCCTTTGCGATTTCCTCGGTCTTCCTGGGTGCGATTACCTATCCTGTGTTCGCGAACTGGGCATGGGGAGGTGGGTGGCTTTCCCAATTGGGCGCTAACTTTGGCCTGGGTCATGGGTACTGTGATTTCGCCGGCTCGGGGGTAGTTCACGCCGTTGGCGGGATCACCGCACTCGCAGTCTCCATGATTGTCGGTCCCCGCATCGGCAAGTACAACCGCAGTGGAACGCCTAACGCTATGCCAGGACACGATATTGTGATCGTGCTAACGGGGTGCTTTATTCTGGCCTTCGGGTGGTTCGGCTTCAACCCTGGTAGCACATTGGCGGCATCCGGCAACGGAGCACTGCGGATCGGATCGATCGCAGTCAATACGATGCTCGCAGGTTGCACCGGTTCTTTCGGTGCGCTGCTTTACATGTGGATGAGGTACGGCAAGCCGGATGCATCCATGACTGGAAACGGCCTTCTCGCCGGACTCGTCGCCATTACCGCGCCAAGCGGATTCGTCAACACGGTGGGATCGGTCATTATCGGGTTTGTCGCCGGGTTGCTTGTCTGCGTAAGTGTGGAGTTTGTTGAACGCGTGCTGAAGGTAGACGATCCGGTCGGCGCGATTTCCGTTCATGGAACGAATGGACTTTGGGGCGTAATCTCCGTGGGCTTGTTCGCCGATGGCGCCTCAAACTACGGTGGCAGCTGGAACGGTGTCAACGGTTCGGTTACAGGGCTGTTCTACGGAGGAGGGGCTAGCCAGTTGGTGGCACAGTTCATCGGTGTCGGCACACTGCTGGGCTTCGTGTTTGGTCTTTCGTACATCGCGAACTGGGTGATCGACATCATCGTTGGCCAACGGTCAAGCGCTGCAGACGAACTGGAGGGCTTGGACATCCCAGAGATGGGAGCTCTTTGCTACCCCGAATTCGTGCTGAAGCCCGATGCGTTTTCGAGTGCTGGTATGAAGAGTGTGGCATGAACGCGCCGCGATCGTATAGACCCGAAAATGCGAACGGCTAAGGAGATGGTGCAATGCTGACTTACACCAACGTTGTGCAGCAAGAACTCGCGGAACAGGGCAGCGCGCCATTGAGTGCGCTGTCGGTTCCGGCCGAGGCGAAGGAATTTTTCCGCGAAGGTCTCGAGCATTTTCAAGCTGGCGATCCGGGAGCGGCGCTCACAGCGTTCTCCCGGAGCGTGATGCTGGCTCCAGAGTTCGTGGAGGCGCACGTTTTTCTCGGATTGGCGAATGCCTTAACCAGCAACATCTATCCGGCGCTGGATCACCTGGAACTGGCGACGCAGCTCCAACCTGACAGTTTTGCGGCGCACTATACGCTGGCGCAGTTGAACTTCAAGCTGCGTATCCCGAAAAAGGGCTACGAGGAGGCAAACGAAGCCCTGCGCTGCACGAGCAATTTGGAACAGCGTGCCATGCTAACCCAGTTGCTCCGCGAGGAACGCGCGCGGGAACGGAATGGCATTGCGCGGCCTACGTTTACCAAGAAATTCAGCCCTCCGGTGCTCTGGATGACGGGCAGCGGCCTTGCGGCGGCAATTGTGGCCCTAATCCTTCACGTAAGGTAGACACGTCCGGTAGGATTGAGGCAGGAGGGAATCATGCAAGGCTATCTCGACGCGCTGAAGCAGCAGCGTATTGCGGTTTCGTGCGCGGTAATTGTGTGCCTGTTTCTCACCGTCTGGGGACATGCTCCGGTGGTACCCGTGATTGCAGGCTGCGTCCTCGCGATTGGAATTGCAGTCCTGCGCGCCCACTCCAAACCCACATTTCCAGGGACGAAGTGAGAGAGATGCAGTGAATACATCTCTCCAGATACTGCTGTGCATCGCCGTTGTGATCGTGGCAGCGAAGCTGGCGGGGAACCTCACGGCTCGTATCGGCTTACCCCTAGTCCTAGGGGAGTTGCTCGCTGGCGTGGTGCTTGGTCCTACGTTTCTAAACATCTGGGCAATACCCTGGCTCACGCAGGCCACAGGGCCGAATACGGCATCGGTGGCGACCATTTTCAAGATCCTGGCGGATCTTGGCGTGGTTGTGCTGATGTTCATCGCCGGGGTTGAGACCGACCTTACTATGATGCGCCGCACGGTTGCGCCCGCTTTCTGGGCGGCCACGGGCGGTGTTCTTCTGCCTATGCTGGGCGGATATTTCCTGTCGAGAAGATACGGCTTCACACCGGCAGAGGCTATCTTCATTGGAACCATCCTTACGGCCACCAGCGTCACCATCACCGCGCAGGCTCTCATCAACCTGGGCCAGCTCAAGTCTAAAATCGGTTCGACGATTCTGGGTGCGGCGGTCATCGACGATGTTCTCGGGTTGATTGTGCTGTCCGTCGTCATCGCACTGGCACCGCTCATGGCGCATACCGGGCTCGCCTCCTGGAGCGGTCTTTCCATCACGATAGGGCGCATGGTTGCGTGCCTGCTCGTGATCGGCTTGCTAGGACCGTTTTTTGCCCAGTGGGCCATGAAACACGCGGCTCGAATGCACGGAAATCACACGGAAGTTGCAGTCTCTCTGGCGGTGGCCCTGTTCCTTGCGTTTCTGGCGCAATGGGGAGGCGGCATGGCGGCGATCACGGGATCGTATCTCGCAGGTCTGTTTATCGCCATGACTCCAGAGCGGGAGAAAGTGGTAGTGGACCTCCACCCCATGCTGAATTCGTTCTTCGGACCGCTGTTCTTTGTCTCGATTGGGATGGAAGTGAATGCCTGGCACCTGGGTGGCAGTTTCAGCTTCTTTGCGCTGGTACTCGCTGTGGCTGTGTTCGGAAAGATTGTGGGATCGGGTCTAGGAGCCTACTGGACAGGTTTTGCCCGTAGAGAAGCGTTCGCGGTGGGTATTGGCATGATCCCTCGTGGTGAAGTTGGTCTGATTACTGCAAGTTTGGGCTTGACGGCTGGATTAGTCACGCGCGAAGTATATGTCCAGGCAGTCGCGCTGGTTCTTTTAACGACACTGATCACCCCCGGCCTTTTACGCTATGCTTTTCCCCGAGTCCCCCAATCCACCAGCTCTGAGACGCTAGCGCCTTCCCCGGGCGCAAGTGAACTGGTCGATGTTGCGCAGATCTCTTAAGGTTTAGTCGTCACCTTTAGCCCTGCCCGGAATCTCATTCCCTAGACACGTCATACAATATCGAGGACAAGAGAATGGGGAGGATGTTCGCATGAAGGGCAAGATTGCGCTCGTGACCGGGGCCAACGGAGGTCTGGGAACTTATGTGACGCAGGCGCTGCTGAACGCCGGGGCTACCGTGATGGGTGTGTCGCGGAAGATTCAGCAGTCGGACTTCAGTAGTCCAGGATTCACAGCGCAGTCCGCGGAAATCTCATCTGGCGCGAGCGCACAGAGCCTAGTAGATACTCTGATTACTCGCTTTGGCCGTCTTGACGTTCTGGTGCATACTGTCGGCGCTTTCGCTGGTGGCAAGACGATTGTAGAAACCGATGACGCTACATTCCAGCGGATGTTCGACATGAACCTGACCAGCGGGTTTTATCTTTTGCGAGCGGCGATTCCGGCCATGAGAAAGACGGGCGGAGGCCGCATCATCGCGATTGGAAGCCGCGCGGCTCTGGAGCCGGGCGCAGGAGTGGGAGCATACAGCGCTTCCAAAGCCGCGCTGGTGTCTCTAATGAAAACCGTGGCCTTGGAAAATAAAGATGTGGGAATTACCGCCAATGTGATCCTGCCCGGCACAATGGACACATCCGCCAACCGAGCGGCCACGCCGACGGCAGACTTCTCCCAATGGGTGCAGCCCGCCGCAGTAGCGAGCCTGATCACGTGGCTGGCCGGTGACGCTGGCAAAGACGTAAACGGAGCTGTCATTCCGGTCTACGGTGGGGATTTCTGATATCTCCTGCCATACCTGCGGCAGGGCTCAATCGCATGCCTGTGTTGCGTTGCGGCGGTCATCAGCGGACCAACTGCTGTTTGATATAATTTTGGAAGTTTGTCCGCACGGCGGCGCTATCGTCTAGGGGTTAGGACGGAAGATTCTCAATCTTCAAACACGGGTTCGATTCCCGTTAGCGCTACCAAACTTCCAGCAAGTGCGCCACAGGTGCCTCACTCCTTCTGGCCACGCGTTTTTCGACTCGAGACTTGCAACAAAATTGGTGTATGCAGGATTACTTCCCGGATCGCCAGTATCCGATCGAGCCCGCCGATTTGCCAATGTCAGTCCTCGCCAGGCCGTAGGCGGCCATCAGCAACGATCCATCGGGCTCGACGATCACGTCGGGAGCGAGCACGCGTAGATCATTCCACGAGCCCTTGGGCCCCGGCTTGATTATGGGGTTGCCGGCGTAGCGCGACCAGTGAATGCCGTCGGCTGACGTCGCAACACCGATGGATATTGTGGTGTCCGGTTTGAGGGAACCCCGATAACCGGAGTACCACATCCAGTACAGCCCTTTGTAGTAAATCACCGACTGTTCCAGAACCTGATCGTCCCACGCGCCTTGCTGAGGTTCAAAAACGGGATTCGCCGTATAGGCTGCCCAGTGCACGCCGTCCTTGGAGGTGAGCAGGCCAATGCCCTCTTTTTTGCCCACGCCCGTGTAATAGAGACGCCACAATCCGTCCGGCCCGTGAACGACCGTGGGGCCGGTCACGAGTGCGTAATCCCAGGAGTTGGCGGCAGGCCGATAGATTGGAGAGGGCGGCCGCGTCCAGCGAACTCCGGCACCGGCATCGGACGATTGCATCTCTCCGATCGCTGGCGCGACAAACCCGGTCGTTCCCCCTTTTTCCGCATACCCCAAATACCACATGACGAACTGCGAATGCTGAGCGTCCCAGGCAACCGACGGTGTTTCCACGTAGCGGTCCCACGCGCCAGCAGGCCCGACGGGAATCACCGGAGCTTCCGGCGATATGTTCACCGAAGCCAGCGCGCCATCGGCGACGGCACGTCCGGTATAGGGTCCGTTGGCCACAAAACCGCCACCGGATTTGGCAATTCCCAACGTCGTGAACCACGTCAGGAGTGAGCCGTCAGGTCTGCGCACAAGGGCGGGGTCACTCACGCCCGCGCATTTCCAGGTCAGGCATTTACCAGGTACTATGCTTGGGTTGCCGGGGACCTCGCGCCAGTCGATGCCGACGCGACTATTGCTTGCCGACGGGCTTTCTTTTGGCCTCGCAGAGGCCGTGTTCACCTGACTTGTGGCTACGAACAGAAGCGCGATCAATCCCGTCATGAAAAATGGTGCTGATCGCATGGGCCATTTCCTTGCTGGCTAAAGCCTATCGTCAGATACTAACAGACCGCAGATACTAACAGACCGCGACCGGAAGGTCATGGGATTGTCGCCTGGTTCGACACTCATGAGCTTACGGTTCGACCTTCGGTGGTTTGATTCACCTTCACGGGCTATTGTAAGTAATGAACAGGTGGCAAAGGGCTCGTCATGAAGGCGACTAGGGAAGAGAACGAAAGCGCTGCAAATATAGATCTGGGTCAGCGACGCGCCTGGTTCCCCATCAGAATACTTGCCCTGGCGGCACTCTGGCTGCCACCGCACCGTTTGTAACTGCTTCGGAAGCACCGTCGTTTTTGTACGCCGATTTAATGCTGGATGCGGATCACCTCAAGGCTGGCGACACCCTAAGAATCACCGCCTCGATCGGCAACCTTTCCCCCCGTGCGGTGACCATCCGGATGGCGGACCCGTATGTCTTCATTCCCGAGATCAGAAAGCAGGATACGGGCCAACGGGTGCGCATTACGGGCCCTAAAGACACCTCTGCCAATCAGGCGGAGAAAACTGTCGTTCTTGGCGGCAACACCAGCCAGCAAGTTGCCACTTATACGCTGAGGATCGTCGGCGGGCATCACCCGGGTAAGATGTCGGGCCTCGCGGGTTCCTTGAACGCCGGTATGATGAAGGCGATTCCGGGACGGTATTCGATCTCCCTCCGGCTTACCGTCCGCAACACCAACGGTCCAGAGGGTGCACACGACCAGGTCACAATCGCGACGGCCACGAAGGCTTTCGCAATTGATGCCGCAGTCCCCCTTTCGGTGACAGTGCCCGAGAAGCGATATATAGAAAGCACGATGTATGACGACTGGAATCCAGCACCCACCCCGTCACCACAGTGCGCGGTGCTTCGTTCTTCCGGAGAGCCGCCAATCAGAGTCGGTGATTTCATGGACGCGGGGCAAGCAAAGGCTTTGAGAATACGAGTGCTTCGCTACCGGGGCGCGCCCGGTCACTCCTGGCCGGCGACACAGGAGGTGCGGGCGGTGGTTCTGCGCGTATGGCAAGCACGGTTCACATCGGCCGACTGCAACATCGGATGGGCGGAGGCGTCGCTCTGGAGCGTGGATGCCGCAATCGACTACGACGATGGCCGCGTCGGAGCGCTGCTGACGGATGGTTCGCACGTCCGGCTGCAAGATTCAGCCGGGCATGTTTGGTTCCTCAGGCTTCTGCCGGCGGCACAATGATGCCTCGAAGCCTCTACCCGGAGACGAGGAACCCGGTCGACGCCCTTGACATGGGTGTGTCCAAGGCCAGTACTTCACTCCGGTGAGCTGAGTATCACCAGCGTCAAATCCACACGACAAGTCTCCGCAGATATATTCCCGTGAATCCACGTTCATCATTGCCGCATCCTCGTTTCGCTTTTTTATAGGGAGTCAGCATTTTTTCTCTTGACAAGCGTCCTGGAATTGGAATAGTTTGCGCTTAATCTTCAGTGTTCCACATAGTGAAAATGTTTCCTCATGTGCGCGCCTCAGTAGCTTTACTTAGGGCCTGATCTTAAACCTGCCGCCGTAAGGAGTCACCATGACGTTTCTCCGACCTTTCTGCTACTTCATTTTGGCTGCGATTGCAGTTTCCGAATGTGGTCACAGCCAGCAGTTGCCCGCCAAGAACGCGAGCAGCGCAAAAGCCACAATGAGTAAGGGTGAAACAGCCCTCCATCAGGCCGCGCGCCTGGGCGATGTTACCGCCTTGCAAAATCAGCTCAAGCAAGGCGCAAACCCCAACCTTAGAGATCAAGCAGGGCGAACTCCGCTCATTGTTGCAGCTGAGCAAGGCCGTCTTGATTCGGCCAAGGTCCTAATTGAGTCTGGCGCCGACCTGAATGTCCGAACTCGTTTGGGAACGGCTCTGGAAATTGCAGAACGGGGTGGCCACAGCGATGTGGCAGCGGCCCTGCGCGAAGCGGGCGCCCGCACAGGCGGGAAATCCGTCGGCGATACAGTTTGTGTTCGCCCCTGGGGTGGCGACGGTTACTGCGGAAAGGTTGAAGGGATCAACAAAAATGCATACACCATTCGTGTTACGCAGATTGTGGGCTGCGAAAAGGGTTGCTCTGCTCGAGCGGAGTGTTCCGCTAGCCAGCGAGTGGGCGGACCCGATGGCATAGCGTCCGGAGACCTGATCACCACCAAGAGTTGGTGCCTGACCCATACGGGGGTGCTGCCATGAAATCGCGTCTCCCGTCTTCCTATCGCAGGCTGTTCCTTTCCGTGATTTCCGCAGCGGCGCTGATTGCGTTGCTGCACGTAAGGGCCGCGGCACAAAGTCAAAGCGGATTCACTTACAACGGAATTGTCCACGTTTCGTTTCAGCCATCGGAGTACAACACCGGTACTGGGACTACATCCCGGACAGTACTGGCGTCGACCCATGCCAACTGGGCAGCTGTTCTGGTGACGCAATATCAAGCCAATGCAACAGCGACGACAATCTCAGCCGATGTGAACAGAACACCCACTGATGCATCTGTGATTGCGGCAATTCAGGAGCTCCACAGTCAAGGGATCAAGGTGATGTTGAAGCCGCACGTGGACTCTGAGGATGGCGCATGGCGCGGCACGTTCCAGCCCAGCAATGTGGCCTCGTGGTTTTCCAGTTACACGACGTTCATCACGCATTATGCGCAATTGGCCCAGCAGAATGGCGTGGAGGGGATGGTGATGGGAACTGAGTTTGTGCAACTCAGCGGCTCGGCCAACCAAGCCCGTTGGACAGCGGTCATCACTGCGATCCGTAATGTTTACACGGGGCAACTCACCTACGCAGCCAATGCAGTCACACCGGGTGACGAGTTCACATCGGTTTCCTTCTGGGATCAACTCGATTTGATCGGGCTCGACGCTTACTACAGGCTGACCAACAGCACCAGTCCAAGCATCGCTCAACTTGTGGCCGCCTGGTCCGGTAACTCGTTTGGGGAAAACGGTGTAGCAGCCTATCAGAATATAGCCAATGCTCATCCTTCGAAGCCAGTCATCTTCACCGAGATTGGGTATCGAAGTGTGGATGGAGCGAACACAGCGCCGTTTGACTTTGGCATCTCCGGCGGCGTCGATGATGGAGAGCAGAGGGACTGTGCCGAAGCAATGTTCCAAGTATGGAGCACGCACACGTCGTTCATGAAGGGAATGTTCTGGTGGGATTGGTCGGTGCCCGCACCCAATGTGGCAACCGATACCGATTACAATCCTCGGGGCAAACTGGCTCAGACTACGTTGCAGACCTGGTTTGGACCTGCGAATACGGCCAATTTCTCTTTGTCTCCGAATCCGTCGAGCCTCACGATCAATCAGGGATCTAACGGCACGAGTACCATCACAATCGCACGAAGTGGAGGATTTGCCAGCGCCGTTTCCTTCAGCGCCAGCAACCTGCCATCCGGGGTGACGGCGAACTTCAATCCGGTCACGACCACAACGACAGGGACAAGCAGCGTCCTTACGCTGAGTGCCTCAGGTTCGGCTGCTTTAGGGACAGTAACCGTCACGATCACCGGCACAGGCGGCGGTCTCACACGCACGACGACGTTGAGCCTGACCGTGAACCCGGTTACGACGCCGAACTTCACGCTTTCCGCGAGCCCCACGAGTTTGACGGTGAACCAGGGAGCATGTGGCACCACCACGATCTCAATCGCCAGAACGGGTGGATTCGCAAGCGCGGTCTCCTTTACCGCAAGCGGTTTGCCCACGGGAGTAACCGCCAGCTTTAATCCCGCTACGACAACGACCACAGGAACCAGCACCGTGCTTACACTCTGTGCGGCCAGCACGAAACCCCTAGGGACGGCGACAAGGAAGAATCATAGAAAAGAAGGAGGCCGGA
>CAZUCC010000015.1:10489-76374 GCA_964619065.1 uncultured Acidobacteriaceae bacterium | reverse complement strand
TTCGAGGCCGCTGTGGACTGTGCGAAGAAGGGAATCAAGGTGCTGCCTGAAGTCATGATTCCGCTGGTCGCGACGGTGAAGGAAATGGCGAATCAGGCGGCCATCGTGCGTCGCGTGGCCGATGAAGTGTTCACGGAAAAGGAACCAAGGTCGAATATATGGTAGGCACGATGATCGAGTTGCCGCGTGCGGCGCTGGTTGCGGACGAGATCGCAAAAGAGGCAGAGTTCTTCTCGTTCGGCACCAACGATCTGACGCAGACCACATTCGGCTTCTCGCGTGACGACGTGAACAAGGTTCTGCCCACGTATCTGGCTGAAGGCATTTTGAAGCAGGATCCGTTTGCAGCGCTTGACCAGGAGGGCGTTGGCCAACTGGTGAAGATTGCCACCGAACGTGGACGGAAGACGCGTTCGAATCTGAAAGTTGGCATCTGCGGAGAGCATGGGGGCGAGCCGTCGTCGGTCGAGTTCGGCTATAAGACCGGGTTGAATTAGGTTTCGTGCTCGCCGTGCCGCGTGATGACGGGCCGGCTGGCGGCGGCGCAGGCGGCTGCCGCGGAAGCGCTGAAAGTTGAAGGCGGGAGAACCAAATAGCGCGTACGAACTGTTACGCGAGTTGTGCAACAAGGGCTTGCGTGTCGAGCGCAAGCCCCAATTTGTTTCATACCCACCGCGTTGTGAATCTACTGCACTTTCTGGAGTCTTGCGATTAGTTTTTGCGGGAGGCTCTCTTCGGAGTCGGACCAGAGGCGGCGGGAGGTGGCGCGCGTGCTGGTTTCCAATTGTTTTGTGAATGCTACCAGTTTGGCCACGTTGTCGCGGATCTTGGCCTGAGTTTCGTCCGTCAGACCAATATGTTCGGGAACGAACAGCGAGTCGAGACCGAAATCGATTTCGAGGTGGCCGGTCTCATTGAAAATGCCGTCGTCAAATTCTTCTCCCTGCACAATGAGCTTCACGAGGCTGGGAGTCAGGCTCCAGTCGTCACCGGAGTCGTTGGGCGTCCAAAGATCCCAGTAGATGTCGAAGACGAAAGCGTAGTCGTCGTGGATCAGATCGGCGGCGACGACCAGCGCCTCTCCGGGCGTGATGCCGGGGACAAAGCGGCGCTCCAGAATGCTGGCCTCGTTCCAGGAAACCGGCTGCACGGCGGCGTAGGTGACGCCGGGGCGCTGCTCAGAAAAAGGGAACTGCTGCAACACGGCCAGCATGTGCGGCAGCATGGCCGGACCGTTGAAGTCGGAAAACCACAGGCTGAGAAAAAGCGGATCAGGCATAGATGAGTGCGGGGCAAGCCCTGTGCACATATTGTAATGCTTGCCGAGCGGGGAGTGCCGGAGGCTGGGCTGGTCATGATGTTGTTTTCCTGCAAGACAGGAATTTTTGACAGTGATGCAGGTGGCTGCTACGATCAGATGTTCGGTGATTCGCGAGCATTCCTGCCCAACGTCCCCGTCGTCTAGCCTGGCCTAGGACACCGCCCTTTCACGGCGATAACACGGGTTCAAATCCCGTCGGGGACGCCAACAAAATCGGTAACGACCCCGAAAGCGAGTACCGGTAGGCTCATAACCCAAAGGTCGCGCTGCGCGAGGGATGGGTATGCCACAGCGGATTGTCACTGATCTCACCTCTTGCCCGAAGCCCGTCTCTGGACAACTTCCGCATCGCAGACCGCACGCCCGAGTGACGAACCGACGCTGGCATCGTTAGCACTAAGGCGATATTTCAACAGCGAGCGGCAGGGCGTGGTGTCGTTAAGCCTGTGGATTTGCGTGGCTGGGAGGGTACAACGCGAAGAATTCGCCGTCGTACGTAGCGGCATAAATGGCACCGTCCGGGGCTATGACCGGGTGTCTTGTTCGCTATTTTTAGAAATGGGAGTTTCTTTGGTTCCTTAAGAAAGGGATTTTAGCTTTGCACTCCCGCTGGCCGCACCCGCGCTTTTCTGGACACGACCCCCAAGTATCCTGGCTGGCACCTTGGACAACGGCAGTACCAGATCGACAGCACCGCAAGAGAGAGCCTCCTTCGGCATTCCAAAAACGACGCAAGTGGCTTCGTCTTGAGCGATGGTTTCCGCGCCTGCATTCTTCATTTGCAACAGACCCTGAGCACCGTCGTTCCCCATGCCAGTTAGAATAATCCCCAAAGCGTCTGGGCCCACGGCTTGCGCCACAGAACGAAATAGCACGTCCACACTCGGGCGATGGCGGGAGACGAGTGGACCATCTGCGAGTTCCACGAAATTCCGACCTCGCCCGCTTCGAACAGACATATGACGATTACCAGGAGCTAGGAGAGCCCGCCCCGGCGAAATCGTATCGCCATCCTCCGCCTCTTTGACCTCAATCTGGCATAGGCTATCCAGTCTTCGGGCAAAGGCAGCCGTGAACACTTCCGGCATATGCTGAACCATGACGATGCCCGGAGCATTCGCCGGCAATGTAGTCAGGACTTCGGTGAGCGCTTCCGTGCCTCCCGTGGAAGCTCCAATTGCCACTATCCGGTTGCCCGGCGCATCCGGGCTGCGAGGCAGAAGCCGTGAAGGGCGCATCGCGGTTCCCCGGCGTAGCTGTTCTGATGAGACGCGAAGGTGGATGTGCGCCTCGGCTGCCGACCTCACCATGTCGATGAGAACGAGGCCAGATTCGTACAGGAAATTGCGGACTCCAAGTTGTGGTTTGGAAAGAATGCCTACCGCACCCTCATCCAATGCGCGCAAAGCCGCTTCCGTTCCCTGCTTGGCATTGCCGGAGCAGATCACAGTTGGTATCGGATCCTCGGCCATAATCTTGCGCAAGAAGGTAAGCCCATCCATTCTTGGCATTTCGAGATCGAGCAAGATAACGTCCGGACGGACTCGACTCATCTTCTGTTGAGCGATCAGTGGATCGGAGGCGACGGTAACCGACATGTCTGGCTCTTGCGACAGTACGGTCTCCAATACCTGCCGTACCACCGCCGAGTCGTCGACAACCAGCACCTGGATTTTCCTTTCGCGGCTATCTCCAAGTTGCATCTCTGGCTGCCCTCCTATTTTCCCCATGACCGTAGACAGTCGGGATAATGCACCGCAGGGAGGGATACACGGCATTCAGAGTCTCCGCATGGCCTACGAACAGAAGACCGTCGAGTTCCAGATGATTGAGCAAACGTCCAATGACACGCTTCCTGCTCTCGGCGTCAAAATAGATGAGCACATTGCGGCAGAAGATCAGATCGAAAGTGCCGAGCCCAGGAAAAGATGCATCGTTCAAGTTTAAACGCTGAAAGCGAACGACCCGAACCGCAGGGGCTGCTTTGATCTTGCCTTGGTTGTCGCCCACTCCTTTTAAGGTGTATGCGCGCAGGTAGTGGCGTGGTATCTCGCTCGCCTTTTCAGCATTCCAAATTCCTTGCTCGGCGATATCCAGGGCACGGCGAGAGAGGTCGGTCGCCAGTATTTCAATCGACCAGCTGCGAGAAGGCGGGAAGTGATCCACCAGCATCATCGCCAGGGAATAGGCCTCTTGCCCGGTGGAACAGCCAGCGCTCCAGACTCGGATCGTACGTGGGCGCTGTCCGGCATCTGCGGCGGCTTGCCAAGCCGGCAAAATGCGCTCCTCTAAAAATTGGAAATGGACTGGCTCGCGGAAGAAGTGTGTCTCATTCGTAGTGATGAGATCCAACATCGTGCATCGTTCTTCGTAGTCCAGGTTGACCCGTTCATAGTATTGCGAGAAATTAACGAAGTTCAGAGTGCGAAGACGTTTGGAGAGCCTCCCGGTAAGTAGACCGGCTTTGGCATCCGATAACCAGATCCCAGATTCCCGGTAGATTAATTCCTGGAAACGCAGGAACTCTTTCACGGAGATTCCATGGGGGGTTGTGTCAGACAGGAGACATTGCGCTTTTATAGTGCGGCTGTGGATGGAAGGAGCTTTCGTCTCTTGAATTGACACCGCCGCGGTTAGGATAGCGTTCCGAATCTGGGAGCTGCGACTCCTCATTTGATGTACTTCTTGACCGCAGCCAGCAGCTTTTCTTCGTTGACAGGCTTCAGCAGGTAATCGGTGCAACCGCAGGCGCGGCCGGCCTTGACGAACTTCTCTTCGCCGCGCATTGTCATCAAGATGATCGGAGTTTTTTCCGTGGCCTCGATTTGCCGGAGAACCCGGCAAGCTTCGATCCCAGTCATGCGAGGCATTTCTACATCCATCAAGATCATGTCGGGCTTCTCTGCAAGCGCCTTCTCCACTCCTTCCTTGCCGTCGCAAGCGCTGATGAACTCGTAGTCCTTTTGGTTGCCGAATATGGATCGTGTCTTCATTCGTGATGTAGCGGAATCGTCCACCAGCAGAATTTTCTTTGACATAAAAACCTCGACGTCTTTCTCAGCCTGCTAAAAAATGATGTTTGGTTATGCCGAAGCAGAGCGGCTTTCCGCCTTTGAGGTTACTTCCTGCAGGCCTAGTATTTCGTCCCCAGAAAGCACCTTGTCAATATCCAGCAACATGGCAAACTTCTTCTCCAGTTGTGCCATCCCTTGCAGGTAGTCCACACGGATACGGGCGCCGAAGGCGGGAACTGGTTGAATATCTCCCGCGGCGATGTCCATAACCTGACTTACGGCGTCGGCCATGACTCCCATCAAGGTGTTCTGGCCCTCCAGTTGCGATTCCACGATGATGATGCAAGTCATCTTGGTAATAGGGCGCTCGCCGATTCCAAACCTGACCGCCAGGTCAACCACGGGAACTACGTTCCCGCGCAGGTTGATTACCCCACGGATCCACTTCGGAGTTTTTGGTACAGCTGTCACCGTGTCATACCCAATGATTTCTTTTACCCGCAGAATACTGATTGCGTATTCCTCTCCGGAAAGAAGAAAGGTCAAGTATTGCTTCTGTTCCACGGCATCTTTCGCGGTTGCTGTCATGCCCGTCTCCTCAGATTCCTGTGCTGTGTCCTCTTGCGAGATTTTCTTTGGGTTCGTGGTGCGCAGGTGCGTGAGGCGCCCAATTCTGCCTCTGAGGCTGCCAAGAGCCAGGTGTCCATGGAGCATGTGCCGCTGGTCGCGATCCTCTCGAGGAATACTGTTCTGCCGATTCGTCGGTACGGAAGAAAGACATCAACTGCATGAGCGCTTCCGACTGGGATGACAATTCTTCGGCCGTGCTGGACATCTCCTCGGCCGCGGTCGCGTTGCGCTGCGTTACCTGGTCCACTTGTCCCATCGCCTTGTTAATCTGAGCGACACCGGAAGACTGTTCGCGCGAAGCCGCAGCCACCTCCTGAACCAAGTCCGCTGTTTTGCGAATGGACGGGACCAATTCATCCAGCAGCTTGCCTGAACGCTCTGCCACCTGCACGCTGGCAGAGGCCAGGGTACCGATTTCCTTCGCCGATGTCTGGCTCCGTTCGGCCAATTTCCGCACTTCCGAAGCCACAACAGCGAAGCCCTTTCCGTGGTCACCAGCACGAGCCGCTTCAATCGCTGCATTCAGAGCGAGCAAATTCGTCTGATAGGCAATTTCTTCGATGAACGAGATTTTTTCGGCAATCGCCTTCATCGCGCCTACCGTTTCATTGACCACCTGGCCGCTGGCTTCCGCGTCACTGGCGCCTTTCGTCGACATCAGCTCCATCTGGCGACTGTTTTCCGCGTTCTGATTGATGGAAGCGCTCATCTCTTCCAAGCTGCTGGTTGTTTCCTCAACCGAAGCGGCCTGTTCGGACGTACCCTGGGACACGGTCTGCGCCCCCGCTGCTACTTGCGCTGACGCCGAGGCTAGCGCTGTTGCCGAAGTCTTGACCTCTGCGAGCGTTTGCGAAAGTCGCCCGGACATATCTTTTAAAGCTTGCAACATCTGTCCAGTTTCGTCGTTTCCGTACACTTGCACTTGTCCTGTCAGGTTTCCCTGCGAGAGCTCATTGGCGACGCGCACCGCTTCGAGCAACGAGCGTGTCACAATTCGGGAGACATACCAAGTCGCCCCGATCATGGGGCCAAGGCAGAGCAGCGAAACGATAAAGGTCAGTAGAATGGCTCGCTGCTGAGAGTCTTTCGTTGCTTCGAAGGCGCGATTGATGCTCATTTTGTCGCGCTGGGTATTTGCCTGGAGCTTGTCGTGGATTGCGTTGTACTTGGCCCGCATGGCCGCGAGCGATTCACTGAGGCCATCGGTCACACTGCCGGAGATCATGCGCGCCGTGGTTTCCCGCGCCTGCAGGTAGTAGTCCGTCATTTCTGCATTCAGTTGCTCGAGATCGCGGCGGTCGAGTACGGGATTGTTCTGTTCCTTTTGCAGGCGCTGGAGGAATTTGTCTTTCAAGACGTCCGTATCGGCGAGTGCTTCTGTGTTCTTGGCGGCCACGGCGTCTTGCAAGCCACGTTGAATTCCAGAGAGAGCTTCTTCCAGATCCCGGCTCATTTCCACAGACGGGTAATAGCCGGTTTCGACCTGTTGCATCTGGCTAACGCTACGAGAGCCAAAGAGCAGGGTGATCGAAAGCACCAGGCAAAACGCTAAAGCAGCTAATGCCGGGCCGATCAACATCTTGTGCTGAAACTTGAGTTTGCTAAACATGGTCCTCTCCTTAAACGCGATTCCTTCCGTTAGTCGGTGACGTTAATTACCTTCACGCCATCTGTGTCCGCCCCTGGGGACACGTAGGTAATTCCATTGGAATTGTTCCGGACAAAGTCGAGCGCACCACTCTCGCTTTTTTCCGCGGGAGGAACTTCCTTGCCGGAGAACACCTGCTGTTGCCAGTAGGCTTCCACGGCGGAAGTGGGTTTCCCATGCACGTCGCGGGAGAAATTGTCCCGGACGCCGGAATTGGCAGGCAGGTCCACCGGCGTGGCGGAATGCCCGTCATGGAATTTACTCGCCTTCTTCAGGAAGATGCGCGATAGCTCGTCGCGGCTGATGCTGCCGATAGAGATGGAAGGATTGGCCACTACTTTATAGCCGCCTCGTCCCTCCGCCTGCACTTGTGTCTGCGGAAGAGCTACCATCAGGACAACCGCAATCAGGGTATGGAGTTTCATGGTTGTTTTCCTTGGTTTCATTGCAGTCTCCTTAAAACACAAAGCCCAGGCCGAAGGTTGCCAGATCAGTCGTCTTCGGCACTGCGCTCAGATTGGTGATATCAAGTTCTCCCCGCTGCACGGAAAGCAAATTGCCCTCGACGTGGTGGTAGGAGAACTTAACCACGGCTTTGGGATTGACCCAATAATTCAGGCCGCCGGCAACTTCACTATGAGATTTGAACTGGTCGGGAACGGCCGCGGAATTCGCCAGGCTCTGCCGTGCTCGTTCATAGCGGAAAATCGGTTGCCAGTGCTGGGTAACCTTGTAGCCGGCTTCCACATACACCCCGTTGAAGTGCACGAATCCCGGCTCGAAGGAAGAAGCGAACTCGGAGCGGAGCAGCCACTTGCTGGTGTCGTAGCTGGCGAACAGGCCCACCACATTGTGGCGGCCCTTGTCCGGAGAGATTCCTGTATTGCCATTGATGCCAAACTTGAAACCGTTGTCGGGCCGGGCCAATGTGAGACGGCCACCAAACGTTTGGCGAATCTCCTCGCTGCCACCTTCAATTGTGACAGTCGGCTGGATCGCCGCAATGGCCTCCCGAATCGATTCGGCAGGATTGACCTCGTCGTTCAACCCTCCACCGAAGAACAGGTCATAGTCCATTTCCCATTTCTTGGTTGTGAAGCCTATGCCCGTGATGCCAATGCCGCGATAAAACTCGTTCCCGATGCTTGTCCCTCCATAGATGCTCTGCGGGGTATCGTTGAAGGGATACACCGTACCAATGCCCTGATATTCGCTGTACAAGCCGAATGGATTTTTGATTTGTCCAGCGCGCACATTGAGCTTGTCGTTGACTTTCCAGTCCAGGAAAGCAAAATCCACATCCGTTTCGGTGTGGTCGTCTGCACTCTGGAAGGAAACCTGCGCGGTAGCATTCACATGCGGGGTAAGGCCCAGGGTAAGAATCAGGCCCATATCAATGTTGTCGAACCGCCCGTGTTGCGTGGCCAGATCATACTCATTCGCATTGTTGGTTTTTCCGTAAGCCCAGTTCGCGAAACCACCGATTTTAAAAGGCCGGATCATCTGCTCGGGAGCGGAGTCCCCAGCGGCTTGCGGAGCGGCGGAAAGAGTAGGCGTGGGAGTTTGTGCCGGACTGGTTGAAACAGGGGATTCGTTGGATGGCGAACTGCCGCTCCTCAGTTTTTCAATTTGCGCCTGCTGCTGCTCCACCAGCGCGCGTAACTGCTTCATTTCGCTCTTCAGTTCGGAGACATCGTCCGCACTGGGCGCTCCGCTGGCAACTGCCCCCGTAGCGGTTGTGGCAGGCACAGCGGAACCGGGTTGACTGACATTCTCAGTTTTTGCGATGCTCCCCGTCTGTCCTTCCGCTGCCGCGGCGAAGTTCATGGCAAGCACTGTTCCGACTGCCAACGATGTCAATAATTTTTTTATTCCTTGCATGGTTCGTCCCCTTTGTGGTCTTCAACCCTTACAAAATTTATGGTTACCGCTACTTCATCCAACCAATACTTCGTTCTTGCAAAACTCTCGCAGCAGTGTGGCGACATCCAGAATCAACGCCACTTTGCCATTGCCCAAGATGGAGGTACCCGACGCCCAACGAATATCCTCAAAGAACTTGCCCAGGGGCTTGATCACGGTTTGCGTCTCTCCGTGCAATGCGTCGACAACCAATCCGGCCATCCGCGATTCGTTACGGACGACAATTACGCTTTGCCGCCTCTGGCGGTCTGCGGCGCAGCCGAAGTGCTGCGCCAGATCGAGGTAGGGAAGCGGTTCGCCACGCAAATTGATGATGCCGTTCCCGCCCCCGGCGGAACGCTCTTCCGCAGGCAGGTCAACGCACTCGATAACGTGGTCAAGCGGAATCACATAAGTGTTGCCGCCCACGTCGACGGCAAAACCTTCTATGATCGCGAGCGTCAGGGGAAAGCGCAGAAAAACTGTCGATCCCAGTCTAGGGCGGCTCGTGATGCTGACGCTTCCGCGCAGGGCCAGCACATTGCGGCGAACCACATCCATGCCGACGCCCCGGCCGGAGAGGTTGCTGATGTGGCCAGCGGTGGAGAGCCCGGACTCGAAAACCAGCTGGTAGACTTCCTGATCGGACATGCCGGCGTCGTCGATGACCACACCGCGCTTCATGGCGGCCCCAAGAATCTTGTTCCGGTCCAGGCCCGCGCCATCATCCTCGACTTCGACGCTAATTCCTCCCGACTGATGCGTAGCGCGCAGAATAATAGTTCCTGTTGCCGGCTTGCCGGCCTTGCGTCTCTGGTCGGGCACTTCGATGCCGTGGTCCAGTGCATTGCGAACCATGTGGAGAAGTGGATCGCGAAGATGTTCGACGATGGATGTGTCTACCTCGACATCGTCACCCTCGATTTGCAGGTTGACAGTCTTTCCGAGTTCCTTGGCAAGATCGCGAACTGTGCGTTGATACTGTTGAAACAACGGCCCGACCGGAACCATTCGGACCTTCATAACAAGCTCTTCCAGTTCGGCCTGCAGAGAGGCCTCTGTGCTGTGGGCCTCCGCCAGTTCTTCGATGGAAAGCTGCTCCTTGCCTTCGAGAAGGCGCGTTGTCCTTCCTCGAGCGATGGCGATTTCTCCTGTCAAATCCAACAGGCGGTCGAGTTTTTGGATGTCCACACGCAACGTGCGCGCAGCAGCTCGTGCCACAAGGGGCTGCACATTGTCCGCAGGAGTATCTTTGGCTGATCCCGACTTGGCTTGGTCGCTGCTTTGTTCCGAATGCGGAGCTTGCTTTGATTTATTCTTCCCGCCTTTGGTCCTTCCATTCGACTGGCCCGTTGGCTTGGGTTGGGCCTGCCCGCGGATTCTTTGCAATACGGTTTTAGATCGTGGCGTAGCCGGGTCTTTTCCGGCGGCAGCCCCAGCGGTCAGTTCCCTCAGAACGTCCTGAGAATCCAGAAGAATGTCGGCAATCTCAGGAGAAAAGTTGATCTGGTGCGTGCGGAGCTTATCGAGCAGGTCTTCCAGTGCGTGGGCGAACTCCTGCGCATACTGCAATTCAAAGATTGCTGCATTGCCTTTGAACGTATGCACGACCCGAAAGACGGTATTGATCAGTTCCGCATCGCCAGGATGCGATTCCAGCTCCAACAGAGCCTCTTCCATTCGAGCGAGGCCTTCCCCAGTTTCCGTGACAAAGCTTTTCAGCAGCAGTTCGTTGTCAATTTCCATCGGAAACACTCACAAATTCGTGCGTGATTTGACCCGTGTTGGAAACCATCGAAACTTTGCGCCCACGATTGCCAAACACGTTCTTCTCCACTACAGCAATGGATGCGCGCTCCAGAATCTCCATCGCGGTCTCCACATTCCTCTGCCCAATCTGGCCAATGTGGGCACCCTGCATGTCTCGCAGTGCACTTAACAAGCTTGCGCCACCAAAGACCTTGGCCTGGATGTCTTGTGGTTCGCTTCCCAGAGCCAAAAACGCCTCCAGTAAACCTGCGATGGCCACATCTCCATACCGGGGGGTGGCCTGCCCAGTGCTATGCTGGGGCAGCATGAAATGAGTTGCACCGCCGATCGCAAGCACAGGATTAAAGAGAAATACTCCGGCGCAGGATCCCAGAATCATCTTGAGAATGACGGGGCTGGTAGCGATGTGGCTCTGCCCCGGATGCAGGTAGGTTTCTGGAAGTGCGGGTTGCGAAGATACCGAATGGTTCGCTAACGCGTTTGCGGTTAATTGTCCGGCACAGATCTTTTGTGCCATAACAGGGCCCTTGTACACGTTATCGACTCCTCAAACACGGTCCGGCGTAAATCGATAACAGCTGCAATATTTCCCGATCCTCTGCGTCAAATCCGTTGCGCTGAGGCAATAGTTGGAAGAGAACCAACGCCGCGCTCGATCGCTTATCCTTCCACAACGGAACCAGCGCGCTGATCCCCAGCGCAAGAAGGGCTGCGGAACTTTTCTCTTGTCCCAAAGGAATCGCGATGTTGCCGAGTTCTATCCACGACTCTAAAAGTGGTGCGTTTCGTATCAAAGCTTCCCGTTTTTGTGGCGACAGGCCTTCCTCGCCGGCGAAGTGGACGGCATGCGTTCCCCGTTCAATCTCCACAATTGCAACTTCCTCACAGCCCAGCAGGTTCGAACAGATTTCTACAAGTGCGGCGCTTACTTGTGCGTCCCGCACTGCCAACAACAGAACCTGGTTGGCGGCATAGAGTTTCGTCCATACACTCAGTTCGGAGGGGGATGCGCTGGCCTTACGGCGGAATTCCACCGAACTGGCCTCCATGACCGAGACAACAGGCGGAGGAACAGGTTGTGTGCTCTTGTTCAAGATTGTTTTTCTCCGCTGCTTCGACCAGAGTGGCCCACTTGCATTGCCTTATCCTCAGGTCCAAGAAACATGCGCACCATTTCAAGCAATTCCTTTGCGTTGATCGGTTTGGTTAAATAAGCATTGCAGCCACTGCGGTAACCCTTTTCCACGTTGGCCGGCTCTCCCCGGCTCGTGACCATAACGATGGGTACATGCTGTAGGCCGTCGAGTTTGCGAATTTCAGAGCAAGCGGCAAACCCGTCCATCTTGGGCATGACCACATCCAGGAGAATCAGGTCCGGCTTCTCCGAGAGCGCTTTTTGAACTCCCTCTTCGCCGTCACGGGCAGTAATCACCTCGTAGGACGTGTGTTCCTTGAAGATTGTTTCTCCCATCAGGAGCGCGGTATTGGAGTCGTCTACGAGCAAAACTTTAGATTTCATCCATTTCCTCCGAAATGGGATACGTACTGCACAACTGCTGTTGGGGAAAATCTACAAAGGAAAGCGTTTCCCATTCTGGGACTGCCCGGTAACAGGTGCGAGATCACGAAGGTAATAGGGCATTACCTACGTTCCCAAACAATACATCGGGTCGCGATATAGATCTGACTGGCGCGCAGTGGAGTACTTCCGCATCCGGATGGTCGCCACGAGCATTTGCCCAGATCGCAATCAGCTTCATAAGAGCTTCTCCGCACACGCCTATGTTTCACGGACTCCACTTATAACGAATGACCGGTCTGCTGCCGAGCCATCTACTCCCGTCAAATCCCGTTGCGGTGGTGTAAACTCTCATTCCACTAGGACGCTGAGATTCGGACAGGGCGGAGATCCTACAGGAAGCAGGGGGGACATGGACGGGGTATGAAGCTACTTGGGATCGACGTTGGGACAGGGGGAACGCGGGCTCTCATCATTGACGAAGAGGGGAGGGTACTCTCTTCAGGCACGGCGGAGCATCAAGCCTTCGCATCGCCGCAGCCGGGGTGGGCGGAGCAAGATCCCCTCGACTGGTGGGTGGCTTGCCAGGCTGCGGTTCGAAAAGTCCTGCAACAGTCCGGCATTCGAGGAGATGAGATCGCGTGCATCGGTTTTTCAGGACAAATGCATGGGGCCGTGCTGCTCGATGCCAACTGCGAAGTGATTCGACCCGCCATCATCTGGTGCGACCAGCGTAGTGAGAAACAGGCCCAAGAGCTAGCGGATGCTTTCGGGACTGAGCGCCTGATTCAGCTCACCTGCAATCCGCCGCTTACGAATTTTACGCTGACCAAACTCCTCTGGGTGCGCGAGACTGAGCCGGAAAACTGGAAGCGGGTTCGTCATCTTCTGCTGCCCAAGGACTACATCCGGTTCCGGTTGACAGGGGAGCACGTCATCGACATGGCTGACGCTTCCGGAACTTTGCTACTCGATGTTGCCAATCGCCGGTGGTCATTGGAAGTTCTGAGCAAGACCGGGATTGCCCGGGAGCTGCTTCCCGCGCTCGTAGAATCGCCGGAAATCTGCGGAAAGGTTCTCCCGGAAGTGGCCGAGGCGCTTGGCTTGCAGCCCGGAACTCCCGTTGTAGGAGGCGCGGGAGATCAAGCAGCGGGCGCGGTGGGCATGGGAATCGTGCGGGCTGGACAGGTTAGCGCAACCATTGGCACCTCGGGGGTGGTTTTCGCAGCGACTGACCAGCCCACACTGGATCCGATCGGCCGTTTGCATACCTTTTGTCATGCAATTCCTGGACGCTGGCACGTGATGGGCGTGACCCAGGCGGCGGGCCTTTCGCTGCGCTGGTTCCGCGAGAATTTCCATGCGGCTCAGGGGAATGGTCGAGATCCGTACGAATGCATGACCGAAGAAGCAGCCACAGCTCCTCCTGGCGCCCAGGGAGCGTTCTGGGTTCCGTACTTGATGGGCGAACGTACTCCGCACCGTGATCCCAATGCGCGTGGAGCGCTGCTGGGCCTATCGGCTTCGCATGGCCGCGCGCATGTGATTCGTGCGATTCTGGAAGGCGTAGCTTATAGCCTTCGGGACACCCTTACAATTTTCGAGGAGTTGAAAATTCCGGTGGAATCAATTCGATTGGGTGGCGGCGGAGCCCGTTCTGCGCTGTGGCGCGAAATTCAGGCCGACGTTTACGGACGCGAGGTGCAAGTGGTAGAAGCGGAAGAAGGGGCTGCCTATGGCGCCGCGATTCTTGCCGGTGTGGGAGCGGGGGCCTGGAAGTCGGTCGACGAGGCATGCGCTGCCGTGGTTCGAGTCGCCCACAGGATCGCCTCAGACCCGCGACGCTCGGCGATCATGCAGCGCGGCTATGTTACCTATCGCCGAATCTATCCCGCCCTGCGGTCCGTATTCCAGGTGTGAGGTCCACCAGTCAGAGTACAGAACCCCGCATAGTTCTTGAACGACATAGAGGAACTATTCAGGAATTCTTTTCGTAGCATGGTCTGCCTCCGCTGATTTTTGAAGCTTGTTGTGTTATCGAATGACCGACAGCGGGTGCTACTATTGTCCGGTTATGCCAGTGCAGGGAGGAGATGGCATGGGCCGAGTCGAGGTTGGCGCGAAGCTACGCCTGCCGGATGAATTGCTTCCCTATCGCCCGAGCCTTCATGCTATGGTACGGAACGACGAGCGGGGCTCGCTGTGACCAAGAAAATCACGCTCTTTGATCTCGCCGCTGCACTCAACCTTTCCACGGCTACCGTGCATCGAGCGCTCTACGATCATCCTTCAGTTCGTCCCGCGACCAAGGCGCGGGTCCGGCAGGTGGCCGAAAATCTTGGCTATCGTCCCAATCTGGCCGCTCGTTACTTGAAGTCCAATCGCAGCTTCCGCATCTCAGTGAACACACTGCAAGGAACTACATCGTTTTGGGACGAAGTGCGAGCGGGGATTGCCGACGAAGCACGATCCTTGCCGGTGCAGAATGTCGATTTGGAGTTTCGGACGTATCCGCGCCTGGGGGAGGGAGAAGAGGAAGCGTTCGCCGCCGCCCTGGAAGCGGAGGCGGATGGCATTATCACATTTCCAACTCGGCCGCAGGCTCTGGAACGGTGGATGCACCGGGCTGTGAAACCGAAGGTTCCCGTCGTCTGCGTGGCGACGGATGCTCCGGAGAGCGGGAGACAGGCGGTTGTTTCCGTCGACACAATGGTCAGCGGATCTCTCGCTGCCGATTTGCTGGGGAAGTTTCTTTGCGGTTCGGGGAAGGTTGCCGTTACGTTGAGTGCGATGGCTATCAACGAACACGCGGAGAAATGCCGGGCCTTTGAAAGCACCCTGCGCTCGCTATATCCACAGATGCGGCTGGAAGAAACCATTGAGGAGCACGACATTGAATCGGAGGCGTATGACAAGTGCCGTCATCTGTTCAAGATGCACCCCGATCTGAGCGGAATGTACGTTACTACGGAAGCTTCGATTCCCGTTCTCGAGGCCGCTCGCGACGCAGGCATGCTGGAGCGGTTAACCGTGATCACCACCGACCTGTTTCCCGCGTTAGTGCAGGAAATCCGGGCGGGAACGGTCGAAGCAACAATTTACCAGCGTCCGCGAACGCAGGGCCGGATGGCATTCCGGTTGTTGCAGGAGTTTCTTGTGGAAGGCGAGTGCTCGACACGCCAACTCACCCTTTCGCCGCATCTGGTCATGCGCGGCAATCTTGATTTCTTCCTGCAGCGCCGCTCCTCGGATGTGGACACGAGCGACAACAGCGTGACCGAAAAAGCTGTCGGGGGAATGATTTAGATGATTCGACACGTTGTGCTGATCTTGATGGTGTGGATTCTCTGCCCGCAGCTTATTTGGCCGCAAGTGCCAAACACGGATGACAAAATCTGGCGAGAATCCATCCGGAAATATGATCCACAGCGGCAGGAGCTCTTGCAGCAAGTAGACAAAAAAGGCAACCAAGGCCCCTTTCGGCCGGATTGGGAGTCTCTGCGGAAATACCAGGAACCGCAGTGGTATCAGGATGCCAAGTTCGGCATCTTCATTCATTGGGGACTCTATTCCGTTCCTGCCTTCGCCAATGAATGGTATTCCCGCAACATGTATCAGCAGGGATCCAACGAATTTAAGCACCATGTCGCGACCTACGGCCCACAGAGCAAATTCGGCTACAAGGACTTTATCCCCATGTTCAAGGCGGAACACTTCGATCCTCAGACATGGGCGCGGCTGTTTCGTGACGCGGGGGCGAAATACGTAATTCCCGTGGCGGAGCACCATGACGGCTTTGCCATGTATGAATCGAACTTAACGGACTGGTGCGCGGGCAAGATGGGTCCTAAACGGGACCTTCTCGGCGAACTTGCCAATGCTATCCGCGCAGAAGGCCTTCACTTCGGAGCTTCGTCACACCGTATTGAGCACGATTGGTTTTTCGATGGTGGCAGGGCATTCGATTCCGACGTCAACGACCCCAAGTATGCTGCTTTTTACGGGCCGGCTCATCCGCGCCTGGTCAAGAAGGGGTTTGATGACGACCTCATCGAAGACTGGACCTATGTCCCGCCGGAATTTATGGACGACTGGATGGCGCGCACGGCGGAGATCGTGGAGAAATACCATCCGGATGTCGTTTATTTCGATTGGTGGATTGGCCAGCCTGCCATGCGGGACCACCTCACACGGTTTGCCGCGTTTTACTACAACGAGGGCGAAAAACGCGGAACGGGCGCGGTCATCAACTACAAGAACCATGCCTTTCAGGAAAACTCCGGCACACTCGATGTCGAACGAGGCCAGCTGACCGACATTCGTCCCATGCACTGGCAAACGGACACTTCTCTGAGCAATGGATCCTGGGGGTTCATTGAAAATGACACCTACAAAACTCCCCTGGCCATCGTTCACCAGCTCGCAGATGTCGTGAGCAAGAACGGCAACTTGCTCTTGAATGTAGGGCCGCGTCCCGACGGTGTGATTCCAGAGCAGGCGCAACAAGTCCTGCGGGAAGTCGGTGCCTGGCTCAAAGTCAACGGCGAAGCGATCTACGGAACACGGCCGTGGAAGCAGTTCGGAGAAGGGCCGACCCAGGTCGTGGGGGGAGCCTTCCACGACGCAGATACCAAACCTTACACCTCTGAGGACTTCCGTTTTACCACGAAGGGATCGACTTTGTACGCTATCGAGTTGGGTTGGCCGGCTGGTGGTCGAGTTACGATTCACTCGTTAGGCGCGGAAGGCGGCTTCAAGGTGGCGGATATAGCGTTACTTGGATCCGATCAGAAGATCAAATGGTCGCAGGATAGTGATGGCCTGAAGCTGGAACTGCCCGAGCCGGCACCTGGCAAGTTTGCTTATAGCTTTCGGATTACACCGGTAGTTCCCTAACCCTGCATAAGTAGCACTGTCATCCTGAGCGGAGCAAAGGGCTTGCCCGGCGAAGTCGAAGGACCCCTGCACCGCTCGCCTCAGGAATGCAGGTTTCTCACTGCCAGCTTCTCGTGCGCTCCCCTCTGCAGGATAACGTGCTTCTTATTTTGCTTCCACGAGCACTTCCACACCGTACGGCGCCAATTCCACTGCGCTTCCTTCCTTACCCGCAAGCAGGAGTTTCATGCGGCGCGGTAGAGTAACGCTCCGGTTCTCTTGCGAGGTGTTGATCAGGATCATCACGTCCTTGCCCGCGCCTCTACGGCGGCTGACCTCGACTCCGTCCGGAACGGGACCGAAGACGGGCGTGACGCCGCTATCCTGTGCCATCCACTCTGCCGCTGTTGCCATGAGCTTGTCGTCGAGGACCGCGCCGATGTAGGTGATGTGACCTTTCCCATAGGCTCGGGTAACCACAGCCGGTTGATCGTCCAGCCAGCCGTTGCTCCTGCCGTAGCGCAGCAGGACTTGAGTTTCTGGGGACAGCGTTTTCATTTGTTCCGCCCAGACGCTACCCTGACCCGCGCCCCACGTTCCCGCAAGGGGGACATCCTTCTCCAGCGCGTAATACTGCTCTACGCGACCCCCGAGCGCATCCGCCAAATACCCAGGCTGGCGTTGGGTGAGTAGCGCGTTGAACTCATCCTTCATCCCCGAACGCGGGCCCAGCACCAGATGCCCGCCGTTATGAACATATTCGAGAAGGTGGTTGGCACAATCCTTGGGGAGTACGTTCAGGCTGGGAGCCACAACCAGTTTGTAGCTGTCGAGCGGAGCATTGGCGCTGACCACATCAACCGATTGCGATAGCTTGCGCAACGGACGGTAGTAGCTTTTCAGTAGTCCAATGTCGTCATACTTTTCCGTGTGCTTTTGATGCTGAATCGCCCAATGGCTGTCGTAGGAATAGAGCAGCGCGACCTCCGAAACGGGGGACGTGCCGCGAAGAGCTTCCTGGGTAGCGGCAAAGTCGCGGCCAATCTGGCCGATCTCCTCGTAGATGGGAAGCGGTGTGCCATCCGCTCCCAGGAGCGACCCGTGATACTCCTCTTGTCCGTTCAGCGCACTCCGCCACTGCCAGTAGCCCACCTCATCCGCGCCGTGGGCAATTGCCTGCCACGCCATGGCCCGGACTTCGCCTTTATTCAGGAAGTTATTTATTCCCGCCCAGTTCACCGCGCCCGGCTGGGTTTCCATCACCCAAAAATTCTGGCGCTTGAATCCGCGAGTAAGGTCATGGGCCAGACCGTTGTAATCGGGATCGAGATGCCCGCTGCCCACATAGTCGTCCCAAGCAGCAAAAGTTAGAGGTTCCGTGATGGGATAGTGATCGAATCCGTCGAAAAATCCCATGAGGTTACCGGTAATGAATTGGCCCGAATCCGCATTTTTCCGGATCACGGCAATCTGATTCTTCTGGTAGTCGTTCCAGGTAGTGGTTACGAAACGCTTCCATTCCAGGATGAGGCCAGGGTTGTGGCCGCCCACGGGGATCGGGATCTCGCTCCAATCGTCGTACGTTTGGCTCCAATAAGCCGTGGTCCAGCGAGCATTTAGGTTGTTGAGAGTGACGTACTTTTCTTTGAGCCAGTTGCGGAACTGATTGCGGGTTTCATCGTCGTACGACATCAAAGCATAGCCATATTCGTTATCAATCTGCCAGCCAACGACATTCGGATTGTGGCCATAGCGGATCGCCATTTGCGCCGCGATCTTGCGGCAGTAGTCGCGGTAAATGGCGGAGGCAGCCGACCCGTGGGCTCGATTTCCGTGAGTCACGCGCTGGCCGTCCGGCTCCACACGAAGAATCTCCGGATGTTTCTTTGTGAGCCATGCCGGTGGAGTTGCAGTCGGTGTACCGAGCACGCTGACGATGTGATGTTTAGCGGCAGCAGTAATCGCACGATCCAACCAGTCAAAATCGTAATGTCCTTCCGCAGGTTCCATTCGGCTCCAGGCGAACTCCGCGATGCGCACGACCTTGATGTTCGCGGTTTCCATCATGCGCAGATCTTCTTCCCAGCGCGACTCGGGCCACTGCTCCGGATACCAGGCGGTCCCGAGCAGCACGGCATCGTGTCCGGGAATTTGCGTGGGAGGGGTATTCGAGTTCGGTGGAGTTGCTTGCCCAAACACAAGTTGGGAGAGAAACAAAACTGCTAGGCAGAGATATAGCCGTAGGAAACGCATGGTCGCCCTCAGTAGAAGTAATTTTATTTACGGTGTGACGGTAAGCGGTTTGCCCGCGTATTGCACAATTCGATCAGGCTTGTCCTCGGGCATGACTCCCATACCGTGATGTTCCCGCACCAGCACAATGCGAAAGGTGCGGTTTTGCAACATGCCGGGAAATTCGCCCTTGCGCTCGCCGATTGAGAGTGTCCGCTTGGCATCGTCCCAATGCAGCGGGATGGTGGCATACACACCCTTTTCGTAGTTGTAGCCGTCGTTCTCGTCTTCGTACAGAATGAAGTCGCCATCCGCACCCGGATAGACGCGGAGTTCGATGGGGTCTTCCGGTTTTTCCGTCGACCATTCCATCTCCGGTCCCAGGGGCAGAATGGAGCCGGCGCGGACATAGAGAGGAATTCGATCGATCGGCGCTGCGGCGTCAATCGCCCGGCCGCCATTCGTGGCCGTTCCGCTCCAAAAATCAAACCACTTCGTGGCCGGTAGATAGACGCGACGGCTGTCGGCTGCCGGTTCGGTTACCGGATTCACCAGCAGCGCGGGGCCGAACATGAACTGGTCGCCCACATTTTGCGCGCGGACGTCGGTACGGAAATCCATGACCAGCGGGCGCATGGGCGTATACCCTTGGCTGGTCGTCTTCCAGGCGAGCGAGTAAATATATGGCAACAAGCGGTAACGCAAGCGATCGAAATTGACCAAAGTTTTCTGCGCCTCAGGTCCGTACGACCACAGCTCATTCTCATCGGGATTGCGGGTGCCGTGAACCCGCAGGATGGGATTGAAGGTGCCATACTGAAACCAGCGCACAAACAATTCCCGAAATGCCGGGTCGGTGGGACTGCCAAAAACGAATCCGCCGATATCCGTAGTCCAGTAGGGAATGCCAGACAGGGCGAAGTTCAAGCCCGCCGGAACCTGGCGGCGGTAGCTGACCCAATCCGAGACGAGATCGCCAGACCACGCCGTCACGCCATATCTCTGCGAACCGGCAAACGCTGAGCGCGACAAAATATAGACGCGCTTCTGGTCGGATGCGCTGCGCTGCCCTTCGTAAACAGCGCCCGTGGTCATCAAGGGAAAAATATTGACGTAGCGGTCGCCGCTTCCGGCTGCCAGTTTGTGGTGGAGCAGGATGTTCTCTTCCAGACCTTCGGTCTCGGGTTCGGTCGTATCCATCCACCAGGCGTCTAGGCCAATCTTGAACAGCCCTTTGTCGATTAAGCCCCAATAATATTTTCGAGCTTCCGGATCGGTCGGGTCATACACGGCCATTCCGTTGGTGTGGTACGGCGGTTTGGCGAACTTGAACTTGTCGACGAACCAGCCGCGCTTGTCCATCTCGTCGTACTCCGCCGAGCCCGGCTCGAAGAAGGGCCACACAGAGATCATGAGGTGAAAATGCTGGTTGTGCAGCTCGTCGACCATGCCCTTGGGATCTGGATAGTTCTTGTTGAATATGAACTCGCCCTTCCGGTTCCACCAAAACCAATCCTGCACGATATCGTCAACGGGGATATGCAGTTCGCGATACTTATGAGCAACTCCGAGAATTTCAGCTTGCGATTTGTAACGGTTCTTGCACTGCCAGAATCCATAGGCCCACTTCCCGAACATCGGGGCTTGTCCGGTGAGCTCGCGGTAGTCGCTGACGATCTTGTCCATTTCCGGACCGTAGAAAAAGTAATAATCGATGACATCGGCCACTTCGGAACTGACATAGAGATAGTTGGCGAACCGGTTGTTAAACCGGCTGCGTGAGTCGTTATTCCAAAAGATGCCATAGCCGTTGCTCGAAACCAAAAACGGCACCGCAATGTTGGTATTGTCCTGGGAGATGTCCACGGATTCGCCGCGATAATTCCAGACGCCCGATTGATGCTGCCCCAACCCGTAGAATGCTTCGTGCGAGCCATAGACATTGATGAATGACTCGGCGCGATATGTATCTTCCCCGTTTATCCTCGCGGGCGTCAGTCTTCGCGTGGCCTCCTGGACCAGTTGATGTCCTGAGAGGTCGCGGTATGTAATGGCGCCATCCTTGCGGCTCACGACCACCTTGAGTTGCGCAGTGCTGAGCGTGACGTCATCGTCCGTGGATTGCATCGTCCATGGGGAGGTGGCCCAGGCAGTCTTGGTGATGACGTAATCTTTGTGATCCGGAAAAGAAGACGTGGGCGAATACAGGATATGAATGATGGAATCCGCGCACACCTGCACCTTCAGCGTTCCTGATTGCATGGTGAAAACCACGCCATCGGATTGCTGCTGAACGCCGGTTACGGGATTCATTGGGGTCCACTGGGCTGCGGCAGCGGCGATGAAAATGAACAAAGATAGGGAAATGCGGGAGACGGTGTGGTGTAGGCTTTGCATGTCTGGTTAGATCCAAAAGACTAGGATTTTCGCAGTAATCGCCGCGGGATTCCATCGAAAACATGGCCGGAGCGAGATCATCTTACACGCGAATGGAAACGTTTACAATTTAAATGTCTTGGACAAAAGGAGAGATTTCGAATGACCACTATGAGTCGACGGCGGTATGTGCTGCTCGCATCGGTATTCTTGCTCCTGCGCTCCCTTGGAGGAGCACAGGAATACCGGTATGCGTTCCAAAATCCAAATATTCCCGTCGAAGCTCGCGTCAACAACATTCTCTCCCTCATGACGCTGGACGAAAAAATAGCTGCCTTGGGCACAGATCCCAGCATTCCGCGACTGGGTATTCAGGGTTCCGGCCACATTGAAGGTCTCCATGGCGTGGCGCTCGGAGGCCCCGGCGGCTGGGCTGGGAGAGGGCTGGAACCGGCTCCCACCACTCAGTTTCCGCAATCCGTCGGGCTCGGTGAAACCTGGGACCCCGACCTGCTTAGGCAAGCGGCTGCGGTGGAAGGCTACGAGGCACGATATATTTTTCAAAGCGAGGATAAGTACGCAGTCAGCCGTGACGGTCACAAGCATCGGAGGGCCGGGATCGTGATTCGCTCCCCTAATTCCGACCTCGCCCGCGATCCGCGCTGGGGAAGAAGCGAGGAGTCCTACGGGGAGGATCCATTTCTTACCGGAACCATGGCGGCGGCTTTCGTCCACGGGCTGCAGGGGGATGATCCCAAATATTGGCTGACTGCTTCACTACTGAAGCATTTTCTCGCTAACAGCAACGAGAATGGCCGCGGAGGATCTTCTTCGGATTTTGATCATCGGCTGCTGCGTGAATACTATTCCGTGCCCTTTCGTATGGGCATCCAAAGCGGAGCCAGGGCTTACATGACCGCCTACAACGCCTACAACGGAATACCGATGACAGCCCAACCCATGCTGAAAGACCTGACGATGGCGGAATGGGGGTTCGATGGCATTATCTGCACCGATGCCGGTGCGCTGACCAATATGGTCACGGAGCACAAGTACTTCCCCGACTTGGATCAAGCCGCTGCTGGCGCACTCCATGCGGGTATCAACCAGTTTCTCGATCGGTACCATGAACCCGTGACGGGAGCGATTGCGAAGAAGCTCGTGAACGAATCTGAGATCGACGATAACCTGAGGGGAATCTATCGTGTCATGATCCGCTTGGGCCTCCTGGACCCGCCGTCGATGGTTCCCTACAGCTCGATCAAGGGAACTGCGGATGTATGGGATAACGAAAAGCACAAGCAGATCGCACGGCGTATCACACAAGAATCCATCGTGCTGCTCAAGAATGCGGGGAATGCTTTACCGCTGAACAAGAGAGCTCTGAAGTCCGTTGCCGTGATCGGGCCCTATGCGGACCAGGTGGCGTTGGATTGGTACAGCGGAACCCCTCCGTACTCAATTAGCCCGTTAGCCGGTATAAAAGCAGCGCTGGGAAAAAATGTGCGTGTGGATTTCGTCGCCAATAATGACGGCGACGCAGCCGTGAACGCCGCGCGCCTGGCGGACGTTGCCATTGTGGTAGTGGGGAACCATCCGACCTGCAACGCTGGCTGGGCGAAGTGTCCCTTGCCCAGCGACGGGAAGGAAGCCATCGACCGTAGCTCCATTACCCTGGAGCAGGAAGAGTTGGTGAAGCAGGTCTATACGGTGAATCCCCGTACGATCGTCGTACTGATCGCAAGCTTTCCGTATGCTATTCAATGGACGCAGGATCACATTCCCGCGATTCTCCACATGGCGCACAACAGTCAGGAAGAGGGAAATGCGCTGGCGGACGCGCTTTTCGGAGACTACAACCCGGGTGGCAGGCTGGTCGTCACCTGGCCTCAGAGCTTAGATCAGTTGCCTCCGATGATGAACTACAACCTCCGTGACGGGCGGACGTATATGTATTTCAAGGGTAAGGCGCTATACCCGTTTGGCTATGGATTGAGCTACACCACGTTCGAATATGCCAACCTCAAAATAACCGCAGACCAAATTGGCAAAGATGGAGATGTCAGCATAAGCTTCGACGTCCGCAATTCCGGTTCCCGCGCCGGCGACGAAGTCGTGCAGCTCTACGTAAAGCATGTAGGATCCAAAGTCGCGCGTCCTCTCCTCGAATTGAAAGGATTCCAGCGCGTTCCCCTGCGTTCCGGCGAAAAGAAAACCATCCACCTGCCCCTGAAGGCCAGTGCGCTTATGTATTGGGATGACGACACCGGCAGCTTCCAGCTGGAAAAAGACCAAATCGAGGTTTTGGTGGGCAGTTCCTCCGCCGACGTCAAATTGAGCAAGACGGTACAAGTCGCACCCTGAAAGCTCTCGTGTCGGAACCCAGCGCTCGTAGGGCGAAATGGCATAGTTCCGGCTGTGCGGTAAAATTCCTAGAGCCGAGAACTAAGGACACTCCAGGCGGTCGCTTGCGCTCGAAACCAAAGCACCGGAAGCAGCGAAGGAGTGCGAAATTGAAATCTGAAAGGGTCATTGGATGCGGTTGTCAAAAATGTTGGGAGTTTCGGTGCTGTTGTTGTGTCCGGGTTGGATCTGTGCTGGAACCGTAAGCGGTAAAGTCACGTTTACAGGGACTCCGGCAAAGTCAAAAATGATCGATATGTCCAAGGAGCCGAACTGCGCCAAGGCCTATACCACACCTCCTGTCACCGAATCTGTGGTGACCGGCGCGGGCAATGCCCTTGAAAACGTAGTGGTGTATATCTCGGCGGGAGCACCTGATGAAAAATCCGCGCCCACGCAGGCGGTTATATTGGAACAGAAAAACTGCCGCTACACACCTCACGTCCTGGCCATGCAGGTTAACCAGGAAGTTAAGGTGCTGAATTCTGATCAGACCTCGCACAATGTCCATCCGTTGTCCAAAACGAACAGGGAGTGGAACAAATCTCAGCCTCCAGGCGCACCTCCGCTCTCGGAGAAATTCGATAAGGAAGAGTTCTTTCCCGTGAAGTGCAACGTCCATCCTTGGATGCGAGGCTACTTCGCTGTGTTGAAAACTTCGCATTACGCCATCACCAGCGGCGGCGGGAAGTTTTCGCTGCCTAATCTACCGCCTGGAAAGTACACGATCACCGCGTGGCACGAGGACTATGGTACACAGACCGCGGATGTCACGATCACGAGCACAGAAACGAAGAGCGTAGATTTCACATTCAAGGCGAAGGCATACTAGAACTGTGGGTAAGCTATTCGCAATGACTGTAATGGTGGTCGCGCTGGTCTCCGCAGTGCCCATCATGATGCACACGTGGGCGCCTCCAGTGGATATTTCCACGCACGGTCACCTGATTGACGAGCAACTCAAGGACACAATGCTCGAGGTTGGAATTTCCTTCCTGGTGGCGCAATTTCTCCTGGCTCTGTTTGTCTGGAAGTCTTCGGATCTCAATAACGGTAAGATCAAGACTTTCCCCGGCGGTGCGAAGGGCTTGGTGGTTGCCGGGCTTATTCTCGTAAGCACCGAGGTCCTTGCGCTGGGTCTTTTTGGGCAGAAGGCATGGGCGGATGTTTATTTCAAGCCTGCTGCTCCCGGGGCCCTCCAAATCCAGGCGCAGGCAGAGCAGTTCGCTTTCTATTTTCGTTATCCAGGTCCCGACGGCAAGTTCGGTCCTCTCCACCCAGACAAGATTGATGAAGGCAAGCAGAATTTCTTCGGGCTCGATCCCGCCAACGACGTGGATTCCCGCGACGACGTAGTAACCGGAGAACTCGCCATTCCAGTCAATCGCGAAATCCATTTGCTCATGCACGCCAAAGATGTCGGTCATTCCTTCTATGTTCGAGAACTCCGTATTCAGCAAGATTTCGTTCCAGGCTTGGATCTCTCTGTCCACTTTACCGCCACCCAAACCGGCAGGTCTGAAATTGTCTGCACACAGTTGTGCGGCTTGGGCCACTACAGCATGAAGGCATATTTGACCGTGCTATCGCAGGAAGATTTCGACAAGTGGTTGAAGGAAAAAGCGGCGCAGCAGTGATTTGCAAGTCAGCTCGTCTGAGAGAGTGACACATGGCAGAGGCATCTGGGCAGGTCGCGCAACATCATGGACCGCCACAGGCGTTTATCTGGAAACACATCTTCAGTGTTAACCATAAAGTTATCGGGAAGCAGTACTACGCTCTTGCCTTAGTCGCGGTGTTCACTGGGATGTTTCTTTCCTGGCTTATGCGCCTGCACTTAATTAACCCCGATGCGCCCATCCACGGACTGCATTTGCTGTCCAAAACAGGTGCACCCGGCGACATGATGACGCCGGAATACTATCTGTCGCTGATGACGATGCATGGCACGCTGATGGTATTTTTCGTGCTGACGAATGCGCCTTTTGCGGCCTTCGGCAATTATTTCCTGCCCCTCCAGATTGGCGCGGAAGACATGGCATTTCCGCGCTTCAACAGGATGTCATTTTGGATGACGTTTGCCGCTTTCTGCGTGCTGATGTTGTCTTTTTTCGTTCCGGATGGGCCGTCGATCTCGGGCTGGACGGCATACGCTCCGCTCAGTGCGGTCGGTTCGGACGCTGGACCGGGACTGGGAATGGGGCAGACATTGTGGGTGATTTCCATCTTTCTTTTTTGCATCGGCTCATTGTTGGGTGCATTGAACTTCATTGCTACGACGCTTGATTTACGCACTCAGGGTATGACGCTGATGCGCATGCCCATCAGCACCTGGGCATGGTTTATCACGTCCTGCATTGCGTTACCCGCGTTCGCCGTACTGCTGCCAGCTTGCCTGCTTTTGATTCTTGACCGGATGTCGGGAACGAGCTTTTTCATTCCATCCGGGTTGGTCATTGGCGATAAGCTGCAACCACATTCCGGGGGATCGCCGCTCTTATGGCAACATTTATTCTGGTTCTTCGGCCACCCCGAGGTCTATATCGCCATCTTGCCGGCGATGGGGATCGTGTCTCATATCCTGATCAACAGTCTGCGGCGGCCGTTGTTGAGCCACAAGGTAGTCATCTATTGCATGATCGCGATTGGTTTCCTCAGCTTTATGGTCTGGGGACATCACATGTTCGTCAGCGGGATGAACCCGTTCTCATCGCTGGCATTTACTTTCCCAACCCTGGTGATTACGATTCCGGCGACGATTCTGACCTTGATCTGGCTGGGCAGCATTTACGGATCCAGGCTGCGGATCACGAGCGCCTCCTTGTTTGCGCTGGGATTCATCTCCATGTTCGTCAGCGGCGGACTCAGCGGAATGTTTCTGGCGCAGCCCTCCGTTGATATTTACTTGCATGCGACCTACTTCGTGGTCGGACACTTCCACATGGTGATGGGTGTAGCAGCCATCTTTGGGGTGTTCGCTGGAACCTATTTTTGGTTCCCGAAGATGACCGGACACATGATGAACGAGAAGCTCGGGAAATTGCATTTCTGGCTCACATTTATTGGGGCTTACTGTATTTTCATGCCCTTTCACTATTTGGGTCTGGTGGGAAATGTCCGGCGTTACTCGGCGTTTACCGATGACTTTCTTTTGCCACTGATTCCGGTACATAGATTCATTACGTATGCGACGATTGTCACCGGCGTTGCGCAGTTGATTTTCCTCTACAACTTGCTTCACAGCCGGGTTTGGGGCGCAGCCGCTCCGGATAATCCCTGGGAGTGTACTTCATTGGAGTGGAGTGTTCCGTCGCCACCGCCCTGGGATAACTTTGGCGGAAAGCATCCCGTGGTTTATCACGATCCTTATCAGTACAACCTGAAGAGCGAGTCTGATACGGACTTTGTGATGCAAACCTCGCCGAAAGGAGTGGCGGAAAGCTTCCTGCGACATTGAAGTGAAGCGAACGGGGCGGGGGTTCTTCGCTACGCTCAGGATGACAATGTGAGTTATTCGCGTCAAACTGTTTTAGAGAGTGCAAGAACGACATGGCAACAACAGTCCACAATCCGCCCAATAACCCGTCTGTTAAAAGTTCGGCGGGAAGAAAGTCCGGTGGACACAAGCTTCCTACCGATGCTGATGTGCGCGCGTTGTTAAGCCCTTCGGCAGAGCCCGCTAGAACGGGTGTGTGGGTGGCGCTGGCGAGCATCACCATGATCTTTGCCGCACTCACCAGTGCGCTGTTTGTGCGGGAAGGGGCGTCGACAGACTGGCCTCACATCACGTTACCTCCAATTCTGTTCATAAACACATTGCTCCTGATTGCAAGTAGTATTGCGCTGGAAGTCGCCCGCCGCAAGGTGGCGGCCTTCGCCCGCGGAATCGACCACGAAGTGGCAACCTCGCTGCTGTGGCTCTTCATAACTTTGGCGCTCGGGCTCCTGTTTGTGACTGGCCAGTACAGGGCGTGGCTGGGTTTGCGGGCGCAGGGCTTGTATTTGGCGAGCAACCCCAACAGCTCTTTTTTCTACGTATTGACTGCGGTGCACGCGGTGCATGTGATAGGCGGGCTGGGTGGATTGTTATATGTGATCAACAAACTGTGGCGGCCCGTGTTGGCATTGCGGCGCAGCACGCTGGATTCCGCTTCTTACTACTGGCATTTTATGGGCATTCTTTGGCTGTATTTGCTTTTCGTGATTTGGATCAAACTCTAAACCGGAGGCGCCTTGAGCGAAGCCAATCTGAGTATGGGAGGGCACGGTGCGAGCGTGATGGAAGAACGTCCGTTCGCGATTCCTTCCAAGAAGCTAGTAATGTGGCTGTTCATTGTCTCGGATGCCGTAACCTTCGGAGCGCTGCTCTTCGCATACGGCTACATAAAAAACGCCAGTGCCAATTGGCCTGAACCGTTCAGGTTTTATCCCAGCATCGTCAATGTGATGCTGATGACGTTTGTTCTGGTGACCAGTAGTTTAACCATGCTGATTGCGGTTCATCATGCCCAATCGGGTAACAAATCGGCCGCGATCCGGTGGACCTTCACCACTGTTGCGGGTGGAATCCTATTCGTGGCGCTGCATATTCGCGAGTGGTATGGACTGATTGGCGAAGGCGTCCGGCTATTCCAGAACCCTTGGGGTTCGCCGATGTTTGGCGCTGCATTTTTTACTATCACAGGATTGCATCTGACTCACGTGGTCGGCGGTGTAATCGCGTTGAGTGTGGTGGCGATCCGGCATGGTACTGGACGTTACAACGCCGACGACATTGAGATCTGCGCACTCTATTGGCATTTTGTAGATTTGGTTTGGATGTTCGTGGTGCCACTGGTTTACCTGATGAACATTGCCCGTTGAGCAATTTTGGGAGGATCCTCTTGACAGCCGACGCAGCCCCGAATCAGGGTTTGGGAAGAGATCTGGCAGCTTACGTGAGTATTTTGGTCATCGCGGTGCTCCAGGTGGTGTTGGCGTATCACAGCGCCGCTGGCGAACATCTCATGGTGCATATGCTGGTTTTGGCGCTGGCGCAGGCTGGTGTCGCGGTTGCTTACTTCATGCACTTGCGTGCCGAAAAACGCGTCTTGGTTCTAGCGCTGATACCAACTACGATCTTTGTGCTGCTGATGATGAATATGATCTGGACGGATAGCTACCGGTTGTTGGAGATGCATCCGTAATCTGCAACGGAGGCCCTTACCTAAGCAAGGGCCTTGAGAAGGAATATGCCAATTTGCAGTTCGATTCGCAAGGCGCTGTTTTTATTCGGAGTCCTGGTCTGTCCCCTGGCAGTGCAGGCTCAGAACTGCGCCCTGTGCTATACGCAGGCGGCGGGGAGCGGGTCACGGTTTATTCAAGGGCTGCGAAGTGGAATCTTGATTCTCATCTTCCCGCCCATGATGATCTGCATTGGGTTCATCATTACTGCTTATAAAAAGCGCAATCACTTCCACCCAAAGTCCGAATCCAGCGACGAATCTGATTTGGGCTGGTGAAGGTGCTGGCGTGTCCTTTACACTCATCAAGGTCTCGCAACAAGCCACAAAGAATTAGACTAGCTTGCGTGAGATTCATCAGCCGGAGATCCACCATTCCTCGCAAGTTTTGCATCCCTGGGAGAACCATGCGAACCCTGCTCATCGTAAGCGCGTTGTGGCTGCTTGCCCCATTTGCCGCGGCGCAATCGCAGCGCCAGCTCAACCTCATGCCCATGCCGTCCACTGTGCGGCTCGGGACGGGGCAATTCCCGATCCAGCAATCCTTTTCCGTTGAGGTCACAGGTTTTCACGATGCGTCACTCGACCGCGGCGTACAAAGGTTTCTGGGCGAGCTTTCCCAGCAAACGGGAATGCATCTCAGGCATACGGCGGGGGAACCTGCGAGTCCGATGCTGGTCATCCACGTGGAACATGGGCGTGCGGCCATACAAGAGCGAGATGAGGATGAGTCTTACGAATTGGCAGTGAGCGAGGGAGGCGCCAAGCTCACGGCCGCGAATCCGCTCGGTATCCTGCATGGCCTTCAGACCTTCCTGCAACTTGTGCAACCCGCCGGGAATGAATTTGTGGTTCCTGTCGTTGCGATTAAAGACGTGCCCCGGTTCCCTTGGCGCGGCTTGCTCATCGACGTTAGCCGTCACTTCATTCCCCTGGACGTGCTCAAACGCAACCTGGATGGAATGGCCGCAGTGAAGATGAATGTTCTGCACCTGCATATATCGGACCACGATGGTTTCCGAATACAAAGCAAGCGCTTTCCTAAGTTGCACGAAATGGGTTCCGAGGGACTGTATTTTACGCAAGACCAAATGCGCGAATTCATAAGCTATGCGCGGGATCGTGGCATCCGTGTGGTTCCCGAGTTCGATATCCCCGGTCATAGCGGCTCCTGGTTTGTTGGATATCCCGAGCTTGCCAGTGCTCCGGGGCCTTATAACTTCGGGTCTAGCGGTGTTGAGCCCGTGATGGATCCCACACAGGAAGGCACGTATCAGTTCCTGGACAAATTCATCGGTGAAATGGCTGCGCTTTTCCCGGACGCCTATTTTCATATTGGTGGAGATGAAGTCAACGGCGCACAGTGGGATGCGAATCCGAAGATCCAGTCCTTCATTCATTCTCACGGCATGAAAAACAATCAGGACCTGCAGGCGTACTTCAATCAACGGCTGCAGAAGATTTTGAGCAAACACCACAAGATCATGATTGGGTGGGATGAAATATTGCGTCCTGATTTGCCAAAAACTATTGTTGTGCAGTCCTGGCGCGGACAAGAGTCACTGGCAACAGCGGCGAAGCAAGGCTACAGCGGCATGCTCTCGTTCGGCTACTATCTCGACTTGATGTGGCCGGCCGCGCGCCACTATGCCATCGACCCGATGTCCGGCGCTGCTGCGACTCTGAGTGCAGAGGAGAAGAGCCGTATTCTCGGCGGCGAATCTTGCATGTGGTCGGAGTGGGCCACTCCCGAGAACATCGATTCCCACATCTGGCCGCGCAATGCCGTGATTGCCGAGCGTTTATGGTCTCCGCCCGAGGTTCAAGATGTGGCCTCGATGTACGCGCGCTTGAACGAATTGAGTTGGCGCCTGGAATGGCTGGGACTGACCCACAGATCCGCTGAAGTTCAGATGTTGCACCGCATGACGGGAGCGGATGATATTTCCGCGCTCCTCACGCTATCAGAGGCGGTTGAGCCTTCAAAGGATTACACTCGTGGGCAAACTTTGAAGGGACCCCGGGATATTAATAGTCCTCTCAACCATCTGGCTGATGCTGTCAGCCCTGAGAGTGACGCGGCCCGGCGTTTTTCCGACTTGGTGCAGGCATACATCCAAAGCAAATATCAGGACCGGGCAGCAGAAGGCCAAATCCGGGCGTCTCTGATCGCCTGGCGCGATAACGATGCGAAATTGCATCCTCTTCTGGAGCAGTCGTTTCTCCTGCACGAAGCTGCACCGCTTTCTGAGGACCTTTCCGCCCTCGGGGCGGCTGGTTTGCTGGCACTCGATTATGTCGGTAAATCTGAACCTTCTCCGGAATCATGGAGGACACAGCAACTCGCGCTCATCGAGCGGGCGAAAACGCAGAAAGCGGACCTCTTGCTCATAGTGGTGGCGCCGGTGCAGCAGTTAGTCGAAGCGAGTGCGGGTCAGACGCAAAAGCCGTAATTCTCGGCGGTCATCATGGCTTTGCGGCGTGGTTTTGTCCATTTGTAGCTGCCTTCGTTTGCAACTCTCGGCCGCCGAGCCATTCAAGAAAGAGCTGCATCCAGTCGGACACAGGAGGCCGATTGCCCGCCCTCACGCCAAAACCGTGTCCCACCCCGGCGTAAACGTGAAGTTCCGCGGACACGCCTGCCCGTTTTAGAGCGAGATAAAGCTCTGGAACACCTTGGGCAATATCTGGCCGATCCTCTTCACCACAGACAAGAAAGGCGGGAGGCGTTTGTTTTGAGAGAGCCATGTCGTGCGGGATGCCCGGATAGAGGAGCGCCTGAAACGCAGGCTTCGAACTCATACGCTCGATGGGATCAATCGCGCCAGCGTTGCCGAGGTCGTATCGCGTTGCAGCGAGCGCGGCGAGTTCTCCACCGGCGGAAAAGCCCATCACGCCGATGCTCTCCGGGTTAAGCCCCCATTCTGTGGCGCGGCTTCGCACCAGGCGGATCGCCCGCTGGATATCTGGCAATTCATGACCTTCGATCGTGTAGGTCGAGTCTTTTTCGCGGGCCAGCCGGTACTTCACTATGAAGGCTGCTACACCATGATCGTTAAGCCATTGAGCGACATTGTAGCCTTCGTGATCCATCCACAGCTCGCGATGCCCTCCGCCCGGCACGACGATGACCGCAGTTCCAGTGGCTTTGTCCTTCGCAGGAAGATACGGAGTAACCGAAGGATGGTGAATACTCGAAATAACATGCTCGCCGTCCTCCGTCAGCCGCACGGCTTCTTCCGCGTGCTTACCTTCGGAGCCGGGTGCACCGTTCGGCCAGAGGAGAATGGCGTGCTGTTCGGCGGCGGCAGAGCCGGTTAGAAACGCCAATAAAAGTAGCGCAAGACAGAACCTAGACCAAACAAGGTTTGCAGTATGCAATTTCAGCTACCTCACTTCCTGCATTGCGCTGGAGTGGCTCGACTGCAAGGCCATCTCACGGGCGGCACGTAGTTGCACGACGGGGTCGCCGGTGGGGAGGAATTCCATGGCAACCACGCCGTCATATTTCAGCTCGGTCAACTTGCGAAATATGCTCTGGTAGTTGATCTCGCCCGTCCCAGGCTCGTGACGGCCAGGAACATCCGCAATGTGGACCACGCCCACGTGCCGGATGTTCTTTTCCAGCTTCTCAATCAAGTTGCCTTCCGCAATCTGCTCGTGAAAGAAATCGTAAAGAAACTGGACCTGAGGATGGTTTACTGCTTTGACGATATCGAAGGCCTCGGCCGCAGAAGTCAGGTAGTACTTTGGATTCTCCTCGGGATCAATTGTTTCCAGGAGCAGCCGTATCGGTTCTCCCGCAATCTTCTTTCCTTCGATCAGCCCGACCGCCGCTTTTAGGCCGTCGATACAACTCTGGTGCTGGGCTTCGCGGGGCATCCCCGGAACAATATCGCCCGACAAGAGAATAATGCTGGGGCAGTCCAGCTTCTCCATCGAAATCAGTGCTTCGCGAAGATCCGCCAGCAACGCGTCCCGGTCGTGCGGGTTACAGAGGCCGTGCTTCAATCCGGCTGTGGCATCGAAGCGGATGCCCAGCTCTCTACGTTTCGCATTCGCCCGAATGTAGTCCTCCTCGGACCACTTCTCGTATTCGCCGACGAGCTCCACGTACGTGTAGCCAGCTTCCGCCACTTTCTTCAGGCGCTGCTCAAACGGTAGATTTGGAAACACCGTCCAAAGCATCACGGAAAGTTTGAAAGGTACATCCTGTGTTGCCGTCTCGCGAGCCATTCGGTCTCCCCCTGAGTTCATTAAGAATTTGTGGCTCCGAGCAGTCATGCCCAGCGCAGCAGCCGCAACATTCCAGGTGAATGTACGTCGATTCATATTGGAAGAAGCTTTACGGCCCGATTGTAATCGATTAGAATTCAGCCCGTCTTGATTTGTGCCACTCTGCTCGAACTGATCGCTCTGCCGGAAATCTTTTGAACAGGATATCCACGTGAACCTAACGGCCATCGACTGGCTCATCATGGTGCTGTACTTCGTCTTTGTGTTGGGGATTGGCGTCGCTTTGAAGCGCTACGTTAAAACCAGTTCGGACTTCTTCCTTGCAGGGCGTTCACTTCCGGCGTGGATTTGCGGTCTCGCTTTCCTATCCGCGAACCTTGGGGCGCAGGAAGTGATTGGCATGGCTGCTTCCGGAGCGAAGTACGGAATTGCAACCAGCCACTTCTATTGGGTTGGCGCCATCCCCGCCATGGTGTTTGTGGGCGTGTTCATGATGCCGTTCTACTACGGTTCCCGCGCGCGTTCTGTGCCGGAGTATCTGCGGCTGCGTTTCGATGAGAAGACCCGTGCCGTGAATGCCATCTCTTTTGCCGTAATGACGGTGTTCTCGTCGGGGATCTCCATGTACGCCATGGCTAAACTCATTCAGACAATGCGCATTCTTGATGGGCCGTTCGCCGCGTTGGGAGTTTCGACGGCGTGGACCTTCGATGTGAGCATTGTTCTTTCAGCGGTTATCGTGCTGGGATATATTTTTCTCGGTGGACTTACCAGCGCAATTTACAACGAAGTCCTACAGTTCTTTCTTATTGTTGCGGGTTTTCTTCCCTTGGTCTTTCTCGGACTGAGAAATGTAGGCGGCTGGACCGGTCTGAAACAACAGCTGCCTTCAGCGTTCACGCACTCTTGGCAGGGCATGTCCAGCGCGCAAACCAATCCATTCGGGGTAGACACGTTTGGCTTGGTCATGGGACTCGGTTTTGTGTTGTCGTTTGGCTATTGGTGTACGGACTTTCTCGTCGTCCAACGAGCGATGGCTGCGGAGTCGATGAGCGCCGCCCGCCGTACGCCGCTCATCGCCGCGATCCCCAAAATGCTGTTTCCAGCGCTTGTGATTCTCCCCGGCATGATTGCGATTGCGTTGCCGAATCTGCCCGCTACAAGTGTGAACGCCAGTACTGGCCAAGTGCAGGCCCTGAACCAGGCAGGCAAGGGATTGATCCCCGCGAAGGTGGATGAAATCACGGGCATTCCCAAAGTAGATGCGAACGGCAAGCCCATCCTGGACTACGATTTGGCGATCCCGAACATGCTCCTGCATTATTTTCCGACGGGAATCCTTGGTCTGGGGCTGACGGCCCTTCTGGCAAGTTTCATGTCCGGAATGGCTGGCAACGTGACCGCATTCAATACCGTATGGACCTACGATATTTACCAGTCTTATATCAACAAGGGCGCGACCGACGCGCATTATCTCTGGATGGGGCGGCTTGCTACTGTGTTTGGCATCGCGCTGTCGGTATCCGCAGCCTACGCGGCTACACGCTTTAACAACATCATGGATTTTCTCCAACTGGTGTTTGCATTTGTCAACGCGCCACTCTTCGCTACTTTTTTGCTCGGCATGTTTTGGAAACGCGCCACTGGACACGGGGCATTCTTCGGGCTGCTTTCAGGCACTCTCGCCGCCGCGATTCACAACGGGCTCACGCTCCCAGCAGGCGCCGTTATCGGCATTAAGGGAGGTTGGTTGGGAACAATCCACACCTACCCCAGCGAGATGGCGCAGAACTTCTGGACAGCAATTTGGGCTTGGTCCGCATGTTTCGTCGTCACAATTCTTGTCAGCTTGTGCACTCGTAAGCGCGAGGAAAAAGATCTGGTTGGGCTGGTGTATTCACTCACCGAAAGGCCGAGTGAAGAGCATGTGCCCTGGTACATGCGTCCCGCCGTGCTGGGGGCCATCGTCATCGGGCTGGTTGTCGTGTTGAATCTGATCTTTTTGTAAAAAACGGAGCTAGCCTATGGGTTTGGATATTCGGATGCCGATTGGATTGATGTTCTCTCTTTTTGGCGTCATTTTGACTGCGTATGGTTTTCTGAGTGACCCGGCAATCTATGCCCGGTCCCTTGGAGTGAACATCAACTTATCTTGGGGGCTTGCGCTGTTAGTATTCGGCGGCTGCATGCTGTTGCTCGGCCTGCGCGGGATGCGTCTCCACAAGGACGCAGTAGCGGAAGCGAAAAAGAATTAGACCTGACTCGGAGTAACCAGGAACCACGGGCAGCGACTATTTGTTCAATGGGCAGTTGTCTGCGCAAGAATTTGAGTGGAACTCTGTCCTGCCCCGGCTGGTAGTTCCACCACGAACTCCGCCCCCTGCCCAGGTGAGCTATTTACGCTAATCGTTCCGTTGTGCTGTCGAACAATCCATTGGGCAATTGCGAGCCCGAGCCCGGCTCCGCCCATTTGACGACTGCGAGCTTTGTCGACGCGGTAGAAACGCTCAAAGATTTTTCGATGTTCTTCACTGGAAATACCGACACCAGTATCGCGGATTTTCAAAACTGCGCATCCAGGATCTTGTTCCACAGAAAGAATGACGTCGCCGGGCGACGGGGTATACTTCACCGCGTTATCCAGAAGAACGTCGAACACGCGACGAATTGCGAGGCTATCCCCAGTTACCATGATTGGCTGCGCTGGAATAATCCCGGTCAGCCGCAAGCCCTGAGAGGCGACAACTTTCTGCCAGCTATCCACGGCCTCCCGGGCAAGAACCCCGAGATCGAATTCGACCATGTGCAGCGATTCACGTCCGGAATCGGCCCGCACCAGGGAGAGAAGTTTTTCGAGCAATTGCGTGGTGCGCTCCGATTCGGCCAGCACATGTTGCAAAGCGGAGCGGTATTCCTGCTCCGAGCGTGGGCGGCGCAGGGCAACCTCGGCTTCGGTACGAATCAGGGCGACGGGAGTGCGCAACTCGTGGGATGCGTCGGCAGTAAACTCGCTCATGCGGAGGAAAGCCGATTCGATCCGCATCAGCATCTCATTGAGAGTATCAGAGAGGCGCTGCAGCTCATCCCCGGTATGAAGTTTCTCCAGGCGGCTGCTCAAGTTTGTCGCATTGATGGTCCTGGCGGTGCGCGTCAGCGCATCGACAGGTGCGAGTGCGCGATGGCTGAGCCAGTTGCCACCCACTGCTGCGATTAACAAAACCAGAGGCGCCAGCAAAAGCAGGTAATGCAGGAATGCCTGCAGAGTTTCGTGAATCTCGTGTGTAGGGGCGCCCAGCTGGACCAGAAAGATCTGCCCATGAGTGTCAATGGCAGCGGCTACAAACCGGAAGGGCCTGCCGTCCATAATCCTATCCTGATAGACAGCCCTAGGCACCTCATTCACAGAGACACGGGGCAAGGGATGCCTCGCAAGAAACCTGGATAAATAGACAGGTTCGCCGTTCGCGGTAAAAATTTGGAGATATTCTCCGGCATGGTCTTTTGAGTAGGATTCCGCTACCTCCTCACGAAACTTAGCGACATCCGCATCCTGGCGTTGCTCTTGCAGAAAATTGCGGAGGTCTCCCATTTCATCACGCAAGCTAATATTGACGATTTTGTACAGGTGATGACTTAGGACGACATACATTCCCGCCCCGAAGACGAACTGGGCGAGGGCAAAAATCAGCAGGTACCAAAGCGCCAACCGTAGACCAATCGACAACCTGTTGAGCGACAACTTCTTCATGACCCGCCGTCCGCACGCACAGCGTACCCAACGCCGCGAACCGTATGAATGAGCTTCGGCATGCCGGGACCGTCAATTTTTTCCCGCAGAAGATGCAGAAAAGCATCCAGCGTGTTGGTTTCAATCTCCCGGTCAAAGCCCCAGACCGATTCGATCAGGAACTGTCGGGACACGACTCTTCCCGCGCGGTGCATGAGCCTTTCCAGCAAGTTGTATTCGGTTCGGGTGAGAGCGATTCGTTGCCTGCCGCGGGTGACCTCGCGCGTGGCGGGGTCCAACACCAGATCGCCAACCTGCAGGAGCGGCTCGCGACTGACCGACTCACGCCGCTTGATGGCACGAAGGCGAGCTACGAGCTCCCGAAAGGAGAACGGCTTCGTCATGTAGTCATCGCAGCCGAGATCAAGCCCATGGACGATATCGGGCACCGCATCCTTGGCCGTCAGCATCAGGATGGGAGTGGCGATTTTGTCGGCACGCAGGCGTCGGGCCACATCGTAGCCACTCAGCTTCGGCATCATGACATCGAGCACGATGGCATCAAATTCAGAGGAACGCGCCAGCTCCAGACCTTCCGTGCTGTCCAACGCGCACACAACGGTGTGGCCTTCTTCGCTGAGTCCTTTTCGAAGAAGTTCGGCCATACGGTGTTCGTCTTCGACAACCAGCAAATTCACGGCAGCCCGCCCGAAGTTATTTTAATCGACAAGGCTGAAAATTCACTGAAAAGCAAGCTTTGTGGAAAACAAGGGGTTTATCACCAAACCCAGTCGGCGAAACTGAAGAAATTTTCACCCACCCGTAACCCAAGATTCACATTCTCTTCATAAGATCGGGTTTCCGAACAATAGCGCTGAGGGCTTAGTGTGTCACGCCGTTGTGTCGCGCTAAGGGACGAATTCGAAAGCGGAGGATGCATTATGAGGAACTCTTTACTCACGGCAGTCCTATTTGCAGTGATGACAAGCTTTGTTTCGCCGATACCTGTTTCGGCGCAAGGCAGCTCCGGATCCATCAGCGGCCGTGTCACCGATTCGTCGGGCGCCGTGCTCCAGGGCGCGCGGGTAGAACTACAACCGAAGGCTGCGCCCGCCGTGACGAACCAGCGGGGCGAGTTCACAATTCTGAACCTCGCTCCCGGCAACTATACGGTGACCGTCACCTACGTAGGTTTCGCCACATTTACAAAAGATGTCACAGTCTCTGCCGGGCAAGCGACCGGTGTCGAGGTACTTCTCGGGGCAGCGTCCAAAACTGAAGAAGTCGTAGTTTATGCTGAGCGCGGACACGGCGAGGCCGAAGCCATCAATCGTCAGTTCACCTCCCCGAATATCCTGCAGGTGTTACCGGTCGAGGTGATCACCAGCTTGCCCAACACGAACATTGCCGACGCGCTGGGCCGTCTCCCTAGCGTCACGCTCGAGCGCGATGAGGGTGAAGGCAAATATGTGCAGATTCGCGGACTGGAGCCGCGGCTCAGCAACGTGACTGTGAACGGCGTCAACGTTCCGTCGTCAGAGGCTGGGGTGCGTCAGATCAAGCTTGACTCCATTCCCGCTAACCTCGTGGAATCGGTGGAGATCAACAAGACTCTCTCCGCCAACCAGGATGGTGATGCCATCGGTGGTTCGGTCAATCTGGTCACCAAGACCGCAGGCGAGAGGCCCACCCTCTACATTAACGGCATCGGCGGTTATACGCCCATTGAAGGCGGCCGCACTCTTACAGAAATGGACAGCACGATTGGTCAGCGTTTTGGCGTCCAGAAGAAGTTCGGAATTCTCTTCGGCGCGAGCTATGACTGGAACGGACGCGGCATCAACGACATCGAGAACGGACTTGACACAGGAACGTTCAATGGAACCGTCACGCCCATCATCACCGGAATAGATCTCCGCGAATACCGCTACTACCGCGAGCGGCTAGGTTTCGCGGGCAGTGCCGACTACAAATTGGCGGATGGCGGCGGCCTCTATGTTCGTGGCCTCTACTCCCACTTCAAGAACTTCGGCGACCGCTGGGTGTACGGCCCGGCAGCCGGCGACTACCAGTCGGCCACAGATGCCGGCACTGGCTCGATCAGCTACAACGCCCAGATCCGCCGACCCGTCGAAGTAATTGGAAGCTTGGCGGCAGGTGGTAAACATGTTTTCTCCAAGTCCTGGCTTTCTTACGATATCTCGATCTCCCGCTCCACCGAAGGCGACAAAGGGTATTCCACAGCGGACTTCACTCCTACCGACGACAGTCAACTGGCCGCAATTCCTTTTACTTTGGACTGGACCAATCCGCACACGCCGAAACTGGTCCCGCAAGCCGGCTTCAATATATTCGATACGACGCAGTATTACATGGCCGACATCAACGTGAGCCATAACTTTGCGGCGCAGCTTAACCTTCAGGGAGCCATCGCCGCGGCTCATACCTACAGCTTGGGTGGGCATTTCGGCATCTTTGAATTGGGCTTCAAGATTCGCAATGCCCACAAGTTCCAGGACGCTGCGGAGGACGATTACAACACGACGTTCGACTCGGCCAGTTCGAATCCAGATCCAGCCTTCCAACTATCGGGTTTTCAGGGTAGTTTCCGAGATCCCGATTACTACGACAAGATTTACTCCTTCGGTCCGACTGCTGACTATGGCAAAATTCGGTCGTTCTTCAATGCTAACAGCAATAACACAAGCTTTTTTCAACTCGACCAGCCAGGCACGCTGCTCAATACGATTAGCAACAATTACGATTTAATCGAGCGCATCACCGCTGGGTACCTGATGAACACGCTGGAATTCGGCCGCGTGCGCTTGCAGACTGGACTCCGTCTAGAGGCCACCAACGAGCGGGTTCGGGGGAATCAGGTTCTCCTCGATTCCAACGGCGATCTTTGCGGGCCAACCGATCCTGATCCGATTTGCGCCGGAGCCACCGGGTCCTTCACCCCAATCAACAAGACCTCGTCGTATCTCGATCCGCTCCCGAGCGTCCAGTTTCGCTATGCTCTCGGGCACGATGCCGCAATCCGAGCCGTCTATGGTCGCGGTATAGCCCGCCCGAATTTCGGCGACCTCCCGCCGTTTTTCAACGCTGATGCCAGCGCGATCCCCCCGGGAGTTAGCACTGGTAATCCGAGCCTCAAAGCCACGCATGCAAACAATTACGATTTGCTGTATGAGCAGACTCTGCGTCCGCTGGGGCTAATTCAGGCCGGTTTCTTTTATAAACAACTTTCCGATCCTATCTATCAGATCCGTCAGGTCGTAACGGATCCTGCGCAGTTTGGCGCAAATTACGTCGGCTTCGAACTTAGTCGTCCTATCAACGGCTCGAGCGCGCACTTGTTCGGATTCGAAATCGCCTACCAGCAGCACCTGACCTTTCTTCCCGGGCCCGCGAGTGGTCTGGGCATTTCAGCCAACTACAGCTACACGAACTCCTACGGAGGCCACATCCCGAACCGCTCCGATACGCCGGCGTTGCAACGCCAAGCTCCGAACACCTGGAACATTAGTCCAACGTATGATCGCGGACGGCTGTCGATGCGCGTTGGTGTCTCCCACAACGACGCAAATATTTTCCAATACAATTATTTCGACTTGAACGCGGATGGCACGCCGCATCCAGTTCCACTTGGCACGAAAGGACCGCTCGGCGACATCTACTTGTACGCTCACACACAGGTCGATGCTCAGGGGAGTTTCCGTATGTATCGTGGGCTGGAACTCATCGTCTCTGGTCTGAACCTGACCAATGAAGTGTTCGGCTTTTATCAGGGCAGCCCGCAATTCCCGATTCAGCGCGAGTACTACAAACCAAGCTATTCTTTTGGTCTGCGCTTCAACTTGTCGAATGAACCAAAATAAAAAACGCACCTGCATAAGACTGCTGGGAGCCGTAGCGTCACGGCTCCCATGTGAGTTCATATAATCTTCAGGTTTCAGCTGTACAGTCGTTCCGAGGGCGTAGATGACGAAACGCGGTCTTTTCCTGTTTGCGTACCTTGTCTGGGTGGTCCCGTGCATCACCGCTTCAGGCACGGCACAGAAAAAAGCTGATGTCGCTCCGGCCGCGTCAGTTCAAGCCGAGAGTTCCGATCCTGTGCTGGTCGGTGCTGGTGATATCGCCACTTGCGGTCAACTGGAGGGCGCGGAGGCCACAGCGAAATTGATCGACCACATTCCCGGTACCGTTTTTGCTGTAGGTGATCTGGCCTATCCCGATGGTTCCGATGAGCAGTTTGCCAAATGTTACGGTCCGACTTGGGGACGCTTCAAAGACCGCACCCGCCCTGCCGTCGGCAATCACGAATATCACAGCGATGGCGCTTCGGGTTACGCGCGTTATTTTGGCGCTGCCGCGGGAGATCCCAAGAAGGCTTACTACAGCTACGACCTCGGGGCCTGGCACATCATTGTTTTAAACAGCGAGTGTGACCAAGTGGGTGGCTGCGACGCCGCTTCTCCGCAAGGGAAGTGGTTGAAGCAAGATCTTGCCGGGTCCCCGACCGCGTGCACGGCGGCGTATTTTCACAAGCCGCTGTTCAGTTCCGGGGGTAAACATGGCAACGATCCGCTCATGAAGCCTTTGTGGGAGATTCTTTACCAGGCGGGAGTGGATGTTGTTATCAATGGGCACGATCACGACTATGAACGCTTTGCGCCGCAAGATTCGGAGGGTAAAGCCGACAATGCGCATGGCATTCGCGAATTCGTCGTCGGCAGCGGTGGAAAAAATTCTCACCGGGAGTTTGCCTCTTCCTCACGGCCCAATAGTGAGGTGCGGAATTCGGACACCTACGGAGTTCTTAAGCTCACGCTTCACGCAAAAAGTTATGACTGGGAATTCGTTCCGGAGGCGGGGAAGACGTTTACGGATTCCGGACACGGAGCCTGCCACTAAGTTACACCGGAAATTTACAAGTTCTGATCAACCCATCTGAAAGGACAATCCCGCATGTTTATCGACCGTCGAGCATTTCTGAATATGGCCAGTAGAAGGGTAACTCTAGTTGTATTGAGCTTGACAATGCTGGCCGCGTCGGCATTTTCCGAGAGCGGCTATAAAATCACGAAGAAGATTCCAATTCCAGGTCAGGGCGGATGGGATTATCTCGCGGTGGATGAAGCAGCGCGGCGCTTGTACGTTTCTCACGGAACGCAAGTTGAAGTCCTCGATCTGGATTCGAACAGCGTCGTCGGCAACATTCCCAATACTCCCGGTGTGCACGGCATTGCGATCGCGCCGGAACTGGGTCGCGGGTTCGTCAGTAATGGCCAGTCTTCGACGGCCACGATCTTTGATTTGAAGACTCTCAAGAAGCTAGGCGAAGTGGCTACAGGTAAAAAGCCAGACGCGATCATCTACGATCCGGCTACGTCACAGGTTTTTGCCTTCAACGGAGACAGCAACAGCACCACTGTGATTTCAGCCGCGGACGGTAAGGTGGCGGGCACAATCGACTTGGGCGGAGGCCCCGAGTTCGCCGTGTCCGACGGTAATGGGTACGTTTTCAATAATCTGGAAGACGAGAGCCTTGTGCTCAAGATCAATTCGCGGAAGCTGACTGTTGAACAGCGCTGGAAAACCGCCCCTTGCGAGTCGCCTTCGAGCATGGCGATGGACCGGCCGAATCACCGCCTGTTTATTGGCTGCAGAAATCACCTCATGGCGGTTCTTGATTCCGAGTCTGGAAAAGTAATTACCACGCTACCGATTGGCGATCATGTGGATGCAACTGCGTTTGACCCAGACTCCCAGCTCATTTTCTTTTCGAACGGCGAGGGTAGTATTTCCGTGATTCACCAGGACAGTCCAGATAAATATTCCGTGGTCGACACGGTCAAGACCTTGCCTCGGGCGAAGACCATGGCGCTGGATCCTAAGACACATCAGCTTTTTTTGTCTACAGCGGAAGCGGGGCAGTTTGAGGTGTTAGTCGTAGGCAAGTAACACAGACAGGCCAGGTGCAGCGGATTACTCTGCCTTGGCCTGCTTTGCTGTTGGAAACCGTTGGTCGAGCTCCAAGTTCAGTTCCAAAACATTCACCCGTGGTTCGCCGAGGAATCCCAGTTGTCTGCCCTCCGTGTGCCGGGCGATGAGTTGCCGCAACTGTTCCTCACTCGTGCCGCGAGCTTTCGCAATGCGCGCCAGCTGGAATTCAGCAGCCGCCGGCGAGATGTGGGGGTCTAGCCCGGAACCTGATGTCGTGACCAAATCAATAGGTACCGGTTGGTTGGGGTTGTCCGCTTGAGCGCTTGCAACATCTGATTTCACGCGATCAATCAATTTTTGATTCGTGGGTCCGAGGTTTGACGGGCTTGAGTTCGCGGCATCGTATCCATTGCCCGCCGCAGAGGGACGTGAGTGGAAGTAAGCGGCACTCGTAAACGGCTGACCAAGGATGCGCGAGCCTACGACTTTGCCGTTCAACGGGATGAGTTGACCGTTCGCCTTATCATGCATAAACACTTGCACGAGTCCAGTAAGCACTAATGGGTAGATAAGTCCTAGAAGAACCGTGGTCACCACCGTCATAAGCACAGAGATCAATAAGTTTTTCTTCATATTTCGCCTCTAGAGTTCCACGATCACGCCATTCCGATCCGTGTAATGACCATGTCGATCAGCTTGATACCGAGGAACGGTATGATGATGCCACCTACGCCATAGATCAAAAGATTGCTGCGCAAGAGCACAGCAGCACCCATGGCGTGGTACTTTACGCCGCGCAGCGCCAGCGGGATCAGCGCAATGATGATCAAGGCGTTGAAAATGACCGCTGACAGAATCGCTGATTCCGGCGTCTTCAGGTGCATGACGTTCAGTACATTCAGCACCGGGAAAGTCGCTGCAAACATGGCCGGGATGATGGCGAAGTACTTGGCGACGTCGTTCGCGATCGAGAAAGTAGTGAGCGCGCCACGAGTCATCAGTAGTTGCTTGCCGATTTCCACGACCTCGATGAGTTTGGTTGGATTGGAATCGAGATCCACCATGTTGCCGGCTTCTTTCGCCGCCTGAGTACCAGTATTCATGGCGACGCCAACATCGGCCTGAGCCAGCGCTGGCGCGTCGTTGGTGCCGTCGCCCGTCATGGCGACTAACTTGCCTTGACCTTGTTCGCGGCGGATCAGGTCCATCTTGTCTTTTGGAGTAGCTTCGGCCAGGAAATCGTCGACACCCGCTTCTCGGGCGATCGCAGCGGCAGTGAGCGGATTGTCGCCAGTAATCATTACGGTTTTGATTCCCATCGAGCGAAGTTTGTCGAAGCGCTCACGCATGCCGCCTTTGACGATGTCTTTGAGGTGAATCACGCCGAGAGCGCGGCGATTCTCCGCGACGACCAGAGGCGTGCCGCCGGATCGGGCGATGGCCTCGACCGACGCTTGGACCTCCTTTGGCATAACCGTGCTGTGCTGGGCGAGATACTTGATGATGGCATCGACTGCCCCCTTACGGATCTCGCGGCCGTTGAGGTTCACGCCGGACATTCGGGTCTGCGCAGTGAAGGGAACGAATGTGGTTTCATGCGAACCAAGATCTCTGCCCCGTAGGCCATACTGTTCTTTCGCCAGAACCACAATTGAACGCCCCTCGGGAGTTTCATCCGCCAAAGAAGAGAGCTGAGCCGCATCGGCCATTTCCGCCGCTGTGGTTCCCGGAGCCGGAATGAATTCCGAGGCCTGGCGATTTCCTAACGTGATGGTTCCGGTCTTATCCAGAAGAAGTGTATTCACATCGCCAGCTGCTTCCACTGCCCGTCCCGACATGGCGAGAACGTTGTGTTGTACCAGGCGGTCCATGCCCGCAATTCCAATTGCGGAAAGCAGGCCACCAATGGTTGTTGGAATCAGGCAAACCAGCAGGGACACGAGGACAAATATAGTCTGCGGTGCGCCCGAGTAGATGGCGAACGGCTGCAACGTGACTACCGCCAACAGGAAAATAATAGTGAGGCCGGCCAGCAAGATGTTCAGCGCAATTTCGTTCGGCGTCTTCTGGCGTTCGGCGCCTTCCACCAGAGCGATCATGCGATCCAAGAATGTTTCCCCCGGATTCGAAGTGATGCGCACCTTGATCTGATCGGAAAGCACGCGGGTTCCACCGGTTACAGCGGAGCGGTCTCCGCCAGCTTCCCGAATCACCGGAGCGGACTCACCGGTAATCGCGGACTCATCGACGGAAGCGACTCCTTCGATAATCTCGCCATCGGACGGGATGAGCTCTCCGGCGCAACAGAGCACCAAATCGTTCGACCGAAGTTTCGAACTGGGAACCTTCTCGGCGATTCCATTGGCACCTGTCAAGCGATTGGCCACGGTTTCCGAGCGAGCCTTGCGGAGCGTTTCGGCTTGGGCCTTACCGCGTCCTTCGGCCATGGCTTCGGCGAAATTCGCGAAAAGAACCGTAAACCAGAGCCAGAGCGTGATCTGCAGGTTGAATTTAAACCCTGCGATGCCGTGCATCGCGTTGCGGATCAGCAAAACCGTGGTAATGACACTCCCGATCTCCACCACAAACATGACAGGGTTGGCCATCATGGTGCGTGGATTGAGCTTCAGAATCGCATCCCAAAGTGCCCGTCGCACAATTTTCCATTGCCAAACAGCTTTCTTTTTTATCGCCATAGCATCCTTCAGAAGGTCTTGCCTGCCAGCATCAACAGGTGCTCAAGTATTGGTCCCAAACTTAGCGCGGGGAAGAACGTCAATGCCCCAACAATCACAATCACACCTACCAATAGAACCGAGAACAGCGGTGTGGTCACAGGAAATGTGCCCAGAGACGGTGGAACGTATTTCTTTCTTGCGAGATTCCCAGCCACTGCAAGCATGGGAATGATCATGAAGAACCGTCCAATCAACATGGTGAACGCACCCGCGACGTTGTACCAGGAAGTATTCCCGTTCAACCCGCCGAAAGCAGAACCGTTATTCCCAGCCTGCGATGTAAAGGAATAAAGAATCTCCGAAAAACCGTGCGGTCCCGGGTTGGTAATGCTGGAAGTGCCAAAGTTAAAGAGCACGGATATTGCCGTGAACCCCAAGATGACTAAAGGAAAGACAAGAACCACCAGCATGGCCATCTTGACGTCATAGGCCTCGATTTTCTTGCCTAAGTACTCGGGAGTTCGGCCCACCATCAAGCCGGCGATGAAGACTGCTAAGACGACATAGATCAGGATGCCGTACATCCCGGCACCTACGCCTCCGAATACCACCTCGCTCAACATGATGTTGGCAAGAGGAACCATTCCACCGATCGGAGTAAACGAATCGTGGAAGCTGTTGACCGCTCCGCAGCTTGCGTCAGTTGTGATCGTGGCAAACAGCGCGGAGTCGGCGATACCAAATCGAACTTCCTTGCCTTCCATGTTCCCGCCCGAATGAAGACTGCTTACGTGCTGATCCACGCCCTGCAGCAGAGGGTTACCCTGTGCCTCTGCCCAGTAGACAGTAGCCACGCCAGCTACAAATAAGACGGTCATCGCCGACCAGACCGCCCATCCATGACGCTGCGATCCGGTCATGCGGCCCAGTGTGTAAGTAAGGCCGGAGCCGATGGCGAAGATGGAAAGCATTTGTAAATAATTGCTGAGCGGTGTGGGGTTTTCAAAAGGATGCGCACTGTTGGCGTTGTAAAATCCTCCACCATTGGTACCGAACATCTTGATGGCCTCTTGCGAAGCGACCGGGCCTTGAGCAATCACCTGGTCAGTCACAGTGGTCATCGCGGGTTTGCCATCTGGGCCAAGTACGGGCTTGCCATCTGCTCCCGTCTGCGGAATTTGTTGCGGTTCAACTAGTTTTGCCGTGTCATACGGCCTGAAGTTCTGCACCACCCCTTGCGATACCAGAACCAGAGCAAAAACCAAACATACGGGCAGGAGGACCCATAGCGTGGCCCGTGTTATATCCACCCAGAAGTTCCCGATGGTGTTTTGTTCCCGCCTCGCAATTCCGCGAATGAAGGCGATAGCCAGAGCGATCCCTACAGCCGCTGACATGAAGTTGTGGTAAGCCAAGCCAGCCATTTGGGTGAGGTAGCTCATCGTGGCCTCACCCCCGTAGTTTTGCCAGTTCGTATTGGTGGTGAAGGAAGCAGCAGTGTTGAAGGCGAGGGCGGGAGCTACGGCTGCCAATTTCTGGGGATTCCAAGGTAAGAATTGCTGCAAGCGTTCCAAGAGATACAGCGCGAACATGGAGACGCCGCTGAATAACAGCATGGAGAACGCGTATTCCGTCCACGGCATTTCGTGGTTTTCATCGACTAGGGTCATGCGATATAGCAGCCGCTCAATCGGACGCAGCACGGGATCGAGGAACGTGCGCTCGCGGCTGAACACGCGAGCCATGAATACTCCGAGCGGCTTGGTCATCGCCAATATCAAGGCGAGATACAGAGCAATCTGGAACCATCCATTCGTTGTCATGGCTAAAATTTCTCCGGCTGGAGCAGGGCGTAACCCAAATACACGAGCAGCAGTACGCACACCACTAACAACACGACTGTTTCAACTCCCATGACTCACCTCAGTGCAAGCGCTCGCAGGCATACACGTACGCCACCGAGGCTGCGAAAAAAATAACGGTTAAAACAATAAATACGAGATCTTCCATATCCCCTCCGTTGTCAGCTCCCTGTTGATACCCTGATGCTGTCAACTCTGGCCTTGCCGTAATTCGCTCCTGCTTGCGTCGGGCACTTGGACAAAATGAATGATTGAATCGGGATCACATTTTGCCCTCTTGATAAGCATGGTCGTGCTGCAACTCCACCATCCAGGATGGTCAGCTTGCCATAACGCCGGCCGGTAATTTTCTGAACTCCGACGGGTTGTTCACGCACGATGTACATGGTTACGCTGCGGGATGCTGAACCCCCTTCGTCTTTGTAGAAGCCCACCAGAAACCTCAGCATACAACTTGCAGCTGCGATTCCCAGCGCCCCAAGTAGTAGGTTCATAGGTCAACCGTCCTGAGTGAGAATTCTCAGTCACCCTCACCTACGATTGGACAATTTTGCCCGTAAAAGTGGGCTAAACAGTCTATAAAATTTTCGTAAGGGCTTGGCTGGCGAGAAAAAGGACTATTGGCCAGGATCGAACCGGTAGCCAACCCACGGCTCTGTAACGATGTAACGAGGGGACGAGGTCTCCGATTCCAGCTTTTTGCGCAACTGGCCCACGAACACCCGGAGATATTCCACTTGTTCCGTGCTATGCCCGCCCCACACCGCGCTGAGGAGCGTGCGATGTGTTGCGACTTTTCCTGGGCGACGGGCCAGATAAACGAGCAAATCAAACTCCTTGGGGGTCAAATGGACCTCACGGTTGAGGACCATTACCTTGTGTGCTGTCAGATCGATGCGGAAGTCACCCACCTCGATCAAGCTTGGCTCTTCGCTCCCAGCTTCCGGTACCCGCCGAAGATTGGCGCGCACACGTGCCAACAGTTCTTCCATGCCAAACGGCTTGGTAATGTAGTCGTCTGCACCTGCGTCGAGTGCCTGGACCTTGGTCCTCTCTTCTCCCCGCACGGAGAGCACGAGGATTGGAATCTGTGTTTTCGTGCGCAGTCGGCGGCATAGTTCCAAGCCGTCCATGTTGGGCATGGAAAGGTCGGTGATGACCATGTCCGGTGTCCAGTCCCTCATGATTTCGAGAGCGGTCTCGCCGTCATTGGCTACGCGAATGTCATAACCTTGACTGGAAAGAGAGGTTCGCAGGACCCGCGTAATTTGCGGCTCGTCGTCGACGACCAGGATGCGCCGATGGTCCGTCATTTTGTCATCAGCTCGGTTCCTGGGTGACGATGTGGACATCCACCGTGGGAGCGTCGCGCAAGAATTGATGGATCGCTGAGAGATAAAAAAATCTTTTCCAGCCACGGGTCGCGGAGCGGCCAAAAACAACCTGAGTGATGTGCTTTTGATTCACAAACTCCGCCACTACCGGAGCCACCTTCCTACTTTCGAATCGCACAATGTTGGCGCCTACGTTTTCCGCAAACCGCATATTGGCGGCCAGGGACTTCTGGTTAGCTTCGCTCGTGTCTTGGCCCCGATCGATGTAGAGGACGTGGAGCTCACCATCCATCGCTTGCGCCATGCGCGCGCCGCGCGCAATCAGATATTGCGCCGCTGGATTCGAACTGATACACACAGCGATCCGTTCTCGCACAGCAACTGCGCGCCCAGTTTCCTCTTTCTCGCGATAGGTCTCCAGGCTGCGATCCACGGCATGCGCGACTTGCCGCAGGGCCAGTTCCCGCAGGGCGATCAGATTGCCTTCGCGGAAGAAGTTATCCAAGGCACGGCCAACGCGTTCCAGCGGATAAACATCGCCTCGTCGCATGCGATTCTGGAGGGCCTCGGGAGTAAGGTCCGCCATGACAATTTCGTTGGCCCTTTGCAAAACCCAGTCCGGCACGGTTTCTCGCACCTGGATACCTGTAACGCCTTGGACCGTAGGCGTAATGCTCTCCAGATGCTGAATGTTCATGGTGGAAAGTACATCGATACCAGCGTCCAGCAATTCGAAGACGTCTTCGTAACGTTTTCTGTGTTTGCTGCCTTCGATATTTGTGTGTGCAAGTTCGTCGACGAGGACGACTACCGGCTTGCGTGCAAGAACGGCGTCCACGTCCATTTCCTCAAACGTTGCGCCTTTGTAGTCGAGTTTCTTGCGGGAGACATTCTCCAGCTGCGCTGCCAACTCCGCCGTGGCCTTGCGTCCATGGGATTCCACCACGCCGATGACTACATCTTCGCCCCGGCTGTGGCGGCGAATGGCCTCGCTGAGCATGCTGTAGGTCTTGCCCACGCCCGGCGCATATCCCAGGAAAAGTTTGAAAGAGCCCTTCTTCTTTTCGGGAGCTGCTTCTTCCAGCCATTGCTCAGGGGTCTTGGGCATCGCGTCTATTGTCGTTGAGCCGCATGGAATTGTCGATCTCAACCAAACAAGTCAGCTACAATCGGCTCGTGATGTCGCCGGTAACCAAGTCGGTTCTGCGTTACCTTGTTGCTGCCGCGCTGGTCTTTGTAATCGTCTTTACCTATCAAACACTGATCAGGGTGAATCCTACCACCGCCGCGCTGACCTTTCTGCTGGGCGTGTTAGTCGTGTCCGCGACTTGGGGGTTACGGCACGCCGTGTTCATGGCAGTCGTGGCCACCCTGGCGTTCAACTATTATTTTCTGCCGCCGTTTGGTACCTTCACGATCGCAGAGCCGCAGAACTGGGTCGCTCTATTTGCCTTCCTTATTACGGCAGTGATTGCCAGCGAGCTGGCCGAGCGAGCTCGCCGCGAGGCCGAGAATGCCCACGAGCGGCGGCGTGAGGTGGAACGTCTCTATGAGTTCAGCCAGCAACTTCTCTCCAGCGACAATATTGCTGTGTTACTGAATCTTATTCCGCGCTACATCACCGAGTCGTTCGATGTGAAAGCTGCTGCGATTTCCCTCTCCGGCCGCGCCGATGTTTACCGATCTGGCCCCGCGACCGACGGGCTGGAAGTTCATGATCTGCAGTTGGTCAGCATGCGCGGTGAACCTAAAACTGATTCTCAGAATAATTTGGTCTTCATGCCCCTCCGCATGGGCGTGCGCGTGGTGGGGAGCCTGGGCATTGCAGGGAAGCTGTTCTCCCGCCAGACGCTCGATGCCATGGGTAGCCTGATCGCAATTGCCATTGAGAGAGCGGGGACCATTGAGAAATTGGGACGCGCAGAAGCGGCGCGCGAAGGCGAGCAGCTTCGTTCAGTTCTGCTGGATGCGGTGACTCATGAATTTCGTACACCATTAACTGCCATCAAAGCCTCTGCTACCTCACTGCTAAGTAATCCCAACCTGGACGAGGCTCAACGTCAAGAGTTGCTGGCAGTGATTAATGAAGAGAGCGATCGTTTGAATCGCATTGTTGGAGAAGCTGCGGAGATGGCCCAGCTCGACGCCAACAAAGTAGAGCTCAAACTGGAGCCACACAGAATTCGAGAGGTTGTTGACGCAACACTCGAGGAGGTAAAACAAGTTCTGGGGCAGCGCCGTGTGGAGGTTCGTCTTCCCGATAACCTGCCGCCCGTACGCGTGGACTCGGAAAGAATCAAAGAAGTCCTAGTGCATCTAGTCGAAAATGCTGCCAAGTATTCCGCGCCAGAAACGCTGATTCGTATTACCGGGGAAGCGAAGGACCGGATGATCACGACCAGCGTCGCAGATCAAGGACCGGGTATCGACGACTTCGAACTGTCCCGCATCTTTGAAAAATTCTATCGCGGTGGCAATCATCGATTGCAGGTGCAGGGAACTGGCATGGGCCTGGCCATCTCGAAGGCCATTGTGGAAGCTCATGGCGGCCAAATCGGGGTTACCAGTCAACTGGGACACGGATCAGTGTTTTACTTTACTTTGCCAGTTGCATGACTTTTTTAGCAGAAACAAATCCGACATACTCCAGCATAGGCACTCGCATCCCTCTATTTGTAGTGGAATCGATAGCGGAACTCGACGTAAATCTCACGCGGGTTGTTCCAGTGAAACCCGCCGAAGGTTTGGCTGTTATCAAGATTCACACGCCGGTTGGCTATGTTCAGGGCATTTACCGATGCAGAGAATCGCTCGCCGAAATCTTTGCTCACGGACACATCGAACGTCGTATGTCCTGGCAGATTGTTTCCGGGATACGGTTGGCCTGGGAATGCGTTGCTGAAGCCGGAGCCGTAGTAAACGTTGGTGGAGGCAAAAGACCTCCACGGAAGCGTAACGTCTCCGCCAATATTGAGAGTGTTGCGTTGGTCGTGATCGAGCGGGAAGAGCGGAGTAGGCGGGGAGAAATCCGTTAATCCGCCGGTGATCGGCAGTTTACCTTCCGCGATCTGATTGGAATAGGCAAGATGAATCTGGCCGTGATGGGCAATCCGGGGCGAACGGAGAGTCAGTTCCCAGCCTCGAATTCTTGCTCGATCAATCGTGATGGGAAGGCAAACTCCTGACCCAATGCAGCTATGATCGAAGAAGTTTTGGGCGCTGGTTTTGAAGTTATCGGCGTCGAGAACCCATCCGCGATAAGGGATGGTCAAACCGAACTGATGTTCTTCATCGCGTTCGCCCGGCAGTGGAATTATTTTGCAATTGTTTGCATTGCAGAATTGCTCCAGAGGGCCTCCGACCGTGAGGAGAGGCGGCGCCTGATAATAGTGGCCGTAGAAAGCACGGAAAGTCCAGTTGAGGCGTGGGATGTTCAACGCTGCACCGAAGCGCGGGCTGATAGCATTTTCTGTATTTCCGCCGCTGAAATGCGTGGGGCGCATTCCAGCGGTGAGCGTTAGCCAGGAAAATGGTTTGAATTTATCGTCGATGAAAAAAGCTCCCAATCCGCCGGAAGCATGGTCGCGCTCAGCAAGAGGGGAAGTACTGCTGCCATTGTTGAAAATAATTCCAAAGAACTGGCTGTCATTCTGATGAAAGCCATAAAAACCCACTTGTAGATTGTTCTTAGCCATATTGGCGTTAAAACTAACCTGTCCGCCCGCGTAGGTTGAGGTGTGATGATCCGTAGTGGCGAGATCAACGTCGGCGGGTGAGCTGTCGTAGTTCGCGCTGTTACGGTGGTAGAAAGGCGACACCGTCAGCATGACCTTGGAATTGAACGTATGGACCCAGGAAAAATTCATCAGGGCATCGGATTCATGGTTGCCATCGCGAAGGCCAATGCTGGGGGCCTGCGGGGTAAAATCATTCCCCGCGCTGGAGCCGTTTTCAAGGTCATTCGGGAAAGGATCGTACGGGATCTGGTAGTAGTCTTTGCGTAAGGAGGTCACGAGGCGCAACTGGTTGGAAGGATCGACGTTAAAAATGAACGACCCGAAACCTCCGTAGCCATTCGCCGCATCGTGGACCACTTTCGAGACAGGCGTTTGCAGGCCAAGATCCGTGCGGTTCGCATTCACGCTGGCATAGTAAGCAAAACGCTCGGTGTGGCTGCCGAAGCTGAGCTGGTCGTTCGTTTGATTGAAGTTGCCAGCGCTGAGAACCAGCTCGGCCTGGTTATTGCGTTCAAAGCCGGAGCGTGGAACGATGTTGAACACGCCATAAGTCCGGTCACCAAATTCCGCGCCGTAGCTGCCGCGATTCACTTCCATGTAGTCGATGTCTTTGGGATCAAACTGCGGACCGATATTGGACGCAATGTTCGTGTTGGGCACCGGAACTCCATCCACCAGCCAGCTTGTCTGATGGCCCCCGCGGATATGCAGTTGGTCATGCGTAACATACGCTCCGGGAACAAAATCGGTAATCATGGCAAGGCTGTTGGTTCGGGATCCACCCGGAGTTCGCTCGATGTCCAAGCGATTTACCAGAGTGATGGGCGTTGCAGAATCAGTCGGCACATTATCGAGTGTGCTCGTTACATTGACTGTCTCCTTCGCGGCGTCGACGCGCAGCAGAAAGTGAACGACCGGTTCCGTGCCGGAGTTGACGACCACATTCTGCACGGCTTGGGCAAATCCGGGACAGGCTACACTAATGGAGTAGTCGCCGATAGGCACAGCATTCAGCGCAAATTCACCGTTAGCATCGGTTGTCGCAGTTTTCGACCAGTCGGACGAGTTGGCTCGTAGCATTACCATTGCGCCTTGAATCGGGCGGTGCTGCGGATCATGAATGACCCCCCGAACCGAGCCAAAAATAGTAGCGACGGCCGTGGAAGTCATAAGCACGGCAACGGCGGATAAAACAGCAACAGCTTTCAAAACGCAACGACAGTTCATGAATCTACTTTCTCGCGGACCTGTCTGCAAAAACCCATGCAATTGGCATGACAAGGCGGACGTCACAGACAATTCTTGTGAAGTTCGATGGAGTTTGCGTTAGGAATTAGCGAGAGGTAGGAGGGCCGCGTTCCGAATTGGCGACACCAGAGCGCAATTCGAAGAACACAAGATCCGCGGGAAGTACAAGATTGATGGCCTGCAATTGCAGCGACGGGAGTGCTGGGTCCTGCTGCGATGCTGAGCCCGTCGGTGTCGCTATTTGCGATCGATACCGGCAATCCGGAGCGCTGGCACGAAGGTCGGGAACGTCATCATTGGAATTGGACATTCCTGTCATGCCGGACGTTTCCGACATACCCGACATGCAGTGGTGCTTTCCGTCCCGGCGGCAACACGCGGGCGTGGTCGCTCCCGTAGCTGCCAAAGCAATTGGAGCTACGAAACTCCAAGCGATCACGGACAACACGAAGCTAGCAAGCACTCGCCGCATACTTGAGCCAACGTTAGCACAACGGGAAAGATGTAACAAATCTCACATTCCCCAAGGATTTCAGGTGAGCACTCCTGGGGGGCCACGTTCGTTCCTAGCCGTTATGATTTTGCGGTCAGAATGGAACTGATTTGCGAGCGGACTTGATCTGCTGCGAACGGCTTGCGGAGGTAGCCCCTGGCGCCGTAGGCAATGGCCCGCAGTACTTCGGCCTCGCTGCCGCCGCTCGTAATCATGACCACGGGCACGCCTTTTGCGTTTTCCACGGAGGAGAGCTGCTTGACAAACTCCAGCCCATCCATGATCGGCATATTAATGTCACAGAGAATAAGATCGACGACGTTGTCCCTGAGGACGGAAAGAGCCTCGGCTCCATTCGCAGCCTCGAATACTTGCTTGAGGTCAAAGCCCGACTGGCGTACGGAACGCTCCACCATCTTCCGCATGGCCGAGGAATCATCCACAATAAGAGCTCGTATGCCAGACATTGGGCTGACTTTTTTTCCCTGCGAGAAGATCTGGTCTCTATCGAGTTACCCTGCCCTTGGTATATCGGCAGAAAATGCCAGGACATTAGTAAGGAGCGCCAGCGTTCCCTGGGTCGTGGCGGGGGGATTAGCGATTTTTGCCCCTTGCGTTATATCCTCGGCTCGTGCAGCCCGCGCCTTTCCCACACCGGTCACCGACAGCAGGATTGCTTCTGGGCCTGATCCTGACGCTGGCCGCGGTGGTGGCCTACTCTTACTACATAACGACGCAAATCGCGGGGTTGCGGCAACTGCAGAGCGATCTGGCTGACCGGAATCGCAAGGATTCCCTGCAGCTCTTGCGCATTCAGAATGATTTAAATTCGCTGGCGCTGGCCATGCGAGACATGCTGGACGCGGACGAGCCGTATCCGCTGGCGGCGTGGTCGGCGCAATTCGAACGCATTCACGGCGATCTCGACGATGCGTTGCGCCGCGAGGAACAGGTGGCCGTAGTCCAAAGTTCGTCGGAACAGCGGGAGTATCTGCGAACCTCTTTTACACAATTTTGGGATGCCGCCGAACGCACATTTGCTCTGGCTCGTAGTGGCCAAGAGAAGGAAGCGCGGGAGGAAATCAGGCTCTCCTTACAGGCGCGCCTGTCTGGGCTCAACACCGCTGTGGCCCGCCTGTTGGTGCAAAACAACGAAACCGAGCAACAAGCGGCGGCGCGAATTGGCGCAATCTATGACCGCGTCCAGAGCAAAGTGGTTCTCTTTTTGACGGCGACTCTTCTGGCGATTGTGCTGACAAGTTTTTATGTAATCAGCGCGAACCGCCGGTTGTTCGACCAACTCGCGGCGCTGTCCGCGCAACGGAGCGAGCTGGCGCAGAAGCTGATCTCGACACAGGAATCCACGCTGCTGCACATCTCACGGGAATTGCATGACGAATTCGGACAAATACTGACCGCCATCGGAGCCATGCTGAGCCGGGCTGGAAACCATGCACCGGAGGGATCGTCCCTGCGCGCGGATTTGCGCGAGGTGGGAGAAATGGCGCAATCCACACTCAACAATGTGCGCAGCTTGTCGCAGGCTCTGCATCCGGTCATGTTGGACGAAGCTGGGTTAGAAAGTACTATCGAGTGGTACTTGCCAGTGATGGAAAGGCAAACCGGGATTGTCATAGCCTACGCAAAAACAGGAAGTCCCTTTCCAGTAGAAGGCAGCGCTGGGGTGCACGCGTACCGAATATTGCAAGAGGCATTGAATAATGTCGTAAGACATTCTGGTGCTCGCGAAGCTTGGGTACGGTTGCGATTTTTACCGGATGCGCTCGAACTCGAGGTGGAAGATCACGGAAAAGGATTTGTGCGGCAGCCTGGGCAACGCGGCATCGGCTTAGTAGCGATGCGGGAGCGTGCTGAACTCCTGGGCGGGAACCTCGTCATTCACGAAGCTGAAGGGGGAGGGACATTGGTGCAGTTGCATGTTCCACGAACACAAGAGTCGCGAGTCAAACAGGAGCCGCATGTCTGAAAAAATCACCGTTCTTCTCGTGGACGACCACAGCATGGTACGGCGCGGCTTCCGGCGAATCCTGGAAGATGAAGCGGACATTGCCGTCGTGGGTGAGGCTGGCGATGGCGTGGAAGCTGTCCGGCTGGCGAAAGAGCTCCAGCCGAAATTGATCGTCATGGACTGTGCGCTGCCAGGTATGAATGGATTGGACTCCACGAGAAGCATTCTAGCGGCGAATCCCGGGACCGCCGTGCTTATGTTGAGTATGCATTCCGAGGAAACATGGGTGCGCCAGGCTCTGGATGCGGGTGCCCGAGGATACATTCTGAAAAGTGCTGTGGACCTGGAGCTGGTAACGGCCATTCGCCGAGTAGCGCAAGGCGAGATAGTGCTGGATCCGCAAGTGTCGCAGCCTTCCTCTCTAAAGGGCGAGCGTGGCTCTGGACTCACGATACGGGAACTGGAAGTTCTGCAATTGATCGTGGACGGCCAATCGAATAAGGAAATTGCCGAGAAGCTCGGCCTTAGCGTGAACACGGTGGCAGTTCATCGCGCCAATATCATGGATGCCCTTGGAATTCACAAGACGGCGGAGCTCGTGGTCTATGCCATCAAGAATGGCTTGGTGAATCTGCCTTGAACCGCCGGAGTTTTTTGCGAGGGCTAGCGGGTGCCGCGTCGACTGCTGCACTGAGTCCGGGGTTCGCCGCGCCTTTCGCGCCACCTGGTTCTCCAGCCCCAGGCTTCCGCTTCACGGACGTGACGGACGCGGCGGGTATTCACTTCCGGCACAATAGCGGCGCGTACGGCGGCAAGTTGTTGCCAGAAACGTTGGGTTCTGGATGCGCGTTCCTCGATTACGACGCCGACGGATGGCAGGACATCCTGCTGGTCAACGGTATGGACTGGCCGGGTCACAGGAAGCAGCGCTCAACCCTTCAGCTTTACCGCAACAACAGGGATGGAACGTTTTCCGATGTGACGCGGAAAGCGAACCTGGATGTGGAAATGTATGGCATGGGCGTAGCCGTCGGGGATTTCAACAACGACGGTTTTCCCGACATTTTGATCACCTGTGTTGGACAGAACCGTCTGTTCAAGAACACCGGGAGAGGAACCTTTGCCGACGTAACCCAAGCGAGCGGGCTCGGTGGCCGCTTGGGCTTTAGCACTTCGGCGTTGTGGTTTGACTTCGACCGCGATGGCCGTCTGGACCTGTTCGTCTGCAACTACACGAAGTGGTCTCCAGAGCACGATGTCTTTTGCAGCCTGGATGGGAAACACAAATCGTATTGCACACCCGAGGCCTATCAAGGCAAGACGTGCTGGCTATTTCACAATCGCGGAAATGGAACATTTGAGGAGGTCACAGCGACCGGCGGCATCTTCGACAGCAGTTCGAAGTCGCTGGGAGTTGCTCTGCTCGACAACGACCAGGATGGATGGCCCGATCTTTTGGTCGCCAACGATACCCAGCCTAATAAGCTTTATCGCAATCAGCGCAACGGCACGTTCAAGGATGTTGCGGTTGAGGCCGGCATTGCGTTCAGCAACGAGGGCAAAGCGCGGGCGGGGATGGGTGTGGACATCGCCGATTTCGAGAACTCCGGTACCGCTGGCATCGCGATTACGAATTTCGATAATGAAATGATCGGACTTTACCGGACAGCGGGCAAGGGAGCCTATGAGGATATCTCGGTGCAAGCTGGCGTTGGGCTGCCGTCGAAGGCGACTCTGGGATTTGGCTGTGCGTTTCTCGATGCCGATCTTGATGGCGTTCTCGATTTGGTCGTAGCCAATGGGCATATCGACGACACGGTGCGGAACATTCGCGGCAATGTGGGGTATGCGCAAGCGCCGCAGCTTTTTCTCAATAACGGAAAGCGCGCGTTTCGCGATGTCGCCGCCGAGATTGGCGACGGTTTCCGTTCCCCGAAGGTCGGGCGGGGGCTAGCGTACGGAGATTTTGATCGCGACGGCGATCTCGACATCTTGATGACGACCAACAACGGTCCGGCGTACCTCTACCGCAACGATCAGTTGGCAAGGAACCGGAGCATCCGCTTTCACCTGACGGGCACGCAATCTAACCGGGACGCCATTGGAGCGGCGGTGCGGATTGAGCACGGTGGAATCACGCAATCGCGACTGGTGAAAGGCGGGTCGAGCTATCTTTCGCAATCCGAACTTCCAGCAACCTTCGGCGTTGGCAAGCTGGATAAGATTAGTCGTGTGCTGATTCAATGGCCGAACGGCAGGACGGAAGAGTACAAAGACCTCGCAACCAGCCGGACCTATGATTGCGTCGAGGGGAAGGGAATTACTGCGAGGACTGGTTTCTAGTATTTTTTCAGTATTGTGCTGATTTTGAACTCAGGCTACATTCTCCTCAGTCTCATTGCTCCTCTGGGTGGCGCTACGGAGCGATCCCAGAGGAGCTCCTGTTTTTACTCCTCACATTGCCAAAAGTCGGATTCTGGGCAGCCTACAGCTTTCTACAGCCACTAGTACTTTTTAACTATTGTCCGGGTTCGGGCCGGGGCCTACATTTCTTTTCAGTCTCATCGCTCCTCCGGGTGGCGCTTTGGCACTATCCGGAGGGGCTCCTGTTTGCACTCTTTCGGTCTAAAACGGAGACTCATCATGATTCGCAGCAGCAAACTCGCAGTTCTTGTTGTTCTCTTTGGATTACTCACATTTGCTTTGGGCGATACCCCCGCAAAGAAGTCCGCAGCGTCCGTGACGGTCAAGGGGTATGTGCTGGATTCCGCATGTGCTTTTACCAAAGGACTCAAAAAGCCGATCAGTGCAGATTGCGCGACTGCCTGCGCCAAGGGCGGATCGCCCCTGGTGCTCCTAACTCCCGCAGGAGAAATCTACTGGCCAATTTCGGGTGATACGCCCTCCACGGAGCAGAACAGCAAGCTGCTACCTTTTGCCGGGCAAAAAGTTGTCGCCACGGGAAAGGTTTTCAAGCGCGGCGGCTCACAGGCTTTGGTGATCGACCATATTGAAGCTCAAGTAGCTGCGAAGTAAGACAGTCTTCAACACATGCCCAGGTGATGACAGCGGCGACACTCGCAACTCCAACTGTAACGGCGCCGGAAGGATTGCGGCGGCAACTCGGATTGGGATCGGCAACAGCGGCGGTGGCGGGAGAAGCCATCGCCGTTGGCATTTTTTTGACCCCGGCGGGGATGGCCAAAGCGCTGGGATCGCCCTTCTGGCTGCTGATGACCTGGCTGGCAATGGGCGCAATGACCGTGAGCGGAGCTTTGTGTTACGGCGAACTGGCCGGCCGGTATCCGCAGGCTGGTGGCTCCTATGCCTATTTGCGCGAGGCGTTCGGGGACCGGACGGCGTTTCTCTACGGGTGGATGTGTCTGCTGGTGATGGATCCTGGATTGACTGCGGCGTTGTCGACAGGGGTCGCAGGATATGCCGCGTACATCTTTCGCTGGTCGCCGCTCGCCACCAAATTGATGGCCGTGGCTGTGATTGCCGCTTTGTGCGTGCTCAACGTTCTGAGCGTGAAACTTAGCGCTGGATTCTTGCGGCTGCTGACCTGGATGAAGCTGGGTGTATTGGGTCTGCTAATAATTTGGGCAATCCTGTTTCACCTGGGATCGTGGAATAACTTCCTTCCGTTCATGGCGCAGCGTCCGGGGTCTTTGCCGTTGGGACCAGCTCTTGGCGCAGCTTTAGTCGGCGCTTTCTTTTCGTTTGGCGGGTGGTGGGATGTTACGAAGATTGCCGGGGAAGTGCGCGATCCGGGCCGCACGTTGCCACGCGCTCTGCTGTTGGGTGTGCTTGTGGTGACGGCAGTCTATACGCTGATTAGCGCTGTGTTCCTTTACCTAATCCCTTTGGACAAAGTGACTTCCGATGCCACATTTGTGGCTCAGGCCGGAGAAATCCTGTTTGGCCGCGCTGGCGGAGCTCTCTTGGCGGGAATCGTAATTGTGTGCGTGCTAGGAGGCCTGGCTGCTTTCATGATGGCGGCTCCGAGGGTCTATTACGCGATGGCAGCGGATGGACTGTTCCTGCCTGCGTTTGCGCGCACACATCCGCGCTTCGGAACTCCAGCGAACGCGATTGTGTTGCAAGGTGCGATTGCCGCAGGCTTGGTGTTTCTAGGGAATTTCCAGCAGATTCTGGCGTACTTCATGTTTGCCGCAATTTTTTTCCTAGGCCTTACGGTAGCGGGCTTGTTCAGGATTCGCCGTCGAGAGGAGGGTGCTGAGGCGGTGATTCTGGCGGCGGGATATCCCTGGACTCCGCTCGTGTTTCTAGCGCTGGTTGTGCTGATGCTGGTGCTGCTCGGGGTACGCAGCCCCAAGGAAGCATCGCTAGGATGTTTGGTGGTACTTACAGGGTTGCCCGTGCAATGGCTCTTTGGAGCGAAGCGGGGAGTGCTTTCGAACAGAGGAACTGACCGCGATCTAAAAGTGAAACAATTGTAGGCTGAAAAAATGGACGAAACAAATCCCGCACCACACGCGACCAAAATTCGTATTACTGAAGATGCCGAAGCCACCGGGGACGTTGCTGCGGCCTATGATTTCTGGCGTGCAGGCTCCGGACGGCAGCAGGTTCCGGGAATCATCAAGTGTTTTGGAGCGCGGCCGGATTTTCTGCGCCAAGTTATTCAGTTTTCCAATACCGTCCATTTTTCGGAAGGGCATCTCACGCGACGTCACAAGGAGATGATCGCCAGCCACGTCTCCTATTTGAACCGCTGCCCTTATTGACTGGACAGCCATGCTTACTTCCTGCGTGTTCAGGGAGCATCTGATGAATGTGTGGCAGCGATTGCGGAAGGAAAGCTCGAAGAGGCCAACCTTACGGCGGCGGAGCGCGCGCTGCTCGACTACGTGGAACTGGTTACAGCAGCCGCGTACCGCACGACTGCGGAAGATGTACAAAAGTTGCGTGATGCGGGCTGGAAAGAAGATCAGATTGCCGAGGCCGTGTACATTACGGCCATGTTTGCGTTTTTTAACCGTGTGGCCGATGCGTTCGGGATTCCTTCGCAGAACTATTTGACGATAGGAAAATTGACGCCATAACTCGCGCATATGATTCGAGGAGACAGGGTGTGCGATCATCGGGGACAGATATGAATTCGCTCGTGGAGCGCCGCTTATTTCCTGGCCGCTGGCCTTCGCTGCTCGTCTTAACATTGTTCGTTTCGGCGGCGTATTTGTACGCGTTCCCGCAGCCCAATCTGTTCTATCCGGTCATCGTCTTGCTGCACGCATTTGGCGGTGTGGCTGCGATGTTGTTTTTGTTGCCCTGGCTCATTCGCAACCTACGGAAACAAACTCTGACTTCCGGTTTAGGATGGTTCTTGCTGCTCGGCGGCGGGATTCCAGGTCTGGTCTTGCTCAAGATCGGGACGCGGCACTCCCATTATCAATGGCTCTACTGGCACATCGGCGTGAGTGTGCTGGCGGGCGCATTTCTGCTCAGTGCTTGGGGGTCGCGGCGCGGCTGGCTCGCGAGGGGTCCAGCCGTAGCATTACTGCGCGCCACAATATGTATCGCTTTGCTGGCGGGAACGAGCTGGCTCGCTTATTACCTGCGCAATGCTCAACCAAGTAGCGCTCACATTCAAAACCCGAAACTGCCCCCGGCCACGATGGAAGGCGAAGGCGACGGTCCTTCCGGCGCGTTCTTCCCGAGCTCCGCTCAGGTTGCCGGAGGCGGCAAGATTCCCAGCAAGTACTTCATGGAATCGGAAGTGTGTCAGCGCTGTCATCAGGATATTTACGATCAGTGGAAGGGCTCCGCGCACCATTTTTCTTCCTTCAACAATCAGTGGTATCGCAAGAGCATTGAATACATGCAGGACGTGGGCGGTACCAAGCCCTCGAAGTGGTGCGGTGGCTGTCATGATCCCGCCGTGCTTTACAGCGGCTTGATGGATACGCCGATCAAGCAGATTGTGCACCGCCCCGAAGCGCAAGCTGGGCTGGGCTGCATGATGTGCCACTCCATCGTTCAAGTGAAGAGCACGATGGGACAGGGTGATTTTCTGTTGGAATATCCGAAGCTGCATGAGCTGGCCTCGAGCCCAAATCCCGCACTGCGCTGGCTGCATGATTTTCTGGTGGATCTAAATCCGGAACCACATCGCCGCATTTTCCTTAAGCCTTTCATGCGCACGCAGACGGCGGAGTTCTGCTCGGCCTGCCACAAGGTGCATTTGGATGTGCCCGTGAATCACTACCGCTGGATTCGCGGCTTCAACGAATATGACAATTGGCAGGCGAGCGGTGTTTCGGGACAAGGCGCGCGTTCGTTTTACTATCCGGCAAAGTCACAGCAATGCGCCGATTGCCACATGCCCTTGGAGTCGTCGCAGGAGCGCGGAAATGTCGACGGCTTCGTGCACTCGCATCGCTTTCCCGCCGCGAACACCGCTTTACCGACCGCCAACGAAGACCCGCAACAGCTCGCAGCGACAGAAGAATTCCTGAAGAACAAGAATCTGAGCGTGGATATTTTCGCCGCGTCGCCCGCACGAGCGACGGACTCAACGACTGCCGTGCAGTCAGAATTGAACACAACGTTCGCAGTAGGCGAAGAAGCGGAAACCAAGGTCGCTCCTGGCGCAACGGGTGAAGCAGTACCGGTCACCGCGCCACTCAACCGAGTGCTGCCGGCTCTACGACGTGGCGATGACGTTCGCGTTGATGTGGTGATCCGTACCAAGAAGGTCGGCCATTTCTTTCCCGGAGGCACAGTCGACGCCTACGACACATGGGTCGAGCTCAAAGGCACCGACGACAAAGGAAAGACGGTCTTTTGGAGCGGGATGGTGGAAGATAACGGGAAGGGTCCGGTAGAAAAGGGTGCTCACTTCTATCGTTCTTTGCAAATCGATGGGCACGGCAATCGCATCAATAAGCGTAATGCCTGGGCCACGCGTTCTGTGGTCTACGTGCGCCTGATTCCTCCCGGCGCGGCGGACACGGTGCACTACCGTTTGCATGTTCCCGAGAATGCTGGATCGAAGATTACGCTGCAGGCCCGCTTGCTCTACCGTAAATTCTCATGGTGGAACACGCAATTCTCGTTTGCCGGCGAGCCGGACCCCGGCCAACCCGGGCCGTCTCTGGACTTCGACGACAGAAAGTTTAATTTCAACGGCTCGCTGAAGGGCGTTTCTTCCAAGCGTGAGGAAATTACTGACGTTCCCATCGTGACGGTAGCAGAAAACGAAGTCACTTTGCCGGTCGCAGCTCATGGTAGCGCTCCGCTGCAGCCGAAAGCCGATCTCCACGCCGAAGACTGGCAGCGCTGGAACGACTACGGAATCGGACTGCTGCTCCAAGGAGATTTGAAAGGCGCACAGGCGGCGTTCCAGAAAGTTACTGAGATCGACCCCAAGAACCCGGACGGCTGGGTCAACATTGGGCGCGCTGCTGTACAAGAAGGCGATATGGAGCGGGCCCGTACGGTGCTGGAAAAAGCGCTGGCGCTCAAACCTGCTCTCGCCCGCGCCAATTTCTTCTATGCCAAAGTTCTGCGGAACGACGGACGCTACGACGAGGCTGCCAGCCATTTGCGACAGGTGCTCGCGCAATATCCTCGCGACCGCGTGGCGCTCAATGACCTCGGCCGTATTCTGTTTCTGCAGCGCCGTTATCAGGACGCGATTCAGCAACTCCAGGCTGTTCTGGCGATCGATCCCGAAGACCTACAGGCGCATTACAATCTGATGCTCTGTTACAACGGCCTCGGCGATCAGAAACTCGCCCATGAGCATCAGGTGCGTTACCTGCGCTTCAAAGCCGACGAATCCGCGCAGGCGATTACGGGCGATTACCGTCGCCTCAATCCGGAAGACAACAACGAGCGGCAAACGGTGCACGAACATGTTTCCGTCCGCTTACCAGCAGGCACTACGACAAGTTCCCCGGGTTACCCTCGAAATTATCCAAAGGCTGGAGCCTCGAACTAGATGCGTAAGATTCTTAGCGCCATTGTTGTTTTCAGTGCACTTTCTTTCAGTCCCGTCGGTGCCCAAGTTCAGTTTCGTGACATAACAGCGCAAGCGGGACTGCACTTCACACACAACAATGCAGCCTTCGGGAAGAAATATCTTCCGGAAACGATGGGTCCCGGCTGCGCCTTCATCGACTACGACGGTGACGGCTACCCCGACATTCTGCTGGTGAATGGGGAAGACTGGCCCGGCCACAAACGTGCGGCGTCCACGCTGAAGCTCTATCGCAACAACCATGACGGCAGATTCACGGATGTGACAGTGAAAGCTGGACTCGCCATCTCCATGTTCGGCCTTGGTGTGGCGGTGGGCGACTACGACAACGACGGCCACGACGATATTTTCATCTCAGCGCTGGGCCAGAGCCGTTTGTTCCACAACAACGGTAACGGCACGTTCACGGATGTGACGCGTGCCGCCGGGTTGTGGGGCCCAAACGAATTCTCTACCAGCGCGGCTTGGGTCGACTATGACCGCGATGGCAAGCTTGATCTCGTCGTCGCCAACTATGTCCAGTGGTCGATTGAGACGGACCTGCGCTGCACGCTTGACGGTACGCACAAATCCTACTGCACGCCGGAGTCCTACAAAGGATCGTCGGCGCGGCTCTGGCACAATCTAGGCAATGGTAAGTTTGAAGATGCCACGAACAAGGCAGGATTGTACGATCCGACTTCGAAGAGCTTGGGTGTTGCGATTCTCGATTTCAACAGCGATGGCTTGCCTGATATTCTTCTCGCCAATGATACCCAGCCCAACAAGCTTTATCTGAATCGCGGCAATGGGACTTTTGAAGAGAAAGGTGTCGCCGCCGGAATCGCTTTCAGTGAAGACGGAATCGCGCGCGCCGGCATGGGTGTTGACGCCGCGGACTACGACCGCAGCGGACACCCCAGCCTCATCATCAGCAACTTCGCGAATCAAATGCTTTCGCTTTACCACAACGAGGGCAATGGCTTGTTTGTGGATGAGGCTCCGCGCTCCGAAGTTGGGAGAAATACTCTGGTCACACTGGGTTTTGCCTGCTTTTTCTTCGACTACGATAACGATGGTTGGCCGGATATTTTTATCGCCGATGGCCACATTGAAAACGAAATCGAGCGCGTACAAAAGCGTGTGAAGTATGCAGAGCCGCCGCATATGTTCCGCAACCTGGGTGGCGGGAAGTTTCAGGAAGTCACTGCGTCGTTGGGAACTGCCTTCAATTCGCCGCGCGTGGCCCGCGGCGCTGCCTATGCCGATATCGATAACGACGGCGCTCTCGATCTGCTGATCACCACGAACGGTGGTCCTGCGTATTTGTTCCACAACACCGGCGTTACCAATCACAGCTTGCGTGTAAAGCTGGTGGGCACGAAGTCGAATCGCGATGGCATTGGCGCGGTTGTGCGTCTCGCTTCGAGCAAGGACAAACAAGATACGCAATGGCAGCTGCTGCGCAGCGGGTCTAGCTACTTGTCGCAGAGTGAGCTGGTGTTAACGTTTGGCTTGGGATCGAAAACGCAGGCCGACGCAGTAGAAATTCAATGGCCGAGCGGACAGGTGGAGAAACTTGCGAATGTATCCGGCGATCAAACCATCACGGTTCAGGAAGGCAAAGGCATCGTCGGATCGCGGCCTTATGGTAAGGGCAAGCCGTAACCAGTCAACAACACAACTGTCATCCTGAGCGGAACACGGGCCTTCGCCTGCGAAGGTCCATGTGGAGTCGAAGGACCCCTAGGAT
>CAZUCC010000015.1:0-10479 GCA_964619065.1 uncultured Acidobacteriaceae bacterium | reverse complement strand
AGTGCGCGAGAAACTCCAGGGGAATTCCTCCGAGCGGCCTGGCGTTGCGTACAGTGTAGGGGTGCTTCGCCTTGGCCGAACGCTGCGCAACCAGATCCTTCGCTGCGCTCAGGATGACAATATTTTTTAATTAGACCTTAACTGCGGCTTCTTCCGCGGCGGCGTAGTGGGAATCCACGTAGTTGTCGAGGATTTTGATGAATTCGGCGACGATGGCGTCCCCTCGAAGCGTTGTGAAAAGGCGCCCATCGACGTAAACTGGGGCTGTAGGCTCTTCAAATGTTCCAGGAAGAGAAATTCCGATATTGGAGTGTTTGGATTCACCGGGACCGTTGACCACGCATCCCATGACGGCAACTTTCATCTCTTCGACGCCAATGTATCTGCCCTTCCAAGCGGGCATTTGCTCGCGCAGGTAGCTCTGAATCTGCTGCGCCATTTCCTGGAAAAACACGCTGGTGGTGCGTCCGCAACCGGGGCAGGCCGTGACTTGCGGCAGAAAGCTGCGAATCCCGAGCGACTGCAGGATCTGCTGTCCGCACAACACTTCCTCTGTGCGATCGCCATTGGGTGCGGGCGTCAGGGAAACGCGGATGGTGTCTCCAATGCCTTCCTGCAGAACAACGCTGAGCGCGGCAGCGGAAGCGACCACGCCCTTCATCCCCATACCGGCTTCGGTGAGCCCAAGATGCAGCGGGTATTCGCAGCGGGCGGCGAGCGCGCGATAGACGTCGATGAGATCCTGCACGCCACTGACTTTTGCGCTGAGAATAATCTGATCTGGCCGCATGCCGTATTTTTCGGCAATCTCGGCGGACTTCAGCGCGCTCACGACCATGGCTTCCATCATCACGTCGCGAGCTTCTTTCGGTTCATCCAGACGGGAATTGTCGTCCATCATTTTCGTGAGCAGCGCCTGGTCGAGCGAACCCCAGTTCACGCCGATGCGTACGGGCTTCTGGTTCTCCACAGCAACTTCGATCATGCTGCCGAAGTTCGAGTCATCTTTGCGCCCAATGCTGACGTTCCCCGGATTGATGCGGTACTTCGCCAGCGCGCGCGCACAGGCCGGATACTTTTTCAGCAACAAATGCCCGTTGTAGTGGAAATCGCCGATGATGGGCACGCGGATGCCGATCTTTTCGAGACCGTCGGCGATGTGCGGCAGGGCAGCGGCGGCGTCATCGTTGTTGACAGTCACACGGACGAGTTCAGAACCAGCGCGCGCGAGGGCGGCGACTTGCTGGATGGTGCCGGAGACATCCGCCGTGTCGGTGTTGGTCATGGACTGCACGGCGATGGGGGCATCGCTGCCAATACGGACTCCGCCGACGTTGGTGGTATGGGTTTTTCTGCGCTGGAAGATAGCCATGTGATAACTAGTTTATCACTGACGAATGGATTCTTGATGCGTCCCAGTTTCACACAGGCGGTGACGCCCGTGCTTCATCTTAGCTTTCGCTTACGGCAGTCTCCCCGAGCTGAAAACTTTCGTTACGTCGTTGAAGATGACGATGGACGCGAACAGTACCAGAAAGACAAATGCCGTTTGGTAAATCCGTTCCTTCACGACCAGGCTAATATCGCGGCGCATTAGGCCTTCGAGCATCAGGAGCAGAATTACGCCGCCATCCATGATGGGAATGGGTAACAGATTGAAAAGGCCAAGGTTCAGGCTGATCATGGTCACGAGCTGAAGAAGATGGAACCAATTCTTGTCCTGTATGCCTTCCTCGACTGCGTCGCCCGCAGCCTGGCCGATTCCGATGGGGCCGGAAATCTGCTTGATGGATGCTTTGCCCCGAACCAGCTTTTGCAGTAACTCGCCCAGCATGAGGGAGCTCTCGCGATTACTCGCAAGTGATGCCCTCCAGGCTTCCCCAAGGGGCAGGCGCTGCACTTTCACTCGCTCCGATCCCACGCCGATGCGATAAAACGCCTTGGCGGCGCCGTCGGCTTTGTCGAGTGCGGGTTGCACCGTGAACTTCATTTCTTGACCATGGCGGAGTACGGTGAGCTCGACAGGTTTGCCTTGGCTTTCTTGCAGGTGGTCAAACAATACAGGCAACGCTGTCGTTGTCACATCGTCGGCCCGGGTGATCACGTCGCCTAACTGGATGCCAGCCTTGCTGGCGGGCCTATCTTTTTTGAGCGTCGTCACCTCCACCGGCTCCTGCGGCCACCAGCCCGCCGAGCCGTAGTGGTCGACTCCGGCTGGGCTGGGGACGACGGTGAACTCGAGGGTTTGGGTGGCGCGTTGGACTCCCACGCGAAGCGGCTGGCCAGGACTGAGAGCTGCTTTGTACATGACCTGTTTCCATTTCAGGTTGGAAACGCCGTCAATAGTGGAAATCAAATCGCCCGGTCGAATGCCAACTTTGGCCGCCGGGCTGCCTTCCTTGACCCATCCCACAGTTGCCGGATCGTCCAAATATGCCGGCTCCTCGAAATGAAACACGTAGAGGCCGGTGAGCAACCCCACGGCCAACGCAACGTTCATGAACGGGCCAGCGATGGCGATGATAAAGCGGTGCCAGCGCGGGTGGGACATGAACTCGCCGGGATCCCCCGTGGGGGCTTCCATCGGATTTTCGCCACTCATTTTGACGTAGCCGCCGAGCGGAATCGCGCTGATGCGATAGTCCGTATCGCCGCGGCGGAAGCCTAGCAGGCGCGGACCGAAGCCCACGGAAAACACTTCCACGCGCACGCCCAGCAGCTTGGCGGCGGCGTAGTGGCCCCACTCGTGGACTACGATCATCACACCCAGGACAACTAGAAAGGAGAGCGGGTAGAGAAGCCAGGCTGACATATGAGTATTTAAACCTATTTCTTAGATGCAACTCCGCCGATGGCCGCCCGCTGGGTGAGTTCAGCCGCTAATTCCCGCGCTTGAACATCCAGAGACAGCACCTGCGATATAGACTCCATCGGATCGGCTTTGGTTTCCTTTAAAACATCCTCAATCACTTTAGGAATGTCCGAAAAGGCAATTTGGCCCTCTAGGAACGCCGCTACCGCGACTTCATCGGCGGCGTTGAGGGCAACGGTCTTGCCGCCTCCCGCCTCCACCGCTTCGTAAGCCAAACGCAGACAAGGGAATTTCCTCATATCCGGAGGCTCGAAGTCTAGGTGACGGAGGTTCTCGACCGGGTACTTCAAGTCACTGGGGATCCGGTCGGGATACGTAAGCGCGTACAGGATGGGCAGTCGCATGTCGGTGACAGAGAACTGCGCAAGGAACGTGCCGTCGACAAATTCCACCATGGAGTGAATGGTGGATTGCGGATGCACGATCACGCCGACCTGACTGGGTGGCAGATTGAAGAGACGGCAAGCCTCGATGACCTCAAAACCCTTGTTCATCAGAGTGGCGGAATCGATGGTAATGCGGCGTCCCATTTTCCAGGTGGGATGGTTGAGCGCCTGCTCCACGGTAATGCTGGCAAACTCTGCCGCGGGGGTTTTGAGGAAAGGTCCACCCGAGGCGGTGAGCCAGACACGCTCAACTTCGTGCATGCGACCGCCGCGTAGACATTGGTGGACGGCGTTGTGCTCGCTATCGATGGGCAGCAGCGGCTTGCCTTGGCGGTGGGCTTCGGCGGTGATGAGCTCACCCGCGGCGACGAGGCATTCTTTGTTGGCGAGGCCGATGGACTTTCCGGCGCGAACCGCTTCGTAGGTAGCTTCGAGACCCGCAACGCCGACGATGGCGCTGACGACGAAATCGGCTTCGGGCAACGTCGCAACCCGGACTGTTCCCGCAGCTCCCGTGACGACTTCTGTGCTGCTGTGTCCAGACAGCTTCAGCTTCGAACGCAGCGCTTCGGCGTCAGCTTCCGAAGCCATCGACATCACACGCGGCGTCCATCGAACCGCTTGCTCGAAAGCGGCATCGAGGTTACTCCCCGCAGCTAAAGAGACAACTTGAAAGCGATCGGGAAACAACTCGACCACGCTCAACGTGCTGCCTCCGATGGAGCCGGTGGAGCCCAGGATGGCGATTTTTTTCATGAGATCACTATTGTATGGAATTCTTCAGGGAATAAGTTGGAAAGGCTTTCTATCCGATGTCCGATAAACCGAAAAATCACGTCGATCCAGCGTGAATACCGTGTCGATCTTTTCGCGATGCGCCAGATAAACCAGAGAGGCATCAGCCAACTGCGAATCTAGATCTTGGTACGTTGCCATGACGGTGCTTATTCTGCCTGCCTCGCTGCCGCTGATCGGTAGTAGGTCTAGGAACGACGTGCCGAGGGTTGTTAAGAGTTGTTGCACCGCTTCAGGGCGGTCGCGGAGTATCCAGCAAGCCTCGGTGATGACCGGCCAGCAGGTTAGCAGTGGTGTCGGTAGCGCCGAGAGGGCTTGCACGCAAGCCTGATGGTGCTGATCGTTGGCGGAAAAGATCGCAACAAGCGGTCCGGTATCGGCAAGAACGCGCCTCAAAGACTACTCTCTCCGATCTTCGCCAAACCCCTTCATGTACTTCGCGTTTGTGCTGAGGTCCTTCGGAAGGCCTTTGGCGCAGCCGATCACTCCCAATGCCACCGCCGCTTCATAGGCGGACTGAACCTTCTCTGGAGTATTCAAGTAGCTGTCCAGTGCTTCTCGAACCACCTCGGACTCAGGCACGCCTTTCAGTTTCGACCGCTGGCGGAGCCGCCGCTCTAAATGGTCGGGAACACGTACGGAAATGCGATGATCAGGCATGTCATACGTATAACATATTTTGTCTGACAAGGCAAGTCTTTATGCAGTTCCCCCCAGCGTCGTTTTAGAAGAATAGTGTTGAAAATAGCCACAATACGGGAGCCGCAAACAACATTGCGTCGACGCGGTCGAGCATTCCGCCGTGGCCCGGCAGAATCGCTCCGGAGTCCTTTACGTTTGCGCCGCGCTTGATTGCCGATTCAACCAGATCGCCAAGCTGCGCGGCGAAATTGAGGAGCGCGGAGATTAGAACGACTCTCCACAGCGCACTTTCGGCGAGTCTCCAGTGAAACGGGCTGGGTTGCAACAAATGAACCTTCGACAGCCATGTGCCGATTCTTAAGGAATAGTGGCAGAACAAAGTCCCGAATGCGATACTTGCCAACAGAGAAGCCGCCGCTCCTTCCCAGGTTTTCTTCGGGCTTACCAGGGGCGACATCTTGTGTCTTCCTATGGATTTTCCGACAAAATAGGCAAAAATGTCACCCGACCAGACCACAAGCATGAGGTAGATGAGCTCAAACTCCCCGTTTGGCTCCCGTGCGAGGGAGATGAGAAGGCCCATCGGCATTGCGATGTAGGTGAATGCAAAGACGGACGCCGCAGCTTGTGGGTAGACTGAACCTAGTTGTTGACGTTTCAACCCAATGCTAAGAAAGACGAAAGGCGCAAGCGCAGCAAACAGGCCAACACTAGCAGCCATGATCAACGGGGTAAAGTCAAAGTAGCTGCGGCTCTGTGAAGCAGCCTCAATGGCCAGCAATAAAAAAAGAGCAGCAGTGAAGATGTAGGTGGGAAGCAAAAACGGCTCCGCGGCGTAGTGCCTTGCCAGCGCAAGAAATTCCCGAATCGCTAATAGTGCGACGATGCCCGCCACAACTGCAAGCACCCAACCCGGCGCGCGCAGGATCAGCAGCAAAACCAGCGGGATCAGAACTAAAGCCGTAAGAATGCGTTGCATCATAAGACTAGATCCTGTAGGGCGGACATTCTTGTCCGCCGCTCCTGGTTTGTCTTTTTGGGCAATGTCGCGAACATTTCGCGGACAAGAGTGTCCGCGCGAAACGAATAACCGTAGACTCGGACGCTCAGCGCCTTGCCGACTTGTGCGGACGCGCTGGCTCTGGCACGTGCTCGTCATTCAGCCCGCCGAACCGCCGCTCCCGTTTCTGATACTCCGCAATTGCTTCCAGCAGGTGTACACCACGAAAGTCCGGCCATAGCTTATCCGTCACATAAATTTCCGCATAGGCGCATTGCCAGAGCAGGAAATTACTTAGGCGCATTTCCCCGCTGGTGCGAATCAAAAAATCCGGGTCGGGTAAGTTGCACGTGTAGAGATGCCGAGAGACTGCTTCTTCATCTACCAGAAGATGATCGAGGCCACCATTCCGGCCTGCTTTTTCCGCCATCGACTTAAACGCATCCACAATCTCGCTCCGCGCGCTGTAATTCAGCGCCAGTGTCAACACCAGGCCTGTGTTCTTCGCCGTTTCCGCACGCGCCCACTCCATGCGTTCGTTGACGTCGGCGGGCAACTCGTGGCGGCGTCCAATATATTCCAGGCGCACGTTGTTCTTGTTGAGCGTGGGGACTTCCTGCTTCAGAAAGCGGCTGAGCAGCTTCATGAGGAAGCCGACTTCGGTTTTGGGCCGCTTCTTCCAGTTTTCCTCGGAAAAGGCGTAGAGCGTGAGCCACGGGACGCCGATGCGGGCGGCAGTCTCAACCGTGGAACGCACGGATTCGACACCAGCACGGTGCCCGGCCACGCGCGGCATATGCCTGCGGCGCGCCCAGCGTCCATTGCCGTCCATGATGATGGCGATGTGTCTTGGGAGTCGAGCCGGATCGAGCTGCAAGAAGATCGCCGCTTCCTTGCGGTCGAGGCCGGCGGGAATTGTGGCTTGCAAAGGTAACCCTCGTCCGCTCATGAAGTTAACACAGCGGGGAGGGGATGGCAAACACCGTGTGAGAGTCCTTCATCGAAATTGATCTAGCTAACACCTCCGGCGTTTCCGCAGAACTTACTGGAGGGCTGGCGAATGGATTTCGTCAAACTTTTCCGATCTGAATATTGCCGTCTCCGGTACGGACCACGAGCGCGAAGCCACCGCCGTTCAGTATCCCGTGCATATCGGAAGGACTGATTTTACCGGAAACAGTGACGGGAATGTCGAGAGTGACGCGGCCGTCTCCTGTATGTAGATCGAGATTGGTCTTCAGGGTGTCGGGAAGATTGAGAATTACGCTTCCGTCCCCTGTGTGGATGCTCCAGGAATTATTCATATTCGAGCCGGGACGAACGACTGCATCGACGTTGCCGTCGTTCGTGTGCAAGTCGAGATCGTCAAAGCGGCCATCCACGGTGATGTGGCCATCGCTGGAGTGGGCGTGGAGTTTGCCATCGACGTGGTTGGCCTCGATATGCCCATCATTGCTATCCATGCGCATACTCCCTTTTACGTCATCCACGCGAATGTGGCCGTCGCCAGAGTGCAGGTCGAGATTGGCTTCGCGGGGCACGCTGATTTCGATGCGAATCGAAGCTTCGTGGAAACTGATATGCAATCCCGTTTGCGAATGGCGGTAAACCTCGACGTCAATGACATCACCGTTTTGATGATCGGTTACGCGAACCTTATTCTCGCCAATTTGGTAGCCTTGAGTGAAAACTTGGATCTCTGTATCTTTGCGGTCGGAGGCCCGGACTTCAATTGATGCGTCGTTGGTGTTAATGCGGATTTCCGGCTGGCCAACAGAAGTAAAAGTTTTCTTCCATTCGTCAGCCCGTACCGGGACGGTCGCTAGGGCAACGGCGATTACCACGAGTATGCGCGCGCGAGAGTACACACTACACCTCCTGAAGTGCTTGCCCTAGTATTTACGTCAGATGCTGCGGCAAAGTTCCAGAAGTAAATTGAAGATTTTTCATGGTGGAGGAGTGTCGAATGTCTTCCCAGGTGCCCGATGTTGCCAGAGCAGCACCCACCAGTGCGACTCCAATTCTGGACTCGGCCGTACTCCCCCAATCAGTCCGACGGAAGAAACTGATGGGCACGGTGGTCGGACTCGTCATCGGCATCGGATTGAGCGCGTGGCTCGCCAGTGACTACGAGCATTTGGAATCTGATCACCCAGTGGGTCTGGCGATCACTGCCATTTTCGTGTTGCCGGTCGTGATCCACGAGCTTGGGCATTTATTGGCCGGGTGGTTCGTTGGGTTCCACTTCAACGTTTTCGGCCTAGGGCCGTTCGCACTCAAGGTGGAACATGGCAAGCTCAAAGCGCAATTACACACTGGGATGGCGTCCCTCGCCTACGTCGCTATGCAAGTGGGTGGAGTGAGTCGGCTGCGTCGTCGCTTGTTGATCTATATCGGTGCAGGACCCGCAGCCAACCTGCTGTCCTTACCGCTGACGGCACTCCTAGTCAACCATATTTTCCCGGTGTGGGGACACAGTTGGATGGCGATACCAGCCGGCCAATTCGCTGCATTCTCCCTTCTCATCGGGATGGTCAGCTTCGTGCCATTTGGAGACGGCAGTGATGGCCAGCGCATCTCGATCCTGCTCAGCTCGTTAGGTCCCGCGCGGCGGATGCTGAGTAATTTTGCGCTGGGTGACCAAGTTAGAAAGGGGATCCGTCCGAAGTTTTGGAAGCGAAGCTGGCTCAACGCTGCGACCCGATTGCAGGACGGATCCAAGGATGAATTCTTCGGGAAATGGCTGGCGTATATTTCGGCGAATGACGCGAAAAATGCAACCGTCGCCGCATCGTATCTGGAGCGATGTCTCGAACTGGCTAAGGGGAATGGTCCCGCTGCGTTAGATCTCACAGTTACGGAGGCGGCGGTCTTTACCGCATGGTTTCGGCAGGATGTGCCGACCGCGGAAAAATGGCTTGCACAAGTGAAGAAGCCAAAGGAGATCTCTCGCTTGAGTCGGATTAGGGTGGACACCGCATTGCTATGCGCGCGTCACGAATTTGATGTCGCTCTAGCCCGGTGGCAAGAAGGCCTCACTTACATCGACAATCTCCCGGTGGCGCCGAGCAATGACACGTTGCGAGAGGGATGGTTAGAATGGCAAACGGAAATCCAACAGCGCCGGGAGCAAGTTGCGTCGTGACGAGCGGCGGCCTGATTGCAGGTGGTTGATTCGCATCTTTTCATTTCTCCGCACTCGTACATGTCCCAACGTACATGAACCAAGTTGCCAACCCCGTTTCCCTGTGCTGGCCCTTGTGCTACTCTCGGAATTACCCCATATTCTCTAAGGTTTAGCGTCGTTTTCGTGGCTGACAATCGCAAGCCGGGTGTGCATGTTGCGTGGGTGAACGTCACCTACAGCAGCGTGATGCTGGCCGTGGTGGCCGTCGTGTTGGCTGCCGCGGTCCTGCTGCACTTCGCTTTTCCGGATGCGACCAACGCCGGGATGAAGGTGGCGAACCGTTTCACGTTTGACATCCTGGAAAAGATTGCAGGCAACGTCGAGCCCTCCGAATCCCCGATCACGGCGGGCGCGCAGCAGGCGCACTTCACCAATCTCGACGGCACGGTGCGGGTGAAGAAGGCCAATAGCAGCGCTTGGACCAAGGCCGACTACAGTCTGCCGCTCGACAAGGGCGATGTGGTGCAGACGGCATCGGAGGGTCTAGCCAAGATTGTGTTCACCGATGGCACGAACTATACCGTGAAGCAGGACTCGCTCATCGTGATTGAAGAGAACTCGGCCAACGACCACCAGCAGACCAGCGTGGCGGTGACAGTAAATACGGGTACGGTGGATCTTTCGACCGGAACGTATATGCAGGGATCGAAGTCCCAGGTGATCGTGGCCGGCGCCACGGCATCGCTGGCTCCGGAAAGCGCGGCCATGGTGCACAACGATCCCAAAGGCGACCAGCACGAAATCCTGCTGAAGAAGGGCACCGGCGACATTCAGCGTAACGGCGAGGTCGTGAAACTGGCGGATTGGGAGAAAGTGAGCTTCCAGTCGGATTCTCCGCGTATGGCCCGGGTGAAGGAAGTAGGGCCGCCGACGCCGATTTCTCCGGCCAACATGGCGCCCATTTTTGCCGCCGCCGGGCAGGAGCGGACAGTCGAGTTCTCCTGGACGAAGATGATCAATGCGGTTGGCTACCATCTGCGGATATCCCGAAATCCGTATTTTTCCTCGTTGGTGGTGGATCAGAAGGTGGAGAAGGCAGAAACCAAGGTGAATGCCCTGACGGAAGGAGCCTACTACTGGTCGGTGCAGTCCTACGACGCGGACGGCAAGGAGTCCGTGGAAAGCGAGAAAAACCGCTTCACGATCCTGCCGCGCGGGAAGAATGTGCAGGCCGTCATGACTTTGGAGTTGGATCCGTTTGTTCAGCATGGGCATGTGCTGGAAGTACGTGGTAAGACAGAAGAGAATGCGCGCGTGATGGTCAACGGGCGCGAGGTACCCATGATTGAAACGGATGGCAGTTTCCGGTACTTCACACCTTCGCTTCCGAATGGGGAGAACGTGATTACGGTGACGGCGCAAAACGCCAAAGGTGGAGTAAATACGCAGCAGAAAAAGGTTTTGATTCAGTGAAGCATGGCGGCGGAGAACTTCCGCGTCTGCTGGCAAGTTGAGGATCGAATAAAATTAAGGAGTCCAGTGCGCGGCGGGATTTGAGATGACAGCATGACAACCAACGGATTTACAGGGAATTCCCGGTTTCACAATTTGCGGTCGCTGTTCAGCATGTTCTCCAGCGATCTGGCCATTGATCTCG
>CAZUCC010000014.1:26151-78644 GCA_964619065.1 uncultured Acidobacteriaceae bacterium | reverse complement strand
AAGCTTCCGGTCTTGGCATAGAGCCAAATGATGGCTGCCAACATGAAGACCGAAGCCACCATGGTGAACAGGAAAAATTTCACAGCCGCATAGATACGGCGCTCGTGCCCGTAAATACCGATCAGCAAGGCCATTGGAATCAGCGTCGCTTCCCAGAAGACGTAGAACAGGAACATGTCCAGTGAGACAAACACGCCAATCATGGCGGTCTCGAGAATCAGCAACAGAATGAAGAATTCCTTGACCCGGTCGTGAATCGAGTTCCACGAGATCAGCACGCACAGCGGCGTGAGGAACGTGGTCAGCAAGACTAGCCAGAGCGAAATCCCATCCACTCCCAGGTGAAAGTGAATGTTGGGGTGCGCAATCCAGATGCTCTTGATTTCATACTGGAAGATACCAGCCTTTTCCGCGCGGAAATATACGGGCAGGTGGAGCGAGAGGACGAATTCCACCAGCGTAACAATCAGCGCGAACCAACGGATATCGCGGTCGCGGTTCGGGAACGCCATCAGCAGCAGCGCTCCCAGCAGCGGTACGGCTGTCACAAGAATGAGAATGACAGGATGCAGGCTCGTCATGATCAGTGCACCCCCAGCCAAACCATGTAGACCACGACCACGGCTGCTCCCGCCGTCAGCCACGCGGCATAGGAGCGCAAGTTTCCAGACTGCATACGGCGAAGCGCACCACCAGTATCGCTCGTAGCTTCCGCACTGTCGTTAATCACGGTGTCGATAAAACCTTGATCCACACCTTTCCACAGCCAACTCCGTGACATAGCGATCAGCGGAGCGATGAGTGCCCAATTGTAGAATTCGTCCACATAGTATTTATTCGAAACGGTGCGATAGAGGGTCCCGAGGCCGTCCGCGATTTGTCCGGGGAGATGAGGAGACTTCAGATAGAGGAACCAGGCCAGCAAGGCTCCGAGGACTGCTACGCCGACGGAGATGAACTGGAGTTCTCGTTCAGCGCCCTTTTCGGCAGCTTCTTCCGCTATGGCCGTTGCTGAGGAATGCGCTTCCGATTCGGAAAGAGTGGCTTCCGTCTGGAACACCGGAGCTAAAAACTTCGGCGCGTCAATGAAACCGCCGCCAACGGAAAGAAGCGCAAGAATCACGAGCGGTCCGAGCATAAGCCATGGGCTTTCGTGAATGCCGCTATGTCCGTGGCCCGAATCATGTCCGTGAGAATCATGCCCATGGCCGCCGGATTCCAGCTTCCCGCGATACTCCCCAAAGAACGTCATGAATAAAAGCCGGAACATATAGAACGACGTAATGAATGCCGTTAGTAGGCCGAGGGCCCAAATGATCTTGCTCGGTCCCTGCGAGTAGGCACGCCACAGAATTTCGTCCTTGCTCCAGAAGCCTGCAAACGGCGGAATACCCGCAATTGCCACGGTTCCCGCAAACATGGTCCAGAACGTCCACGGAATTTTCGTGCGCAAGCCGCCCATCTGGCGCATGTCCTGCTCGCCGCTCAGCGCATGGATCACCGAGCCGGAGGCGAGGAAGAGCAGTCCCTTGAAAAAGGCGTGGGTCATCAGATGGAAGACTCCAGCGGAATACGCGGCAACTCCGCACGCCATAAACATGTAGCCGAGTTGCGAAACTGTGGAGTAGGCGAGAACTTTCTTGATATCGGTCTGCGCGATGCCAATGGTGGCCGCAAAAAGCGCCGTGAGGGTGCCGACGATGGCGACCACGAGGAGCGCCGTTGGAGCCTTATCGAAGATCGCGTGCGAGCGTGCCACCATATACACGCCGGCCGTTACCATGGTGGCAGCGTGAATCAAAGCGGAGACCGGAGTGGGGCCTTCCATGGCATCCGGCAGCCAAACGTAGAGCGGAAGTTGGGCGGATTTTCCTGCTGCCCCGACCATCAGCAGAATGCCGATCGCAGTCAGCAGGCCCGTCGTTACAGTCTCGGCAGGAAGAGCAGAGACGCTAGCAAACACTTTCTGGTAATCCAGCGATCCAAAATGCTGGATCATCAGGAACAGAGCAATCAAGAAACCGAAGTCGCCAATACGGTTGGTGATGAACGCTTTCTTCCCGGCTGCTGCGGCCGAATCTTTGAGGAAAAAGAAGCCGATTAGCAGATACGACGCCAGACCCACGCCTTCCCAGCCGATGAACATGACCAGGTAGTTGTTGGCCAGGATCAGCATCAGCATGAAAAACATGAACAGATTCAGGTAGGAGAAGAAGCGGTAGAAGCCATCGTCGTCCCACATGTAGCCGACGGAATAAATATGGATCAGAAAACCGACGCCTGTGACCACCATCAGCATGAGCAGCGAAAGCTGATCGAGGTAGAACGCAAAGTTCACGTGAAAGTCGCCGGAACGAATCCAGGAAATCCCAGGCTCCACATAGGGGAACGTAAGGGAGGAGAGGCTCGCCAGCACCCGCAAAGCGAGAGCAAAAGCGGCTCCGGAAAACAGCAAAGCTACACCCGCTATGGTCTTCTTTGAGAAACTTCGCCCAAAAAATCCATTCATGGCCGCGCCCATCAGGGGCAGCAAGGGAATCAGCCAAAGATATAAATTCGGGTTCATAATTTCAGCAGATTCACCCGGTCCACGTTCAAAGTGTCACGCGTACGGTAGACGGAAATAATGATGGCCAACCCCACGGCTGCTTCCGCGGCCGCAACCACCATGACGAAAAAGACGAAAATTTGACCGCTTAGCTTGCCCCACTGCGACGCGAATGCCACGAACGAGAGATTCACCGCGTTGAGCATCAACTCAATTGACATGAAAATCGTGATGATGTTCCGCTTGAGCAGAAAGCCCAGCACTCCACAGGCGAACAAGAAAGCGCTCAACACCAGATAATAGGAGAGAGGTACGAGCATCAATTCTCCTTTCCGGAGGCGCCGGTCTCGGGCTTGGAAGCAAGCACCACGGCGCCCATGATGGCGATCAAAATCAGCAGAGAAGTGATCTCGAAAGGAAGCAGGTACTGATTAAACAGCAGACGCCCGATAGTCTGTGGGTCGCCGTAAAGAGATCCTACGTTCACTGAGCGGGTCGCGTGATGGGTGACCGCCCAGGTCAACAACACGCCAAGCAGCAGCAGGGAGGGAACGCCGAGCAACATAGCGATGTGACTGCCTTGTGAGCGCTCTTCCTCGCCTGCGTTCAGCAGCATGATGACGAAAACAAACAGCACCATGATGGCCCCGGCATAGACAATCACCTGCACGGCAGCCACGAATTCAGCTCCCAGCAGCACATATTCAGCCGCCAGCGCGGCCATCACCACAATCAGCGAGAGCGCACTCTGGATCGGATGCGTCTGCAGGAGCAAGTTCACAGCGCCCGCGATGCAGATGGCCCCGAACACGAGAAATAAGAATAGGTGCATGAGCTTAAGCTTTCAGCGCAACCCACAGCGCTGTAACGATGAGATTCACGAGCGATAGTGGCAGCAGGAACTTCCACCCAAACGCCATCAGTTGGTCGTAGCGGAAACGCGGCATCGTGCCGCGCACCCAAATGTACAGGAAGATAAAGGCAAAGACTTTCAGAAAAAACCAGAGCACTGGCAGTACCACCTGCAGCAGCGGCGGGCCGAACAACGGGCCATTCCATCCGCCGAGAAACAGCAGCGTGGCCAGGCAGGCGACTGTGACCATATTGGCGTATTCCGCCATGAAGAACATGGCAAACTTCATCGCGCTGTATTCCGTGTGATACCCGGCGACCAGTTCCGTTTCCGCCTCTGGCAAGTCGAACGGAATGCGGTTCGTCTCCGCGTACGCCGAGGTCAGGTAAATAAAGAAGGCAATAATCTGCCCGCGGAAGATATTCCAGTGAGGAATGTACCCGGGGAAGTGGCCGCTCTGCGAAGTCACGATATCGCGCAGGCTGAACGTACCCGCCAAGATCAGGACACCAATCAGGGACAGCCCAAGCGAGAGCTCATAGCTGATCATCTGCGCACTCGCGCGCAGTCCGCCCAGCATCGAATACTTGTTGTTCGAAGACCAGCCCGCTAGCGCAATGCCGTAGACGCCCATCGACGTGATGCCAAGCACGATCAGCAACCCTGTGTTTACGTCAGTAATCTGCAGCGGGACACTATAACCCAAAATGCGCACCGCATTCCCAAAGGGAACGAGTGCTATCGAGGTCAAAGCAAACACCACGGCAATGATCGGCGCTGCAATGTAGATCGGCCGATAAACGTGCGGTGGAGTCAAGTCTTCCTTGAAAAGAAACTTAACGCCATCCGCCGCGGGCTGCAGTAGCCCGAACGGGCCGACGCGCGTGGGGCCCCAGCGGTTCTGAATGCGGCCCACTACCTTGCGCTCGAGCCAGACAATATAGGCGACAGCGGTCAGCAAAATGAACAACATCAGCGCAATCTTGATCACCGCGGCCAGAATGTAGATCCAGAAACTCAAGCGATCTTCCTAATCTTTGATCTTAAGTTTTGTTGCTTCTACTGATTTACTGGGAAACGTGGAACCGGGTTAATCCCCCGCTACTTCCGCGCCTTGCGGGTGCTTGTTTTCCATGACCGTGTTCAGGGTTTTTGAATAGCGGCCCAGAGTGCCGGAGCTGAACAGACCGTCATTCGCTGGCTGAATCAGGTTCGGATCTCCTACCGCACCGCCGCCATTCTGATCGAGCCTCGTGTGCTGATCGTTGCCCGCCATCAGATTCAAACGGGATACCTGATACCCAGGCACCAAGCGCTGAATCTCATCCAGCACCGCAACAGGATCGAACGGACTCATCTTCGGTTCGAGATTCTGTGCTTCGAGCCATACCGCGTTGCGATCCGCTTCGCCGGATTGCGCTCCGCGCGATTGTCCCATGTCCGCCCGCGTTCCCGTGCCAAAGGTCACGAGTTTCCGAACGTCAAAATCCATGCGGTCAGCGATGCGAACGATCATTTCAAAATCGGACTTCGTGCCGGTAATTTCGCCCGCCTTCTTTACCAGTTGCAGGTCGCCGTACGTGTTGGTGAACGTGCCGGATTTCTCGTACGCGGACGCCGCTGGCAATACCACGTCAGCAATCGCTGCCGTTTCCGAGAGGAATAGATCTTGCACAACCACAAAGCTGGCAGAGAAAATTGTTGGATCGAGCTTCATCCTTGACACCGGGTTTGCACCCACCACGAATAGCGCCTTGAGCTTGCCGTTCTTGGCTGCGTCTACCATCCCGGGCAATGTCAAGCCTGCTTTATCCGGCAGCGCACCCCACTCCTCGCGGAACTTGCTGCCTTTCGCAAGGGGGATGTAGCCCGGAAGCAGGTCAGGGTAGAGGCCCATGTCGGCAGCACCGCGCGAGTTCGCGTAGTCGCCGAGACAAATAAACTTCGCGCCAGAGATACCAAGACCAAACTTGACCAGATTTGCAATGTCGCCGCCTCGAAGCTCGGAGCCGAAGGCAATCACCAACCCCGTTTCCTTGCGCAATTGGTCACGTAGAGCTGCCCATTCGTCGCGGGCGGCAGTGGAAGCGGACTGGTCGTTACCCGCGAGGAACGCAGCAAATGCTCCTTCGGCGCCTTGTGGAATCTGCGCGAAGAGCGTCGCTTGACGGCGCAGCTTGACTGACTCTGCATTCACAACATACAAGCGGGCTTTGTTGAGGCGCACATTGTTGCGAATCTGATAGGCCAACAGCGGATGCTGTTCCGTGGGATCGTTGCCGATCAACAGGATAGCCGGTGCGCTAAGAACCTCACGGATGCTGGCAGTGGCCTCTGGCTGACCCGCAAGCGCTGCTGCAAAAGCAGGGAAGTCGGCGGTGCGTACATGGTCGATGTTGTTGGTCCCAAGAGCCACGCGCGCGAATTTTTGCAGCAGATAGTTCTCTTCGTTCGTAGTGCGATTAGAGCCAATGACGCCAATCGATGCGCCGCCGTGCTCGTCGCGAGTCGTTGCAAGCTTCTGTGCCACGACAGTCAGCGCCTCTTCCCAGGTGACTGCTATGAGCTTGCCGTTCTTTCGTACCAACGGTTGCGTCAGGCGATCGGGGTGATTCGCAAAATCGAAAGCGTAGCGGCCCTTGACGCAGAGGAAGTCCCCGTTCGGACCGCTCTTGTCGCGGTTATCGCCGCGAACGATTTCCATCCCGGTTTCCGAACGCCGCACGCCCAGCGTGGTCTTGCAACCATCCCCGCAGTGCGTGCAGGCGGTGCCAGTGTGCGTCATTTCCCACGGACGCGTTTTATAGCGATAAGCGCCGGAAGTCAGCGCCCCTACGGGACAGATGTCGATACACATTCCGCACTCTTCGCACTCGAGGTGATCTCCCATGTTCGGAGCGATCACCGATCCGGAGGCGCGGTTTTGAATGCCCAGTGCGGCCACGTCCATGGCTTCGTCGCAAACACGCACACAGCGGTAGCATAAGATGCAGCGTGGACGGTCGAAGTACACCACAGGCGACCACTGCTGTTCTTCCTTGTGGTTCTTCGCCTCCATGTACTTCGATTCCGCTGCCCCATAGGAAAACGTCATGTCCTGCAGTTCACATTCGCCGCCGGCGTCGCAGACGGGACAGTCGAGGGGGTGATTACCAAGCAGCAACTCGACCATTGATTTGCGCGCCTGCTCGACTTCTGCGCCGCCGGTCGTCACAGCCATGCCTTCGCTGATGATCGTGGTGCAGGCCGTTTGTAGCTTTGGCATCTTCTCAATCTTCACCATGCACATGCGGCAAGCGCCCTGCAGCGAAAGGCCGGGGTAGTAGCAGAACGCGGGCACTTCAATGCCCGCTGTCTTGCAGGCCTCAATCAGCAGCGTTCCCACGGGCGCCGCTACCTTCTTGCCGTCCACTGTGATGTTTACGTCTGGCATGGTTGTAGTTTCTATTTCAGTTGCAGATTTCTTAATGACTCAATACTGGCAATTGCCGTATCGAACCAACAGGATCGAACGGACACGGCTTGCCTTCCAGGTGATCTTCAAACTCTTGCCGGAATTTCTTCACAATCGAAATTGTCGGCATAGCTGCTGCATCACCCAGCGGGCAAAACGTGCGCCCCAACATGTTCTCGGAAAGATATTGAATGTTATCGATATCCTTCTTCACCCCGCCTCCGGCATGGAAGCGATCCAGCGTCTTCTTCAGCCAGTCTGTACCTTCACGGCACGGGATGCACCAGCCACAGCTCTCGTGCTGGTAGAACTTCATGATGTATTGTGCGAAACGCACCATGCAGGTGGAGTCGTCAATTACCACCACGCCGCCCGAGCCGAGCATTGAGCCTGCCTTAGCGACTCCATCAAAATCCATCGCAATATCGATCTCGTCGTCTGTGAGAATCGGTGTCGACGATCCCCCCGGCACGACTGCTTTGAGTTTTTTACCACCCGGAATACCGCCACCCACTTCATAAATCATTTTCTTCAGGCTGTAGCCCAAAGGTAATTCGTAGACGCCTGGTTTGTTTACGTGGCCGCTCAAACAAAAGAGCCGCACACCACCATTCTTTGGGGTTCCGTAATCTGCAAACTTCTGAGCTCCGTCAAGAATAATGTGCGGCGCACTGGAGAGAGTTTCGACGTTGTTGATGACCGTTGGAGATCCCCAAAGTCCAACCACGGCAGGGAAGGGAGGCTTGATGCGCGGCACGCCACGCTTGCCTTCCAGCGATTCCATGAGCGCGGATTCTTCGCCGACTTCGTAAGCGCCCGCTCCGCCGTGCCAGTAGACATCAAACGTTTTGCCGCTGCCAAAAATGTTCTTGCCGAGAAAGCCGCGGGCATAGGCATCCCGGATCGCCTTCTGCATGATGATCGTCAAGTACCGGTATTCGCCGCGAATGTAGATGTAACCGCTCTGCGCGTTCACGGCGAGACCTGCGATCATGACGCCTTCGATCACTGAATGCGGATCGTGCTCCAGAATCAGACGGTCTTTGCAGGTGCCAGGGTCGCTTTCATCGCCGTTGCACAGACTGTATTTCGCCTTTGGCGAGTCCTTCGGGACAAAGGACCACTTCATTCCTGTCGGAAAACCAGCGCCGCCACGACCGCGCAGGCCTGAGGTTTTGATCTCATTAATGATCGCATCCGGTGTCATCCCGAGTGCTTTTTGCACGGCCTTATAGCCGTCGAGTGCAAGGTAACGGTCGAGATCGGCCGCGCCTTGACCAAAGCGCTTCGAGACTACTTTGACTTCATCGGGATGGGAAACGAGATCAGCCATTTTGGATTTCTAATTTCGCAAGTTTATAACGTGTAGGTCGCTCAGGCCTTCTTGTACCCATCCAGAATCTTGTCGACTTTATCCGTCGTCAGGTTTTCGTGGAAGTCATAGTTTACCTGCATGGCCGGGGCCCAACTGCACGCCCCGATGCACTCGACTTCTTCTAGGGAGAATTGCCCGTCTGCTGTCGTCTGTTTGTGCCGGATGCCCAGTTTCTGCTGGCAATGCTGGTAGACTTCGTCCGCTCCGCGCAAGATGCAGGCGATGTTCGTGCACACTTGCACGTTGTATTTTCCGCGCGGCTTGGTGGTCAGCATGGAGTAGTAACTGATCACGTTACGCACATCGAGCTCTTTCAATTCCAGGCGTTGCGCAATCTCGGCGATGGCCTCATCGCTCAGGTAGCCGACCTCGTCTTGCGCATAGAGCAGCGTCGGAACCAGCACGGAGCGCTTGCTGGGGTAGTGCGTCAGCATCTCCGTGAAGCGTTGCTCGAACTCGGGGGAAAATTTCATCAGCGGTCGATTTCTCCGAGCACGATATCAATGCTGCCAATGGCCGCTACCACATCTGCGAGCAGCCGCCCCACAATCATGCTGGGGAGAACTTGCAGATTAAAATATGACGGCGTGCGCATGTGAACACGGTACGGCTTCGCCGTGCCGTCACTCACCACGTAGTAGGCCATTTCGCCGCGAGGCGACTCGATGGACTGGTAAACCTCACCCGCCGGCACCGTGAAGCCCTCGGACACGATCTTAAAGTGATAGATGAGGGCTTCCATCTGCGTCTTCATCTGTTCACGATCCGGCAAGACGACCTTGGGAGCGTCGGCTTTCACCGCGCCTTCCGGCATCCCGGCTAGCGCCTGGCTAACCATACCGATTGATTCCCGCAGTTCCTGCACTCGGCACATGTATCGGGCGTAAACGTCGCCGTCCTGGGAAACCGGAACCTTGAACTTGAAATTTTCATAGCCGGTGTAAGGCATATCGCGCCGCAGATCAAAGTCGACGCCGCTCGCGCGCAGGGTCGGGCCGGTGGCGCCCAGGGCAATCGCGTCCTCGGCTGACATGCGGGCCACACCTTGCGTACGGCCTTTCCAGATGGGATTGTTAGTCAGCAAGTTTTCGTATTCGTCGACGTTCGTAGGGAAGCGGTCCGCAAATTTCTTGACGCGGCCAAAGAATCCGATCGGTGGCTCCAGAGCCAGTCCACCAATCCGGAAATAGGACGTCATCATGCGCTGCCCCGAGACCATCTCGAACAGTCGCAGAATGTCTTCGCGTTCACGAAAGCAGTAGAGAAACACCGACATCGCGCCCATGTCCAGCGCGTGCGTACCTAACCAAACCAAATGCGAATTGATGCGCGTCAACTCATTGAGCATGACGCGAACCCACTGTGCCTTAGGTGGAATCTCGAGACCGAGCAGCTTTTCCACTGCCAGCACGTAGCACAGGTTGTTCGACATCGGGCAGAGGTAGTCGATGCGATCGGTCATCGGCACAACCTGCTGGTAAAACTTCGCCTCGCACGTCTTTTCAATTCCGGTGTGCAGATAACCAATATCCGGAAGGACGCGAATCACGGTCTCGCCGTCGATTTCAAGCACCAGACGCAAGACCCCGTGCGTCGACGGGTGCTGCGGACCCATGTTGAGGATCATGGTCCGGTCTTGGCCGGGCTCGGGGGCGATTGCTGGAAGTGTCAGGTTGCCCATTAACGGTAGCCCTCCACCGGGAAATCCTTGCGTAACGGATGGCCTTCCCAATCTTCCGGCATCATGATGCGCCGCAGGTAGGGGTGGTCCTCAAAACGAATGCCGAAGAGATCGAAAACTTCGCGCTCCGGAAAGTTGGCCGACGGCCACACCGAGGTGATTGAGGGTACCGTCAACTGGCCGCTCGCCAATTTTACCTTGAGCCGCACGCGGTCTTTTTTCACCATCGACAACAGGTGGTACACGACTTCAAAACGCGGTTCGCTGGGATACCAATCCACGCAGGTGATGTCTTCCAGGAAATTGCAAGGGAACTCGCGATGTTCGCGCAACACCGAGCAGGCTTCCCGGATCGACCCTGCGGAAACCCAAATTGTCATTTCATCGCGATCGAATTTCGCGGCTTCGACTGCGGTGCGGTTCCACGCCAACAGGGCCGCCAGCGCGGGATGATCCTTTAATAGCTCAATATCCGTGATTGCTGGGGCGAGTGCCATCTAAACCTGGCCTCGTTCCGGCGACGGTCGCGCATTCCAGTCCAGCACGCCCTTTTTCCATACATAAAAGAAGCCGACCAGGAAAATCAGGACGTACACGAACATCTCCCAGAAGCCGAACATCTTCAATTCACGGAGTACCACTGCCCACGGATACATGAACACAGCTTCTACGTCGAACAGGATGAACAACATTCCCACCAGATAAAACTTCACGGAAAAACGTCCCCGCGTGTCCCCAGTTGGCGTAATGCCGCATTCGTAGGGCTGATTCTTGACCGCAGTAGGGCGCCGATAGCCCAAAATCGTGGAAAGCGTCACAATCCCGCCCGCAACGGCCAACGCCGCAAGGAAGTGGATCAGGAGAGGCAGGTATTGGACGAAGTAATTGTCGGGCATAATAAGGGGTAGCTATAATCGCGGCAGTGCTTACATCTCAACGCTCTAGATTATTTTTCGCGCACGGAAGTGTCAAGCGTCGAAAGCTAGGTTGCATGTGGATTTCGCATGAAATCCGAAAACGTCAGCTCTGAGACGGGAAATACCTATGATTTTTGGCTTCAACACCGACATTAAGCACGAAGGCACGGTCTACCACGTGCAAAGTGAAGCCCGCCAGCAGGAAACGCTGCTGCAAACCCAGGTCTTTTTACGCGGACGCTGTATAGGCAAACGAGCGTCCAACTATAGTGACCGTCTGGCGGAACCGGGATTTGCCGACACCCAGATCGAGCAGTTGCTGCGCGAGCAGCACAAATTAGTTTCCGATGCATTAAAGGAGGGACGCCTGGAGAGTGTCCTCGACAAGCACGAGTCTGCCGAAAGCCTGGCAGCTGTCCGCCAGCTTGATCTGCAGTGGGTGAACGCCAACGACGTGTACCCGGAATCGATTTTGCTACTGCGGCTGCTGGTCACCGAAGCAGGTGCCCCAGCGACCGGCGCCAAGCTGGTTTCCCGCATTGACCGCCCGCAGCAGAAGTCCGCATTTTCTGAAGCTGTAACCGATGCCCAGGGCTCCGCGGAGATGAAGATTACGCTCGACGAATCCGCCCTAGCGGAAACTTCGATTCTTGTACAGGCCAACCATGGAGGCCGCACCGCTACACGCAAGTTCTCCCTGCGCAAGAGCGCCGACTAGAATAAATCCATCCTCACCGATATGCAGCTCACGATTAACGGCGAAGACCGCTCCTTTGAGCCCCCACTCACTCTGGCTGCTCTCCTTGAGCAACTTGGATTGAAGCTCGACCGCGTGGCTGTGGAATACAACCGCGCCATCCTGCCGCGTGCGCAATGGACAGAAACCTCTCTCGCCGATGGCGACCGCCTGGAGATTGTGCAATTCGTCGGCGGCGGTAGCAGCGCGAAGTAATCCACAGACTGTTTATCCGCGACTCGTTTATCCCGAGATCCTTTCTCCACTGGTCCTTTATCCACAGCTCGTGGAAAACGCGGCTGTGGAACTCTTCTGATTAACACGCTCGCAATAAAACTCTGCTTGACTCTCAACAACTCGGCCCTACAATGTTTGAAACATTTAGTAAAGTTTTTGTTTAGACTGGGCACTCGAAAGTCGATAGCGCTGACATGGAAAGTCGTTTTCACAGTCACGAAGTTGTGCAGTTGACCGGCATTACCGCTCGCCAGTTGCAGTGGTGGGATGAGCAGGGAATCGTTGTCCCTGCCCGCGAGGGCCATTGCCGCCTTTACTCAGACGCCGATCTCGCCGAGGTTGCCGTCATTTGCCAATTGCGGAAGAAGGGCTTTTCCCTGCAGCGCGTCCGCAAGGTCATGCGGCTTTTACAGCGAGAATTCGGCAAGCGCTTGGCGGAAACCGTGAGTGGTGCCTCCGAATACCACCTCTTGACCGACGGGGAATGTGTCTATCTCGAGACTTCGCCACGACAGATCGTGGACATTCTCAAGAACTCGCAACAGCCGATTTTGGGTGTTTGTATTAGCGATGAGGTCCGGCGGATTCGCGCCGAGATTCGTACCCGCAAAGCCGCCAGCACAGCATCTGTACGCTTTGGAGCCCCACGCAAGCTTGCATCATGACCGCCAGCACTTTAGGAGGATTCTTATGATGGTCGGCGAAGTGACCGTGATGAACGAATGGATCCCCGAGCAGATGCAGCCCGGCACCATGTTTGTGCTGGAAAATGCCGGCGAAATTGGTGAAAAAGAAGACCCCTATTGGGCTGTCCTCGCTTGTCCCTCTTGCGGCACCCTAGGCCTGATCACGCGTAAGCAACTCGCTGGGATTTTGCCGGTGATTTGTGGTTCCGACCAATGTCCGGCGCAATTCTTCCTCCGCGAAGACGAAATCCTGCCTCGTAAACCATTCTGAAACTTAGATTTATCGATTGAAATCTGATCTAACCCTTGACTGGTATGGGTGTCACCGACAGTTGCTCGACGATGTCGATTCCGAACCCTTCCAGAGCTGCGACCTTGCGTGGGTGATTGGTCAGAAGCCGTATTCTTCGCAGGCCCAGGTCTGACAAAATCTGTGCGCCGATGCCGATCTCTCGCTGTGTCTTGCGTTCGTGCTCGGGCAATGCGGGCAAACGAGCTTCGCCATGAAAGGAAATCGCAGTCTTCTCGCCACCCTCTCCTGTGTGCGAGCCTCCGTGCTCCCCTCGATGTTCTAACGAAAAACTCCGCGACGTCTGGTGGAGGTAGATGATCGCCCCGCGCCCTTCTTCCGATATCCGTCGCAGCGACCCTTCCATCATTTCGTGGCAGCTGCAAGTGGTCGCACCAAATACGTCGCCCGCCAGACAATGCGCGTGCATGCGCACTAGTACGGGCTGGTCGCCAGAGAGATCGCCGCGTACCAGTGCTACGTGCGAATCCCCGCCGTCCACTTCGCTCTCATACGCAACAAAGCGAAAATCCCCAAATCGTGTGTGGATCGTTGTCTCGCCCACGCGCTGGATGTAGCGTTCGTTGCGCAAACGATAACGGATCAGTTCGGCCACGGTCAGCATCTTCAACCCGTGGGTACGGCAGAAGTCGATTAAATCCGGAACCCGGGCCATGGTTCCGTCCTCTTTCATGATTTCGCAAATGACGCCTGCTGGAATCAGACCAGCCAAGCGTGCCAGATCGACTGCCGCCTCCGTTTGCCCAGCCCGCACGAGGACGCCGCCTTTGCGCGCCCGCAGCGGAAACATGTGGCCTGGACGCGCCAAATCCACAGGCCTGGTAGCCGGATCAATCGCAACCTGAATGGTACGGGCGCGGTCATGCGCGGAAATACCGGTCGTCACGCCCTCCCGTGCGTCAATTGCTTCGCAAAATGCGGTTCCGAACTGCGAAGTGTTCTCCACCGACATCATGCCGATGCGCAGATAATCCAGGCGTTCCCCCGTCATCGCCAGACAGACCAAGCCTCGGCCGTGGATCGCCATAAAATTGATGGCTTCAGGCGTAATCTTCTCCGCTGCTAGCGTGAGGTCGCCTTCATTCTCGCGGTCTTCGTCGTCCACCACCACAACCATGCGTCCGGCTTGAATTTCTTCCAGAGCGGTGGGGACATCGGTAAAGGGTGCGTTCGTAGTCATTTCTTGTCAGATTGTAGCAAAAACTGTGCAACCGCTAACACGGGACGCTCTCGACGTCAGTCCCGTCAATCACTATGATGAGGGGCTGAATTATTTTTCGAAATGGAGAATGCCATGCCCGAGCCATCCTACGAAGAACTCAAAGCAAAAGTTGCGGAATTGGAAAAGCAAACCGCTGGCAAGCGTAGCGGTGCAATGGAGTTTCGCGTGAGCGAAAAAGGCGGTGTCAGCGTCTACGGCCTCGGCCGTTTCCCAGTCACGCTCTACTACGAGCAGTGGACCAGACTTCTGGGCGCATCCGAAGACCTGAAGAAATTTCTGGAAGACAATAAGAGCCGGTTAAAGCTTAAGGAGTAGGAAAGACGGAGGTTCGCAAATGGTCTGAGGAACCTCGGTGTCGTCACAATATGTCATCCTTTTTGTCGTTCCAGCCCTGCAATCATGAGGACTAGGCGTACGGTACTCTGGGTAGATTCAGCAACCGGCGAGAGAATCCATGAACCCTCTCCACAGTGCAGTTATGTGGTCCGTTGGCCTATGTATCGGAATGCTGGCCTGCCTCGACATGGGCTACCGTCTAGGCTGCCGCAGTTCCAAACAGCATTCGGAGTTGGCCCATGAGGGCGTGGGAGCCATCGAGGCTGCAATTTTTGCATTGCTGGGACTGCTTCTGGGATTTAGCTTCGCCGGCGCCACCTCCCGGCTTGAAGTTCGCCGCCAATTGATTGTGCAGGAGGCCAACGCAATCGGCACTGCATACCTGCGTCTAGACTTACTCTCCGCCACCGATCAGCCTGAAATGCGCCACTTATTGCGAGATTATGTCGAGGCCCGATTTAGGTTCTATGAGAAGCTGGAGGACCCAGAGGCGGCCGAAGCGGAGTTAGCACATGCCGAGCAGCTGCAGCGTCAAATCTGGTCAAAAGCGACGAGTGCGAGTTCCGCCGACCCAACCCAAAGCTCGACCAGACTGCTGCTGTTACCCGCGCTCAATGAGATGATCGACGTCACCACTGCGCGGACAATTGCGCTTCATACGCACCTGCCGCCGTTGATTTTCGCTCTGTTGATATGGGTCGCGCTCCTAAGCAGCCTGCTTGCGGGTTTCGCTATGTCGAAGCGAAAGAGCCGTAGCTGGCTTCATATGCTCCTTTATGCTGTAGTCGTTTCCGCCACGATCTACACGGTGCTCGACCTGGATAATCCGCGTTTTGGCTGGATCCACCTCAGCACGGCGGATAAAGCTCTTATTCGATTACGGGATTCAATCCGGTAGATTGAGGACGCGGCGGAGCGCTTCCAAGTACCCAGCGCACCCGCCCGACCCGGAATTCGGACTTGTCGATCCTAGGTGTTCGATTTGTTCTTTGGTGACTTCTTGTTCAGTGCAGCTATCAACGCCTCTGCTGAGTGGGGTGCGGCGACCGCATTGTTAAACACGATGTCTTTCGCATTTACCTGTTTTCCGTACAAGCTCTTGTTGGCAGAATTGTCCGGGCGAAGAGTCGAACCCGCGAGCGAAACGCCGGCAAACAGTCCTCGCGCACGGGAATACGAGAGAATTTCAGCCCGCAGTGTAACGTCGGTTTCGGCGGAGGCGTTGCGTCCCACTGGACCCGCTGCAGCGGAGACATCGCCTCCCAGCTTGACTTTGCTAGTGAGAATGTTCGACGCCGACCTGGGACTCATCAGCAGGAGAACGAAATCGGTGGCCTGACCCCCCAACTGAAATCCCAGGCTGCCACCTTCCAGCGCCATCATGGTGGGAGCACTCCATGCGCCGTGGAAGTCCTTGCCGCCACGACAGGTCATCACTCCCCGACCATAGCTGCCGCCAATTCCGATAGCAAATTTCAGGACCGAAGGCAAAACAACTACGCAGTCCGCCCGATCAAGGGTATCTTGTGGGATGTCGTCGGGAATGTTCAAAAGCTCTTGCATGACCTTTCCAGCATTCTCGACGCGTTCATGTTCCTTTTTTTGCCCAACAGCGGGCAACGCCAGCACCGCAAGCAGACCCAAACCTAGCCACGCTTTCTTCATAGTTTCTCCTTAAATGACGCATCCAGAATTTACGTATTCGCGCTTTTCTAAAACCGTTAGAACCCTATCTTAACGCCAATCGCTTGCTGTAGCTCGTATTGGGAGATGGGGACACCCTTGCTAAGTAGAACTCCTGAGAGCGATCTGAGGATTCTCTTCCTTCGTTTGGGCGGGAAGCCTATAATCCTCTCGCCCGCTTGCGAACAAACTACCCAGCATAGGAGATATCTATGAAATTCAAGACTCTCACTGCTCTTTTTTTCCTGCTGTACGTTTCGGCTTCGGCACAAAATCCTGCCCCGTCCGAGAAAGCTGTGGAACGCATTCAGAAAGAAGTGCGGCACGAACTCGTGATGCTTCCGTATTTCGGTGTCTTCGATAATATCGCGTTTAAGGTGGATGGTTACAACGTAACGTTGCTAGGCCAGGTGACAAAACCAACGCTGAAATCTGACGCCGAGGGAGTCGTCAAGAGAATTGAAGGTGTGGAAAAGGTGGACAACCAGATCGAGGTCCTTCCTCTCTCACCGATGGATGACAGACTGCGCCAGAGGCTGTTCCGCGCGATCTACGGCTTTGCTTCTCTGCAGCGTTATGACATGCCCGTCATAAAACCAATTCGGATCATTGTGAATAAGGGGCACGTGACATTGGAGGGGGTTGTGGACTCGGAGGCAGATAAGAACGTTGCGAATATTCGCGCCAATGGGGTTTCCGGGGTGTTCTCGGTAAAAAACAATTTGGTGGTCTCGAAAAGCTAGTTCGTATCGATCCGAAATGTGAAGGCAGATGAAGCTATAGCGTGACCGGTTCGGAAAGGAGGTTCGTTATGCAATTCCGAAACACATTGAAACACATAGCCGCCTTCGCGGCTCCTGCCATGTTATTGGTTTCCGCCGCGGTAGCTCAGGAGTATCAAATCCTCCAGGCAAGATATGGCATTCCCAGGCGAAACGTCGACGTTACTCAACGTTTGAGGGAACTTGCGGCCAGAGACGCGAGATTCCGCATGGGCAACAGCACGTTCGGGGTTGACCCAGCCCGGGGTCATGTCAAAACTCTTCGTATTTTCGCGCGCGGTCCTAGAGGGGACAATCGCATCTTCGAATACCGCGAAGGCAGCATAGTGGATGGCTCCATGTTTTCGGGATGGGGCGGTGGCAACTGGGGTGGCGGCAATTGGAATGGCGGCTGGAACCCCCCTGGCTGGAGTATCGGCCGCCCTCCCCACGGTGGCGGACATCCAGGCATCGGATACCCCGGCGGCGGCAACAATCGTCAGTTGCAAATTCTCAGTGCCAAATACGGCGCTGGGAGACAACAGGTGGATGTGACCAGCCGCCTGCAGAGCCTAGTCAACAACGGCCGCGTTAATGTTCAGGTGAACAACGGCTCCATGGCCGTGGGCGACCCAGCTCCGAATGTGCCCAAGAGTCTGTTCGTTTCCTACAGCGTAGGGAATGGCAAGCGCCTGACCCGTAACGTGCGGGAAGGAAGCTACCTCAGTCTTCCGTGATCAGGAAGTGCTGAATCAAGGTCGAGTCGTCAGTGCATCAGCAGCACTTGCAAAAGGAAAGGCCGCGCTATTTCGCACGGCCTTTCCTTGTTCTCATGCGGGACGACAGGTTTTACCCTAGATAAACATCTCATCTTGCGGCACGCCCACGGTCTCGCGTCCGTTCCGGTGCCGTCCGCCAATCAAGAAATTCAGTCCCACCGAAATTCCGTGCATAATGCCGGAAAGTTGGCGAACCGGCGACATCACCGTATTGTGCACCGCTTCAGTCGTGTCTTCGACTTTATCCAGAGTGCGGCTGATCAACTCGTCTGTGCGGATCACCTGGAGCCGGGTACGGTCCAGCATATCGTGCACCGTGGCGTCGAGCCGTGTCATATGGCCGCGTACCAGATCCGTGGAATGGTTGACGTTGCCGACAATGCTATTCACCTGCGGACGCAGTTCGGTAAGCATCGCCTGTGCTTGTTCAATGGCCGGAAGGGCCTTAGTTCTTACTTCGCCAGCCAGCGTTTCCATGCGAGCGCTTGTCTTTCGCATGGCCAGAAACATCCCTAAAAGGATGAGCATCTGCAGAACGACCGCTGACGATGTAACCGCAATAAAAAATGTGAGTTTATCCATGTGAGTTTACCGCGTGATTGATCTCGCGGGTGTTCCCGTCCAATCTGGAACGCCACATATTCGAGCCCGACCCCGTTTCTCGGAACGAAGAATCTACAAATTCTCGATCGGAGCTTCCGACGTCTTTTCTCGGTATGCTTGCCTGCCTGCTTCGTAGGCGGCGCGGAAATTTTCCTTGTGCTCGCTGACCGTGTCCCGGCCGCGGTCAATCCACTCGCCTGCGCTCTCGCGAACGCGCCGTGCTTGATGACGCGCCTTCTCCCGGCCCTCTTCCGCCTGGGCACGCAACGCTTCACGCGTCTCAGCACCAGATCGCGGAGCATAGAGCACGCCGGCTGCTGCACCAATACCTAATCCTGCCAAAAACCAGACCAACCCACTCCCGCTATTGTCTGCCATACTCGCCTCCAACAATGTTTTCCAATCCGGATGGTAGCACCCACATAGATGAAATACAAACGACAGGGGTTGGCACGATGGCAGAGAATTCGCTCCGCATTTGCGACCGGGCGGCGGCTCGGCAAAAAACGGACAGCCCAGGCGCTCCTGTGCGCCGGCTCATTTATATTGGTGGAGCGCCGCGCCGCGAGTGTGCCTGGCAAAATGGTAATTCGCCGTTTCGAGCAACGAGGGATAGGGAAGCATGTCAACGGAATCACAGTCCACCGGAATCGAATCAATTCTTCACGAGCAGCGTAAGTTCGAGCCATCGCCCGAGTTCCGTGCCGCTGCTCACATTGGCAGCCTGGAAGACTACGATCGTATTTACCGCGAATCGGTCGAGCAGCCCGAACAGTTCTGGGCGCGCATTGCCAACGAACTTCACTGGTTCAAGAAGTGGGATCGCGTCCTCGAATGGACTGCGCCTTGGGCAAAGTGGTTCGTGGGCGGCCAGATCAATCTCTCCTATAACTGCCTGGACCGCCATGTCCAGGGACCGCGCAAGAACAAAGCCGCGATCGTTTGGGAAGGAGAACCCGGCGAAGTCCGCATCCTAACGTACCAGCAACTCCACCGCGAAGTGCAGAAGTTCGCCAACGTTCTCAAGGCACGAGGCATTCAGAAGGGAGACCGCGTTGCTATCTACATGGGCATGACGCCGGAACTCGCCGTCGCCATGCTGGCCTGTGCCCGCATCGGCGCACCGCACTCGGTCGTCTTCGGCGGTTTTTCCTCGAATGCGCTCGTCGACCGCATTCACGATTCGCAAGCCGTTGCCGTCATTACGCAGGATGGTTCCTATCGCCGCGGCAGCGAAGTCAAACTCTTTCCCGCTGTGGAAGAAGCGCTACGGAGCTGTCCCTCGGTGAAGAACGTCATCGTGTATAAGCGTACAGGTTCGCCGATCAATATGACGCCGGGACGCGACCACTGGTGGCACGCCCTGATGGAGACCGCCTCCGACGTTTGTCCCGCTGAACCTCTGGACTCCGAGCATCCTCTCTACATCCTTTACACCTCCGGCACCACGGGCAAACCCAAGGGAGTGGTCCACACCACGGGCGGCTATTCGGTGGCAACCTACATCACCACCAAATGGGTTTTTGATCTCAAGGAGGAAGACACTTATTGGTGTACGGCCGACATTGGTTGGGTTACTGGGCACAGCTATATTGTCTACGGCCCGTTGCAAAACGGCGCCACCAGCGTCCTCTACGAGGGCGCGCCGAATTTTCCGGAGCCCGACCGCTTCTGGCGCATGATCGACAAGCACCAGGTCAACATCTTCTATACTGCGCCCACTGCGATTCGCACCTTCCTCAAGTGGGGCGACGAGTGGCCCAAGAAACATCGGCTCACGAGCTTGCGCCTTCTCGGAACGGTGGGCGAGCCCATCAATCCCGAAGCCTGGATGTGGTATCGCGAGGTCATCGGCCAGAATCGCTGTCCCATCGTCGATACGTGGTGGCAAACCGAAACCGGACACATCATGATCGCACCTCTCCCCGGTGCCATTGCCACCAAGCCCGGCTCCGCCACGCGCCCGTTTCCCGGGGTTGTTCCGGAAATCGTGACTCTCGACGGCAAGTCCGTACCCGATGGCAGTGGAGGCTACCTACACATCAGGCAACCCTTGCCCGGAATGTTACGCACCGTCCACGGGGACCCTGCCCGCTATGTCCGCCAGTACTGGGCGCAGATCCCGGGCGGCTACTTCACCGGCGACGGCGCTCGTAAGGATCTGGACGGTTATTTCTGGATCATGGGACGCGTAGATGACGTCATCAACGTCAGTGGCCACCGCCTCAGCACTATGGAAGTCGAGTCAGCGCTCGTAGCGCACGAATGCGTGGCCGAAGCTGCCGTGGTCGGGCGTCCCGATGACATCAAGGGACAATCCATCTGCGCTTTTGTCACCTTGGAAAAGGGCCGCACGCCAAGCCCCGAACTCAAGGATGAGCTAAAGAAATGGGTGACCAAGGAAATCGGTGCTCTAGCCCGTCCCGACGAGATTCGTTTTGCCGATGTTCTCCCCAAAACGCGCAGTGGGAAGATCATGCGCCGCCTGCTCCGCGAACTGGCGGGAGGCGGGGAGATCAAGGGAGATACCACTACGCTGGAAGACATTGGAGTCCTCGCCAAGCTGCGGGAAGAAGACGAGGCATAGGAACGAGGTGCTTTCAGGTACGTTACTTGACACCCCGGCGGAGGATGGAGACCACTTCCTTCCCGCCCAAGGCCGTCTCGCCGACGGTCACACCCACGAAATCGAAACCTTGCGCTCCCGCATCGGTCAGCTCCTTTTGCATAGTGGAGGTCTTCTTGGTGGCAAGTAGGCGATATTCAAAGCGTCGGTCTTTGCGGTCGCGGTCCAGCTCCAGAATCACGACAACCTCCTGGCCTCCAAAGGCGGTCTTAAAGACTGTCTGTCCCTTATATTCATAGCCCTCATTGCCAGCTGCTTGCATCTCCTTTTGCATGGTGGAGGTCTTGTTGGTGGCGAGCAGTTGGTAGCCGAAACGTGCTCTGTTGTCACCTTGCTGACGCACCATGATGACCACAACTTCCGGTCCACCAAATGTAGTCTCTCCCCCCATCACTCCGCCAAAATGGAAGCCCGCCTCCGAGGCTTCATTCATCTCCTTCACCATGGTGGAGGTCTTACTGGTCGCTAGAAGTTTGTACTCGATGGTGGGATTGTCGGCACAGACACCAACAACAGTGGCGCCCGCAATCAACATTGTCAATGCGGTACTGCGGAGAAGGGCTCTCAAGTGTGGCTCCTGTGTCTGGCGGTGCCCGGCATCTAGTACCGCCTCTGTTGACCTACTTCTTGGGTCGCGACGCCGGTGGCACCAGCCCTGACACCCGGTAATACACCACGAGCTGACCATAGTGTTCACCAGCGTGCTCAATCGAACCCATCCAGGTGTACCAAACGTGTTGCAGGGAACCGTCGTATGGATTCTTGCTCTCACGGGTTAGCCCGGCATCGCCTTGTTCCTGAATCACGGCCGCGCCATCTGTTACCACCTGCTTCAACAATTTCACCACATCGGCTTTAGTCTTGAACTGCTCGCGGGTGAAGTCCTTATCCGGAGAAATGGCAGGTCCAACCTGTGATCCTTTAATCGCGCTGACCTCGCGGCAATAGTCGCTGGCCACATGTAGCAAGTTTTCAGCAAACGTGCGCTGGGCCGGTGTGGCCTTGAAGTCATATTTGTCTTCTGGAAAGTCTTCGGCCATGTCCACCAGCCGGCCGCCGATATCGTTCCACGAGTCCAGCACTTCCGCCGACGGAGACTTTGCAGCTTTGGGAGCTTCTTTCGCTGGCGTTGTTTGGGCCACACCTGCAACTGTCCATGAAGCAACCACTAACGACAACGCGACCAACCAAGAACTGTACTTCTGCATAATTCCCTCCGAGTGCGACGCGATTATAGATCACGACGAGCGTGTCACGCCACGCGGTGCAACACCAGCCCCGCTACAGCCGCACAGGCTATGAGGACCGGTTCCGGAACTTTCCAGCGGAAGAGCACGGTGAGACTCATAACGCCAATCACAAATGTGGGCACGTCATAAACGGAACGCCGAGCGAGTACGATCACCGCTCCGGCAATAGCTCCGGTCGCAGCCGCAGTTACCCCTCGCACGAAAGCATTCAACTGCGGATTCTTGGCCCAACGTTTGTAGGAGGGCGCCAGAAGCACAACCACCAGATAGACGGGCAGGAATATTCCAAGTGCCGCCGCGATGGCACCCGTCACTCCAGCCACCAGGTAGCCAATGAATGCCACCGTGATAACGACCGGTCCCGGCGTGATCATCGCCACCGCGACCGCATCCACAAACTGATGGTCCGTCAGCCAGTGATGTTCCTGTACGACTCCTCCGTAAAGGAATGGCACGACGGCGAGTCCGCTGCCGAACACGAACATTCCAGCTTTGGCGAAGTAAAGAAAGATCTGCAACAACGGGCCGCTGACGCCGAACGTTCCGGTCGCAAACACTGCCGGGACAACGCTTTTAAACCGCATCTGCGATGGAAAGGCTTTGACAAGCACGGCACCCACGCCGCCCAACAAGAAGAGCCAGAGGATCTCCCGCGAAGTCCACGCTGTGGAGACGGCGAGGACCGTGAAAATCCCCCACAACAGTTTGTCTTTCCCCAACGTGAGTTTGGTGAGCTTGAACGCGGAACGAGCGATGATCCCGATCACGGCTGCGCCAATCCCGTAGAACATGCTCTGCATCCAAGGCAGGCCGCCAAAGCGAACGTAGGCAGCTGAGAGCGCCAACACCATCACGAAAGAGGGTAGGATAAAGGCGATCCCTACAGCGGTTGCTCCGAGTATGCCCGCACGAAGATAGCCGAGGTAAATCGCGAGTTGAGCCGCGAGAGGGCCCGGAGCGAGCTGCGCCAACGCGAGACCCTCCAGGTAGTCTTCCTTGCTGACCCAACCATGCTCGTCAACAAGGTCCTGTTGCATGTGACCGGCGAGCGCAATAGGGCCACCGAATCCCGCGGTTCCGAGCCACAAGAAGTAGCCAACGAATCGGGGGAAGGGCACTCTCGTCAGCTCGTGTACAGGCGGATGAAGCTCGATTTCATTTTTCATTTTGCTGAATTGGTGTTGTCGAGCGCCGTCACCTGAATTCCGTTCTGCCGCAATGTTTTCTCCTTTGTTTAGCTCTTTATGCCGCGAAGCTCAGTCGAAGGCCAGATCCCTGCCGTTCGGCTTTCTCGTACAGAATGGCAGCCGCTGCAACGTCTTGCAGTGCCATACCCGTGCTGTCGAAAATCATGATTTCTTCTTTCGATTCGCGGCCTGGCTTCCTTCCGGCCACGACCTCACCCAGTTCTGCGTGCACATCGGCACGGGCTACGACACCCGCCTCCAATGCGTGGTGTAAGTCTCCCATCACCGCACACTGTTCGAGAATGTCGGCCACTATTTTGCCTCGTGCCATCAGAAATGGGTGAAGCTCTTGTTTCTGAGGGTTGTCCGCGCCAACGGCGGCAATGAATGTCCCGGGTCTCACGTCGTTCGGGCCTAGCAGCGGTTGACGTGAAGGAGTGCAAGTCACACAGATATCACTCTGACGAACTGAAGCGGCGAGGTCGGTCACTGAACTTACAGGGATTCCCAACTCCTCCGTCAGGTCCAGCGCGAAGCGCGATGCCAGTTCTTCGTTCTTATCGTAGGCAGATATGGTTTGTAGCTGGCAGACGCGAGAAAGCGCCTTCACCTGAATCCGCCCTTGGTTGCCACAGCCACAAACTGTCAGAGTCCGCGAATCCGGGCGTGCCAAAAATTTTGCCGCGACTGCTGTCGCCGCTGCAGTTCGCAGTGACGTGATTTCGCGGGAGTCCATCACCGCCAGCAGATTGCCCTTTTCCGCATCGCAGAGGACGATAACTCCCTGAATTGTAGGCAGCCCGAACCGGCTGTCGTTTTCCGGAAAATTCCCATTTACTTTTGCAGCAAAGTATTGCCTGCTGAGATCGAGCAATCCAGCCTTCACGTGAAACCCACCGTTGGGTACGTGCATGCTGAGCACTGCTGGCGAAACTGCCTTGCCTTCTCCATACAAGCGGAAGGCATGTTCCACGGCCACGATGCATTCGTCGATGGTTAGTAAGTTTGCTATCTCTCGTGGTGTCAGTACCAGGATTTCTTCCGCGCTCATGAGACTACCCCTGCCAAACGCGCTCCATCCAACAACGTGTTGAGATTCGAACCTGCGACTGCCTCAACCGGTTCTTCGCCTCGCCGGAAAATGCGGGCTGGTTTTGGGCCTCGTAGCGTAACCACTCCGTCCTGCAACTGAAGATGGGAACCCTCCCGCAGACCAATCACTGCCTCCTCGTTTTCCTCGAGGAATTGCGTGATGCGCTCCTCTTGCGTCTCGCCCATGTGCGTAGACGAAGGATCGGGGTCCAGATAGTGTGGGCTAATCTGAAAGGGAACCAATTCCAATGCCTCGAAGGATGGAGGTTGGACCACGGGCATGTCCTTGGTCGTCTTTAGCGTCGGACATGCCACAATCGAACCTGCACTGGACCCGATGTAGGGCATACCCGCTGCTACTCTCCTCCGGATGGGGGCAAGCAGGCCGTGGTCGTAGAGTCCCTTCAGCAGCCGAAATGTATTGCCACCGCCGACAAAAATGACCTCGGCTTCGTCGATGGCGCGTGGCATATTGGAAACGTCATGGATGGACGTAAGTGATAATCCCATCTCCTGCAAGCGCTCTTGCGCCTTGACGGTGTAGGCTCTTCGGTCAAGGAGTGCGAAGGGAACGAATAAAATCCGAGTTCTTTTTCCGACAAATGCTCGAATCTCTTGCTCGACATGATCTAAATAGCCCCTGCCATGCAGGGTTGAGTTGCTGATCAACAGCAGCTGTCGGACATTGTCGATGCTCGTCATAGCACCTCCCAAGGCTTATGCCAGCGACTGATATAGGCCTTCGATCAGTTCGATTCCTCGCTGGAGAAGCTCATCATCCGGCAAGTCCTGTTTCGCCCAGCCGGTTAGCACTTTGTCCAATCCCTGTCCTTCTGAGCGCCCGAATTTCTCGTCGCCGAGATCAGCGTCATGAATAATCTGTGCAATGCGCTTGACCCGGCTGTCCTTGATTGCGAATTGCTTGTGTAAAGTTTCAAACGTGCAATCCTCTCCCATGTGACCGAAGCCCTGCGGGCAAAACATATCGAAGGGTATGGCGTCGGGATGGGCGTTCGGTTCGTTGCCGAAGACGAAGCGAGCTTTCGGATCGATGAACCGCCGGATCAGCCACGCGGACGAAACCCGGTCAATGCCGGGGCGCGGCCGGGTTATCCAGAAGCGATTGAGGTATTCACCGGACTTTCGTTTGGGATTGCGTCCAGACTTTGCAGGCTCAGATTCATCAGCATGAGCCAGTAAGTTTTCCAGCTTCGTGCGCAACGGATTCTCGAAGAAGTCGATATCTTGTACCTCTAAGAATCGACGGCGAATCCGGTTCAGCCGTCCACTGGGTCTTCGCGAGGGAGAGAGCGCTAGAAGCTTCTTCGCCTCGTGTAGTAACTTCTGGTAGTCCTGCGACCGAGCTTCGACAAAGAGCTGTTTCAGTCGCTCCGCGGGCAAATCATCGAAGCCCTGGACTTGAGCTACGGAGGCTTGGCCTTTGTAGGTGCGAATCGCCGTGGCCAGCCACTCCATGCGCTCCTGGTTCATCGGCGTATTGGGAAGGACGTAGCCGGAACTACGGAGGGCCAACATTCCATAGCGCTGCAGCTTGCGCCAAATCTCAACACGCTGGCTGGCGCTCCGGGCGGGAAGACTGAAAACGAGGAGTAGCCATGGTGCGGGAGTATTCGTTACAGCCATACCTAAAATGTTATAGCTATAACACTTGTTTGTGCAAGCAATACTTTGAGGAAGTCAAGAAGCGAAGTGAGGCCAAAGCCGCTGGTTACCCCGTTTCTACGCCACGCGCCGAAGCACGAGCGCGGAATTCTTCGACCCGAACGCTATGCAATTGCACACCGCATGCTCAATGGCAACTTTCCGTCCAGCTTGTGGAACATAGTCGAGGTCGCAGTCCGGGTCGGGCTTTTCGATATTGATTGTCGGTGGAATCTGTCCGCTTTGCATGGCTACCAACGTGGCGGCAATCCCTGCGGCTCCGGATGCGCCTTGCGGATGCCCGATCTGCGCCTTGATTGCCGACATTGGTATTTGTCGCGCTCGCTCCTCTCCCAATGCCAGCTTCAGCGCGCGGGTTTCGATGCGGTCGTTGAGCTGTGTCGATGTGCCGTGCAAGTTGGCGTAATCCACATTTTCTGGTTTTAAGCCGGCTTCGCGCATGGCCAGTTCAATCGCACGCGCCGACTCCTCGCCGCATTCCAGCATGCGCACACGGTGGAATGCCTCGCACGTCGACCCGTAACCCGCCACTTCGGCATAGATTTTCGCTCCGCGCGCTCGTGCATGCTCCAGCTCTTCCACCACAAACATCCACGCACCTTCGGCTAGAACGAAACCGTCACGGTCCGCGTTGAACGGGCGCGATCCCCGTTCCGGAGCCGCATTCCACGTGTCCGTCAGAATCTTCATGAGCACGAAGCCCTTCATAATCCCCAAAGCAATGGGCGCATCGGCACCGCCCGTGAGAGCAGCATCCATGCGCCCGCCTTGAATTTGGCGATAGGCGTAACCAAAAGCATCGGTCGAAGACGTGCATCCCGTTGTGATCACGTGGCTCGCCCCGCGCAGATTGAAGCGGATGCTGAGGTCGCTGGAAAATGTCCCCATCACTCCCGTGGGAATACAGTGCGCGGACATTTGTTTGAAGAGGCCATGATGAAAGAGACGATATTGCTCTTCCGTGAATTCCTGCGCAGCGCCACCGGAGCCGATGATCACGCCCGTGCGCTGCCGCTCGGAGAGGGGCAGGGAAGCGGTGTCGATGCCCGCGTCCTGGAATGCTTCGGTCGCTCCTGCAATGGCAAGCGGCAGCACCCGCCCAACATTCCGGCGTTCTTTCTTGTCCACCCAGGCAAGTTCATCAAAACCGCGCACTTCGCCCGCAATCTGCACTGGAATTTCCGATGCGTCAAAGTGACTGATTCTGCGCACGCCACTCTCGCCCGCGACCGCCGCCGCCGCAAATGCCTGGTTTCCAATCCCATTGGGGCTCACGCATCCCATACCTGTAATCACAACCCTTCGCCGCATTCGTACCTCGCGTTGTGATCTTACAGGAGATGACAGATTTCGGGGTTTGAGAGCCAGCACAAAATGGGGCAGAAGCCTCGGTAGCGCGGGATGTTCCCCTCTTCGTTTCCCTTGCTTCTATAATCATCCGTTCAACCAGGGAGGAGATCTTTTTGGCTTACGACGACCTACGAGATTTTATCGCCGCACTCGACCGGACCGGCGAACTGAAGAAGATCGGCACTGAAGTTGATCCCATTCTGGAGATCACCGAAATCACCGACCGCGTCAGCAAAGGCCACGGTGGCAAAGGCGGAGCGCCCGGTGGTCCGGCGCTGCTCTTCCAAAACATCAAAGGCCATCCCAGTGCGCAGGTGCTTATCAACCAATTTGGCTCCGAGAGCCGCATGAAGCTCGCACTTGAGGTCGATTCCCTCAACGAAGTCGCCGACCGCATCCGTCACTTCATGGACGTCAAGTCGCCTCAAGGATTCCTCGACAAAGTAAAGATGCTGCCCATGCTCGCCGAGATGGGTAAGTTCTTCCCGAAAACCGTATCAAGCGGGCCGTGTAAGGAAGTGATCCTGCGCGACAAGTTTTCGCTGCTCGACTTTCCGGTTCTCCAGTGCTGGCCGAAGGATGCGGGCCGCTTCATCACGCTGCCGTGTGTGGTTACACGCGATCCGAAGACGGGGAAGCGCAACGTCGGTATGTACCGTATTCAGATTTATGACGAGCATACGGCCGGAATGCACTGGCAACGCCAGAAGATTGCAGCCGAGCATGTTCGCGAACACATGCGCACTTCCGCGGCGGGCGGTAATCCTGTGCGCACATCCGCAGCCGTCGATATCATGGCTCGCAGCCTGGGTGGCTCCATCTTGGCTGAAGGGAGTCGTCCCACCGGTAAGATGGAGGTAGCCGTCGCCATCGGTACCGATCCCGCGCTAACCTTCTCCGCCATCGTTCCCGCGCCGCCCGAGGTCGAGGAATATATGATCGCCGGCTTCCTTCGACAGAAGCCCGTCGAACTCGTGAAGTGTGAGACCGTCGATCTCGAGGTTCCAGCAAACGCCGAAATTGTTCTCGAGGGCTACATCAATCTCGACGAACTCCGAACGGAAGGCCCCGTCGGCGACCATACAGGCTTTTATTCGCTTGCTGACGAATATCCGGTCTTCCATGCCACCTGCGTCACCCATCGCAAGAATCCCATCTACGCCACAACCATCTTAGGCAAACCGCCGATGGAGGATGCGTGGATGGGCAAGGCCATCGAGCGCATCTTCCTGCCGCTGATGAAGTTGACCATTCCGGAAATTGTCGACGTCAACTTGCCCATCGAGGGCGTGTTCCATAATTTGATGCTAGTGTCCATCCGCAAGTCTTATCCTGGGCAGGCGCGGAAGGTCATGAATGCAATCTGGTCGCTGGGCCAGGCGATGTTCACCAAGTGCATTGTGGTGGTCGATGAAGATGTGGACGTGCAGAATATCGCCGATGTCACCCTGAAGGTCTTGAACCATATTGATCCAGAGCGCGACATCCAATTCACCCTCGGACCAATTGATTCGCTCGACCACGCTTCGCGCCTGCCCAACTACGGCTCGAAGATGGGCGTCGACGGCACGCGTAAATGGGCCAGCGAAGGCTTCACCCGTTCTTGGCCGGACGAGATCGTAATGGACGCAAAGACGAAGACGCTAGTGGATAAAAAGTGGAAAGAGTTGGGGCTAGGCTAGACCTGCGTGTGGGCGCTCCCCTCGGCCGCCCAGGTGAGCGAAACTTCGCAAGCCGCCGCATAAATGGCCCGCGATCATTCACACCGGAACGGCCGCCCTCGGTAGTCCCCTGTCCATTAGAATTAAAGCAGCATGAAAATCGGAGTCCTGGCGCTGCAAGGAGATTTTGACGCCCACCGTATCCGCCTCGAACAACTTGGCGTGGGAGTCACCCTCGTCCGCAATACGGACCAACTTGGAGGAATCGACGGCCTCATCATTCCTGGAGGAGAATCGGGTACATTCCTCAAGCTCCTCGGCGAAGAAGGGTTGGCGCAACTGCAACAGTTTGTTGCCTCGAAGCCCGTCTTCGGAACCTGTGCCGGATGCATCCTTCTCGCCCGCGAAGTGGAGAATCCGCCGCAGCCCGGTCTGAATGCGCTCGATATCCGCGTCCGCCGCAATGCCTATGGACGGCAGCTCGAAAGCTCCATCCGGCAGGGAAGCTTCCGCAATGCGCCCCTCGAGATGGTCTTCATCCGCGCTCCGAAAATTGTTCACGTGGGCGAAGGCGTCGAAGTGCTGGGAACGGAAGGCAATGACCCCGTGTTCGTGCGGAAAGGGAAGACCCTGGCCGCCACTTTCCATCCGGAAATGAGCGCCGATATTACCGTGCATCAGTACTTCCTCGATCAGGTACGAGCCGCTCAATAGTTCCGGGACCTCTTCGCAAGAAATCGACCCGTGTGGGGCGGACACTCTTGTCCGCCGCCGTCCCAGAACCGATCCAGCTATTTCAGCCCAACTCCGTAAAAGTACGTGTAAGTCGCAGGCTGCACCACCACCGGTACCGCCGTTTGAAAACTCGCAAAGAGCGCGGCACTTCCCTGGAATGTGACGAATAGATCCTGCTGCTCAGAGTTGGATGTTGTGATGCGCGCCGTAAACATGCCATTACACGGATCGCTCAGTGTGTTCACGGTACCGTCATAGATATAGCTGGAATCCGCGACAGGGACGAGGGTTCCGGAGGCGAGGATGTTGCTCTGGGTATCGACGATGGTAATGGAACCATTCGCACCTATGGTGAGTGTTGCTTTGCCCTGACTGGCGGTTCCGGTCTCTGTATTATTTGGGCCGGTTTGTGCATTGGTTTTTTCATAGTAGATCGCGGTGTAAGTTCCCGCTGTCGCGGGATTGAAAGCTTTGGTGGCGGTTTTGGCCAAGCCAAGTATCGCGCCGTTGCCGCCATCGACGGCCCAAAGACCGTTTTGCGTGCCAAAAACGATATCGTCCGAGTTGCCTTGGGACTCGTGAATCGTAAAGAAGTTTCCCGAAATGTCCTCTTCAATGCTTGTAGCGGGGAACGTACCTCCGCCAAAATAGTCGGGCGATTGATTTAAGACCGCAGAAGGGTGGAAAGACTCGTGCTGAATGTCGCCTTGCCCATTGATGGAAACGGAGCCGACTTCAAGACCGCCCGAGGAGGTTCGCCATTGCATATAGTTGAAGTTCTGGCCAGCCAAGTCGGAGATCGACGTAGGCACGCTTTCAATCGCGGTAATGAGAGCCGGCGTGTTGTGCGTGGGACCAGACTTGGCGGTTTCCACCATCAAAACGAAGCCAGGAACTTCATACGCCTCGAGGAGGTTGCCCTGCGGATCAGTGACGGTATAGGTGCCATCGACGTTCTCCGTGTAAGGGACTACACCAGAATCGCCATTGGAGTAGTTGAAGTAGTTGATCGTGTGGGCATTCGAATCGATGGAGATGGTGAGGAAATCCCCCACGGAAGCTGTGCCGTTGTAATTGCGAATGGCGTTGGTCGAAGTTCGAGTTGTGGAAGTTCCACAACCGGCCAGAAAACTGACAAAAAAGAAGAGACTTGCAAGTGTGAGACGCTTCATGAAGTGAGGCCCTCCCATGAAGCTGCTCATCGGCAAGACTGGGGCTGGACTTTAAGGAGACTTCGGTCAAAAATTTCTGCTGCGAGTACGGACCCTAGGAGACAGGCAAAGCCTCAGTTTAGAGCAGGAAGACACCGCTAGAAAAAGTGAGTTACCCGAGATGCCCCGGTAATAGTCCTGGGGAAACCCGGAAATGACAAAATGGACCGTAGAACACCTTCATCTGTCTTCGTCACTTCCTTCCCTCCCCGCGCTATACTTGCCCTGTATGAATGCCGGTCCTGACAAAACCTTTTACCTCGAAACCTTTGGCTGCCAGATGAACGCGCACGACTCCGAAAAGGTCGTCGGTACGCTCATCCAACAGGGCTACCGCCAGGTCGAAACTGTGGAAGCAGCGGGCCTCGTGCTTTACAACACCTGCTCCATCCGCGACAAGGCCGAGCAGAAGGTCTTCAACCGCCTCAACGACTTCAAAAAATTCAAGAAGCAGGGAAAGAAGTTTGGTGTACTGGGCTGCGTGGCGCAGCAGGAAGGCCAGCAGATTTTCGAGCGCGCCCCATATGTGGACCTGGTTTGTGGGTCGGCCTCCTACCGCAAGCTACCGGACCTGTTGGTACAACTCGAAACTGGGCAGCGCGCCACAGGTCTCGATGACCGCCAGACTGACGAATGTTTCGAAACCGAATTCACCGCCCGTACCAACCCGCACCGCGGCTACATCACCATCATCGAGGGCTGCGACAAATTTTGCGCCTTCTGCGTGGTGCCATACACGCGCGGCAAGGAGCGCAGCCGCACGTCGGAGTCCGTGCTAGCGGAGGCGCGACAGATGGCGGAGCTCGGGTATAGCGATATCCAACTCCTCGGGCAAAATGTGAATTCTTATCGTGATCCTTCAGAAAGTAAGACATTTGCGGAGCTATTACGTGCCGTTGCAGATGTGCCGGGCATTCGCCGGGTTCGCTTTACCACTTCGCACCCGCGCGACTTTGGGCTCGACATCGTGGAAGCTCTCGAGTCAACACCCACCCTTTGCGATCACGTGCATTTGCCCGTACAGAGCGGCTCCACGCGGGTTCTGGAGGCCATGCAGCGGCTGTACACGCGCGAGCAATATCTGGAGCGCATCGGCTGGGTCAAGGCGGCGAAACGCGAGCTGAGTCTCACCACCGACATGATTGTAGGATTTCCAGGCGAGACGGAAGAAGACTTCGAGCAAACACTCTCGCTGCTCGACGAGGCGGGATTCGATAGCGTGTTCGCATTCAAGTATTCTCCGCGCCCCAATACTCCGGCTCTGAAGTATGCCGACGCAATTCCGGAGGAAGAGAAGTCGCGGCGGCTGGCGATTTTGATGGAGAAGCAGCGCGAGATTCAAGTGGTTCGCAACCGCCGCCACGCAGGGAAAATACTTCAAGTAATGGTTGAACGTAAGAACGAAGCCACCAGGCAATGGGCCGGACGCACCTCCCAGAATATGGTGCTGAATTTTACCGCGCCGGAAGGGTGCGATCCCGCCCTTGGCAGCTATGTGGAAACGCGCGTGACTGCTACGTTCCCGAATAGCTTGGCGGGAGAACTGGTGGCTTAAGCGGTTCGAAATGGCTGGGAGACTCTTATGGAAGTCGAAATGAAAATTCGAGGCTTAATGATGGACCCGGTCACAAATCTGCCCATCGTGATTTTGAAGGACGTGGGCAGCGAGACACTTCTGCCGATCTGGGTCGGAGTCTATGAAGCCAATGCCATAGCCCTCGAAATCGAGAAAGTTGCCACACCGAGGCCCATGACGCACGATCTGATCCGCAACGTCCTCAGTGGACTCGACGCCTTCGTACACCGCGTAGTGGTGACTGAGCTCCGCGAGGATACGTTCTACGCGGTCATCTGGCTGGAACGGAATGGACAAATTATCAGTATCGACTCGCGTCCCTCGGATGCGCTCGCACTGGCGTTACGCGCCGATTGCCCCATCTACGTGGACGAAGAGGTTCTCAAGACATCCAAAAGCGCCACTGCAGCGGAGCGGCCGGGCACCGAGGAACTGAAGAACTGGCTTGAAGGTTTAGGCGACGACGATCTCGGTAAATACAAGATGTAGCGTGCTTCCATCGATGACAGTGGAGCAGCCCAATGAAAATTGGGCTGCTCCGAGTGGGACAGCTCTAGTTGGAGATGGTTGCCGTCGTTCCATCAAACTTGGTGAGAGTGACGGAGAACTTCTCGTTGTAGGCTGCTGCTTTGTCTTGGAGAATGCTGAGTGCAACCGCCTCTCCTAGTAGCAAGGATTCATCGGAATCGCTGCGGTAATGGATTCCTGGGTGGATGCCATGACCGAAAGTGACATTGTGTCCGAGTTTATTGAGCTCGCCATTGACCGTAAGCGCCGGACCCACATACGGCGTTAACGTGGTGCCACTGGGCGAGGCAACCACCGGGTGCGGGATCACAAAGTTGCCGTCGAAGAAAAACTTGAGAATCGTGATACAAGCACCTCCCACCGTGCCATGTCCCGTGGGGAACGAAGGATGCGCGGGCGAGCCTTCCGGGAATGCTTGCGACAACAAATAGCTCGAAGTGTGACGCCAACTGGCATTGAGGCCCTGTGAGTTCAGCAGGTCGTTGCTCAGCGTGCAATTGGTGTTGGCGCCTTGACCGGTTTTGATCAAATGCGCAATCGCGCCTGGTACTTCCGGACGAGCGCGGCGGTGAACAAACCATTTCTGATACCAGGAGGCCTTTAGAGCACGAGTGGCAACTTCGCCAATGGTTGCTGCAAAGTCTGGTCCGCCAAACGTAGCAAAGCCGTCCTGTGTACCTGAGCCGACGTAGGGATTGCCTGGGTTTACTGGTGCACCCATTCCAGCCAGGACGAGGAAAGCCACGAGGTATCCCTGATAAAGCACGTCCACGTGCGTCCACGCCCCGAAATCGCGTCCGTTGCGAATATATCGAGGTACAGGATCATTGATCAAAGATTGGCCCGTGTTGCCGCCGTTCTGTACCGCCAGCCACGCGGGGAAGTCAGTCATGTAATCAATGCCTGGCCGGAAGGTGATGAACTTCTGGCTGATGGGTTGGTTGCCGAAGAAGGTGGGAATCCACATCAACTGTGAGACGTAAGGCCCCACGGTTTCGCCAGCGAACCCGCCGCGGAAGAGTTCATTGGTTGTCACCTGGCCGCTGCCGTTCCGGGGACCAACGTAGCCGGGCAACAGGTTAAGTTCCGCTGCCGCTTGGTTGGCCACATGGTTCGAGCCATAGTTGGTGAACGCCACATCTCGCAGCAGGGATGCCCAGTACATCTCGACCATCTCCGCCGCTGTCTGCGCGCCTGCCAAGGTAGGTGCGGGGTTGATGGTGAAATTGTGCGAATCGCCGCCTTCCGGATCGAAAGCCAGCCCACCTTGCGGGCCGACCAAATGACGGGTTCCGCCCACAAGGATGTTGTTGAAGTCGACTGGGCTGCCGGTGCTCAGAGCATTGATGAAGCTGTTGTACGAAGAGGGATCCACCCGTCCAAAACTGTCATGAACCAAGGTTTTGGTGAAGGTAGCGCATTTGTCGGCATAGAGCGTCTCATCATTATTGCAGGGATGAGCAACGATGGGGTTGGCTCGCTCCGCGTTCGCAATGCCAACGCGGTAGGCTAGGCTCGCATCCGCGCGGGCCGAATCGTCCAACGGCCCGATTTCAGCCGCTTGGGCAAGAGACTCTTTGCCGCCGAGTAACGGTTCCAAGGTTGTCAGAGCGCCAGCTGTGGCGGCCATCGTGGCAACGCTCCCGACTCGTGTCAAGAATGAGCGTCGGCTGAGATCGCGTCCGGTCTGTGGTTTCGGTTGGCCGTTGGTCTCGGCTGCTTGAATGTTGCTTTCGGTGGTTTCTTCTGTCTTCACAGGTATCGCCTCCATGTTGGGAATTGTTCGCAATCCTCGGATTTGTGGATAAAGGGTGGGCTACGGAATTGAAGTCAGCCGCAGCTAGGTATGGCTAGAAATCAGCCGCTCTGGGACGACTGAAGGATACAAACCAATGGGGTCCGATTACTTTAGCCCTGACGAAGGACGAAGGAGGCGACAACTTCAAAATGCAAAACGTGGCGATAAATCTCAAGGTCACGCAGTTTCTTGCGAAGGACTTTAATTGGAACATAGGACTGAGTCAATGAGAAGATTTACTCGGATGGACACATTGAGGCGGTGTGGACAGGAGGAAAGCGAACGCCAGGTAACAGGTGGGCGGTCTTTGTTAGTAGTTTACATAATACTTGTTATCGGACATTACTACTGTTGCTGTGCTGCCACATGCCCAATCTCGAAGCCCTGCCTTCTCAACTCAATCTGGATCCCGCCTCCTCGACCTTTCTGTGATTCCCGTCCGCTGAAGGGGCTTTGGTAGCTAGCACGATCTTTGGATGGAAGAGCGTGCCGGCGACACGGGCGGCAATTGCAATCAGATCCGTTTGTCCCTGGAAGACTTTCACATACTGCGACTTCGACATTTCTGGCAGATTCACGGCGCGTCCATGGTGAATTAAGGCGATCTGGTCCTCGTTCGCGGTCACGGAAGGAATTTGAGGGAGGAGTTTGCGCGGGTGCAGGAATAACTGGTCCAATTTTCCGGTGTCCCTCTCAACGATCGCCGCTGCAACCTCTTCGAGGGTGTGCGCCTCGGCTAGCGTGAACTCTCCGTGAGCAGTGCGGCGAAGGGATTCCAAATGTCCGCCACAGCCCAGAGCCTTTCCCATGTCGTGAGCGATGGAACGCATGTAGGTACCCGCGCCAACCCTGGCACGAAACCGGATCCGTCTAGCTTCTAGCGTTAATACTTCCAGCTTGTGAACCTCAACCGTTACGGGATCGAGGGGAACTTCCTGCTGTTTGCGCGCCAGCTTATAAGCTGGCACGCCGCGAATCTTTTTCGCGGAAAAAGGCGGAGGCATCTGCTCAATCTTGCCCAGAAAGCGGGAAGCGGCTTCCCTCACCAGCTCAAGCGTGCAATCCACAGTCTGTTCGGGTCCCACGGGGTCGCCTTCCGCGTCGTATGTGTCGGTAGCAAACCCTAGACGGATGACGCCCTCGTATTGCTTCTCCGCACCGAGGTAAAACTGCGCGAGGCGCGTGAAATTTCCCACGACCAGCGGAAGCACGCCGGTGGCCGCCGGATCGAGCGTCCCTAAATGTCCAATCGAGCGTAACCCGAGAATGCGCCGGGCACGGTTGATGACATCGTGCGAGGTGATGCCCGCGGCTTTGTCGATGATGAGAACTTGATTCATGAGGTGTTGTTATCGTGAGACCGGAGTGGCGTCCGGGTCAACTCGTGTGCGAAGATTTTTGTTCTGAGTTTTTATCCGGTCCTGACCTTCTATGATTCCGATTCGCGACGATCAACCCGCATTCAGTACGCCGACAGTAACGTATTTCTTAATTGCCTTGAATACATTGATCTTTTTGTTTGAAGTGACACTCTCGCCGCGCGGACTGCACGATCTGTTCGGGGGCTTTGCGTTGATTCCGGATCATGTGGCACTGGGACTGGCTGGGCATGCGGGAGGCACTGCCGGGGCAATCCTGCCAATGTTCACGTCGATGTTCCTTCACGGTGGATGGATGCACGTCATCGGCAACATGTGGGTATTGTGGATTTTCGGGGACAACATCGAAGACCAATTGGGTCATTTTGTGTATTTACTCTTTTACCTGGCGTGCGGTTTTGGCGCGGCCATTTTTCACGTGCTGCTGAATTGGGGATCACCGATTCCCACTGTTGGAGCCAGCGGCGCAATTGCCGGCGTGATGGGTGCTTACCTGCTGCTCTATCCGCGTGCTCGTGTATCTACCTTTTTCCCGCCTTTCTTTTTCTTTGCGCTCCCGGCTTGGATAGTTTTGGGCTATTGGATTGTCGTGCAATTCTTCAGCGGCGCTGCCGAGAGCGTGGTCTACGCGAGACAGGGCGACAGCGGAGGAATCGCTTTCTGGGCGCATGTGGGAGGCTTTCTCATGGGCATGATCTTAATCAAGATTCTGCCGGAACGGCGTGGCCGCTATCGTTACGGAACCTGGTAGCCATCCCAGTAGCCTTCAGCTCAACCCTAGCCGCCGTTTCCGTTCTTCGCTCGAATCAGGGACAGAAACTCACTGCGTGTTTGCTGCTCTTCACGGAAGCATCCGAACATGGCTGAGGTGACAGTAGCGGAGTGTTGCTTCTCGACCCCACGCATCATCATGCACAAATGCCGCGCTTCAATCACTACGCCAACCCCTTGCGGCTCAATCACGCGCTGAATCGTTTCCGCGATCTCTGTGGTCATGCGCTCCTGAATTTGCAGCCGTCGCGAGAATACCTCGACCAGCCGCGGAATTTTGCTTAGCCCGATCACGCGCCCTTTCGGAATATAGGCCACGTGCACTTTTCCAAAAAACGGCAGCATGTGGTGCTCGCAAAGGCTGAACATCTCAATGTCTTTAACGATCACCATTTCATCGTAGGTCACAGAAAACAGTGCGCCCTTGAGCAGCTTTTCCGGGCACTGCTTATAGCCGCTGGTCAGGTGTTCCATGGCGCGCTTGACACGGACCGGGGTCTCGCGCAGGCCCTCGCGCTCCGGATCCTCTTCCAGACGCACAAGCACTTCCCGCATCAGTTCTTCAAAACTGGCGCTGGTCAGACTGGTTTGGCTGCTGATCGTCATGATTGGATAACCTGCTGAGAAACCTTCCCGCGAGTCACCGGAGAGCTGGGTTCCCGCCGCTATATTCGAACGAATTCATCATCGTTTCTTCAATCCGCACCTTCTCTAGATGAGCTTTAGTGAAGCCGCGATGCAGAATCCGGTAAATTTCCACGCACAAGTTTTCGGTGGTAGGTACCGTAGCTGCGAATTCCGGCAAGTGGTTCAAATCCTGATGGTCATAGCGTTCGATCACGTTTTCGCGCACCCACCCGTCGAGATCGGCGAGGTTACAGACCATTCCGGTCTGCGGATCCACCAGCCCGCTCACGGTGATTTCAACAAAATAATTATGGCCGTGGCCATGCGGATTATTGCATTTCCCGTACGTAGCGCGGTTCTCCTCCGCTGACATGGAGTCGTTGTGGAGCCGATGCGAAGCCGCGAACCCGTAACGCCGGGTGAGATGGACCTTCATGCTTCCCCGTAGAAATCGGCGAATAGGTCCGGGGTTTCATACACGCGAACGCGGTGAAGCCGCGCGGCCGTCAGCTTCGGAGCCAGCCGCTGCCAGCACACGATGGCAATATTTTCCGTCGTCGGAATCAGAGTAAAGAATTCAGGAATTTCCTTGTTGAGGAAGCGATGATCGAGCGCGTCCAGGACTTCCTGGTGCATCAGATCTTTTAACTGCTTTAGGTCGACGACAAATCCGGTGGTGGCGTCGACTTCACCCTTGACCGTTACCTCGAGCACGTAGTTGTGTCCGTGACCGTTCGGGTTATTGCATTTTCCGAAGATGCGCTTGTTCTCCTCCGCGGAGAACAACGGATTGTGATAAAGATGCGACGAAGAAAATTCCGCCTTGCGGGTTAGGTAAACTACCGAACTCATGCCTTCCCTCTCACTGATCGTGTCAGAAGCTTATCAGGAGGCCTCGCCACCGGCGTAGTTGCGGCCCTTCCAGGCTACCCGGCCTCGTCTGTATGAGATGACGGAGCGCAGCAGAAGGAACGAAAAAAAAGGCAGGCCGAAAATGGCGAGGACAAAGGAGTCCCAGGCAAAGTGCGCACGAAGAATGCGCCGCAAAAAAAGAAACTTCACCAACGCGCACGCTGCGGCCATCCATCCGGCAAGCACCATCTGGCCTCGCCATAGAAACACCAGCCCCAACGCCGCGCTTGCGCAAATGGCAACGAATTCTGCTGTCCGCAGGCAGGCCAGTTGCACAGGGGATGGAAACAGAAGCACAAGATTCTTCGTCCACCCTTCAATAAGCTGTGGCGTAGTGCGATACATTCGTGTTCGTACCTGATCGACACCTAGACGAAAGAAAATACAGCGTCCAGTGCGTTTGACGGCACGCGCTAATTCCACGTCTTCCAGCAGACTGCCGGCAATCGTCGCATGCCCACCAACGGCATCGTAGGCTTCGCGGGAGATCAGAAGATATTGCCCATTGGCCGCGGCCGCCTCGCTTTTGGGATCGCTGACCTCGGACGGTCTGTACCGCGTCGCCAGCTCGGCAAAAATGACCGGCATTACGGTCCTTTCGAGTAAGCTGTGCACCTCCTGCTCAGGAGAATAGGAAAGTAGCGCCACCCCGCGCTCCTCCGCTTCGCGAATTGCCCGCGCCAGCGAACCAGGTTTGTGAACCGTATCGGCATCCGTAAACAGCAGCCATGAGCCTCGCGCCTCGCGCGCGCCGCAGGTAACGGCGTTGCTCTTTCCTGTCCAGCCTGTCGGTAAAGGACCGGCCTCAATCACGCGCACTTGCGGGAAGGAAGCCGCAATCGCGCGCGTGCCGTCGGTGGAGTGGTCGTCCACTACGATGATTTCAAAATCAATTCCCGTTTGCGCGACGAGCGATTGCAGGCAGAATCCAAGGCAATCTTCCTCATTGCGTGCCGGCACAATCACGGAGACGGATGGGAGACGTTTTACTTCCGGCTGCATCGCAGGCATGGGATGGATTCGTTATTATAGTTCCTGTGAAGCGTCTCGCCCTGATATTCGCCTTGATCGTCATGCTGTTTTTTTCTGCCTGCAACAGCGGCACAGTTCCACCGAAGATTGGCACGGTCGCCCCGGACTTCACGGTGCAGGACCAAGACCGCAAAGTTACTCTCAGCGAACTACGCGGCAAAATAGTTGTGTTGAATTTCTGGGCAAGTTGGTGCGAGCCTTGTATCGCCGAGACGCCTTCCCTGGTCGCGATGCACCACCGCCTGAGGGACCGTGGCGTGGTCGTGCTCGCGGTGAGCATTGACGATGACGATTCCGCCTACCACCGCTTCATCAAGGAACAGGGCATGGACATGCTCACGGTTCGCGATGCCGAGAAGAAGAGCAACAACCTTTACGGAACCTTCAAATTTCCGGAAACCTACATCATCGACCGCAATGGGATTGTGCGGCGCAAGATCATCGGAGAGATGAACTGGACAGAGCCGGAAATGACAGACTATCTGACCAAGCTGTAATTCCTAGTTCGTAGCCGCTCTTGTGAAAGTCACAGGGTCAATGTCAATCTTGACCCAGACATGCGGTGCTGGCGGCAGTCCTTCAAATTTCTCGCGAAACGATCCTAGGCATTCGATGACTCCGCTGGGCGCACGCACCCCGTTTACCATGCCTTCGGGGCTGACACCCAACAGAATTTCAAATTTCTCCGTTTCCGCAGGCATGGCTTGTACGCATTTCTGAACAGCTGTTAGGACCTGCTGCTCGATCGCCTCAGTGTACCGCCGTCCTTCCGCCGTCTGCTTTACACTCGAGGCTAGCTCAAGAACCTGCTGGCGCCACCTGAAATCTGGAGCAGTTTGCGTAGCCCAGCTTTTGCATTCATCAAAGAAGGATTGCCTTCGGAATACGTCTTCGTCTTGACGGTCGCCAATGCGCTTAAACGCATCTTCCGCAACGGCCGGATCCTCCGCTTTTACCGCCAAATACGCCAGCATATTGAGATTGCCAATGGATGGGCCGTATTTTTTTTCCAGTGCGGCAAAACCTTTTTGAACTCTTGGCCATGACATCTTCTCGGCCAGAGGTTCGTGGTCGCAATGGCAGATATCGCTGGCAATCTGGAAATAGAGAATGTCTCCCTGCTCGCCGCCAATCTGGTCGGCGGATTGCTCAGCGAACTTCGCTGCCTCCCCCTCTTCGCCAAACCACATCGGCGCTAAATAGTCCGCGTGCCTGCGGTAGTAAGCTTCGTAAGTTGGTTCGAATGCAACCGCCTGCTGGAGCAATGCAGTTGCTCTTTCCTTTTCCCACCCCTGAGCCATCGCCACCTGTTGCATCGCGAAGTACCACTCCGGACACTTTGTCGGCAACTTTGAGGCGTCATCCAGAACTTGTTTCGCTTGGATAGTTCGCTCCGCAAATAGCTTCCATCCATTGGCAGTGACGGAATCCGCGGAGTCTTCTCCGCGAGCCACCCATCCGTAGGCTGCGTAAGCCTTAGCCAAGGCCACACGAGCTGTAATGGAGTCGGGCTTGGTTGACACCCAACGATTCAAGCGGTCAAGGAATTCGGTCCAGTCTTCCGGAGTAGCGTGTCCTTGTGGCTCTGAAATACCCCAATAAAGAGAGCGTAACTTCCACGCGCCGCTGGCGAATCTAGCTTTGCTCTGTCGAAGAGAATTTGCCAGGCAATCCAGATCGTCGAAGCGCTCTTGTGCCAAAACACTCGCCACGGTCTTCTGATAATTCTTGGAGGCGTTGGCCGTCGTACTGTCATCAAAATTAATTTGCACGATCTGGCATGGCGCCGCGGAGCTTTGGGGATCGCTTTTGGCGGTTGCTCCCCAAACTGGCTGAACCGCGAGAAGCATGAGAGCCCAGATAGTCCTCGCAATCGCCGCAGCGAACGGATAGCGAACGACTAGGGGTGAGTCTTCCGAATGGCACTGATTCATAGGGATCTTTCCAGAAAAGGTACGAGCGGCTTCATCGTACCGGGCGCTTCGTGGGTTGTCGAGGTTACCGGGGTGCACTACGGAAAGGGCTAAATGCGCGGTACCAGAATGGCAATGTGGAACTCCAGTACTGCCTCGCCAATCATAGCTTCACGTTCCGTAAGCGTAACGAATTCGTAATTACCGATACAGAACTAAAGCTCATGGCTGCCGCTGCCAGAATCGGACTCAACCGCCATCCGAAGAACGGGTAGAGCACGCCAGCTGCAATCGGTACTCCGAGAGCGTTATAGACGAAAGCGAAAAACAGATTCTGACGAATGTTGCGCATGGACGCCTGGCTTAGTTTGCGTGCGCGCAGGGTTCCCTGCAAATCGCCTTTCACCAAAATCACGCTACCTGCGCTCATGGCGACGTCGGTGCCGGTCCCCATCGCGATGCCGACCTGGGCTTGCGCCAGTGCTGGAGCGTCGTTGATGCCGTCGCCCGCCATTGCGACCACCTGGCCTTCCTTTTGCAACCGGGCCACGACTTGTGCCTTACGCCCGGGCAAAACTCCCGCTTCAAATTCCGCAATGCCCACTTGCTTGGCGACGGCTTGAGCTGTGGTCGCATTATCGCCCGTAAGCATCACAGCGTTTACGCCCGCATCCCGTAATTCTCGGACAGCAGCAGCAGCATCCGGCTTGACGGTGTCTGCTACTCCGATCAGTCCAGCAAATTGTCCGGCGAGAGCGACGAAGAGAACGGTCTGCCCAGCCTCACGCATTTGGTTTGCGGTGGGTAAGGCGGAAGCGGGCACCGCCACGGACTGCTCGCGCAGCAATTCCTCATTGCCTACAATCACAGCCTGGCCGCTGACCTCGCCGGTGATGCCCTTCCCTGTGTGCGATTGGAATTTCTTGGCAGCTTCGACTCGCAGAGCGCGCTTTTGGACTTCAGCCATTAACGCCGCGGCCAACGGATGCTCGCTCCCCTGTTCCAAACTTGCAGCGAGGCGGAGAACGTCTTCCTCGGTGTGTCCCAAAGCTGGCTGGATCGACAACACGCGCGGCTTCCCTACCGTGAGCGTTCCGGTTTTGTCGATGACAAGCGTATCCACCTTCTCCAGAATTTCCAGCGCCTCGGCGTTCTTGATAAGGACGCCCGCTCGCGCTCCGCGCCCTGTGCCCACCATCACTGCCATGGGAGTCGCCAGACCTAGAGCGCAGGGGCACGCGATGATAAGCACGGCCACTGCATTCACCAGCGCATACGCCAGCCGCGGTTGCGGCCCCCAAAATCCCCAGACAAGAAAAGTCAGCGCCGCAACCGCTACGACCACGGGCACGAAAACAGCAGAAATTTTGTCGGCATAACGCTGGATCGGCGCACGGCTGCGCTGCGCCTGGCTCACCAGGCTCACGATCTGCGCCAGCAAGGTCTCCGACCCCACGTGCTGCGCTTGCATCACAAAGGCTCCGGTGCCGTTGATCGTCCCGCCGATCACGGTTGCACCACGAGTCTTTTCCACAGGGAAAGACTCGCCCGTGATCATGGCCTCGTCTACGGTGCTGGAGCCATCCTCCACCATGCCATCCACGGGGATTTTCTCGCCCGGTTTCACGTGCAGCCGATCGCCCGGACGAACGAGTTCCAGGGCAACATCCTCTTCCCTGCCGTCGAGGAGCCGGTGAGCCCTAGGGGGTGCCAGGCTGAGCAGCGCGCGAATGGCGCTGGAGGTCTGACCTCGCGCCCGCAGTTCTAGAACCTGCCCCAGCAGTACCAGCGTGACAATCGCTGCCGCCGCTTCGAAGTAAACGTCCGGCCGCCCCTCCATGCCGCGGAAGGCTGCCGGAAACAACTGCGGTGCCAGCGTAGCGGTGACGCTGTACGCGTAGGCTACTCCAACCCCCAACGCGATCAGCGTGAACATGTTTGCGCTGCGGTTCACCACGGACGCCCAGCCGCGCACGAAGAAAGGCCAGCCACACCACAAAACCACAGGCGTTGCTAAGGCAAATTCCAGCCAGGGCAACACCCCACCCATGGCAAACCGCATGGGCAAACCCAGCATAGGCGCCATGGCGACAAACAGTAGTGGAGTCGTGAGGACCAAACCCACCCAGAAACGGCGGCTCATGTCGCGCAGTTCGGAATTGTCCTCTTCCACGCCAGCCGTTATCGTTTCCGGTTCGAGCGCCATGCCGCACTTGGGACACGCTCCCGGACCGATCTGCCGAACTTCCGGGTGCATGGGACAGACGTAGATAGCAGTACTTTTTATGGGAGCAGAGGCAGTCGCGGAGCTTGGCGACGCCGGTGTCGGAGCTGCCGCAATCCCGCCCAGCTTAATCTGTACCATCTGTCCCGAACCGGACGGGGGACCCATCGACACCTGTGCCTTCGCACCCGTCAAATACCCATCCGCATCAGCGGCAAACTTCTGGGCGCAACCTGCAGAACAGAAATAGTACGGCTTCCCAGCATGTTCGCGGCGATGCTTCGCCGTGGCAACCACCACAGTCATCCCGCAGATCGGATCCAGCGCCTTGTCGCCAGGTGCAGTCTTAGAATCTTCCAAGGAGAGTCCTTTTCTTTTTCGTGGGCCCACATCGGCCACATTGATTCCACCACTCTAAACTTGTATCTTGGATGACAGGACCGTATTTTCCGATTCGGACTGCGAGGATTTGAGAATGACGCCTTTGGATGTTGCTTACCGCTACGGCCGTACGCCAGGCATGGCTGAAATGCGTGCCCTCAGCGCCCTGACCGAGGTCTACGGCATACGCAAAGTAAATTTCGAAGAAGCTACAAATATGGTGCGCGTGGAATTTGACGCGTCCCGAATGAATGAAGAAGAAGTCGCTGCGTTGCTGCGGCGCGCCGGACTCGACCTTACGGAAAGACTTATTCTAGCCTGAACTCTACAATCCTGCCTTCTCAACCCAGCAAAGGCAAGAACGTTGGGCGCGATTGCGCCATCCACTGTGATGAACTTCCTGCAACCATTAGGGCAGGCGTGTCGATTTGAGACGCTTGGTTTGACCTGACACTGGAACGGCGGGAACCGAGCCCGGGGAGGGCTTGACAGCAAATGCAAGGGGCGCTCCTGAGACCTCTGGCCGAAGTTCCTCAGTTACGCCCCGTTGCGCGCCACTTCGTCTGACAGCAATGTTGCACTTCCCGTGCCAAAGCTTAAAAGCCTTAAAATCCTTGTCCAGTAAGGCTTTCAGCCGAGTAGGATTTGCAAAGTTACTGGAAAGAATTACGTCGAAACGCGTGTTGCACGATGCTTGCCACAGAGGTGGCGGGAACGGGTAACTGTTCGTACCCTCCTCGGTAGCGCGTTGCTTTGGTATAATCTTCTCTCGCAACACTTCCCGCAGCATCCGTCGCGCCCTTAGCTCAGCTGGATAGAGCGTTTGGCTACGAACCAAAAGGTCGGGAGTTCGAATCTCTCAGGGCGCACCATTCTATTCTCATGTCCATCTCTCATGTCCATCGTTTCGTGACAGATTCAGGTCCGTTGTTGGCAGGGGAATCATTCGCGATCTTCTGATCGTCGCCTGCCAAGCTGCCCGCTTGATTTCACAGGCGGTCAGTTCCGCTTGACACCACGACCTACAGGGGCGGAGAATCTGCTCATATGGCGGAAGAGAAGCGGTTGCGCTCTCCGTCGGTTCGCTTCCTCCCTACGGTTCGTTCGAAGGATAGCCCGAGGGCGACGTGTGGGAGCCTCCACTTCGCCGCAAAGCAATCCTAGCAACACTCATTCTCCGAGGAGACTCATTCCATGCGTCGACCGTTGTGCGTCATTTTTCTAGCCGGACTGCTGTCGCTATGTGACGCATCCGCTCAAGCGGGACGCGGTAAGGCTGCCAAGATAGCGCCTCAAGTCTCCGGCAACTTTCTCGAGCAAACCGGTGCTCATGCGCGTTTTGCTCGCTTCAACAAGATGCCGGCCGGATTGACTTCCGCCATGCGCGCTGCCGCAGCGGCCGCTCCCGGCACACCCACTGCCCTTCGTACAATTCCGTTCTTTGCGGGTGCGTTTTCTTTTGGAACATCCCCTTACCCTTACTTCATGGTGGGCGGCGATCCACAGCGTGGTGGGGAAACCCGGGTCAATACAGCCGCGGTTCCGCTCAACTTCTTTTTCGAGGAATGGCTGGACGCAAATGGCAACAACATTTCCATCAATATCGATCCGGTCCTGCGAAAGACTCTGAATTCTCCGGATTTTGTGAAGTCCGCATACAGCACCGGTATCGGGCAGTTTGGCGACGCCGTGCAGCGAGCCGAATTCTTCAGTGTGATGAAGGAGACCTGGCACACCACGTTGAACCGGCCACGTATGCTCACACCTGTGACCATCGTAGTGCCCTTTGGTCAGTCCCAGGTCTTCCAGCTTTCCGATGGAACATTTCTCGCCACGCTGAACGGCGACTTCTTCAACTCGCAGCTCAGCACTCTGTTGCAGGTCGAAGGGCAAAAACCGCAGGAGCTCCCCCTTTTCCTTAGCAACAACGTTTTTCTCTACTTTGGCGATCCCGGCAATTGCTGTGTCCTCGGCTTCCATACCGCGTTTGACGCGAGCACCCCGGGCCATCCCGCCATCCAGACTTTTGCCTGGGCGAGCTGGGCTAGTGAAGGGATTTTCTCATCATTTTCCGATATTACCCCTCTGAGCCACGAGATTTCCGCGTGGCGTAACGATCCGTTTATCACAAACGCGGGACCCGCCTGGCAGTTTCCCAACGGTAGCGGGTGTCAGGGAACTCTGGAAACGGGCGACCCCATCGAAGTGCTCGCCAATTCAACGTTTCCCGTCACTCTGCACGGATTCACCTACCACCCGCAGACCGAGGCCCTGCTACAGTGGTTCGCGCGTGAGAATCCTTCCAGCGCGTTCAAAGGTGCATACAGCTATCCCGACACCAGCGTGTTGATCAGTTCCGCGCAGGATTGCACGGCTGACTAATCGGGCGCTACTCATCGAATTCCAAAGAGAGTTAGTGTCCCAGGAATAACTCAGCTCCCACGAAAATTCTAGATACGGGCAAAATAAAAGAGCGCTCCGGACCCGAAGGGTCACAGAGCGCCCGAACAGCCCTCCCCCAGAACTGCTCAAGTCGGACTTTAACGCACTCCCTCAGACGTGAAAATACAACTTTCCGGCCATCTCCCTGGCACCCACGTGCCATGTTCTCCAGCCCTGAGGCCGAGGGGACTTAGCCTACGCAAACTTCTGCACACTCGGCAAGGTGCCACACTCAGAGACAGAGCCTAAGCCGTTGAAATATAGATAGTTTCAGCAAATCTGCCTTCTGGCAGGGCGGATGCACTATTCCGTGTGTTCGACAAGCCGTTCTGGTTCTGGTCTTACCCCCATTAGACCCGGAAGCTCTGAAAGACAGGTCTAGGAGGAAGCACAAGATTATGAAGAAACTAACTTTACTGGCGCTGTTGACTTTGGCTCTACCGCTGAGCGCAATGGCAAGCAGTGTTGACATTAGCAGCCAAGGTGGCAACCTTTGGGTTGGCAGCAACGGCCTTTCCACTTCATCGAGTTCAGGTTTCACCTCGCCTTCGAAGGTAGGCTTGGTCAAGGGTCTGGGCGGCCAGAACTTTGCTGGATTGAACCTGGGCCGTCTCACGTTCTCAACCGGTGCAATGACCGGTAGCTCCCTCTCCGGCGCAACGTTCGCAGGGGGTGGAAGCTTTACAATCAACCTCAACGGCTCCATGGCTGGCCTTCCCAATGCCACGATTTTCCAGGGCTCCTTCAGTACTCCCGTCACCATGACCCAATATGGGCATGGCTTGGTTGTCCTCCAGGGTGGACTTGTGGGCATGTTGAATGGGCACAAGGTGTTCGGCGTTTTTACCGCTGATGGCACATTGCGCAACGGTAACATCAAAATCGGCAGTGTCGACGTCAACATTGCCATGCCCGTGCCTGAGCCCGGTACGCTGAGCATGTTGGGCACTGGCCTTCTCGGAATGGCTGCTCTCGTACGCCGCAAGTGGAATCTCGGATAACTTTCTCGCCAACAGGGCGCGAACTCTCCAAGGGGCTCCAGACAATGGAGCCCCTTGCTATTTTGCAACTTCCTTTTGGGATACATTCGCCGATTACTGACGTAATTGCGATAGGGGCCTTCGGAATTGACCCAGGGTGCCAGGCGACCTAGATTCTTGATGGGGGGTACCCATGAAGGACATCCATGAGGTTCTGCGCCGTAAACAGGCGCAATACGCGGAGCTGGGCAAACAAATTGAGGCGTTACAAGGAGCGGCAGAAACGCTGAAGTCGGTGGCATCTTTATTGGCAGAGGACTCTGGGGAGGCCTCGCTGGGTGAATTGGCTCCGGGATCGATACCCGCAGCCCGGAGCGCCGCAGCAGGCGCGAGTCCGGCTTCTGCGTCCAAACCAGCCGCACCTGCTCGCACCACGGTTCCGCGCTGGCCGTAAGAATTTGCTGATCCTAAGAAAGAATCCGCGATGGGCATAGCCAATATTCGCGCACTTCTCGTGGTGCAGGACACGGTTGCCGTGGACACTCTGACGAGCTTGCTACGCAGTCAGGGAGTCGATGTTACGTGTGTCCCAAACGCTGCCGAAGCGCTTGCCAGACTCACGGAGCAGCCGCCCGACCTCGTATTTGCCGAGTTTGACGATAGTGGATCCGCAACGTCAGTTCTGGAGGTCGTGCGCCCGGCGAGTGGTGCAGCTTCCCTGCTCTCCGTGCTCCTTCTGCAGGATGAATCGGAGCGTGCTGCCGCATTGCGGCTGGGAGCGCACTTCATCGTCTATAAGCCCGTCTCGCTGTCCCAAATCCGTTCCGTCCTGCTGGCGACGAAGAGTTTGATGAGTCGCGAGCGCCGCCGCACAACGCGCGTTCCCATTCAGATTCCTGTGAACCTGAGTTGGCCGGATGCGGAAAATGTTGAGGGGATTCTGCTCGACGTCAGCGAAACGGGTATGGATGTTTTGATTTCGCGTCCAGTGGCTAATTTTGCCGACCTGTCATTTCGCTTTGCCTTACCCGAACGCTTGGCGCCGGTTGATGGCCACGGTGTCGTAGCCTGGTCACGATCTACCGGGGAAACCGGCGTGCGCTTCGAGAATCTTTCCGAGGATGCGCATCTGGCGCTCAGCACCTGGCTCGACTCCAGCCAGCAAATTTCGCCTGAAAAAGAGGCGGCTTCCGGGGTTCTCTGCAAGCTTACCGACTTGAGTCTCGGCGCTTGCTACGTCGAATCCGAATCACCCTTCCCTATGGGCACACGCCTCGATCTGATTCTGCAAGCGCGCGGTACTTTCGCAGCGGCGGGGGGTTCCGTTCGCGTGTTGCATCCCAGCTATGGAATGGGGATTGAATTTCTGGCAGAAACCGAACAGCAGCGCGCCGCCGTCGAAGGGTTTCTGGACTTTCTGGTATCGCAACCTGGCGTTGCGCCCGAACTGCGCTGCATTCCTCGAGAATTTGTTCCGCTCGAACAGTTGCCCGCTGGCTCCGTCAGTGATGACGCGCTTCTTGACTTGGTACGCAGCGAGGCCGACATTAGCCAGGCTGATTTCCTGGCGGAATTGCAGAAACAGCGCCGCACGTCCGCAGAAGCCCCTCAGCACGCGTCGGAAGCCGCTACAGCGTAGTTCCAATAGCCCCAGACTACCCAAAAATAATAGCCGCAGTCCCCGAGCTCCGTCTCTAGCGCGGGGACTTGCGGCTGTGCCCATTCAAGGGCAGTTCCACCTCGGTACCCCGGACTCTAGGCTGCGGATGTTGCAGCCGCGTTGCAGCGGCATTGCGGGATGATAAATTTATTGCCCAAAGCCAGGGGTTTTTCCACAGCTCGCTTCCAGTATGCTGCCGAAAGAGGTGGTGCCAAGAGCCATCTCTTCTCATGTCATGCCATCCGTTCTGATCGCCACTTCGAATGCCGGTAAGCTCCGCGACTTTGCTGGTGCCGCTGTACCGTTCCGCATAACCATTCTCGGGATTCCGAACTTCCAGTCCTTACCTGAAGTAGTCGAAGATGGTCTGACCTTTGAAGCCAATGCTCGAAAGAAAGCCGCACAGTACAGCCTGCATGCTCCGGGAGAAATCGTGCTTGCCGACGACTCGGGTCTCGAGGTCGATGCCCTGGACGGCGCGCCCGGCGTGCATTCCGCCCGCTATGCCGCGCTGGAAGGCGGTGCAGGTAGCGCCAATTCCTTTGTGAATTCATGCGACGACGCGAACAACGCCCGTCTGCTGCGCGAACTCGCCACGATTCCCCCCGAGCAAAGAACCGCTCGCTTCGTTTGTGTTCTCGCCGCCGCACGCAACGGCGAGGTGCTCGCTGTGTTTTCCGGTCAAGCCCAGGGGGTGATCCTGGATACGCCACGGGGAACCCACGGCTTCGGCTACGATCCGCTATTTTTCTTCCCGCAACTCAACAAGACTTTCGCCGAACTCACGCCTGAAGAGAAAGCCCTCGTGAGCCACCGCGGCGCAGCGTTCCGGAAGTTCCTGGAATGGTACAGCAGTCGATAACGGCCAGAGCACCGCGGATCGAGACTTCGAAAATTACCACCGGATTATCGCAGTGAACCTCTATCGACCCTCATAAGTCAGGAGAAAATCAGCGGAACCATTTTGCGAATGTGCGAAACATCCGGGTAACCGCGGGTCGTGATGCAGTTTCGTAAATACACTGCTCTGGCTCTGTCATTCCGGGCCAGGTCGATCGGCGAGGAATTTACTCCTGGCAGTAAAGAGCAGATTCCTCGCGCGCTACTGCCGCGCTTCGGAATGACAATTTTGTAGAAAATATCCAAACTGACCCACTACCAAACCACACCCGTCCTTGACTTCCCTTACCGCACAAAAAGATAATCAAGGGTTGCGCATAAGCGATTCGACCAGTAAGGGAGAACCCGTGGCATCGAGCGTTCCGGCGGTTAGCGAGGCTGGCAGCATTGTGAATAGTGGAGTGGCTCCGCTTCGCGCCGGCCAGGGCTTCAGCTTTTTTCTCCGCCGCCTACATTCGCTGAGTGGCGTAATCCCTGTGGGCGCGTTTCTTGTTGAACACATTCTTTCCAACGCCTTCGCCACGCGCGGACCCGCTGCCTACAACAAGCAGGTCGAGTTTCTGGTCGGCTTCCCGTTTGTACTGGGGCTGGAGATTTTTGGCATCTGGCTGCCCATACTGTTTCACGCGCTTTATGGCTTCTACATTTGGTGGCGCGGCGATTCCAACTTGATCAGTTACCCCTGGATGGGCAACTGGATGTACACGGCACAGCGCTGGACCGGCGGCATCGCCTTTGCCTATATCGCGTTCCATACCTGGGAAATGCGTTTTACCGGCGCTCACCTGATGGAGAACCCTCATCTTGCTTTTGCGAAGGTGCAGGCATCTTTCCACAATCCGCTGATCGTGCTCTTCTACATGATGGGGCTCACTTGCGCTGCATGGCACTTTGCTTATGGTTTGTGGCTGTTTGCTGCCAAGTGGGGAATTACCAGTGGTGATCTCGCGCGCAAGCGTTTTGGATTCGTGTGTGCCGCTATTGGAGGGGTCTTACTGCTGATGGGGCTGGCCTCAATTTTCTCGTTTATTTTTTACCAGCAGCAATCACTGGACTCTGCAGCGCTTGCGGCAACTGGACTGCGGTTCTTGGCGTAGCGCGCAATCTTACTTTCTTATTTTTTACCCCGGACGTCCGGCGGATTGGAACTGAACTCATGGCGGCAATTCCAAAGATTATTGTGGTCGGCGGCGGGTTGGCTGGCTTGTCGGCGGTCATCAAGATCGCCGAGATGGGCGGATCGGTTGATCTGTTCTCCATCGTCCCGGTGAAGCGCTCGCACTCCGTGTGCGCGCAGGGTGGCATCAATGCAGCCAAGAACTTGAAGGGCGAAGGTGACTCCACTGCGCAGCACCTCGACGACACCGTCTACGGCGGGGACTTCCTCGCCAATCAGCCGCCCGTGAAGGCCATGTGCGACGCCGCCCCGGGTATTATCGACTTGCTCGACCGCATGGGTGTTCCCTTCAACCGTACGCCGGAAGGGCTGCTCGACTTTCGTCGTTTCGGAGGCACACTCTATAACCGCACTGCCTTCGCTGGAGCTACCACCGGCCAGCAACTGTTGTATGCGCTCGACGAACAAGTTCGCCGCTTTGAATCCGAAGGTAGGGTTAAGAAGTACGAAAGCTGGGAATTCCTCTCTGCCGTGTTGGATAACAAGCGCGTCTGCCGCGGCATCTGCGCCATGAATCTGCGCAGCATGGAAGTGCGCACCTTCCCTGCCGACGCCATCATCATTTGCACGGGCGGCATTGGAGCTATCTTCGGCAAGTCCACCAACTCCGTGGTCTGCACGGGATCAGCGCAGTCTGCCCTCTACCAGCAGGGTGCTTACTACGCCAACGGCGAGTTCATCCAGGTCCACCCGACCGCGATCCCCGGCGAAGACAAGCTGCGCTTAATGTCCGAATCCGCCCGTGGCGAAGGCGGCCGTGTTTGGGTTCCGAAACAGAAAGGCGACCAGCGCGCTGCCAAGTCCATCCCGGAGAGCGAGCGCTGGTACTTCCTCGAAGAGTGGTACCCGAAGTATGGCAATCTCATCCCACGCGACGTCGCCACGCGGGCGATTCATAAAGTCGTGTATGAAAACGAACTGGGCATCGACGGTCAGCCCATGGTCTATCTCGACCTGACGCACATCGACCGCAAGATTCTCGACAAGAAGCTCGAAGGCATTCTCGAGATTTACCAGAAGTTTGTCGGCGACGGTCCGCGCGATGTGCCCATGAAGATCTTCCCCGGCATGCACTATACGATGGGTGGTCTGTGGGTGGATTTCCAGCAGCAAACCAATATTCCTGGCGTGTATGCGGCGGGTGAGTGCGAGTACCAGTACCACGGCGCGAAACGGCTGGGTGCGAATTCCCTCGTATCCTGCATCTACGGTGGATT
>CAZUCC010000014.1:0-26141 GCA_964619065.1 uncultured Acidobacteriaceae bacterium | reverse complement strand
CCCCCAAGACCATGAAGTGTGCCAAGAGCCTGCCAGCGGCGACGAGTAACGGATTTTTCGAAGCCGAGCGTAGGCGCCAGGAAGAGATGAACACGGGCCTGATGAACAACCAAGGCACCGAGAATCCATTCCGTCTCTGGCGCGAACTTGGTGAACTGATGACGCGCTACTGCACGGTGATCCGCTACAACAAATCCTGTCGCGAAGCCGACTCCAAGATCGTCGATCTGCTAGAGCGCATGAAGAACGTCAACTTGAGTGACCGCACGCAGTGGGCGAACACGAGCGTGGTCTTTACGCGGCAGCTTTACAACATGTTGCAACTGGCGCGCGTGATTGCCCAAGGCGCGGGGATGCGCGATGAATCACGTGGCGCACACTACAAGCCGGACTTTCCCGAGCGCGACGACAAGAACTGGCTCAAGACCACGAAAGCTTATTTTGCACCGGATGCCGACGAACCGCGCTTTGAATTCGAGTCAATCGACACATCTTTGGTGCCGCTGCGCCCGCGCCGTTACGACGCGGTGAAGTAACGCGAGTCCGATAAAATCATGGCTGAATCACAGAAAAAGACAAGAACCGTAGCCTTCAAGATCAAGCGCCAAGCTGATCCTAAAAGCCCCGCCCAATGGGAGGGCTTCGAAATCCCGTGGAAGCCCGGCATGAATGTGATCTCCAGCCTCATGGAGATTGCCGCTAACCCGGTGACGACGGCCGGCGTCACGACCTCTCCCATCACCTACGACGCCAACTGCCTGGAAGAAGTTTGCGGTTCCTGCGCCATGGTAATCAACGGCAAAGCCCGCATGGCGTGCTCAGCGCTCGTCGATCAGTTAGAGCAGCCGATCCGCATCGAACCGCTTACCAAGTTTCCCGTGGTCCGCGATTTATCGGTTGACCGCAGCGTCCTCTTCGAAAACCTCAAGGCCGTCAAAGCCTGGGTTCCCGTCGATGGCACCTACGATCTTGGCTCCGGCCCGCGCATGACTCCGCAGGAGCAGGAAGAGGCTTATCCTATCTCCCGCTGCATCTCCTGCTGCTGTTGCATGGAGGCCTGCCCGCAATTCAATGAAGACACAGGATTCGTCGGCGCTGCAACGATTGCACAAGTACGCTTGTTCAACACGCACCCGACCGGGAAAGCCCTCAAGCATGAGCGCCTCGCCGCGCTCATGGGCGATGGCGGTATCCAGGAATGCGGCTATGTGCAGAATTGTGTGGAAGTCTGCCCCAAGGATATCCCGCTCACACGCGCTATTTCCGAAGTCAGCCGCGATGTGATGGTGCAGGCGGTTACAGATTTGTTCCGGCGCTAGTCAGTTCGGGTGCATTTTTAGCTTGGTTTTTGCCTGTTTTTCCGAGGCTTGACCGGAACTTGATCCGAAGTATACCCTCAATTCCTCGCTCTTTCGGATGGCTCGTTAGTAACCTTTGGTACTCTCTTTTGGGCGATACGTAAACTGTGGAAAACGTGTAAACTAGGCCATCGTTTTAAGTAATTAAGCAATATAGACTTCACGTTATTCTTTAACTTATGGTACGACGCGCGTTCGTCCTAACTCTGGTGATTCTCCTCTGGTGCGGCTTCAGTCCAGCCATCGCCCGAGTTTCGACGCGCCGCCATCATCGACAAAAACCTTTACGGACTTCCCTAACTGCACAAAGCACAGGACACCACCATCGCCGCTGGCGCCGCATCTTCTGGAACCCGGTGTTTCGTCCTTCCCACGACTCGCTCTTGAAGCAGAATGCAGAAATCGACCGCTTGGAATTGCCGCGCATTCAGGACGATGCCGAGCTTGAGCAGTTGAAGCTGGAGGGCAAGCTGGTGCCCATCATTCCCGGCGAAACCCTGCGCATCGATCCGCGCCTCGATCCCGACCGCCGCTATTGCCGTCCCTGGACGCGTGACTTTGTCGAAGACCTGGCCACAGCCTACCACCAGCAGTTCGGAGATCAGATTCAAGTGAACTCTGCGGTACGCACCGTGCTCGTGCAGAAGAAGCTGCGCCGCCACAATCGCAACGCCGCTCCTGCGGAAGGCGAAATTGCCTCTTCCCATCTCGCCGGAGTGACCGTCGATCTCCAGCGCCGCGGCATGAGCAAGGCCCAAATTAAGTGGGTACAAGGCTATCTGGTTCCCATGAAGGCCGCCGGGCTGGTCGAGCCGGAAGAAGAACGCCGCCAGTGGGTGTTCCACATCATGGTCTCCGATCGCTATACCGAGTGGCGCGACAAGAGCGAGGTCGCCGTTGAGCGTCCGCCGGAGGGCTTGCAAGCGGAGCCTAAGCTAGTGAACGAACCCCGTGCGCTCCAGCCGGATGCAGTTCAACCTGGTACCTTGCAACCCAGCGAGCTTCTACCGAACCTTCTTCCGACGAACGACCTCTTACCTACTGCACCGCAGCCTGATAAACCAGACGGGCAATAAACCAAACTCATAGCGAGATTCACCCGCCTGGTCGATGAGATGTTCCAGGGTTATTAAGATGTTTTTCCGCGCCGCTGTCGTACAATTTAAAGGCAGTCTTACCCGTAACCAATAAATTCCCAGCGAGGAATATCCATGCGCAAGATACTGCTCTATGCTGCCATTCTTGGCAGTGCTATTAGCCTGTTCGGCCAGGCGGCCCCGTCGGCAAAACCGGTCGCCAAACAGCCGACAACCATGCGGCGAGTCGTAAAGACGCCCGCAGCGGCTCCTTCCGGGAACCCCGTCGCCGTCTTCAACACCACTGCCGGCACGCTGCGTTGCACGCTCTTCGAAAAAGAAACGCCCATCACAGCGGAGAACTTTATCGGCCTCGCCACCGGCAAGAAAGACTGGAAGAATCCGGCCAGCGGTGTCACCAAGCACAACACGCCGCTGTACGATGGGACGATTTTCCACCGTATAATCCCCGAGTTCATGATTCAGGGGGGAGACCCGTTGGGAACGGGTACAGGCGATCCCGGCTACCGGTTTCAGGACGAGTTTGTCGACACACTCAAGTTCGATCGCCCCGGCCGTCTGGCGATGGCAAACTCCGGCCCCAACACGAATGGCTCGCAGTTCTTCATCACCGAGGATTCAACGCACAGCTTTCACCTGAGTGGCCACCACACGATCTTCGGCCAATGCGACGATGCCAGCGTGGCGCTGGTGAAGAAGATCGCCCGCCTGCCTAAAGACGACCGGGACCGTCCGCTACACGCGGTGCGGATTGTTCATGTGACCATTATGCGTGGTGGCGCGGCTCCTGCCTCAAGCACACGGCATACCGTCCACCCCGGTGGCGCAAAACCACCGGCGGGAACTACATCCAAGAAACCAGCAGCTAACCCGCAGTAAGGTTGGAGGCTTACTGTTTTATAAAGCTAAGATTCGAAGTTCCAATTTCTCAGTACGGCACGGTTCCAAAGCCGTGCTGCATGCGCACCATGCAGGCTAGTTCCCTGCTATCAGAAAGGATTCCATGTCCCGCCAACCAGGCCTGTACGCAACATTTGAAACCACAGAGGGCACGATTGTCTGCCGTCTGTTCGAGAAAGATGCCCCCAAGACCGTCGCCAATTTCGTTGAACTCGCCGAAGGCAAACGTGAGTGGACCCATCCCAACACCCGCAAGAAGACCACCAACAAACTTTACGACGGAACCGTGTTCCACCGCGTGATTCCCAATTTCATGATTCAGGGCGGCGATCCGCAAGGCACCGGCATGGGCGGTCCCGGCTACCAGTTCGAAGACGAAACCAAGGGTTCGCCGCACAAATTCGACGTGTCGGGCAAGCTCGCTATGGCCAATGCCGGACCGAACACCAACGGCTCACAGTTCTTCATCACAGTAGCTCCAACGACCTGGCTGACGGGCAAGCACACCATTTTTGGCGAAGTGGTGGAAGGACAAGCGACGGTGGATAAGATCACCAGCGTGCCGCGGGATGGGCAGGACCGTCCGCGGAAGGAAATCAAGTTGAGCGCGGTGAAGATCGAAAAAGTTTAACGTCGAAAGGTCCCAAAGCAGAATCGTGTACAAACGCCGAGTTAGGCCCCATAAGCACTAACTATCGCAAAAATTCCTTCCGGAGTGCTGACGAATCGAGACTCGGAGGGCGTCTATTGGGGTTCACCTTTTGGCGTATGCCGTGAAAATGTAATCCTTTGATGCCGCCAGCGTGTGGCATGCGGCGCCGCACTTGGCGTCGTGCCCCTGCGGCGGCTTGCTGGCCGACGTGGCTGGCGCGAACGTTCCGGATGCTGCGTCATAGTCGAACATGGCATATCCCCATCCGTGCGTGTCCGAGAATTTCTTGCTGTCCTTCACGATGAACTCGACCTCCGTCAGGTCGCCAGGAACCGTGTCCGGAGTCTTCGCGGAAAAAGGGGGATCCGTTAGCTTATTCAGTTTCCACTCCAGCTTCACAATCGTGGAGCCGTCGGGGAAAGGCTTGCCATTGCCGGGAATGCCCTCCTGGTAGGCTTTGATCATCACGGGATTGGCGAGGATCACTCGGATCACATTTGCGGCTTCTGTGAGGCTGGGGCCGACTACCTGCCATTGTTCGTATCCCTTGATCTCAGAGAACGCGAGCCCGCCCGGCACCTGCAGAGTGTACTTGTCCTGCTTGTCTTGTGCAGAGCTGAACCTGCCGCCCATGACCGCGCACCACAGCACGACGATCACCGCCACCCCGGATAGAGTTGTCTTCATGGCTCGTTCCTCCTTAGCTGTTTGGGAGTTTGGGATTCGCTTCAGGGCACGAATCATAGGCCACGGCAATCTTGTGGTCAAGGTCTCTGGATAAGTGCCCGATTACGGGCTACTCGGACCAACGGCTCGATACGTCAGCGGAAAGGATTAAGCCCCCGCACTATTTGTCCACCCGAGTTTCGGCTAAACGCCAATCACGCCCACCAATTCCTTAACCGCCTCCGCGCTCTTGTTAAGGGCCGCCTGCTCATCGGAAGTGAGTTTGATTTCGATGATCCGCTCGATTCCCTTGGCGCCCAGCTTTACCGGCACGCCAACGTATAGTCCCTTGATGCCGTATTCGCCATCGAGGTAGGCCGCGCAGGGCAGGATCTTTTTCTTGTCTTTGAGAATCGCTTCGACCATCTCGGTAGCGGCGGCAGATGGCGCGTAATAAGCGCTGCCAGTCTTCAGATATTTCACGATTTCAGCGCCGCCATCCCGGGTGCGCTGCACCAAAGCAGCAAGCCTCTCCGCTCCGATCAACTCTGTGATTGGAATGCCAGCTACCGTCGAATAGCGTGGTAGTGGCACCATCGTATCCCCATGTCCACCCAGAACGAACGCGGTCACGTTCTCCACGCTCACATCAAGCTCGTCCGCGATAAATGTGCGGAAGCGAGCCGAATCCAGTATGCCTGCCATGCCGATCACGCGATTGCGCGGGAAGCCGCTTAGCTTGTAGGCTGTTTGCGCCATGGCATCCAGCGGATTTGAAACGATGATTAGAATGCAGCCTGGCGAGTACTTGATCGCCTCCGTGACTACACTCTTCATGATGTTGTAGTTCGTGTTGAGAAGATCGTCGCGGCTCATGCCGGGCTTGCGTGGAATGCCCGCCGTGATCACGACGATATCGGACCCCGCCGTGTCCTTGTAGCTGTTCGTTCCCTGAATGTGGGAATCCCGCTTCTCGATCGGCATTGCCTGTTGCAGATCGAGTCCTTTGCCCTGCGGAATGCCCTCCAGAATATCGATGAGCACAACATCCGCTAACTCTTTCGAGGCAATCCAGTGCGCGGCTGTCGCGCCGACGTTGCCCGAACCTACCACTGAAACTTTCTTACGCATGATGAGTCCTCGCTTGGCCCGTTTTACGGAGCAGAAATGGAACAAAAACTAAAATAGAAATTGTGCCGCTCGAAGCTAGTCCGCCGCTACCTTCGTCGCCATGTTCCCGATAATGTGGTCGCCGAACTCGCTTGTCTTGACCTTAGTTGCGCCTTCCATCAGACGCTCGAAATCATAGGTAACTTTCTTCTGCAGAATCGTCTTCTCCATGCCCTGCTCAATCAGGTCCGCAGCCTCGTTCCAGCCAATGTGCCGGAATAGCATGACGCCGGAGAGGATGACCGACCCCGGATTGATCACGTCTTTATCTGCGTACTTCGGAGCTGTTCCGTGAGTCGCCTCGAAGATGGCATAGCCATCGCCAATATTAGCTCCAGGAGCTATGCCTAGCCCACCCACCTGCGCCGCACAGGCGTCAGAAATGTAGTCGCCATTCAGGTTGGGCGTGGCCAGTACTGAATACTCCTCAGGCCGCGTCACCACCTGCTGGAAGATCGAATCCGCAATACGGTCGTTGATCATCAGCTTGCCTTTCCACACGCCCTTGCCATGCGTGCCGTAGATCGCGTCCAGCACGCTCTTCACTTCCTGCTCGACCGCTTGCCGGAATGCTGAAGGCGCAAATTCCATGCCGGGCTCGGTCATGGCGGCATTATCTTCGACCGACAGATTGGGATTCTTGTCTTTGTTGTCGATGATCCAGCTTTCGCGCTCGGTCACGACCTGCCCACGGAATTCCTGCGTGGCTACCTCATATCCCCAATTGCGAAACGCGCCTTCGGTAAATTTCTGAATGTTTCCTTTGTGTACCAGCGTGACGGTCTTCAGCTTGTTGCTTAGCGCATGCTGAATGGCCATGCGGACCAGTCGCTTTGTGCCGGTGATGGAGATCGGTTTAATCCCAACGCCGGAATCCAGCCGGATTTGCTTTTTGCCGCCCTTCAGCATCTCTTCGTTCAGAAACTTGATGAGCCTGGCGCACTCCGCCGTTCCCTGCTCCCATTCCACACCTGCGTAAACGTCTTCCGTATTTTCACGGAAGATCACGATGTCCATCTTCTCAGGATGCTTCACCGGCGACGGAGTCCCCGCGTAGTAGCGAACCGGCCTCACACACGAATAAAGATCGAGCACCTGCCGCAGTGTCACGTTCAACGACCGGATACCACCGCCCACCGGAGTCGTCAGAGGGCCCTTGATGGCGATGCGAAACTCACGGATTGCCTCGACTGTGTCGTCGGGAAGCCAGCTATCGAATTTTGCTTTGGCCTTCTCTCCGGCAAATACTTCAAACCACGCCACTTTACGTTTTCCGTCGTATGCTTTCTCCACCGCCGCATCAAACACACGCTGCGAAGCCTTCCAGATGTCGCGCCCGGTGCCATCGCCTTCGATAAATGGAACGATTGGATTGTCAGGAACCTGATGTTTTCCGTTACTGTAGCCGATCTTCGCGCCGCTACCCGGCACAGTCACTCCGTTGTAGAAACCTGCCATAAAAGTCCTCCGAGGCTTAGGAAAACGACAATTATAAAAGAATTTAAAGAAACAGCGGAGGATTGGTCCTTACCGGTCGTGGTGCAGTTTCGTAAATACACTCCTCTGGCTTTGTCATTCCGAGCCGGGTCTATCGGCGAGGAATCTGCTCCTGGCAGTAAAAGAGCAGATTCCTCGCGCGCTACTGCCGCGCTTCGGAATGACAACTTTGTAGAAATATCCAAACTGCACCACTACCTCCGTACCATGCAGTTTTTATTGCAGTTTGCGTTGGTAGATTTCGCGTACTGGCCGCATCGTATCTTCGAGTTCCCGCGCTAGGCCTGCGGGGAAATTCCTTCGCAGGACTCCCGCAGTCCATCGCTCCGTGGCCTCCAGAGCTTGCCCTGTCGCGGGCAGCCACTTTTGCGCCCTACCCACTACCAATGCCGCTACGTGCTCGACCGTGCGCAAAAATTCTGCAGCATGATCGAGATCACTAGCTTCCGATTTACTCAAGGCTCCTGCGTCAGCCAAGCGCCATAGACGGTCCCGCAATGAGCCGCGCTTTTGAGGAAGCCCTTCTTTCACCAGCAGGTATCCCGTCAAGAAATCGATATCGTAGATACCGCCCGGTGAACTCTTCCAATTTTTGTTCGGATCCACCTGCTCCAGCCGTACTCGCATTTCATCGACAGCCGTGCTAAAACTGGGGTCACAGCGAAATCGCGCGAAGGCTTTCTCCGCCTCTTGCGTTGCCTGCTCGGCAACTGTACGCGTACCGCAAAGATAGCGCAGTTTGGTATATGTGAGCGCTTCCCAGGCCTCCGCTTCGTTCTCGCAATACACGCCCAATGCGCCGGGTGTAATCACGAGCTCACCTTCACCTCCGCGCGGACGCAGACGGGCATCAACGGGGAATATCATGCCTTCGCGCGTATACGCGGCTAGAGCGTGCACAATCTGTTCGGCCACCTTCTTAGCGGCTTCGTAGGGGAGGTTCTCGTCGCGCACAAAAATCAAGTCAGCATCCGAAAACACGTCAAACTCTGCCGCGCCCAACCGTCCCAATGCCAGCACCGCCAATCCTTCCGGCAGTCCGGCCAGCGTGAGTGCAGCGCTAATCGCATCGTCCGCCGCGGCGGACTGCGCCGACAACGACTGGTAGACCGGCCGCAACTCCATCAGGTCGTGAACACCGCTTACAAAACTCACATGCCGGTAATGCCGCCGCAAGAGTGCTAGCTTCTCTGCCTCCGAGCTATTGGACGTGGCTACAAACTGAAATACGGGATCGCCCACCGCGCTTTCCCAACGCGAGGGAGGCGCAAACAAGTAGCCGCTTTCCGCAACCGCTGGGTGTGTGCCAATCCCAGCCAGCGTGGCACACTCCTCGGGATACTGCACCAGCACGTCCGTCAAATATCCGCTGGTTTCGAAGAGTTCGAGCGCTCGTCCAAACGCTTCCGGATATCGCAGCAGAAGTGCATAGCGTGCGGAGCTGGTGAAAACCGAACTCAGGAAACGTTGCAGGTTGCGGCGTCGAAGCGACCCTTGCTCCGTGTCCTTGGCTAGGGGGAAGAGCTGTGGTGCATCTTGTGCCAGCCGGTCCAGCATAAGCTGATAAGGCAGCTCGCCCAAGGCCTCGCGGCGGGCGCGAAGCTCAAACTCCGCCTCTGTGTTCTCTTCGTGCTTGCGCCACTGTTGATGATGAATGATGCGGGCGTAGATATCCCGAACTGCCGTCATCCGCTCTCGTAGGACCGTTTCGAGCGTCTGCGGAGCGTGCCGCAACGCAGGATGCTCCGCCAGCGATCTCTGAATCACACGCAACTCTTCCGGCGAGGACGGAAGCCGATGGGTCTGTTGCCCCATCCGTAATTGCAAGCAGTGCTCCACTTGCCGGAAGAATTCGTACGCTCCGGTCAACTCCTGAAAATCACGCCCACCGATGTGGCCCTTGTCATGCAATTTCTGCAAGGCAAACAGCGTGCCCCGCGACCGCAACCACGCTTCCCTGCCTCCATAAACGCGTTGCAGACACTGCACCAGGAACTCAATGTCGCGAATGCCCCCACGATCGAGCTTAACGTCGAGAGTGGCCTCCGCCATCGGACTGGGGCGTCGCCTTGCCACCATGCGCTCGCGGGCCTGTAGGGCGGTCTCAACTGCCACAAAACTCAACTCCGTACTCGACACTTCCCCGCCCTCCTCCGCGCCACGGTAGACGAACGGCTGCATACCTCGAATGCACTCGCGAGCCAGCGCCTCGTCGCCGGCGGAATAGCGCACCTTGATGAGCGCCTGCAGTTCCCAATCCTGCGCTGTCTCCGAGTAATACTTCAGTGTTTGTGTGCGCGAAAGTGCCAACTCTCCCGCCGCCCCTTCAGGCCGCAAACGCATATCGATGCGAAACACGGGGCCTTCCGGCGTTACGCGGGACAGAGTCTGGGTCATCTCCTGCGCCAAGCGTACAAAATATTCGCGATTGGAAATCTCGGCGCCTGGCGGCGCTAGCTCCTCGCCATACACATACAACAGGTCCACATCCGAGCTATAGTTCAATTCATTGCCGCCCAGCTTTCCCAGCGAAAGCACCGCGAATGGTGTTTCTACAGCTCTTCCAGCCTCGTCCAGATGCTGCGCGGGACCATACTTTTCTCGCAGCTTGGCGCTCGCTGCCTGCAACGCTTCTTCAATCAACACGTCGGAGAGAGCGGAGATTTCCGCCGTAGTCTCGGCCAGGGCCGCAATATTGAACACATCGCGCAGAAGAATACGAACATACTCCCGGCGTTTGAAGCGAGCGAGGAGGAGCGCAAGATCGGATTCCGGCCTCGGATCTATCAAGCGCGCTCGAAGCCGTGCCCATGCCTCATGGAAGTCATCCCGAGACCAACCCCAGTGGAGATTGTGTTCGCGGAGGAGTGCGGGCAGCAAGTCCGTGTTTTGTAGGAGAGTTTCGCCAAGAAAGCGGCTGTGACCGAAGACCGCCGCTGAGTAGTGGAAGAGTTGCGGATGGCGTTCGAACAGCTGCGCAATTTCGGCTTCTCCCGAAAGCAATCGCTCGAAACAATTCAGAACGCTATCGGGATCTGGGGATTCGGCCAGCAGGGGAAGAAGAGATTCCCACAGCTGCGTTGAAATCCGGGATCGAATGCTATCCAGCCGAACCTTCGCACCAGCGGGATCATGAAACGGGATGCCATTCGCGTCGGGTACGCTGGAAGGAAAGTCGGAACTGGCATCTGTCGACTGCGGCGGAATCGCCCGCTCGCTAGGATCGGTGGGGAAATACAAGGTCTTGTGCTCAAAGCGTCAGCATAGCACGCCGTCGCATCGTACCGAATGCACGCACAGAGTTGCTGGCTAGTGTACCGCAGGGGCAAGCCTGGTGACTTCTTCGCTACCGGGGGCTGGGGTCAGTGGATCAACAATCTTGTAATCGTTGTAGTCGATAGTCAGGACCGCCTGCCCGCCGAGGCGAATTGTCGAGACGGAGCGATTCTGCTTCGGCAGCCAAAATCCATCAACCTTGGCGTAAGTATGCCGAATGTCACTCTTCTTGGTCCAAAAGGAAGGACTCTTGGCGGGCTCGACTTCCATCCTGCTTACGGCGAAGTCCTTGGCGTCCACCCAGATCTTGCCGCGATAGAGAAATTTACTGGGAATCTTTGGCTGGACATCAAAGACATAGTTGGTGTCCGGACCGGTAGACTCGTAATTGCTCAAGACGAAAGTGTAGTTGTCGGTGTTCAGCGCGTTGCGTGCACGGTTCTCAGCTTTCATCGCCTCCTGCTCGCTCTCCAGCAATTTGCGAAACACTCGATCGATAATCAGCTTGGAACCATTTTGTGAGACGACCGTGAACTGTTTGGAATCCGGCGCCCGGTAGACGACGCTCGTCACCATCTCAGCTTCTTTCGTGGTGGGGAATCCTTGATACTTCAAATGGTAAACACGCGTGCCTTGGAACGCGTGCAAGGCATCGGCACGCTCCAGGTTTCGTCGCACCATGCGCTGGATGACCTCGTCGCCACTGAGCCGGACTACGGCGGCACCATCTGCGTGTTCATCGGGAGTCTGTGCTGCGGCATTGAGCGCGAACACCGCCAACAGAACGAGCGCCGCAAAACAAGATCTCAGTGGTTTGGAGCAACGCAAATTTTCATTCATTCCGTGGTCCGATCTCGCGCAAAGGTTGGCTTGCAAGGATGTTCCTGTCACTGTGCCAATGGAGTAGCTGGAACTCGCCGTCGCACGGGTCGGACGCACCGGCCTCCCGTGGCATAGAGGGCACGCTCGTAAGCCGAGTATACGCTCTCGAATACTGCATCCCAGGAAACCGAAAGTGCCGATTGCCGCGCGGCCTTCCGCATTTCCATCAGCAGACCAGGATCGCCCGCAATCCGGCATACCGCTGCCGAAAACTCGGCAGCATCCGCCGCTACAAACCCGGTCTCACCGTGCCGCACAATGAACTTCGGCCCGCCCTCGTTCGTTACCACCGCAGGCACTCCTGAGGCCAACGCTTCCAGGACCACGTTGCCAAACGTATCCGTACGCGAGGGAAACGCGAATACGTCCATGTTGGCGTAGGCGCGTGCCAGGGCTTCACCTTTGAGAACACCAGCAAAATCCGCGTTCAGGAGATTCTCGCGGAGCCAGGGCTCCAGCGCTCCTTGTCCCACTATGAGGAAGCGGAAGTCCTTGAGTCCAGATGCCAAAAGTCCCTGCTCTAGCTCGACCAGGAAACGGACATTCTTCTCCACCGTGATGCGGCCGACGAACCCAATTGTGAACGGCGCGGAACTACGATCACTATCCCGCTTCCCGGCCGCAAATAGCGTTGTGTCCACACCCCGTCCCATCAAAGCACAGGGCTTGCTGGTTGATTTTTCCAGCAGCGTTACCAGCTCCTGATTCGGAGCAAAAAGGACTCGCGCGATCTGATAGAACCGCGCGGTGGCTGCGAAACTTCCTTTGCGAATCCATCCGCCCAGCGCTGCGTTCCATGCGCCGGGTAGCCCTCGCAGCAATTTGGCGGCCCGCAGCTCGGCGTACTCATGAATGTTGGTGTGCCAGGAGGCCGCCAACGGAATCCCTAGCCTGTGTGCCACCAGCGCACCCATGATTCCGAGGTCGCTTGGCCCCGTGATATGCACGACATCGGCCTGAAACTCTCGCACCGCCGTTTTCACTTCATCGTAGTAGCGCCAGAACAGAAGGTCGAAGTCATGGTTTTTGTCGAGATAAAACGATGGCCACTGCCGTTTCCGTTCCAAATGGATAACATGTCCATCCTGAAAGTCCCTGTTCTCCGCCGCGGCATGAACTGTGAGCATGGGGTATTCCCGTCGTTGCGCGAAGGCCGTGAACTGGCGGCTGGTGTTGGCGACGCCATCTACCTCGTAGTAGGAATCGGGGAAAAACGCGACCCGTAATGATTGTCCGCTCATGGCAGCACTTCCTGTCTTTCCGGCAGGTTGATTCCAATCTCCTGCTGGCCTTGGCTCAGCGCCAATCGGAACATGTGGCGTACCGCTCCGACTTCGAACAGGCGGAAGGCGGCGAATATCGCTTCAATGAAAATGGGCGGCTTCTCCCATAAACTGGATGTTGGCCGTTCCTGGCCGTCACTGTCCGGGTGAAACACACGATCATCCCAGCGTTGAGCTCCGGTCGCCGCTTCTGGGTCAAAGCGTATCACGTCCAATAACGTCTGAATCACACGCAAAGCCATGGGCTCGGCATATTGCGGCATAAACAGAACGTGGCTCTCTCGTTCGCGGCGAATCTGTTGCACAAACTCGGGAAAACTTCCGGCCTGCGTCAAGTTAAGAATGGCGTTGGGTTCGCATCCGTGCCGGTCACCTCCCGAAATTACCAGTTGGTTCCAGCCCGCAGCGATTTCAGCCACCTCCTTGTTTTCGGGCCACGTTCGCACTCCGGAGAGCTCGAGAGCGTGAATAAACTCTCCGTTCCGTTGTAAGAACGAACCCAATTCCTGACGGTGCCGTTCCCCGCCAATTCCCGTCAAGTCCCAGAGGGGATGGTTTAAGACAACTAGAACTTCCGGGTCCGCATGCAATTGAGCCAGTAAGTCCTTCGCCCGGTGAGGCTGCGGATCTTTGGTGTAGGCCGCCAGCTCCGCCAGCATTTGTACCGCCCGGCTCGCTGGCAGGTTATGAACCCCAAGGTGAAACGTCGCGGGGCCATAGGGCAGCGTCCATTCCGTAGAAACGGGCACTTCTTTTGTTTCGGGAACCACTCGAAGTAACAGGGGGGCATCAACATTGTCATGATCCGTGATCGATACTAGCGCTGCCAAATTCAGAGCCTCAATTTGGTTGCGTTCCAGATCGAATGCCCCACGGGCCGGCAGCGGAGGCGTCCAATACCCGCGCTGCATGTCGGGCATAACCCCTGAAATCTTTGCGCATCGCTTCGAGCGCAGGTGTAACGCCCAGTCTAAAGCCTTGTTTTTCCGGGCATATTGCAGGATAAAGCGCAGACTCTCGCGGGAATGGTTGGTATGGCTATGCAACGATACGCCGGTTCTAAAAGAACGGGCGGCGTCCGGTTCCTTCCAAAGGCAGGTGAGTGTGCGGCGCAACGCTCCTCCTTGGGTACGATATTTTTAGGAAGAGTTTGGCGAAAGAACATGAAAGGAACATTACGTTTAGAACATTTTCCTGCAAATTTGTTTTTAACCGTATTGTCATACAAGGAACCTGCAAACACGCTACAGTGGGGTCATGCAGCCGAGTTTAGCGGCCTCCGCGCCGGTCGCAAGAGATTTGTCCGTCCCCCCACAATCTGTGGGGCGTGCTCTCCTCGGTATTTTTCAAGACCCTGTCTCCGTCCTCTGGCGGCGCTGGAACTGGAAAGCCGCGGCTCTCAGCATTGTTTTTCGGGCTCCGGTCTATTTCATAGCGAGTTTTCGCAGTGGCTGGCGGGAAACTTTTGCGGCTTTGCTGGCGGAATCCGTTTATTGCGCCGGTACTGCCGGTTTTTACGGGGCTTTCGTGCAAGCCATTCGGAATGCCCAGCCCGCTTGGCTGACCGCGCTGGTGCTCACGCTGTTCTTGCCTGCCATCATGCAAGGTATCGAATATCTTGTCCATTGGCTGCGCGGCACACACCACTTGCACGCCGTGCTGATCGGCTCGGCGGCTGTCAGTGCCATTTCGTCACTGTTTAATTGGTTTGCTATGAAGCGTGGCACCCTGCTGGTCGGTGAAGAAGGCATGTCTTTCAAGCGCGATCTCCGCCGCTTGCCGCTACTCGCTGTGAGTTTCATGATCGGTGGTCCGCGCTGGCTTTGGCGCTGGGGTCGCTCCGGAGAATCGCATCGCGAAGAGGACTTGGCATGAAGACTCTTCATTTCACCAACTATTGGCACGGCACTTCCGGAGGCATCGCACGTTTCTATTCCGCTCTACTGGATGCAGCCAACCGTCACGAACAAGAAATGCGCCTCGTGGTGCCCGCGCCGGACACTCGCGTCGAACAGGTTGGCAAGTTCGGCAAAATCTATCACCTTGCAGCGCCGCATGCTCCTCTCAACTCCCGCTACCGCGTGCTTTACCCGACCCAATTCCTGCGCGCGGGAAGTCCGGTGCAGCGCATTCTCGCCGACGAGCGTCCTGACCTGGTGGAGATCTGCGACAAATACAGTTTGAATTATCTGGGAACGCTTTTGCGTTTGGGGCTACTCAAGGATCTTGATTTTCGCCCCGTTGTGGTGGCCCAGAGTTGTGAACGCATGGACGACAATTTCAGTTCTTACGTGACCTCGGCATGGCTCGGCCGCACATTTTCCGCGTTCTACATGCACTGGCTGTACTTCCCTTTCTTCGATCATCACATCGCGAACTCCAGCTACACCGCCGAAGAGTTGATGCCCGCCTCGAAAGGCCATCCCGTGCAGCGCGGCGTGTGGGTGCGAACCCCGGGCGTGGACGTAGATGGCTTTTCTCCCACATTGCGCTCCGAAAGTGCACGACAAAGACTGATCGAGCGGGCGGGCGGCGGTCCAGAGAGTGTATTGCTCTTGTACGTGGGGCGATTGGTTCCAGAGAAGAATCTGCCCTTACTGATTGACGTGACCGCGAAGCTCGCCACTAACGCTGGCGCGGACTATCGCATGTTGATCGCAGGCGAGGGTATGGCGTTGGAAGAATTGCGCACACTGGCGCGCCGGTACTCTTCAGAACATGTCACGTTTCTCGGGCATGTGGGAGATCGCGAACAACTGGCCAACCTCTATGCCAACTGTGACGTCTTCGTCCACCCCAACCCGCGTGAGCCCTTTGGGATTGCGCCGCTGGAGGCGATGGCCTCTGGCTTACCGCTGGTAGCCCCGAATGCTGGAGGCGTTCTCTCTTATGCCAACCCAACAAATGCTTGGCTAACCGAACCCACTCCTGACGCTTTCGCCACAGCCATCCAGCATGCAGCTACAGCAAGCGCCGAGAAGCAGGAGAGGCTCCGGTTGGCGACGGCGACAGCAGAATCGTTCCGTTGGGAGAACGTTACCGATTCCCTGCTGCATCTCTATAGGGATCTTTGTGCCGCAGCCAAGGGGAGTCCACTGGCCGAGCCACCCGCATTTTTTTCAACGTACGGTTCGCCCGCTGGCATCAAAGCCGTGCGTGTGATTTCTGAAACTGCGAAAAAACTCTTCGGCGCGGCAGCACGGTGGAACTTCGTGCCGCCGCCTCCTCAGCCAACTCATGATGCGCAGTAGATTGGGGCGGCCTGCATTAAATCTGCTGCGCATCGAAGCCGCTCAGTAGCGCCGCTTCCCGCAGCCTCCTATCCGCTGCTAGAAACACGTGGCCTTGCGGCACGTCCCCGCACCACTCCAGCGCCGCCGCCAATTGCAAGGAATCTGCAGCCCGCAAATCGTAGCGATCCACAAGCCGAATTGCTTGTGAACGGAGCTCGTCCGATGGATCGATCATGTACCACCAATCTGCCAAGCCTTTCGCTAGTCGTCGAGCATTAATAGCATCAGTCCCGGTGATTTCTTTCAGTCGCTCTAACCGAGCAAGGGCGGAGGCAAGTTCGACGGGAGTTGCCCACCAAACGGCAGCGTCATAGGTGTCTGAGAGAACGCTTAGGCGAGGGGTAGCGACCTGCGGAACGCAGAGCGGGACCAATGCGCTAGTATCCCAAAACGCCAACTGCCTCATTAATGGTCATCTCGCTCTTCACGCCAGACTTTTTCCATAACATCATCAGGGATGATTTTTCCTATCGGTTTTGGCAACGAAAAGGACGCGGGGCGCTTCTTCAGCGGCGGTCTGATAATGCCACGAGCAATCAGTCTTTGCATCTCTTCGGGGTAATCGGCTACATCGCAGGGAACAATTCGTGCGACCGGCTTGTTGCGGTCGCACACCAGAATCTCCTCACCATTCCGGACCAACTGAATATGGGCGCTGAGCTTAGCCTTGAGATCGCTGATGTTGACCGTCTTCATAAGGCTATTATAGACGACATGACCATGTCGGTCATGTTATTCTCTTACAGGGATAACGGCCTTTAGATTCAACATATTAGATGTCATAGTAAAGCGCAAACTCATAGGGATGCGGTCGTAACCGGATCGCATCCACTTCCCGCGTGCGTTTGTATTGGATGTAGGTTCCGATCAGCTCCTCGGTGAACACATCACCCTTCAGAAGGAACTGGTGATCGCGCGACAGGCAGTCCAGCGCATCTTCCAACGATCCCGGCATGGACGGCACCCGCGCCAACTCCTCCGGGCCGAGATCGTAGATATCTTTGTCCAGAGGCGGTCCAGGATCGATTCGGTTCTCGATGCCATCCAGGCCCGCCATCATCATCGCCGCAAATGCCAGATAGGGATTGCAGCTCGGGTCGGGCGGGCGAAACTCCACGCGCTTGGCTTTTGGTGACGCGGAATACATGGGAATCCGGCATGCCGCCGAGCGGTTGCGCCGCGAATACGCCAGATTTACGGGAGCCTCAAATCCCGGCACTAGACGTTTGTAGGAATTGGTGGTCGGAGCGATAATCGCCGAAAGCGCTGGACCATGCTTGATGAGCCCGCCGATATACCAGAGCGCCATTTCCGAAAGTCCGGCATACCCCTCACCGGCAAATAGCGGCTGTCCCTCTTTCCACAGCGACTGGTGCGTGTGCATCCCGCTGCCATTGTCGCCAAACAACGGCTTCGGCATGAACGTGACCGTCTTCCCATGCTGCACGGCTACATTCTTCACGATGTACTTGTACAACATCATGCTGTCGGCGGATTTCACCATCGAGTCGAAATGTAGGTCGATTTCCGTCTGTCCTGCCGTCGCTACTTCATGATGATGGCACTCCACGGTTAGCCCGCAGCTCTGCATGGTCATCACCATCTCGCTGCGCAAATCCTGATAGTGATCCGTGGGAGGAACAGGAAAATACCCTTCCTTGAAGCGCGGCCGGTATCCGAGATTGTTTTCTTCTCTTCCCGAATTCCAGCGTCCTTCCTCGGCGTCGATAAAGTAGTAGCCACAATGCTCGCGCTGGTCGAAGCGTATGTTGTCGAAAATAAAGAACTCGGCCTCGGCCCCGAAGAAGGCAGTATCGGCCATCCCCGTCGATGCCAGATACATCTCCGCCTTCTTCGCGATATAGCGCGGGTCACGGTCGTACCGCTGCTTGGTGACTGGATCGACCACGTGTGCCACCATCACCAGCGTGGGCGTCTCCGTGAACGGATCCATCAGGAACCAGTCCGGGTCCGGAATCAGGAGCATGTCGCTCTCGTGAATCGCCGCCCACCCGCGAATTGACGAGCCATCCATGCCAAAGCCGTCCTCGAACGATGCTTCCTCTAGCTGCTCAATCGGATAGGAAATGTGATGCCACAACCCCGGAAGATCGGTAAAGCGCAGGTCCAGCATGCGTGCGCCATTCCTCTTCGCAAACTCCAGCACCGTTCTCGGATCAGCCATCCAACGCTCCTTATAAGCTGCCACGATGAATTGGCGCAATTAATTGCCGAACAAATTGCGACACACCCGCGACTTAGCAGGATATCGGCCTGCAACGCGAATAGGAAGTTGCTTCTGTTTATAGGGATGATAACCGTGCCTTATGCGAAACCGGTACATTTGAAATTGAATGGCCCACACAGCGCCGGGTTATGGAATACTGACACTGGCAACGGCTGCGGCCCTTATGGACTTTGACCAGCTCGAGACCTTCCTCGAAGTTGCCCGCCACGCCAGCTTCTCACGCGCGGCGGAGAAACGTTTCCGCACTCAGCCGGCTATTTCCTCGCAAATCCGCTCTCTCGAGGAAGAGGTTGGCGCCAGGCTTTTCGACCGCTCAGGGGGTAGAGTCTCCCTTCTCGCATCGGGCAAGGTCTTCCAGAAGTTTTGCGAGGAAACACTGGCCACGCGCCGTGCCCTGCTCACGGCCGTCGCTGAAACCGAGCGCGTGCCGCGCGGCGAGCTTACCGTCAGCGCCAACGAGGGCACCTGCCTCCATATCCTCCCCGAGGTTTTCGCCGGCTTCAAACGTCAATACCCGGATGTCTCGGTTGCCATCAAACGCGCCGATTACGCCCGTATCCTGGAATGGGTCACCGACAACACGGCCGACTTCGGAGTTGTTTCCCTTCCCGTGACCGATGCGCGCCTCACGGTGGTTCTCATTCATCGCGATGAGCTTGTCGCCATCGCCCCTCCCACACATCCGCTGGCCCAGATGAAGTCCGTCAATCTGTGCGACGCCGCCCAGTTTCCCTTGGTTCTTCCCAAAGGTGGCCACACGCGCGACGCACTGGAAGAATTGTTCCACGAACGTAAGTTGAAGCCCCAAGTCAGCATGGAGCTCGATTCCAGCGAACTGCTCAAGCGTTTTGTGGCGGCGGGCGTTGGTATTGGCTTTATTGCTCGCTCCAGCGTGGCCGAGGATGCCCGCGCCAATACGTTGGTCGCCGTTCCACTCTCTGACGCACAGGTCCGCCGTGATTTGGCTCTGGTCTTCCGAAAGGACAAAGCACTGAGCCGGGCGGCCCTTGCTTTCATTGATATAGCGGTAAAACATAAATCAACAGGCGAAGTAGGGGCTGGCCAGCTTTGATCCCTTTTCCCCGTTTTTCTTTCTGTTCCGTTCTGCTCTCTCTTGCACTCTTGGTCGCGCTGGCAGAGGGGGCTCCAACGGCTGCCCCACCAGACGCCAAAAGCCTGGGCAAGATTCAAGAAGTCCGTGTCACCGGACTCAAACGCTACAGCGCAGCGGAAGTGCTCTCCGTCGCGGGCCTCGCGATCGGTCAGGCCATCACTGAGGAGGACCTCAAGGACGCCATCAATGTGCTGGGCAAAACGGGTGCGTTTTCAGATTTGGCATACAGCTACTCCACACTGGCGGGAACCGTCAAAGCGGAATTTCAGCTCGCGGAAACCGACAAGCTCCTCGCCGTCCGCTTCGACAACTTTGTCTGGTGGCCCGACAACGAACTGCGCGCCAAGCTGCGCGAGCGCGTTCCGCTCTACCGCGACCAGCTTCCCGTCTCCGGTACGCTTCCGGACTCGGTTGCCGATGGCTTGCAGGCGCTCATTTCTGAGCGGCAACTTCCCGGCCACGTGATCTATTCCCGCTATGCACCCGAGAATGGTCCGTTAGAGGCATTCATCTACCACGTCGAGAATATCTTTGTTGGCGTTCGCTCCATGGATTTCCCGGGCGCGGCTCCTGAGGAACTCCCCGCCCTGCAAGACGCAGCGCGGAAACAATTGCTGGGCAAAGAATATAGTGCCTCCCAACTCGCAATCGTAGCCGGCTTGGATTTTCGCAATGTCTACCTGCGCCACGGCTACCTGCAAGTCGAGTTCGGGCCCCCCACGGTAACGGCGCCCCCCGCTGCCAAGAACGAATCAGCCCAAAACGAATCCGCGAATGAGCCTACGGACGATGTCAACTCCGTGTCCGTGGATGTACATCTCGCAGTTCATCCTGGCCTGCAGTTCCGTATGGCTTCCGTAGAGTGGGCGGGCAACCACGCGTTTCCTGCCGCCGAACTGGACAAGCTCATCACCGTCCTCGCCGGGCAGATCGCCAACCTACCTCAACTGCAGGAAAGCCTCGATCAAGCTCTTAAGCTCTATGGCACACGGGGCTACCTGGAAGCTAAGTACAAGCTTGAGCCCCACCTCGACTCCAACGCGAAGACCGCAAGCTTTACCGCACAGATTACGGAAGGCGTCGTTTTTCGCTTTGGAGAACTCTCCATCGATGGTCTCGATACAAAAACTGCAGCCCGCTTACGGGACCAGTGGTCGCTGCGGTCCGGCGAGCCTTTCAATACCGGCTACGAGGTTGATTTCCTCAAGGAAGCGCTGCGCACGCTCCCGCCTGGCCGTTGGTCCTCGGTGCAAAATCATCTCAATGAAGCAGAAAAAACAGTAGATGTTGAGTTGCGCTATGCTGCGGCTTCCAATTGACCCCAAAAAGGTGTAGTTTATTTCTGGTCCTGGCATCAATGGGACTGGGCTTTCCAAACCCTGAAGAGCCGCCGCTCTCTTCGAGCCGAAAGCTTGAAGCAAGATTGCAGTGCACAACCCCCTTAAGGAGATCGACGAATGAAGTCTCGTTTGCAAGCCCTAGCCTCAGTTGCCACCATTCTCGTATTCGTTCTCACCCTCGCCCTGCCAGCTCTGGCTGCGGACAAGGAGCAGTCCCTGACCGGAACGGTTTCCGACGCCATGTGTGGCGCCAAGCATTCGGGAGATGCCGCTACCTGCACTCGTGGCTGCGTCAAGAAGGGATCGAAATACGCCCTCGTCGTTGGAGAGAAGGTTTACACCCTCGATGGCGGCGACGCGGACCTCGATAAGCTGGCTGGCCAGAAGGCCACCGTTAAGGGCACCGTGGACGGGGACAAAGTGAAGGTCTCGTCCGTAAAAGCAGCTGCCTAGTTCCTAGGCGTAGTTCTCTTGTAAAAGAAGCGGGAGCCCAGGCTCCCGCTTTTACTTTATAAATCTGGCGGGTCTATCGCAGCGCCGCCTTGTCTTTATCTGCCCGTATCTCTCCACCGGGCATCGCCACTCTCCGGATTTTCTGCCGCCCATAAAATTTCGTTCCGGCCGCATTTTTCACGCATTGTTCACATTCCAATGTGTTACATTCAACGCTCACTTTTACATTTTTGGAGGAACCTACAGACTTGGGCAAAAACATGATCCCGAAGCGCATGTTCTTTACAAAGGGCGTCGGGAAACACAAAGAACGTCTCACTTCGTTCGAACTCGCGTTGCGCGATGCCGGCATCGCCGCACAGAATCTAGTCCGCGTCTCATCCATCTTCCCGCCCAACTGCAAGATGCTGACGCGCTCCCAAGGCCTCAAATACCTCAGTCCCGGGGAAGTCGTGTTCGCCGTGATCGCCGAAAACTCCACCCGCGAGCCGCACCGCCTGCTGGCTTCGAGTATCGGCGTGGCCATCCCCGCCGACCACAATACCTACGGCTACCTCAGCGAACACCACTCCTTCGGCGAAACCGAAGACGCCGCTGGCGAATATGCCGAAGAGCTGGCAGCCGAAATGCTTGCCACCACGCTCAATGTCGAGTTTGACCCCGACCGCTCGTGGGATGAGAAGAAACAGATTTACCGGCTGTCGAACAAGATCGTGCGCACCGCGAACGTAACCCAATCCGCTGTGGGTGATAAGCGCGGGTTGTGGACTACGGTGATTGGTGCGGCGATCCTGATTTTCGAATAGTATCCCTTAAGAAGTTTAGGGAGGTGGCTAGGTTCCATCCTCCCCACAACTCAACTTCACTGCTAAGATCCCGGTCGAACCCAAACTCTGGAAAAGCCCAACCCTCCGGATTGCTGGTTCTGTGACCATGTAGCTGGATTCGAATCAACGACGGTGTACTTGACGTTTGGCTTCAACGCGACAGCTACAGGCGGGGTAGCTCTCCAATTAGCGTCCTTTACTCCTCCCTGGCCGGGAGTCCCTACCGCCGCCCAAGGGCCAAGCGGCACCCCGGCTGCGTCCTTTAAATCAATCGTCCCGGGAGCGGCACCCGCTCCATTGTTCCAGTGATAGTCATCGATGTAGCAGAGGATGTTGGGATCGGTGGGCTGAAGAGTGAACGTTGGGGAAGCGCCGTTATTAGCCACCCCAAGGTTGTTCCAGTTATTGAAGATTGTCTCACACTCTCCTTCAACTAATCGTGGGCCACCGCCCTGTACAGTCACAGGTGGAGTAGGAATAGGTACTGGAGTTTTCTTGGGGCACGCTAAAAGGCCGAGCACAGCGGCGAACACGATAATTATTTTTTGTAGTGGTTTTGCCAGCATAGAAATTCTCCTGATTCTGTTTGCATTCGTTGCAAGTGCAAACGATCACCGCACGCATTCGTTTCGTTTCGACAGCCTCATGGCTATATTTCAGCTCTTTGGGCTGCAATTGTCTTGGAAGAGAAAAGCGTTTTTGTACGCTATTAGCGTGGGCCGGGAATATTGATCTTTACCGCGTCTGGGTGGTAGCCCGGAACTGCGCCGGGTTCATCCCGGAATAGCGCTTGAAGGTATTGCAGAAATGGCTTTGGTCGGAGAATCCCGCTGCCAGGGCAATTTCGCTGAGGGGCGATTTTGTGTGGGCCAGTTGCCGCATAGCGAATTCCACGCGAACCTGACGTTGAAACTCACCTAATGTCAGACCACAGTACTTACGAAACGAGCGGGCGAGATGCACCGGGTGCCGACCCACTTCGCATGCTATCCCTTCGACGGTAAACCGTTCAGCAAAACTTTCGCGAATCAGCTCACGCGCCTTTTCCACCCAGACCGGAATCGCTCCGCCGTGCCGCTTCGCTTCGGACCGCGCGGCTGCAGCCAGAATTTCCAGAAGGAGCCCCTCGATGGCCAGACTCGAAACTTCGTCGCATGTGCGAAATTCCTTATACAGTTGCCAGGCCAGAAGCGACATGGGGCCCCGGCCTACCACAGCGGGTGTCTCCAGCACAGCGGAGCGCTCGCGAATACGGCGCGCCCATTCCGGTGAAAAATCTACCACGAGAAGGCGTCCACCCGCGCGGTGGTAGTGGCTGGAGTGGCTTTCTCCCGCCGGATGAAAAATCAAAGTCGAGGGGCGGCAATAGCGCTGTTTCCGTTCTAGCGTGTCATCGCAGTACCCCTGTAAGAGAAACGAGAGGGACGCATTTTCATGCGCATGACGCGGCATATGCCGCTCCGGCGCGTAGACGTTCTCCATCAACCGTATCCCGGCCAGACCGTTTTCTTTGATTGCCACGCCCAGATAATCAGCGGAGCCTAACTGAACTTGGTGAGTCCCCATGTCAACCTCTCAAAGAAAAACACTGGTTAACGGGGGGATAGGCTGATATGCCTATTGCGTCTAAGTCTGTTCCCTTTCCCAACGTGTGTCAATATGAAAACTATGGCACTTCAGCAAGGTGTGCGGTCTGAGAGGCCGATCAAAAAACCTCATTGTGATTGTATTTATGTGCACCCAGATACTCGCGCTGCCATCTCCGAACCTATTGATTTGGTATCCTAGCCTGCTGCTGCCGGGAAATTCCCGGCGAACGCTCTGGAGGTTCCACTCTTGCCGCCACAAAAGTTCCGTGTTGGGTTAGTGCAGATGTCTTGCACGCCTGATCCTGAAGAAAATATGGAACGCGCCATCGCACATGTCCGGGCGGCGGCGGTACAAGGCGCGCAGATCATTTGCCTCCCGGAGCTGTTTCAGACCCAATATTTCTGCCAGCGCGAAGACGCTGCCCTGTTCGACCTTGCTGAACCGATCCCGGGCCCTGCGACCGAACGTCTTAGCGCGGTGGCTCGCGAGCTCAAAGTCGCGCTTATCGCTTCCCTTTTCGAAAAGCGCGCTCCCGGGGTTTATCACAACACTGCAGCCATTCTCGACGCCAATGGCGCTCTTCTCGGAAAATATCGCAAGATGCATATTCCCGACGACCCGCTCTATTACGAAAAGTATTACTTCACGCCGGGCGATCTCGGGTATCAGGCCTATGACACGCAACCGGGCCGCGTCGGAACGCTGGTTTGCTGGGATCAGTGGTACCCCGAAGGTGCGCGCCTCACCGCGCTGCAGGGTGCGAATGTATTATTCTATCCGACTGCTATCGGCTGGCACCCCGCTGAGAAAGCCGAGTTTGGCAAGGCGCAACACGACGCTTGGCGCACCATCCAGCGTGCTCACGCCATCGCTAACGGGGTGTATGTGGCTGTCGTGAACCGTGTGGGCCAGGAGAATGGCAACATTCGCGGACAGGCTGCTCCCGGGGCGGGACTCGAATTCTGGGGAGGCTCGTTCCTCTGCGACCCTTTCGGCGTCGTCATCGCAGAAGCTTCGCACGACCGTGAGGAAATCCTGATCGGTGAAATCGATCTGGCGCGGATCGAAGATGTCCGTCGCAATTGGCCCTTCCTGCGCGACCGCCGCATCGACACCTACGGGCAAATGACCAGCCGGCTCATTGATTGAGTCAGAGAAAATTGAAGCAAAGCATTGCACCCATGTCCTCCATCCCTGACGCACCGCTACCGTACTGCATGCCCGCCGAGTGGGAGCCACACGCCGCTACCTGGCTGGCATGGCCGCACTTCCGTGGCGATTGGCCGGGAAAATTCGATCCCATCCCGTGGGTGTATGCCGAAATCATTCGCAACCTCACGCGGCAGGAACATGTAGAACTCGTGGTTCAGGACGCCGCCGTCGAAGCGAAGGCTCGGAAAATTCTAGAGAAAGCGGAAGCCGTCCCCCCCAACCCTCGGTTGCATCGCTGGAAAACCAACCGTGTTTGGACCCGGTATTCCGGCTGCATCTTTGTCAAAGAAGAGCGTGTCCAAGAAGCTCGTCAGCTCCATGCCCTGCATTTCCGATTTAACGCCTGGGCGAAATATCCCAATTACGGCCACGACGCCAAGCTCGGTGCTCGTATGGCCCGTTTCACCAAAGCAAATGTCATTAATCCGGTTAGGGAGAAACATCGAGTAATACTCGAAGGCGGCTCCATTGACGTCAACGGCCAGGGTACTCTTCTCACCACAGAAGAATGTCTCCTCAGCAAAGTTCAAGAGCGCAACCCTGGTTTCACGCGCCAGGATTATGAGCGCGTGTTTGCAGACTACTTCGGCGTTCGAAAAGTCATCTGGCTCAATCAAGGTATTGCTGGCGATGACACCCACGGCCATGTCGATGACATCAGCCGCTTTGTTGCCCCAGGCACCATCCTTACCATGGTGGAACCCGACGCTACCGATGCTAACCACGCGCCCCTCGCCGAGAACCTGCGCCGTCTTCGTGCCGCCACCGATCAAAATGGCAAGAAGCTTGAGATTGTCGAACTTCCTATGCCGCGCCCCGTGGTCTTCGAAGGCCGCCGCCTGCCCGCAAGCTACGCCAATTTCTACATCGCGAACGGAATCGTTCTCGCTCCGGTGTTCAACGATCCCAACGACCGCATCGCCCTCAACACTCTCGCCGAGATCTTCCCCTCTCGCGAGGTCGTCCCCATTTACAGCGGCGACTTCATTTGGGGCTTCGGCGCCATGCACTGCATGACCCAGCAGCAACCTGAGACATAAATCGTGACCGACGAACTCTACATGGAAGAAGCGCTGCGTTCCGCCCAGCGTGCTCTCCAAGCGGGCGAAGTTCCCATTGGCGCTATCGTCGTCTGCGACAACAAGATCATTGCCCGTGACTACAACCGCAGCATCCTCGACCACGACCCCACTGCCCACGCTGAAATTCTTGCGCTCCGCGAAGCCGGCGTCATCATCGGTAACTACCGCCTAAGTGACTGCTCCCTGTTTGTTACAATTGAG
>CAZUCC010000013.1:0-79857 GCA_964619065.1 uncultured Acidobacteriaceae bacterium | reverse complement strand
CCCCGACGCTCTCAACTGCCGCGCCCGCGCCCAGCTTTCTCCCGACGGCCAACACTACCTGCTGAACGGCGAGAAGATGTGGATCACCAACGCCGCCTTCGCCGACCTCTTCACCGTCTTCGCCAAGATTGACGGAGAAAAATTCACGGCTTTCCTCATCGAGAAAAACTTCCCCGGCCTGTCGATCGGCAAGGAAGAGCATAAGCTGGGCATTCGCGGGTCGTCGACTTGCCCGCTGATTCTCAGCGATTGCCAGGTACCCGTCGAAAACGTCCTCGGAGAAATCGGCAGGGGCCACGTCATCGCCTTCAACATTCTGAATGTTGGCCGCTTCAAGCTGGGCGCGAGTGCCGTCGGAGGCTCGCGCAATGCACTGGAACAAACCATCGCCTACGCCAAACAGCGCAAGGCGTTCAACAAACCAATTTCGGATTTCGGCCTCATCCGCGAGAAACTTGCCAACCAGGCCGTCGGCGTTTATGTCGGCGAATCCATCGTTTATCGCACGGTCGGCATGATGGACTCTGTGCTTTCCGAGATCGACAAGTCCGCCGCTGACGCCATGACCCAGGCCCGCAAAGGCATCGAAGAATACGCCGTCGAGTGTTCGATTGTGAAGGTGTGGGCATCAGAAATGCTGGATTACGTCGTCGACGAATTCGTGCAGGTCTACGCCGGCTACGGCTTTGTCGAAGAATATCCCGCCGAGCGCGCTTACCGTGACGCCCGCATCAACCGCATCTTCGAAGGCACCAACGAAATCAACCGCATGATCATCACCGGCTTCGTGCTCAAACGCGCGATGTCTGGACAGCTCGCGCTGCTCCCGGCCATCAAGCGCGTCATGGACGAAGTGATGTCAGGACCGAGCGGTGAGGAACTTGACGGCCCCCTCGCTGCCGAACGCGCCATCGTAGCCAACGCCAAGAAGCTGGGGCTCCTCGTGTCCGGAGCAGCCTCGCAGAAGTACATGCAAACACTCGTCGATCAGCAGGAGATCTGCGGCGCCCTCGCTGACATGATCATCGAAGCCTACACCATGGAATCTTGCCTAGCACGCACGCAGAAGCTGCTTGCCAGCCGGGGCGAAGCTGCGGCCAAGCTCGCGCTCGCGATGACGCAGGTCTACCTGACGCAAGGCATGGAGAAGGTCGAGGCAGCGGCAAAGAAGGTCTCAGCCGCCGTCGCCGAAGGAGATATGCTGCGGACGCAACTGGCTATCGTCCGCCGCCTGGCCAAGTTTGAGCCCTTCAATACCATCGCCCTGCGACAGTTGGTTGCGCAGCGGATGATAGAAATAGGAAAGTACGGAGTGGAGTAAGTTCAGCTAATTCTTTGCAGCGCTCAACGACGCGGGCACCGCCCGCGTCTTCGCCCACAGGCGCAACGCTTGAATATCTTCCGCACGTGTTGCCGAGAGGGGAACGGTTTGTGACAGCGCATCGAGCAGAGTCTGCGTCGTCATGGGCTGCTTGAAGGAGAATGATGCATACATTGCCGTCTGCACTGCGGCATCGATCTCCGCGCCGGAGTAGCCGCTCGCTGCATGCGCTATTTGATCGAGATCAAAATCTGAAACACTCTTCTTCCGCCGCGTGAGTTGGATGGAAAGAATTTGTTTCCGCTCGGCCTGGTTGGGAAGGTCCACAAAAAATAACTCGTCAAAGCGGCCTTTGCGGATCAGTTCGGGCGGCAGCGCGTTCACATTGTTCGATGTCGCCGCCACGAATACCGGCGTCTTGCGGTCCTGCATCCATCCCAGGAACGATCCCAGCATGCGCGACGACACGCCCGCATCCACCGACGCCGAATCCGCGCCAGTCCCGGCAAAGACCTTTTCCAGTTCGTCAATCCACAACACGCACGGCGCCAGACCCTCGGCGACTTTGAAGACCTTCTGAATGCGCTTCTCCGTCTCTCCAATGTATTTGTCGAAGATGGCGGCCGTATCGAACTTCACCAGCGGCAGCTTCCACTCGCCCGCGACCGCGCGCGCGCACAGACTCTTGCCGCATCCCTGCACGCCCAAAATGATCACGCCCTTGGGTGGCTCGAGGCCAAACTCACGCGCCTTGTCGTCCCATGCGCCGCGCCGCAACGCCAGCCAGTTCTTCAGATTCTCCAATCCACCGATCACAGCCATGTTCTCCGACGTATCCACGAAGTCCAACATGCCGGTACGCTTCAGCATTGCTTTCTTGGCGTCGAGAATGTCCGTAATCGTTTCAGGACAAAGGGCATAGCGCGTCACCAGCGCCTGAGAAACCGCCCGCTCGGACTCTTCTTCGGTGAGTCCGCGCAAATTCGCCACGACGGCGTCGATCCCTGTCGTGTCCAACTTACGGGCGACGGTATGTGTCTTCCCTATCCGCACCAGCATTTCGTCCACAATCTGCCGTAAACGAACTTTATCTGGCAGAGGCAACTCGAGATATTCGACGAGGCTGACCAGTTCCGGCGGAATGTTGATCGATGGAGCCGTCAGGATGAGTGTGCGACGGTTGGTTTGGAATTTCTGCCCCACGTCGCGCAGGCGGCGGACCACAACCGGGTCATCCAAGTGGCGGTGGAAATCCTTTAGAATGAATGCTGCTTCGACGGTAAGTCCTTCCAGATGCCCTAAAACCTTCGCTGGATCGCGCGTGTCGGAAATAATGTTCGAGCCCGATTGGATGGCGGCGTAGACGTCCTGGGCGTACCCGCCTGGCGGCAGCCCGTGTTCGATCCCAAGTTCCCCCGTACCTGCGCCTGCATGCGCCCCAGAGGCCATCCCAGAGCGCACCAGGCCGCTGGCAATGCTCCATTCAAAGCTGGCGAGGTTCAGGCCCTGGCAGGCCAGGCGCACGAGCCGTACGGCGCGGACCTCCTCCACCGTCTCCATGACGACGATAGGGGTACTGGAATCTAGCAGAACCTTCAGCCGGTCAATTGCTTCCGCCATTGTGGCTTTCTTGAAACCGTGCGAGGTTTGACCTAAAAGGGGGACTCTCGTAAGATAGAGGTTCGGCACCCACCGAGCAACATTCCATAGGACAAGGACTTACGTAAAGATGGCGAACCATGTATCGGCGCTGAAGCGCGTCCGGCAGACCTTAAAGAAGACCGAAGTGAACCGCAACAACCGTTCCCGCGTGCGTGGCGCGCTGCGCAAGATGCGCGAGATCGTGGCCGCAGGCAACAAGGAAGCTGCCGAAAAGCAGTTCCGCGAGACCGTTTCCGCGCTCGATAAGGCGATCCAGAAGGGTGTCCTGCACAAGAACACCGCCGGACGCTACAAGAGCCGCCTGGCTGCGCGCGTCAAGGCCATCAAGTAGCTCGAAATTCGCGTCGAGGGAAAGCGTAGACGATGATTTTCCACGTTTCATTGGAAAAAGCCGAAGACGGCTGGATCGTGGCTCAATGTCCTGCTCTTCCAGGCTGTGTCTCCCAGGGTCGTGACGAAAAAGAGGCTCTGGAAAATATTAAGGAAGCCATCACTGCCTGGATGTGGGCCGAAGATCAGAAGGCTGTTCGCTCGATGCCTGCGCAGCAAACCCCTATCGTGGTAACCGTATAAGCATTTCCTCATACGGTACTGCTGCATAAGCATCTTCCACTTTCTCACAGAACTACAGGCAAATCGCGTTGCCTTTCTCGCCGCAAACCCCTATTGTCGGACTTTCTAGCGGAATCGCATAGACAGATCTTATGGGTAAGCTCGGCAACATCTCCGGCAAGGACGCGGCCACGGCGTTCGGCAAGGCGGGCTGGCAGAAGGTGGGTCAGGTGGGAAGCCATCTAGTGATGACTAAGCCGGGACAGCGGGCCAATCTGTCAATTCCTCAGCACAAAGAATTGTCGGTGGGAACACTCCGCGCTTTGATTCGAGCAGCGGGCATGTCGGTCGACGACTTCTTGGATCTCTTGTAGTTTAGCGTTTGCAGCAGCTCAGACTAACAACTCTTCCTGTTGCCAGCCGACTTCCGGCTGCGGTACGGCTGATAAATCCAGCACCAGCTTCTCCATCACCATGCGGCGGCTTACGGGATTCGATCGCAATGCCAGATCGGCCTTTGCGATTAGACGGATGCCGCGCGTCAGCTCACGCTTTGATTTGTAGCGTCGCGCCTGCTTGATGATGTCTTCCGCCGCGAATGGAGGCACCCGGAAGCCTTGCCACAACGCAGCCCAGAGCATGCGTTGATCGCGCACGTTGCGCTCCAGGATCACCAGCATTTGCCGGAACGTCTTCGCCAGCATATAGAGATGACCGATGGCGGCCTCTTCGCCTTCGCCTGTAGAGAGCAGGGCATCTAGAACCAGCAGGGCCTTGGTGCGGTCCTTGGCGGAGATAGCATCGGTCAGCTCATAGAGCGAACGCTGCTTGGCGGCCAGCACCATGGTTTCGACGTCGCCCAGCGTGATGCGCTTCTTTTCGCCGACGTACAACATGAGCTTTTCGAGTTCGTTGGAGACCATCATCAGGTCACCGCCGAGCGCATCGACGAGTTCGCGGGCTGCGTCGGCGTCCATCTTCACATCGCGGGTAGCACAGTACTCGCCAATCCAGCGCACGGCCTCACTTTCCTCCACACGCGCCAGTTCGACAATGCCACAGAACGGGCCCATGCCTTCACGGATACGCTCATAGCGGTCTTTGTCTGTAATTTCCATTTTCCGAACATCGGCGGGGATGGAGATATGGTCGGCGATGAAAATCAGCACTGCATCGGGGTTCGGGTTCTTCGTATACTCCTCGATCGCCGCCAGCTTCTCGTCATTCGATCCACGGCCGAACAAGTTCTTCACGCTCCGCACAAAGAACACTTGAAACGGCGCCATCAGGGAGGGCGTACGCGCCCGGTCGAGAACTTCCACCAGATCCGTTTCCGCCAAGTCCAGCTCATAGAGGCTGAAGTCCCGCATGTCGGGAGGCACCAGATGCTGGAGAATCGCTTCGCGGCAACGGCGGCGGAAAAAAGCCTCGTCGCCCACGAATACGTAGGCAGGGCGCAGCTTGCCCTTCTCGACTTCCGTAACGAAGCGTTCCATCTGGGCAAACGACCGCACTAAAATCCCTCCAGAATGTTGGCTACCAGCGTCCGCGCAAAGTCTCGCGACAACCGTTCCAGCGCCGGAGAGTCTTCCTGAAAGAAACTCGCAAATCCTTGCGAGACTTGGTACTGCTCGCGGAATTGGTACTGCTCGTTCTCGTACAGCATTTTTCCGTCGCGATCCGTCAGCGCAACCTTCATATTCACCGTCACCAGCACGGTTGCTACTCGCCCAGTGTTTGCATCGTAGGTGGACGGCGCGGTTGCAGCTGAAAGAACCGTTCCTCGCAATGTTGCGTCGGCATCCGTATCCGCATTCGGCACAATCCGGTAGTTCGCGCGGGTGGTGAACTCGCGCACCACGGCGCCCGTCAGCATCTGCTCAATCTTGTAGGTTTGAGTTTCGTTGACGAAGGCGGGAATGGCAATTGTCTTTACATGGTCGGGGAGGATGTTGCCTTTGCCAGCCGTGTGATAGCCGCAGCCCCCTAGCCCTATCGCCGCGCCCAGCAGGATGAAGAGCAAGCCGAGCAGCTTCACTGAACGGCCCCTTTGGGAAGCGATGCCGCCATGCTTTCCGCGCATTCCACCGCGTTGCGTGCCGCCACGCGCAAGTTGTCCGCTGCCGCCCAGATCCAGAAGCCCTTAGGATTGCTGGCATCCCGGGTCACAGAAATTAGAATCTCGTCCTGTCCCGCAGCCGCTACCGTGCTGGGAGGTTCTTCGGCGACGCGCGCGATCTCTACATGTTCTCCCTGCAATGCTTGCGTCAGGTCGCCGAGCGCAACCGTTTCCACGGTCTCGAGAAATACCATGAAGGAATGCCCATGGAAAACCGGCGCTTGCAGCAGCGCCACGGCGGGAACCAGCGCATCCTTGCCCGCAATCTGCTGGTAGTGTTTGACGATTCGCCGCTCCACTGTTTCAATCGTAGGCACCGATTTCTCGCCATAGCGGCGCACCAGGTTGAAGCTGACCCGGGCGTCAAACACTTCTTGCGGCAATTCCTGGAACGAGAGCAGATTCACCGACTGCTCCTGCAATTCATCGATACCTTTACGGCCGCGCTCGGAGACGGGTTCAAACACCGTGGCCGCCACGCTGCGAACCTTGCCGGCCAACTGCGCCCGCAGCACGAGAAGCGCCAATACAACGGCGGCAGCATGGGCAACGACGACGACCGGCCCAGGTTGCAACTCGAGCTGGAGATCTTGCCCGAGTTGCTTCTCGATCCATGGAGACCGTATCCGCGCCGACGGTTCCTCTTCCAGTGCAAAGGAAAGATCGAGAATGGAGCAGCCCGCGTCGCGCGCCAATTGCCAACTCTTGCTCGTGGTAGGCATATCTCCAGCGAAAAACGCGAAGTCCGCATTTTCGAACTGGTCCCCACGCACGCTTTGGATAAACGTCATTTCATCGCCCACGATCTCGAGTTGCCCCAACGACTCATCGTCGTCCAGCAGCTTCACATCCGAGGAAGGAAACTTGCGCTCATTGAGGACTTCTGCAATCTCCTTCCCCTTGAGCGTACTTCCGCCTACCAGCACGAGCCGGTAGAGACCCGTTTTCGCGTCCCGCTCTATGTGCCCGTTAGGTTTTTTCTGCGTGCTCATTATTTTCTACCGGCTCAGGAAGCCTGCGAAGCCTCCTGGAAGGGAGGTTGCGGTTGTCCACGCCGCCGGAAGATCCATTGCAGACGCCACAGGATACCGGAGAACATGTAGGTCAAGGACAGCAGGAGCAAGAAGGGCCGCGAAAGCTCCCAAGCCCCGGCGATGAGCGCCGCCACGATCACAATGACTCGGAAGGGATGGCGGCCCTGGAGTTTGAGCCCTTTGATGCTGAAGAAGCGCCACGTGCTCACCATCAAAAATGAGCACGAAACCATGAGCGCGCACCATAGCACGGCCTGCCACCAGAGTTCGATGGGTTCGCCTTTAGCAAAATGCACGACCGACGCAAGAACTCCAGCAGCGGCGGGAATTGGCATGCCGACAAAATACTTCTTGCCCGGACGCCCCGGATTCGAGGGCTCGGGATTGACCTGGATATTGAATCGGGCCAGTCGGCTCGCACCGGCGATCAGGAACACGAAGCTGGCGACCATGCCGATGTCTCCCAGACGCAGGCGCATCAGAGGCAATGTCGCGGCCGGAAGAAAATGAAAACCCCAGAAAAACGCAAGCATCGCCGGAGCCACGCCAAACGCGATGACATCAGCGAGCGAATCGAGTTCGCGCCCGAAGTCGCTGCTGGTTTTGGTTGCACGGGCGACCGCGCCGTCGAGCGAATCGAAGACCACGGCAAAGCCAATCGCCTTGGCGGCCAGATCAAAGTGACCTGGCGCGGCCAAAGACCCTTGCGTGATGTGCACCAACGCGTAATATCCGGCGGCGATATTCGCGGAAGTAAAAAGCGACGGGAGAATGTACAGGCCGCGACGCAAGCGGCGCTCGGGCTCGTCTTCCTTACGGCGCATGGGATGAGGAAACATCATCGGCGGCCTCGCATTTCCCCGCTTGCGCTCGCGCCCATCAGTTCGCCCATCCCGGATGCCAGCGCAACCACACTGGCTCCGCCGCGCACCCGGTCGCCAACCTTAACTTGCGGAATCGCGCTTGCGTCGAGCAGCACGTCCACGCGTGACCCGAACTTGATCAGCCCCACGCGTTCACCCCGTTCCACATGGTCTCCGACATTCTTGGTAAACACAATGCGCCGCGCCAGCAAGCCCGCAATCTGCTTGAAGACCAACGCATGTCCTTCGCCTTCCACGGTCACAACGTTTTGTTCATTCTCGGCAGCCGATTCCGCGCTCATAGCGTTGATAAATTTTCCGCGCTGGTAGCGGACATCGCGAATCACTCCAGCAATGGGAGAACGATTCACGTGAACATCAAAGACGCTCAGGAAAATGCTGATTCGCAGCTGGTCGGCGCCGTTGATTCGCACGCGCGAGACATCCGTCACCTTGCCATCGCCAGGGGATACGACGGCACCTTCGGCAGTGGGAATTACACGCTCGGGATCGCGGAAGAACCAGAGAAAGAAACAGGCCAACAGGACCGCCGGCAGCGCCCATACAGGCGCGGCGAGCCAGCCCAAAACCAGCGCCGCGACACCAAACCCGAAACCGTAGTAGTAGCCGTCAGAAACCATGTGAGGTTGTTGAAATTATAGAGCAGTGCCCGGCCCACAGCGCTTGTGAAAGAAAATATGCGGTGCCGGAAAGGGATCGGACTGAACTACAAAAATAAAAAAGGCGCCGAATTCGACGCCTTCACTCCGAGAAAAATTCTGTTCTTTAGCAGGGGCCCCGGTTTGTCCAACCGAAGACTCGAGGCTGGGTTACGCTACCTGGTTCGGTTGCACGCGATATTGCCGCTCAATGTTCTCCATCTGATCCTTGAGCCGCAGTTTAAGCTTCTTGAGACGGACTTCCTCTAGCTTTTCGTCATCCGTCAAGAAACGCTTTTCGGTGAGTTGTTCGAGTCTCTGGGAGTACTGGGTGTGTTCCATGGCTAGCTTTTGTAAAACCTCTTGATTTGTCGACAACGACTCGTACGGAGATTCCATCCAGCAAACCTCCTAACCGGAAGTTAAATCGTGATTACCCTACCACAGCCGTCAAGTCCCTGCAACGGCCCTATTTTCCACGCCTGTGCGAATCGTGCACCTCTGTTTTATGCCATCGATCTCATTGAAACAAAAGGTGATATAGAACTGCATCCTCGTCCGGATGGCTATAATATCTTTCTCGCCACCTGTCAATAACAAAGCCAAATTTCTCGTAGAGCTTGCGCGCTGCCAAATTCGACTCGCGCACCTCGAGGAAAATGCCGTGGACTCCGCTTTCCGCCGGCTTTTCCGCGCGCACACACTCTACGAACGCTTTCACAAGCGCGGCTCCAAGACCCAGTCTCCGAGCGGGTTCCGCAACTACTACGTTCTCAATTTCCCACTCGGCAGGATGCACGGATCGAGCCACCAGAAATCCTTGCACCCATATTTCATACACTCCGAATTCTTGTGCAGCGCTGGCACTGTCTGCCACCAAAAGCACACGCTGCGGAGAAGCGTCAGCCAATGCTCGCTCGTAGTCTGCCGCGGCCCAATGCGCCGCGGTCTCGGTTGCGCGCTCAATCTGGAGGATGCGGGGAAGGTCCGCGTGCGTGGCGGGGCGAACATTGATGGAGACCGGTGGATTCAGGCTACCCGCCTTTCGTATTCATCGCGACCATCCGCCATTTCCTGCGAACCTAATTGCCGTGGACTAAGATTTCCGCGTCCGTCCGTCGAATGTAATTTGCTTCCAACTCGGCGACATCCGAAACTTCTCCCGCCGCGAGTTTCTTCCAACCGATGCGGGCAATAGCATCCGCTCGTGTTGATTCCACTTCAAGAACGCGGCCCTCCGCCTGACGTAGCGCCTCAGCGATAGCCTTGTCCGGTGTCACCACGATCCGGCCAGCGGCGCAGGCAGCCAATTCCTCCCACGCAAGCAAATGTTCTTTCACGCAACTTGCCGATTCAGCAGCAACTTCATATTCACCCACATAGGCCTGCCGCCGGCCCGCGTCCAGCGCCGCTATGACGCTTCCCTTCTCTGAGCTCGCGCGCGTCAGCGCCTCTAACCGGGACACTGCGGCCACTGGCTTCCGCAAAACCTCTGCCAGTCCCTTCACTGCCGCCAGTCCCACACGCAAGCCCGTGAACGATCCGGGGCCGGAGGCCACTGCGAACGCACTAATGTCGCCCTTGGTGAGCCGATGCTTCGCTAACAGCGCCGCAATCTGTGGAACTAACTGTGCGGAAAAGTTTCCGCCTTCGAGCGCAGCGACTTCCAGAATTTCCAGACCTGCGCCGTCGCCCCGCGCTAACGCCAGGCTGCCTTCTTTTCCCGAAGTATCTGTTGCCAGGAGAATCATGAATGGATGAAATGAGCGAGCAGAAGTCCTATTTCCCTTCTACCAGTTCCAGCAAAACTCCGCCCGCACTCGCGGGATGCACGAACACGTAACGGTGGCCGCCTGCGCCCGTCTTGATCTCGTCGGACACCAAGCGCACGCCGTCTTTCTTGAGTTTTTCGACGACCGCAGCAAGATCTGGTACCTGCAGCGCTACATGGTGCAGTCCTTCTCCGCGCTTGGCGAGAAATTTCGCGATGGTCGAATCTTCCGATGTGGGCTCCAGCAGCTCCAAGCGGCTTTCGCCCACCGTCGCCATGACCAGATTTACTTTCTCCGCCGCGACGGTCTCTTGCGTCGACACCGGCAGCCCTAGTTTTTCGTAGAAGCTTTTTGCCGTCGCGAGCGAGTTCACCGCGATCCCGAGATGATCGATCTTGAACATAGAAGCTCCACTAAAGACGACTAGTCTTTGGCTACGCCACCCGCAACCACGCCTTCCATCATCTCCTCCACCAGCGTATATGGATCGCGTCTGTGGCCCGCGACTTCCGCAGCATACCGCGCCATGTCGCCTTGGCTAAAGCGTGCCTTGACCACGCGTTCCAGCAAAGCGTCGCGCAGCATCTCGATCAAGCGAGTCTCCCAGTTATGGGCGCTCTTCTCCAGCAGCCGATTGTCCTTGGCCAGATACGCTTCATATTTCGCGATGGCGGCGTCGAGTTCGGCGATTCCCTGTCCGTCGCTGGCGACTGTCTTCACAATCGGTGGCGTCCATCCATCGCCCCGCAGCGCCAGGGTCTGCATGGCGAGAATTTCGCGCTCCACGCGCTCAGCCCCTTCGCGGTCGCTCTTGTTGATGACGAAAATATCCGCAATCTCCATGATGCCGGCCTTGATAGTTTGCACATCGTCGCCCATGCCCGGGACCAGAATTACCACGGTGACATCGGCGAGCCGCACGATGTCAACTTCATCCTGGCCCACGCCCACGGTCTCGATCAGAATTACGTCGCGTCCCGATGCATCCATCACGGTCGCTACGTCGGCAGTGGTATGCGCCAAGCCACCGAGCGAGCCGCGTGTCGCCATGCTGCGAATGTAGATGCCCGGGTCGGCGTGGTGACTCTGCATGCGAATGCGGTCCCCCAGAATCGAACCTCCGGTGTAGGGGCTTGTCGGGTCCACCGCCACGATGCCCACGGTCCGTTGCGCCTTCCGGTAGTGGTGCGCCAACTGATCTACCAGCGTGCTCTTCCCCGCGCCCGGAGGCCCGGTTAGCCCAATCACCCGTGCCTTCCCGCTATGCGGAAACAGCGCCTTGAGCAGCTCATACGAGCCGGGTGCGCGGTCCTCGACGACAGTAATTGCCCGCGCGAGGGCGCGAGAATCACCGGCGCGCAGCGTGTCGATCCAAGGTTGGAGGTTGGGAGCCAAGACACATCAGTGTAAAGCAGAGACCGGCAGTCACGAAATTCGAAGCACGTCCTAAGGGCTGGTACCTGCACTTATCCGAGGTCGAGAAACCCCTTCATGGCGTCATCGATCGCGCGCAGAGTGGCAACATCCACGCGACCAATACGCTGGCCCACTTGGGTGCGCGGCACAGTCGTGGTTTTGTCCACCATCACCTGCGACACTTTGCGCAATCCCGTGCAGTTTCCCGGTTGCACGGTGACACGAAACAGCGGAGTATCGTGCATCTCGCTTGTCAGCGGCAGCAACGTCACGGACGGATGAAGATCAAAAGCATCCGCTTGCACAATCAAAGCAGGTCGTGGTTTGCCATAGTCGCCGGACATAGCAACGGTCACTAGATCTCCGCGCCTCACTTCCAGCCCTCAGTATCGCTTACATCCTGAATCCACCGGGAGACTTCTGCTTCGTCCTTTGAAGAAGCAATGCGGCGGGACTGCCTGCGGGCCTCAGCGGCAAACTTGCTCCTTCTAGCACGCTCGACATATGCGTGCATAAGCTCGCGGAGAATTGCAGCGACTGGCTTATTTTCTCTTTCGGAAGCGGCAATAAAATCAGCCTTGAGGGTGGGATCGATGCGAAGGTTGAGAGTTTCCCTCTTTGGATTCTGTGTGGTTCTCGGCATGCACATTCTCCGTACATGCATTATACACATACATAATGTAATTACATTATTACTTTACATATAACCGGGCTGAGCAACACGAATACTTGACCTACCCCTTCAGCAACTGCCGCGCGATCACCAGGCGCTGGATTTCGCTCGTGCCTTCGCCGATGGTGCACAGCTTCACGTCGCGGTAAAACTTTTCTGCCGGGTAGTCTTTGATGAAGCCGTAGCCACCGTGAATCTGCACGCTCTCATTGGCGCAACGTACCGCAACTTCACTGGCGTACAGCTTCGCCATGGATGATTCCTGGGTCGTCTTCATCCCAGCGTCTTTCATGGACGCCGCGCGCATGATCAACAGGCGCGCAGCATCCAACTCCGTAGCCATGTCGGCCAACTTCCATTGAATGGCCTGGAATTCCGAAATCGCTTTGCCGAACTGTTTGCGCTCCTTGGAGTACTTCAAGGCGCACTGATAAGCGCCTTGCCCGATTCCTAGCGAAAGTGCGGCAATTGAGATACGCCCACCGTCCAGAATCTTCATGGCATCGATAAATCCATCGCCCTCTTTGCCCAAAAGATTCTCGTTTGGAACAAAGCAGTCTTCGAAGATCATCTCGGAGGTATCACTGGCACGCAGGCCGAGTTTGTTCTCTTTCTTCCCCGGACGAAATCCCTTCGTTCCCTTCTCCACAACGAACGCCGACAGCCCGTGTGTCCCTGCCGCACGATCGGTTACAGCAATGACCACCATTACATCCGCGTAATGACCGTTGGTGATAAATGTTTTCGTGCCGTTAATGACATAACCGCCGTTTGTGCGAACGGCCGTTGCACGAGCGCTGCCCGCATCCGAACCGGAGGATGGCTCCGTCAATCCCCAGGCGCCAATGAATTCGCCGGACGCCAGCTTCGGGATGTACTTCTTCCGCTGCGTTTCATCCCCGGCAGTAAAAATATGATTCGACCCCAGCGAAGTATGCGCGGCCAGGATGATTCCAACAGATCCATCCACGCGCGAAAGCTCATCGATCGCGGTGACGTATTCCACATAGCCCATGCCCGCGCCGCCGTATTCGGCCGGGAAAATAATCCCCAGCAAGCCCAGCTTGCCAAGTTCCTTGATCGTACTCAGGGGAAACTCGCTGGCTTCATCCCACTTCATCACGTTCGGCAACACTTCTCGGGCGGCAAACTCGCGCACGGTCCTTTGCAAATGCAGTTGTTCTTCGTTGAGCTGAAAATTCAAGATCGTTCTCCAAATGAAAATGTCCGCGACAATCCCGGTAGGGAAATCGGAGATTATAACTTTGGGGGTTGACTACCTATTACAACACACTAGCACCGCTCCGCGAACACTCCTAGGTAACTGAAAGCCGCATAAATATTGGCTGGAATGACTGACCGGTCGGTCCAGGAGCGCGCAACTTCACCCTGTTCAAGGAAACTCTAGCATTGCATTGCGAAATCGCAAAGCAACAAACGCCACTGCGAATTTAGCGCCACCGCTTTAAGGTTGGCCACAACTCGGACAAGGAACCAAATTTTGCTCCCTTGGCGATGTAGACCGGAATGTGGCGTTCCATCGCGTAGGAGCTGTCGGACTCTCCCACGTACTCGACGGAGACGAACAGTCGCTCGAGGTTTTCCCGCGAGTCGTCAATCACGATAAGGCAGTTGCCCGAATAGCCCCGTGGTCCCCAAAGGAAATACGTCTGGTGTGTGCCAAGCGCGGGAGGCAAGCCGTAGCGCGGGCCATAGTAATCGACCGCTCCAGATTGGCCGTAGTTCTGACCGAAGATGCCGCAATCGTTTCGTTCTTGTTGCGGAATGCTTTGCCAGGCTTGGTTGACTACGGCGACCATTTCCTCCCACCCAAACTGGTCGGCGTAGTGCTGGGGCAACGGTACGCCTACCTGGCTATGCTCCTGCCGGGGGGCCTGGATTGGCAGCTTGCTCATGTAGACGAGGAAGCTCTCGGGCGAGAGTACAGGGATAACGAACGGAGCCAGAATGGAGCCAAATACCAGCAACACCGCCGGTAAAGCCGGCTTCAGCCACGCCTGCCGCCAAATGCAGAAACAATGTTCGAGCAGGACAGCGCCGGCGGCGAGGAGATAGGGATAGATCGGCGTGCAGTAATAATTCTTCCCGTGAAGCACGATGAAAACGGTGAGGGTTGCAAGATACGTCCAGCCAAGCAGCCGGTATGGCTGCAACGGCTTCCAGGCGAGAAGCGCGATGAGCCCGGGAATCCACAGCAAAGCGGTTGCCGGATTCATGATGAGAATCTGTTGCGCGATATATTGTGTGGGCGTGAGGGCGATGTCGCGGCCGTTCGCACGAATATTGTGCATAAGCTGCAAGAACGGGAAATCGTAGTGAATGTTCCAAAGCAGGTTGGGGAGGAAGATGAGGAATGCGGCCAAGCCGCCGAGCCAGATCCAGCGGTTCCAAAGAAAGCGTCGTTCCGGCGTAAGCAAAAGACCCACGACAACGGCAAAGCCAAGCACACCGATGGAGTATTTTTCCTGCATGCCGATTCCGGCGAAGACCCCGAACCAAAGCCAGTAGCGCGGGTCATTTTTCTGAATTGCAAAGATTACGCACTGCACACAGGCCATCCAAAGCAACGGCTCCAGGCAATTGGTTGTGAGCAGGCTGCCGTTGGAAAGATATTGTGGCGAGACCAAATATGCCGTAGCGGCGAGGACAAGAGCGTAGCTTTTGCCGCCGAGCGAGCGGGCGAGGACTCCGGTTTGGATAAGTGTTATCGAGGACGCGAGGGCGGGTACCAGGCGGATGCTGCGCAAGGAATCGCCGAAAACGGCGCGGCTGGCGCGAATCAGAAAGGGGATAAGCGGAGGCTGATCGACGTAGCCCCAAGCTAAGCGCGCACCGCAAATCATGTAGTCGAATTCGTCGCGAAAAACATGGTAGCGGTTATTGAAGTAGAAATGCAGGAAGAAATTCGCAAGCGCGAGCGTCACCACAGCCAACATGCCGCCCACGAACGGCAAGCGTAGGCGCGGCTGGGGCAGCGTTGAGATCATTGGGAGAATCAGGATACGTTAGCAGGCTGCTGAAAAAACTCAAATTGTGCTCACAACCGTGAAAATATCGAGGCCAAGCGGCCACCGCTTGATCTCAACGTTCACTGTTTCGCCTCCACGGCCAGAAATCTCTGGAATACTTCGTTCGACACCATTCGACCTCGCATTGTAAGACGCAGAGAGTGTTCGGTCCGTTGTACAAGCCCATCTTTGGTTAGTTCTTCGATAACTCCGGAAACTCCCTCGACCGATGCAGCGCCAAATTCGTTGGCAAGCTCGTGCAAGTCTACGCCACGCGTGTGCCTCAATCCCAGAAAGAATGCCTCTTCCAGAGCTGCCTGTCGAGGCACTTCAGTTCGGGTCAACGGAGCGTTCTCCAGAAAAGCGTTGAGTTCGTCTGCCGCCGCGAATCGGACCTCCCATTTGTCCGGGTTGCGGTCCGGGTTGGCCTCGGCGCTGAATAGCATCGAATGTGCGTCCACTCCGAAACCAAAATACGGCTTGCGCTGCCAATATTTCAGGTTGTGCCTGGACTCCTGGCCATCCCGAGCGAAATTGGAAATCTCATACTGGGCAATCCCCGCTTGCTCCAGCCGCTCGCATGCTGCAACATAAAACTCTGCGCTCAGGTCGTCGTCCGGCACAAAGTGCGCGTGATACCTCTGGCCGCCTGCCATGAGCTCGCGTCCCAAGCGAGAATCTTCATCCACTTCCAGCATGTAGACGCTGACGTGCGGAACGCGGGAGGCGATTGTTTCCAAAACGGAATATTCCCAGCTTCTCGGGGTTTGATGCGGCAGACCCGCGATTATATCCACGTTGATGTTTTCGATCCCTCGCGAGCGCAGCAATGCGATGTCTTCCAACACCTTCGTTCGCGTATGCAGGCGCCCTACAGCCGCTGCTTCGGAATCCACCCACGACTGCACTCCGAGACTGACTCGGTTCACGCTGCACTCCACGAGGACCTCTGTCATTCGGGGGCTCAGTGTCCCCGGTGCGCATTCCACTGTGATCTCGGCGCCCGGCGGGACTTTAAAATTTTCCCGCACGGCACAAAACATCCGTTCGAGGTCGGCGGGCTCGAGAATTGTCGGTGTGCCGCCGCCCAAGAAAATGGAATCGACAGTACGCTCGAACTTCCCGCCGACCGCTAGTGCCGTCTGTTCCGCGGCAGCCATATCCGCGCACACACGATCCACATACCGGGAATAAATGGCTCGTGATACCACTCCCGTAGCGAAGTTGCAGTAGCTGCATTTGCTCTTACAAAACGGCACCGAAATATAGATTCCCAGGGGCATTTGACTTCATTATCCACTATGCAAAAGCAGCCTGGACACCCGGCTAAACGGCCGTGGCGTGATTTGGCCCGTCCGCCTGTTAGAATCCTCAAACGCCGGATCTTCGGAGAAAAATGCCGCCTCGGGTCGTGATCACTGGAATGGGCGTTGTCAGCCCGAATGGAATCGGAAAGCAAGCCTTCTCGCGAGCGGTTCTAGAAGGAAAATCCGGCGTCAAGCGCATTTCCCGCTTCGACTCCTCCTCTCTGCCCGTCCACATCGCTGGAGAAATCCCGGAATTCGACGAGCTTGCCTGGATCGACGCCCGCGAGCGCAAGCATGTCTCACGTGTTGTGCCGCTCGCCATCGCGGCCTGCGCGGAAGCGGTGAAGGACGCAGGCCTCGACCCCACTGCCATGTCGATGGAAGAGAAACGCGAAATCGGCATCGTCCTCGGCTCCGGCGGCGGCGCGCAGGAATTTTCCGAGGAGCAATACCGCCTGTGGCATTCCGGCAACATCAAGCAGGTGAGCCTGTTCTGCATTCCCAGCGGAACCATGGGCACTATGTCCAGTGAAGTGCAGATGCGATTCGGCTTTCGCGGCTACAGTCACGTCATCACTACCGGTTGCACTTCTTCCACCGACGCCATCGGCTACGCTTTGCAGCACATTCAAGCTGGCATTCAGCCCATGTTTCTGGCGGGCGGAGCCGACTCCACCATCACGCCGGGCATCATTAAGGGCTACACCCTTCTCCGCGCTCTGACCCAATCATGGAACAACGCACCGGAACGCGCCTCGCGCCCGTTCTCCGCCGACCGCGACGGCTTTGTTCTAGCCGAGGGCTCCTGGATGTTCCTGCTCGAAGAATATGAACATGCTCGTGCCCGCAAGGCCCACATCTACGCTGAGATCGCCGGCTATGCGTCGAATTGCGAGGCCTTCCACCGCGTACGCATGAGCGAAGACCCGCAAGAACCGGCTCGCGCCATCAAACTCGCGCTGCAAGAAGCCAGCCTCACGGCCACCGACATCCACTATGTGAACCTCCACGGCACCGCCACCCCCATGAACGACCGTGTGGAAACGCGTGCCCTCAAGATTGCACTCGGGGACCATGCGTATCAAACGCCCATGTCGTCATTGAAGTCGCAGATCGGCCACGCTCAGGGAGCCTGCGGCGCTGCCGGGGTTGCCGCGACGCTCATTGCCATGGAGCAAGGCCAGCTCCCGCCGACCATCAATCTTGAAGCCCCCGACCCGGATTGTGACCTCGACTACATTCCGAAGGCAGGGCGCAAAGCGCAGATTCAGAATGTGATCTGCAATTGCGTGGGATTCGGATCGAAGAACTCAGCGCTCGTGCTGAGGAAGATCACGTAACGCTAGGAAAGCACTGATTAACTCCTTATAGCGTTGTCATCCTGAGCGCAGCGAAGGACCCCTGCGCCATCGGCATCGCGTCACTCTTCCCAGTTTTTCACGTACAACATATTCCTGGCAAAGTTTGCGAATTCTCCGCAACTACCAGCACTCTCGGGGTCTTTCGCTGCGCTCAGGATGACAAGTGATGCTTACAACCTTTTCCACCTTTCCTCACGGTAAAATCATCTATTCAACCCATGGCGGCCGAAGAAGAAGTCTTAGGAAAAGCATATGACGCGCGCCTCATGCGGCGCTTGCTCACCTATCTGCGCCCGTATAAGGTGCAGACGGCCATCGCGCTCACTGCCATAATTCTGAAGGCTTTGGCGGACGTTCTCGGCCCTTACCTGACGAAGATTGCCATCGACAGGTACCTGGTCCAGCCGCCAAAATCTGCCGGGATTCTCGACCGCTTCCTCAGTTCCGCGCCGCTCACTGGTATCGCGCAAGTGGCAGCGTTGTATATCTGTACAATCTCGCTCAGCTTCTTCCTCGAGTTTGCCCAGACCTACTTCATGCAATGGGCCGGGCAACAAGTCATGTTCGATTTACGCAAGGAGATCTTTCGCCACCTGCAGCACATGCACATTGGGTTCTACGACAAGAACCCTGTCGGACGTTTGGTCACGCGCGTCACCACGGATGTCGACGCCCTCAATGAGATGTTTACGGCGGGTGTCGTTTCCATCTTCGAGGACTTGTTCGTTCTCGCCGGCATCATCGCCATCATGACGCGCATGAACTGGAGGCTGGCGCTGATCACATTCGCCGTGCTCCCCCTCATTGCCTATGCCACGCAGATCTTCCGCATTAAGGTGCGCGATTCTTACCGCCGCATCCGTACCGCGATTGCCCGGATTAACTCGCACCTGCAGGAGCACGTGAGCGGCATGGTCGTGCTGCAGCTCTTCAATCGCGAGCGCCGCGCCTACAAGAAATTCTCCGATGTCAACTCCGCACACATGGACGCCTACAAAGACGCGATCCTGGCCCACGCGATCTACTATCCGGTGGTTGAAGTCCTCTCGGCGACGGCCATTGCCTGCGTAATCTGGTTCGGCGGAAACAATGTGCTGCGCAACATCACCACGCTTGGCGTGCTCATTGCCTTCATGCAGTACGCGCAGCGCTTCTTCCGCCCCATTCAGGATCTCAGCGAAAAATACAACATCTTGCAATCCGCCATGGCCTCCGCCGAGCGCGTCTTCAAACTGCTCGATACGCCCACGGAAATTACCTCACCCGCGGTCGTCCAGAAGCCCACCGGCCCCGGCCGCATTGAGTTCGATCACGTTTGGTTCGCATACCAGACGACGGCAGAGCCTGACTGGGTTCTTCGCGATGTGAGTTTCGCCATCACTCCAGGGGAAACCGTTGCTTTCGTCGGCCACACTGGAGCGGGCAAGACCACCGTCATCTCGCTCTTGCTCCGTTTCTACGACGTGCAGAAAGGCGCCATCCGGATCGACGGCGTTGACATCAAAGACATGAGCCTCGTAGACCTCCGGCGTCGTTTTGGCGTCGTTCTGCAAGACCCGTTCCTATTCTCGGGCACGGTCGCTCGGAATATCCGCCTCGGATCGGCGTGGATCACCGACGCTGCGGTCGAAAAGGCCGCCGAGGAAGTCAACGTGGCCGACTTCATTCGCACGCTCCCTGATGGCTTCAGCGAAAAGGTTCGCGAGCGTGCTTCCACGCTTTCCACCGGCCAGAAGCAGCTCATCTCGTTTGCACGCGCCCTGGCGCACGATCCCAAGATTCTGATTCTGGACGAAGCGACTTCGAGCGTAGACACGGAAACCGAATTCCGGGTCCGCGACGCCCTGACCCGTATGGTGGAGGGCCGCACCTCGCTGGTGATCGCGCATCGCCTCTCCACCATTCAGCGCGCCGACAAGATCATCGTGATGCACAAGGGCCGCGTGCGGGAGATGGGCACTCACCAGGAACTCCTCGCCCAACGCGGGATTTACTACAAGCTTTACCAACTCCAATACAAAGACCAGGAAGTTGCCGGGGCAGGTCCGGAATCTGCAGCGCCCCCCGTCGCTGCCAGCGCCGACGACTGAACACAGGCTTTTTGACAGCGGCTTTGCTCAAAGCCTACACTCTGCCTCTCGATCTTCGCCTCAAAAACCTGAGTGGATGGTGGCAGATTCGAGGAGAAATCATGACGAAGGAATTGCACGGTAAAGTTGGGATTGTGACTGGCGGGACGTCGGGGATTGGCCGCGAGGCTGCCGTACTTTTTGCAAAGGCGGGTGCCAAAGTTGTGGTCGCTGGCCGCCGTGAGACGGAAGGAAAAGAGACCATCGATCTCCTGCGCGCCACCGGCGGCGAGGGCTTGTTCGTGAAAGCGGACGTATCGCTGGCCGCTGACGTTCGCGCGCTGGTTCAGAAAACGGTGGAGGCGTTTGGCCGCCTGGATATCGCGTTCAATAATGCCGGGATCGAGGGGAACTGGATACCGATCGCCGAACAATCCGAAGAAGACTGGAACCGCACCATCGACATCAATCTCAAAGGCACCTGGCTTTGTCTGAAGTACGAAATTCAGCAGATGCTCAAGCAGGGCGGTGGCGGAGCTATCGTCAACATGGCGTCCGTTGCCGGTTTGATCGGTTCCGCTGGAGGAGCCACGTATAGCGCGAGCAAACACGGCGTGATGGGGTTGACGAAAGCCGCCGCACTCGAAACGGCGCGCAGTGGCATACGCATCAACGTCGTTTGTCCCGCGGTCATCGAAACTCCGATGGGCGAGCGTCTCTTTGGCGAACCGGAGGTCAAAAAGGTTGCCCTCAGCCTCCACCCCATCGGCCGTTTTGGAACACCGATGGAAATTGCGGAAGCCGTCGTGTGGATGTGCTCCGATAGGGCATCCTTCATGACTGGCCAATCCCTGGTTCTCGATGGCGGATTCCTGGCAGGCCCCAATCCTCTTTCGGTCTGATGCATTCTCTAAGCTTCTATCCCTGTGAAAGAACAGGCGGATCGGGTTGACTCTTTGATGCGGGAGCCTTCGCCGCGAGCCCACAGGTTCACGGATCCGGTCAAAAAGCCAGCGTCAGTCTCTTCCCTTTACAATGCTCAAGTGCGAATTCTCATCTCCGCTGGGGAAGCCTCCGGCGAAATGTATGGCGCGCAGCTCATGGAAGCCCTGTGCCGCCATCCTGAGGCACCAAAGTCCGGCATGGAATTCTTCGGCGCGGGCGGAGATCGCATGCGCGCCGCCGGGTGCGACACGGTGGTGGATTCCAAAGACCTCGCTGTGGTGGGCATCACGGAAATCCTGAGCCATCTGCCGAAGATCTACAGTCTCTTTCGCAAGCTCATCGCGGAAGCTGACCGCCACCGCCCCGACCTCGCCATCGTCATCGACGCTCCTGCGTTTAATTGGCGCGTCGCCCGTGAAATGCGGAAGCGTGGCATTCTCGTTGTTTATTACGTTTGCCCGCAATTTTGGGCTTGGCGTCAGGGACGCGTCCGTCTTCTGCGCGACAACGTCACCAAAGCGCTGGCGATATTTCCGTTTGAAGAACAATTCTTTCGCGACCGTGGTGTGGATGCAACGTTCGTCGGGCATCCGCTCGCCGGCCTTCCCCTGCCCACGGTGACCCGTGACGACTTCGCCCGGCAGTATCAGATCGATTCCTCAAAACCCTGGATCGCGCTCATGCCCGGCAGCCGTCGCAAAGAAGTCACGATGAACCTGCCCGCCATTCTCGACGCGGCCGTGCAACTCGGTCCAGAGTACGAGTTCTTGCTTCCCGTTGCGCCCACACTCGACGAGGTATTTCTACGCGAGCGCATCGCAGGGGCTTCCCTTAAACCCAAAATCCATCTCGTTCCCGAATCTCTCCCCGCTTTGCATCTCGCCCGCGCCGCTATTGTCGCCAGCGGCACCGCCACCGTCGAAGCGGCGCTGATGAATACACCGTTCGTCATGGTCTACCGGGTTTCGCCCATCACTTATGCGCTCGGCCGTTCGCGGGTTAAAGTTCCCTACTTCGCCATGGTCAACCTTATTGCTGGAGAGAAAGTCGTCCCCGAGCTGGTGCAAGACGATTTCACGGCGGAGAACATCGTCCGCCACTTGCGGCAAATCCTTCCCGACGGCCCTCCGCGGGAGGCCATGCTTTCCGGTCTGGCCCGCGTCCGAACGCTCTTGCAAGGCCCGGACGGTGCTGCCCCAGCTCCAGAACGCGCAGCAGGAATTATCCATGCAATGCTGGCATCCCCCTCGCTTTAGACCGGTTTTTGGGGCCTTTCCTTACTTTCCTTGTGTCGACGCATCTTTTGCGCCACAATCTTCATCAGACTTTATTAGGCAGTTTGCCAGGAGAACCTTACCGCATGTTCCATGCCCGACCGAGCCGCCAGGCCCTCGTTAGCTTTTTCGCTTTGATGGCGATTTTTGCTGCCAATTTTTTCATTTTCCCAGTCTTGGCGGCTGAAAAAGCTCGCCTGCGCGTGGACAACTACGATATCGACGCGGAGATCAATCCCCGTGTTCACAAGCTCACCGCTAAAGCCAAGGTCCGGTTTACGGCAATCGATGACTTGAGCGCCGCCACCTTCGAGTTACACAATGCCTTGCGGCCTACCAAGGTCACGGACGAAGCCGGCAAAACGTTGCAGGTCGAGCGCATCTCGCAGGACAATGCCATTCGCGTTTCGCTCCCCACGGGTCTTGCCAAGAACGCCACCACCACACTGAATTTTGAGTACGAAGGCACGCTTGAAACGGCGGATGACAGCCCTGTGCCCGGAGTGAAACTTGCCTACATTGGCGATGACACTTCCTACTTGCTCTACGCCGGACGCTGGTTTCCGATCAGCAACTACGGCATCAATCGCTTCACGGCAACCATACGAATTACGCTGCCTGCCCACATGACGGTCATTGGCAGCGGCGCGCCGACCGTCACAAATTTCGGCAGCACAACGCCGGTGTTGGCGGTCGCTGAAAAGCCGGAGCCAGCCAAGTCCGATGTTCCAGTGCTGGCGCGGAAAAAGAAACCAACTTCGAATGCCGCGAAGGGAAAAACTGCGCCAAGCAGCAAATTCGTACCCGAGAGCGCGACGAGCACACCGCTCCCGCCCGCTGCCGGGCAGATTCTCCCACGAAAAACCTGGACCTTCACCTGGAATAAGCCGAGCTTCCCCGGCACGATCATCGCGGGCATCTTCACCGAGTCCAAGCCGGCTGGCGCGGGCGCTAACGTCAGGGTCTACTTCAAGCCCGCGAAGCAGGTATTCGCCAATGCTTATGGGGAAACCGCGGCAAAAGAATTCATCTACTTCACCGGTCTCTACAGCCCGGGGCTTTCCTCGAACCTCAATCTGGTCGAATTGCCTGACGACACGGTACCCTCCGCTTGGGCTCCAGAAATCGCGGCCATTTCCAGCCGGGCTATCCAGCAGAAAACCAACTACCGGCTGCTCGCCAACACCATCGCCCGCCAATGGTGGGGCACGATTGTCAGCCCCGCGACGCGCGACGACTGGTGGATCATGGACGGGTTCGCCCGCTTCTCGGAAGCTCGCTATGTCGAGAACGCCGTCGGTGAAACGGGATACGACGAGGTCTCCAAGGACATGGCGGTGGGATCCCTCGCCTATGACACCGTCCCGCTTTCCAGTCTTGGCCGGCTGGATCCCTTTTCGCCAGAGTTCCAGTCCCTGTCTACCGATAAAGGCGCGGCCATTCTGCACATGCTCCGGTATGTGATGGGCGACGAGAAATTTGACAACACTATGCGCGGGTTCGTCCTTAAACACGCGACCCAATCCGCCACCGGCGACGACTTCCGCAAAGAAGCGGAATCTCACCAGGGATCGTCGCTCGTCTGGTTCTTCTCACAGTGGCTCGATTCAACCGGGGCGCCCGAATTCAAAACCAAATACACCGTGTACCGTCTGGGCAGCAATAAAGGCTTTCGCACGGTCGGAGAAATCACGCAGGATCTCGATCTCTTCCGCATGCCCGTCGATCTAAGAATTGACACGGACGGCAAGACTGAGCAGCGAACCATCAATGTCGCCGGAACAAACTCGGCGTTCACTGTGGAAACTTTTGGGCGCCCACGGCGGATTGTGATTGATCCGGACGATCATGTTCTGAAAAATTCTCCCGACCTGCGTCTGCGCACGGCGATTCTGCGCGGTCAACAGCTGGTACAGACGGGTGAACTAACGGAAGCGCTGAAGGAATTCCAGAAAGCACTGGACGCCAATAAGAACAGCTCTCTCGCCCATTACCGCGTGGCCGAGGTATTTTTTCAACAAAGGAACTACCAGGCAGCCGCCAATGCGTACCGCGAATCCATCAACGGAGATGGCGAACCGCGCTGGACCGAAGTCTGGGCCCACGTCCAACTGGGAAAGATTTTCGATGTAACCGGACAGAGGGAACGCGCCACCAACGAATACCGCCACGCTCTGGAGTCCAACGACAATACCGAGGGAGCACAGGACGAGGCGCGTAGGTATTTGAAGCAGCCTTACGAGAAGCCGAAGACGAGCTGACGGTCGACACGAGCCATCTTACGAAAACGAGCGGAGCCGCCCGCAAGCGACTCCGCATTCGTCATTAGCGCTTAGTACGCCGAATTGTTATCCAACAAGATTGGCTTCAATCCGATTGCGACTGTAGTCGCTCCCGAGAGTGAAATGATGTTTCCCGAAAGGTCCCTGTACTCAATATATGGGGTTCCTGCCGGAGTTTGCGGCAAAGTGTAGATTGAGGTGGTGCAATTGCCCGTGGTGGGAGGACATGTTTGATTCGTATCCCACACCGCCTGCGCATAGTAATTGCCTGTTCGCGTGAAATTGCACGTCCAGACCGTACCGCTCGCGGAGCATGGCGCCGTTGGCGACGCTCCCTGCAGCCACTGGTACACGTTCACATACGCGACACCGCCGGGAGTCCGCACCTGATTAGTGAGATCCCAGAACTGTCCCGTGTTGGTGAAGTCCCATCCGTACCAACTGAACCCAGCGAGAGGGTTGCAGACTGTGCCCGAACAGGTAGTATCCGCGTTGCTCCCTTGGATCAGGTAGTAGATACCTACAAAGGCCGCCTGCTGATCGGGATAGGGTTGGATCTGTGCCTCATACTTTCCACTCCAACTGCCTTCGGTATCGTAAATCGGCTTTGTGGTGGAATAGGGAGCCACAGTTGTCTGCACACTGGTGATCAGTGATGCAACGTTGGTCGTTCCGGCGGCCGTAGAGGAAGCAATCGTGGAACCCAGGTTGACGTAACCATGGAAACCAATGATATCGGCGTAGTTGGCAACCCTGTCCGCTAATAACGTACCAAGATACGGCGCAATGGTCGTACCACCGGGCTGTGCGCTTGTCGGCGGTGGACTGATTATCTGGACGCTGGGATCTAGACCCGGTGCGCATCCTGTCCCGATTCCTTTAATCACGCACTGTGCGTCCTGCACCATGCGCACCAGCGAAGCCGGCGTGCAGGTCCCGCCTAGGTCCATTGGATTATTTGGGGGGTTGCATTCACTCGTGATATTGGGCTCGTTCCAAACTTCAAGGTACTTCAGGCCTCCCACGCCCACATGGTTGATCAAAGCGATCAGAAAATCCTTCCAGTGTTGGTCTGTCGTTGTCACATCGCTCGGCAAGTCACAACCACCAGGAACGAAGATACCCGTGCAAGTATCTGCCGCAAAGCCGGAAGCCCAAGCCGGAGTCCAGAAGGCCGTGAACATCATGGCTTGACCAGATTGCAACTGAGCGCGCCATTGATCGAACCGTGTCCAGGTGTAACATGGGTTCGTCTGGTTGGGGCCACCATCGCACGTCTCGATATCGCTCCATTTGATGGCGCTACCGAGTGTCCTGAACGTGCCAAAGTTCACACCACCGCCATTGGAGGGCCAGGGATCGTTGGTCACTCCTGTACCAACGTTGTTGTTTTTATTGATATCCAGAGCAAAGAAACTGGCCTGAATCGCCGCGGGCGGGGCCGTCACTGTCAACGAGGCACTCCCACTCACCCCTAAGGTTGCCTTGATCGTGGTAGTTCCCGCTGCTACTCCTGTTGCAAGGCCAGTACTCACTGTCGCAACACTGGGCAAAGTGGAGCTCCACGTTGCGGTTGAGGTTAAGTTTTGCATTGTTCCATCGCTGTAATTTCCTGTCGCGGTAAACTGCCGGGTATTACCCACGAGGATAGAAGCGGAAGCTGGTGTGACTGTGATTGAGCTCAAGGTTGGGGGTGTGACTGTTACCGACGTTTGACCCATTGCGTTCGGTGCCACTTTCTCTGTTGCCCTTATGAGTCCACCGGTTTGATGAGTGACCAGCGGTGCTGTAAACAGACCGGCGCTCGTTATACTTCCTATGTTCGAAGCCCAGCTCACGTCTTGTCCACAAGAAGCTGGTGTAATGGAGGCATGGAATTGCACTTGGCCTCCTGATTGAACAGTAGGTGAACTCGGGGTGATGGTTACGACGCAGGCAAGCAAGGCCCGAGTCAAGAAAAATATGCAAAGCAACAGAGATACCTTCAAAAAAGATCTCATCACTCTCTCCTAAATTTTGACTTGACTCGACGGAGGTAAACAACGAGGTGGCAAAATTACGCAGATTGTATCCCTGTTTCGAAATAAGCACCAGAACCATTAAAAATGGAAAGTGCCGACCAGCCAACTCGGCAAAGCTTGCATAAGCAGAATTACTTAAAACTTAGTAAGAGTGGGTAATCCCTCGCTTGAGGCACGGCGGCTATTCGTAGCGGAGTGCTTCAATTGGGTCGAGACGCGAGGCTTTGATCGCGGGGAACATGCCGCTGGCGATGCCGACGAAGACCAGAAGGACCGTGGATACAATCAGCGTGGCGGTGTCAATCTTCAACTGGATGTCGCCTTCGCTCGCATCCGGAATGAAGGCGCTCCATAGCGTGAGCGATCCTACAGACCAGGACACCAAGTAAGCCAGGGCCACGCCCAATAGTCCTCCGACAAAGGTAATGGCTAGAGCTTCGGCTAGGAATTGGAACAAGATATGACGCCGCCTGGCGCCGAGTGCTTTCTCCACACCGATCTCCCGGGTGCGCTGGGTTACGGACACCAGCATGATGTTCATCAGCCCGACGCCGCCGATGCCCAGCGTCAACAGCCCAATGAAGCCGAGCAGAACTTTGAGTCCAACTGTGATGATTCGCATTTCGCTAAACTCTTCGATCGCGTCCATCACGAAAACGGCGCGCTTGTCTTTGGGATTGAAACTGTGGTGGAAGGCCAGGGACCCTCGCACCGCCTCCGCAACTTTGGCGTGGGCGCCCTCGTATTCCATCACGACGCTATCGATGTTGTAGGTGTCGCGCAGGCCACTCATGCTGCTGTAAGGCACGTAGATCCTGCCGTTCATGTTGTCGTCGCCATCCTGAATGACCCGCTTCAACACACCGACCACTTGAAAGGATACGCCGTCCAGGCGCACGGTTTCGCCGATAGCGTTCTGCCCGGAGAACAAGTGCTTTTTTACGTCCGAGCCCAGAACGGCCACGCGGTTATGGGAAAAGTCTTCCCGCTCACCGAAGAAGGAACCCTCGCTGATATCCATCCTGCGGATGCGGGAAAACACCGAATAGACACCGGAGACGCCGTAGTTCCCACTGCGGGTTCCGTAGGCAATGAGGCACTGCTTGAACACCTCGGGCGAGATGCGCGTGAGGAGAGGAACCTCGTTGCGCAGGTAGTCAAGGTCCTCGCGGGTAAACTGAATTGGAGTGCCCGCTTTGGTGCCACCGGCCTGCATCTCGGTTCGTCCGGCCCAAACTGTGATCTGCTGGCCGCTAAAACTCTGGAAGGCAACCATAAGTCCGCGTTCGAAGCCTTCGCCATACGCCAGCAGCAGCACCACAGTAGCGATGCCCCAAGCCATGCCGAGCATGGTGAGCAGGCTACGGCGCCGGTTGTGTTTGAGCGCCGCGTAGGATTGTTCGAGAAGATCGCGAAACATGCAAGCTCCTGGCGCAGTGCGCCTCCATCAATTCTATCTATTCCTGGCGAAGCGCTTCCACCGGTTCCAGTAAGGCAGCCTTGCGAGCTGGGTACAAGCCAGCCACTACGCCAGCAATCGTCAAGGAAAAAATGGCGGCTGCAGCCGAGCCCAGCACTATGTGCGGCGTGTCAAAACCTTCGGGTTGGGGCAACATGCCCAGGATCCCCATAAACCCCGCTGCCAGGCCAATGCCAATCCCGCCGCTGAACAGCGTAAGGAATGCACCCTCCACAAAGAATTGCGTAAGAATGTTGTGATAAGTTGCACCCAGCGCCTTGCGCAGACCGATCTCACGGGTGCGTTCGGAAACCGATACCAGCATGATGTTGATAATCCCTATTGCCCCAAGACCGAGCGTGACAAATCCCACCACACCGAGGAACCCGTCCATAGCATCGAAGATCTTGGCGACACGCTTGGATCCCTCGATGGTATCCCAGTCTTCGAAAGCGTCTTCCAATTTAGGATCAAATCCATGATTGCGCGCGATAATCGCATGGACTTCATTCTTCGCTTCGAGGTGCTGGTCGCGAGTGATGGGCCGGTAGTTTAAGAAGGAAATAGTGTCTTCCGCATTATCTCCTTTGAGCGGAAACAGCACGCGCATGGTTTCCAGAGGTATGAAGATCCGCGCATTCGCGCCATTATTTCCCTCGCGCCCAATCTTATCCAGAACACCAATGATTTCGAACTCGATACCGTTGAGCAGAATGCTGGCTCCCACAGCGGGCCGCCCTGGAAAGATATTTTTCACCAATTCCCAGCCCACTACGGCGACTCGTCGGCGATTGTCGTTGTCCTGGTCATTGAACCAGCGCCCCACGCCCACCGGCACATTGCGGATCTGGTTATAGGCCGGCGCGGTGCCGAAAACTTGACCCGCAGTGGAGCCGTAATCGCTGACCGCCCGGATGTCATCGCGATTGATCACTGCGGAAATGCAGCGGAGATTGTGCGCCTGGTCGCGAATGGCAACGTAGTCGTCGTACGTGAAGTGATAGGTACGCCCGCTGAGGGAACTGCCTTCAACGCCTGGAATGCGCCCGGAAAAGGTAAACATGATGTCACGGCCCAGATTGGCCATATTGCGGGCCTGGCCGCTGCGAAACCCTTCCCCCAGTCCCACCAGCAATAAGAGAGAGCCCACACCCCAGGCAATGCCAAACATGGTCAGAAACGAGCGTAGCTTATGGGCCCACAAGGTGGATAAGGATTGGCGGACAAGTTCGAGAAGAGTTCGCATGCAATCAATTCGCCTCCGTGCCGCCGCGCGCAGCGGCTTAGAGGTTTGGCTTTGGGCGGGAGGTCTCGTTTCCCGCCTGATCGTCTACTCCTACGATACGCCAGACAGCTCCAAAAGGTTCCCAGACACCAGGAAGTTTAGACGTCGGAACCAGCACCCATGTTAGCGGCAAAAGATCAATTCTTAGGATTCCAACACAATTTTGACTTCTTTTCCTAATCGACGGCCAACTTCGACCGTGGCCGCCAGCGTCGGTTCATCGGTCTCGAGGGCACGGACGACCTCCAGACTTCGCATGGCATGCACAGGTAGAACAAAACGCATGCCCACACAGCGGGGAGCGCAATGGGTTACGTCGGTGATGTCGGTAATGCGCAGGGAAAAGGTGCTGGAGGCCAGAATCGTGTTGGGACGGCTCATGCGGTCAAGCAGGGTAAAAATTTCCAGCTTCGACTCGATCTCGTCAGGCACGGCTTCAATGACGAACTCGGCCTGTCGCACGGCATCTTCAATCGAACCCGCATACTCGATCCGGCCTAGAGCAACCTCGGCATCAGCAGGGTTCACTTCCGCGCGGGCCACCGATCCCTCCAGAAGGGCACGGATGTCACTCTGGGCGCTGCGGAGAGTGCCTGGCAGTATGTCCTCAAGAACCGTCCGATAGCCGCCAAGCGCCGTAGCATGGGCAATACCGCGCCCCACACTTCCCGCGCCAATCACGGCAATCGTATGGACACCCGTCGCGTCCAGAGCCACCTTTACTCTCCGCGATCCAGCATTTCCAGCACGCCCACAATATTCGGATCGGATTTGCGGAAATATTCCGCCAGCCGCTTGCGGTCATCGGGCGTTAGCGCCGGAACGGCGCTGTAAATACGCCGCAACGTAGTGGAAATGTCGTCGACGTAATTCATGAGGCGGATGAGTTCACCGGTGGTTTGCATGCTTGGAAGAATCCTTTCGTAAATCCTGCACTCGCGCTATGGACACGAGCGGCAATTCCATTGTTCACGGCACGGAAGAATTAGTAAAGCGGAGCCCTACGCGACAAACTCCTCGTTGGGTCCTAAGGGAATCTGTTCCGGCAAGCGGTCCGCAACTTCCGCCAGATGCGCCAAGCGCCGTGCCAGATCGTCATTAGCGGCGCCCGGTGACAGGCGCCAGGTCCAATTGCCGTCGCTGATGCTGGGGCGGTTCATGCGAGCCTCGGAACCGAGTCCGAGAACATCCTGCATGGGAATCACGGAGAGGGAAGACATGGAACTCACAGCCGCGCGGATCAGCCCCCAATGAATTCCGTCGTTGCAGGGGCCAAGATACACTTCGGCATTGCGGCGTTCGTAATCGCTGACGGTTTGCCACCAACCCACGGCCGTATCGGTGTCGTGCGTACCGGTGTAGATGACCGTATCCGGAAGGCATTTGTGCGGCAGGTAGATGTGGGAACCAGCATCGCCGAAGCCGAACTGCAGAACGGCCATACGCGGAAGGGAAAAGCGCTCGCGGAGGGCATTGACTTGTGGAGTAATTATGCCCAGGTCTTCCGCGAAGAACGGAAACTCTGGGATGGCCTTGCGAACCTGGTGGAAGAAATCGTCTTTGGGCCCGTCGACCCAGTGTCCATTCACGGCGGTGGGTTCATGGGCAGGGATTTTCCAGTACTGCTCGAAGGCGCGGAAGTGATCGAGGCGGATGTAGTCCACACTTTGCGTAGTCCATCGCAGGCGCTTGACCCACCAATCGTAGCCGTCTTCCTTCATCGCATCCCAGCGGTACAAGGGATTGCCCCAACGTTGCCCCTTGGCGCTGAAGTAATCGGGCGGGACGCCGCTAACGGCCATGGGATTCAGATCGGCATCGAGCTGAAAGAGACCGGGATTCTCCCACACGTCGGCGCTGTCGTAGTTCAGGAAGATGGCAATATCACCCACGATGCGGATCGAACGTTCGGCACAATAGCGGCGTAGCGCATGCCATTGCTCGAAGAAAAAAAATTGCATGACGCGGTCGGCCGCGAGAGCATGCTTGAGTTCCCGCGCCGCTTTCTTGAGAGCCGCCGGTTCGCGGCGGGCAAGCTCGCGCGGCCAGGAATTCCAAGCTTCCTTGCTGTAGCGCTCGCGCAGAGCGCGAAAGAGAACAAAACCTTCCAGCCACCAGGCATTCTCCCCGCAAAACCGGTCAAAGCGCTCGCGCGCGGAACCAGAAGCATTCTTCAAAAAATTCCGGGCGGATTCCTCGATCAGCGGGAGCTTGTTCGTACGGACGTAGTCGTAGTCGACAGCGACAGCCGGCTCCGCCAGATCCTGCAGGCGGTCCCACCCGATCCAGCCGCGCTCCGCGAGCCTCTCCAGGCTAACGAGCAGCACATTCCCCGCAAAAGCCGAGATGGAAGAGTACGGAGAGTTGCCAAGTCCCAGCGGGCCGAGCGGAAGCACTTGCCACAATCCTTGCCGCGCTGATGCCAGAAAGTTTACGAAGCCATAGGCAGCTGGTCCCAAGTCGCCGATACCGCCGCGCGACGGCAGACAGGAAGGATGCAGGAGAATGCCAGTAGCACGGGAAAATGACATGCTTTGCTCGAAACTCCAATGTATCCGATCCGGAGGCTGGGGCGGAAGTTCCAGGCGGACCTTCGTGCCAGAGCACGGCAAGTCCCTCTGAATGGAGTTTTTGAGACAGCGGCGCTACAGACCAGCGGGACCACGGCCTGCGGTGAGCGCCTTCCTTTCGTTCTCATTGATGACGATCTTGCCGGATTTTTCCATCTGCTGGCGAAGGTTCGACATGTACATGCCAAACATTTCCTCGCGTTTATTCTGCAGCAAGCCTTCGCGGATCTCGTCCTTCTTTTGTGCAATCTCAGCAGCGGTAGGTTCTTCGCGGCTCACAACTTGGAGGACAGCGCCATTCTGGCCAACCTGCGCTGGACCTACGACGTCTCCTACTTTGGCGGAGAATACGCCCGCCACCCCCTCGGCACTCATGGAGCCAATGTCCGGCACCTGACCCGTTGGTAGAACAGGCTCGCTGCTCTTCACGCTCGCGCCGAGTTCTTTGGCGGCTTTCTTCAAGTCATGCAAGGCTTTGGCACGGTCAGCGAGTTCTTGCGTCTTCTTCGCCAGCAACTCGTTGCCGCGTTCGTTCTTGAACTCCTCTTCCACTTTGCTCTGTATTTCTTCAAACGTGGGCGTGGCGGGCGGGCGAACCGCGAGCACTTCATAGACGGCATAGCCTTGCGGCGTGTGCAGCAATTCCGGTGGAGCTTTCTCCTTGGCGCCGAAAACGGCGGACATGAGTTCGGGCGCAACGCCGATACCCGGCAGCGCATCCCCGGTGCTCAGAAAATCCGTAGTGACCGCGCCGCCATGAGCGGCAGCGGCTTTCTCGATTCCATTCGTCCGAGACTGCGTAAGGAGCGTATTCGCCTGGGCTTCCGCCTGACGCTGCGCGATCCGCTGCTTGAGCAGAGGCTCGATATCACCCTTCACTTCCTCCAGCGGCTTGAGATGCACTTCCTGTTTGTCTTCCACGCGCACAATGTGGAAACCATAACTGCTCTTTATAACATCGCTCGTTTGCCCTTTGGGCAGGGAGAAAATCACACGCTCCACATCCGGCGAGCCATAACGCCCCCGCTGGATCCAACCCAACAAGCCTGCTGTATTGTTGCTGCCTGGATCCTCGGAGTATTTCTGCGCCAGCTTCGCGAAATCACCACCCGCCTTGAGCTGCTTGAGAACATCGTCCGCCTTGGCGCGTGCTGCATCCAGCGCCTTGGGGTCAACTTTTCCGTCGGCGCCGGGTAACGGAGCTTTGATCAAGATATGGCGCACATTCACCTGTTCGGGGACGCGATACTGGTTCCCATTCTGCTGGTAGTAGGACCTCACATCGTCGTTGCTGACCACGACCTGGGATTCCACCTTAGCCACGTCCACCAACGCGTAGCGGAGCTTACGCTTCTCCGGAATCGAGTTGGCAAAACCGGCTTTGTTGCGCTCGTAGAACGCTTTCAACTCTTCCGTGCCGGGATGAATACCCTTTTTAATGTCGGCAGCATCGAGCACGGCGTAGTCGAATTTTACTTTGGTGTTGCGCTTGCGGACCTCGTCTTCCACCTCGGAGTTAGTTACGAAGGCAGCGCCTGCGACCAAGGAGTACAACTTGCGAGACAGCAGGTAGCCCTTTTCCAACTCTTCGAACTTGGCGGGAGTCAGATTGGCAGACTGAAGCAGGTCTTCGTACTGCTTCTGCCCGATGAATTTGCCGTCCGGGAAAAACTTCGGGCTGTCCGGGCCATGTTCTAATTCGTCGCGTAATTCGTCGTCGCTGACGCGTAAACCCAAGTTCTCCGCCGCCACCCGCCGAGCCTTTCCGTTGATCAGATCCTCGATCGCACGCTGGTTGAAGTAGGGCTGCATCTGCTCGGCCATGGGATTGCCCTGAGGAAATTGCTGACGCAACATGGCGCGGCCCTGCTCACTTACCTCTTGCGAGGTGACCGATTCGCCCCCCACGGTTGCGACGATTCCCCTTGCGGGCCCGTTAACGCCCCCGCTGGAACCAGCTCCCGGTATTAGGTAGACGACCATGCCGACGCAAATCACAAGCAGTATGCCGCTCAGCACATACTTCTTGATCTGGCCTTGAGATTGGAGAAAGCGAATCATGGCTGTTTAAGGCTCCGAGTCAATAATGGCGAAGATTTAAGCGCGGAATGGGTAATTATAAACCAGCTGGCTGGTTCTGGGAGCTGGCGACACGCCGCCAGCTCGTCGCTTCCTAAATTCCAGACGAGGCTATCCAGAGAGATAGCCTCAATATCCGTTCGGATGGAATGGCCTAAGGCAACTGTGCGCCAACTCCTGAAAGTTCCAAACGATAGGAGGTCGAGCAAATGGCAGGCAGAACCGCCAAGAACACACACGGGCCGGCCTCCCTTGGTGTGGTACCAAGGAAGGACCGCAACCCGTCTGCCACGAGCACGTGTGATTTAGCTCGGTGGCTGTACTCCGACCTTTGGGTCGATCACTTTCCCATTGACCTCAACGGAGTATTTATACTCTCCGCCGGAAGCGCCCATGCGGACCTTGCCAGACGAGCGCAAGCAAGGATGGAAATGAAAGCTTTCAAAAGGGGTTTCGTCACCAAAACAAATTGTGAAATTGACCCCCTCGTCAGCGTGCCAAACGACTGTCTCCCCCCGTCTGCGATCGATTTCGACGTAGTCCGGCTCAACCCGTGGGTAGCCATCCTTGTTCACACTCACCCGAACAATTTTTTCTTTTTCCTCACACTCTGGCAGTTCTGGCATCTCAATTGGTTGTGCGCTCATACTTTTCCTCCGAGTTTGAATTACCTTTCTGAAAAACCCTTACGACAGCGACCGATCATTCTTACTTCACAATCCGCTGGAATTGCAAGTTGGAGGCCAAACCAGCAAAAGCCGGGTCATCGCGCACCCAGGCTCTTGAATACCCCGCCGAGACTGACTTCTCGAGTTCAGAGAGGGCCTGATCGTTCATGCCGAGGCGGTAGTGAATCTTCGCAGCGACGGCCCACACCTCCGGATCTCTGGGCGAGCCCGCCGGAATTTTTCGAAACAACGTCAAGGCCACTTCCCGATTCCCCAACATTGCTTGATAGAGGCTAGCCCAATGAATCGCCTCCGCATCCCGCGGATTGACATGCAATACCTCACTGACCAGTTCGGCTGCTTTAAGATAAGTGGGCTGCACACGCGCCGATTCTGCTGGCACGAGGGCGTATGCTTCCGCAAGATTGCCCCATTGCCAATATTCGGCGTCCTTCTGCTGAATCGCCATTTCGTAAGTGCGCGCTGCCTCCGCGAAGTGGTGTTCGAAAAAATACGCAGTCGCCAAATTGGAGTACGCCGTCGCGTTGGATTTTAGTTGCAGGGAGCGCTTGAACTCTGCGACTGCTTCGCCGTAACGCCCTTCAGCCAGATAAGCCGCCCCCAAGTTGCTGTATCCGAATGCTCCTTCCGGAACTAGCATAGTCAAGCGGCGATATTGTTCCTCGGCTTCCCTATACCGTGCCGCATGAAAGTAAAAATTTCCCAAACTCGAATATCCCCTCCAGTACTGCGGATGCAGCTGGATCGCCCGCTCGAAATAGCTCTCCGCCTCCTGGGCTCTACCAAGCTTGTCATAAGCAGAGGCCAATCCGAGCAAGGCATCGTCATTGCTGGGATCAAGATTGGCGGCGTGCTGGAACTCATCGGTCGCTTGCTGATATTCACCTGTGCCGTTACTTACTTCTCCCAGGCAATTGTGGGCAATGGCCAAATCTTTGTCCAAATCTACAGCTCGCTTGCAGGCACCCTGCGCAAGCGCCACCCAATTCCGCGATTGTGTTTGTTCGTACTTCCGCCAATAGCTCTCTCCTAACCCCGCATAGGCTCGCGCATAGTTTGGATCGCGCTCCAAAGAGTGCTTGAAGACCTCAATGGCGCTGTCAACATTTTCCGCCTTGTGATAATCCTGCAGATAACCTCGTCCGCGCAGGTAGTAGTCGTAGGCGGCCGGTTCGTGAGTACCTTGTCCCGTCCGGTCGTCCTGCCTTGGCTGCATCCCCAGAATGCCAGCCACACTAGTAACCAACTGGTCTTCAATTGCCAAACGATCAGAATTGTTGATGGTGATGGTATTGCCGCCCAGAGAGCGCCCCGTCGTCGCATCGACCAAGCTGTAGATGACCCTGGCCTGATTCCCGGACTCGCTGACCGTACCCTCAAGGACGCGATTTGCCCCGAACTTCTTGCGCGCCTGATCAACGTTCTGTACCGATTCCGCTCGAACCTCGCTCGGCGGCACCACATCCAGGCGGGCCCTGTCGCCAAATTGTGCCAGCCAGAGGGACAATGCCTCGGTGAGGCCGTCACAAAAAGCCCGGTCATTGGCATCCGTGGAGGAGGTGCGGAGGGGCAGCACTACCAGGCGAATGACAGAGGGACCTGCAACCTTCTCCCAAAGTTGTTCGACCTGTGGCACCTGGGAAAGCACCGCTAACAGCGCCACCGCTGCCGCCCCCAGCAAGAAGCCCTTGCGCACACTGGCCTTGCGCTGCTGCATGGGGAGCAGGCGCAGCAGGCGGGCCGGCGTAAGGCCGGACTGCAGGTGGTCAAGGTCGGCCAACACTTCGTGCGCAGTGGGATAGCGGTCGGCGGGTTTCTTCGCGAGCATGCGCTGCAAAATGCTTTCGAGCGCTGGAGAGACATCGGGATTAAAGGTGTGGGCGGAAGTGGGTTTTTCCCCGCGGATGCGGTCGGAAGTGGCGGAAAAGCTATCGGCGCGAAAGGGATGACGTCCGGTAAGCGCCTCGTAGAAAACGATACCGAGAGAGAAGATGTCGGCACGGCCGTCGGCCTCCTTCTTGAGCAGGATTTCCGGCGCCATATACGCAGGGGTTCCACTAATCATCGCGGCTGGGTCAACTGTCAGGTCATCGTCGGAGCGGAGTATTTGCTTGGCCACGCCGAAATCCAAAATCTTGACCTGCCCAGCGGGCGTGAGCATGATGTTTTCCGGCTTGATATCGCCATGGATGATGCCGCGGTCGTTAGCGGCGACCAGAGCTTCTGCGCACTGGCTGGCGATGTGGAGAAATTCCTTCAGCTGAATGGGACGTGCAAGGCGCTGGCGCAGCGTCTCACCTTCCACAAACTCCATGACCAGAAAGATTTCGTTTTGTACTTCCAGAACATCATAGACAGCCGCCACTCTGGGGTCATTGCGCAGGCGAACGGCGCGCTGCGCTTCCTCCATGAAGCGGCGCCTGTAAAGCGCGTCGTTGAGTAAGGCCGGGGCCAGACGTTTAAGAGCAACCGCACATTTCAGGCGCGTGTCCTGAGCGCGATAGACTTCGCCCATACCGCCGACGCCGACGCGATTCTCAATCTCAAATCGGCCTGCAACCGTACCGGTCAGGGAATTCCGGGCGGGATCGCCGTCCATAATAATGGGTGCAGACTCCGGCATAAACTCCAATGCTTAAGCTGGACACAGCCAGGCGTTCACAATCAAGAGAAACACTGCCCCCAAGCAGCCACCCCGTTGCAGGGAATCTTACCGCCTTCCGCCAGAAGGGGCAAATGGGGAGGGTTTTGGAGCCGTTGAGCGTAAATATAGCGCGCTGGGCGGCGAATGGGATAGAGTAGTCAAACGTTTCAATAGGAACAAAAAGGACAATTTTACATGCGACCCAAGAAGCTGATTGCGGCCTGCGCTGCGTTGACTCTCTCCGTAGTTGCCATGTTATGGACGCCAAACGCCGCCGCCCAGGACACTCAGCAGCCTTTACGAGATTGGCAATTACAGTCGTCGGCGAAGGTTGAGGCCCAGGGCGCGGCGATCTCGTCGCCCGAATTCGGCGGCCAGACGAAGGGCTGGTACTCCGTGCATGTGCCAACCACGGTTACGGCAGCGCTGGTGGCAAATAAGCTCTACCCCGATCCCTACTTCGGCATGAATCTGCGCTCGCTGCCCGGCGTGAGTTATCCTCCCGGGGCAAATTTCTCAAATATAGAGATGGCTCCGGATAGTCCGTTCGCCGTTTCCTGGTGGTACCGCACGGAGTTCACCTTGCCTGCGGCGGATGCGGGCAAAACGATTTGGCTGAATTTCGGTGGGATCAATTACCGCGCCAACATCTGGCTGAACGGGAAGCAGATTGCGAATTCGGACGATGTAGCAGGTGCGTGGCGGACGTGGGAGTTCGACATAACCGCCGCGGCCAAGCCGGGAGCGGTGAACAGACTGGCGGTGCAGGTATGGGCGCCACAGAAGAATGACCTTGCTATCACGTTCGTGGATTGGAACCCAGCGCCTCCCGACAAGAACATGGGATTGTGGCGTGGCGTCTACGTAACGACGACGGGGCCTGTTGCGTTGCGCTATCCGGCAGTGATGTCGGAAATCAATTCTCCCGCGAACGATTCCGCCGCACTGACGGCTACGGCAGTATTGAAAAATTCCGCCAACCACGCCGTAAAAGGCAAGCTACGCGGCAAAATTGAAAGCATCACTTTCGAGCAGGACGTGGAACTAGCGCCAGGCGAGAGTAAAGACGTGGCGTTCGAGCCAGGGCAGTATCCGCAGTTGAAGATGGCGAATCCGAAGTTGTGGTGGCCGGCGCAGATGGGTGCGCAGAACTTCTATCCGCTGGAGATGGAGTTCGAAACCGATGGCAAAGTTTCCGACAAAGTGAAGACGCACTTTGCCGTGCGGCAGGTGACCGGGGTGGTGGACGACCAGAAGCACCGCGTTTTCACCATCAACGGCAAGAAAATTCTGATTCGTGGTGGCGGCTGGTCTCCCGACATGATGATGCGCGAAAACACTGCGCGTTTGGAAGACGAAATCCGCTACACGCGCGATATGGGGCTCAACACGATACGCCTCGAGGGCAAGCTTGAAACCGAAGAATTCTTCGACCTCACCGACCGCTACGGAATCCTCGTGATGGCCGGCTGGTGCTGTTGCGATCACTGGGAGCATTGGCAAAACTGGAAGGAACAGGATTTCAAGATTTCCGCGGAGTCGCTCCGGGATCAGGCGCGGCGGCTTCGCAATCATGCCAGCGTGATTGTCTGGTTGTATGGCAGCGATGGTCCGCCGCCGCCAGACGTTGAACAGACGTATATAACGGTGCTGAATCAGTGCCGCTGGCCCAATCCCTCGATCTCGTCGGCGAAGCACGTTCCCACGGCGGTTACGGGCGATCCGGGCGTGAAGATGACTGGCCCCTACGATTACGTAGCTCCTTCGTACTGGACCCTGGAGAAAGAAGATATCGGCGGCGCGTGGGGTTTCAATACGGAAACAAGTATGGGACCGGCCGTGCCTCCAGCCGAGAGCCTGCGCCAAATGCTGCCCAAGGAACAGCTCTGGCCCGTGAATGAAGCATGGGATTTCCACTCCGGTGGCGGCCCCTTCAAGACGATTAAGCTTTACAAGGACGCGGTCGAGAAGCGCTATGGAAAATCGGAGAGCCTGGAAGACTTCACGCGTAAGTCGCAACTGATTTCGTATGAAGGTGAGCGCGCCATGTTCGAAGCCTTCAGCCGCAACAAATACACCTCCACCGGCGTGATTCAGTGGATGCTAAACAATGCATGGCCGTCCGTCATCTGGCACCTCTACGACTACTATCTGCGCCCCGGCGGAGGATACTTCGGGACGAAGATCGCCTGCGAACCGCTGCACCCGGTGTACGGATATGACGACAATGCTGTTTGGCTGGTGAGCAGCCAATACACCGACGCGAAGGGCTTAAAACTGCGTGCCCGCGTGCTAAACCTCGACATGACGGAGAAGTTTTCGAAGGAAGTAACCGTGGACGCTGCGGCGGACACCACCCAGAAGTTGATTGATTTGCCACAGATCGAAGGCCTGTCTCCCGCTTACTTCCTCGTGCTGACGGTGAATGACGCTTCGGGCAAGCAGGTGGGGTCGAACCTTTACTGGCTTTCGACTCACCCCGAAAAACTGGATTGGGAGAAGTCCACCTGGTACATGACTCCGACAGCGGATTTTGCCGACTTCACCACGTTAAACACGCTGCCCAAGGTAAAGCTCATCGTGACGAGTAAGACGGAGCACGCTCCCGACAATCTTGTTACTCACGTTACGATTGAGAATCCGTCCAAAAGCATTGCGTTCTTCAACCGCCTGAAGCTCACCGGAGAAAAGGGCGAAGAAGTGCTTCCGGTCCTCTGGCAGGACAATTATTTCTCGCTTCTGCCGGGAGAAAAGCGCGAGGTCACCGCAACCTATCGGGCGAAGAACCTGGGTGCGGCCAAGCCCGCCATCGTTGTGGAAGGGTGGAACGCGGAATAGTTCCTAACTTACGGATCGCAGTACTGAAAGGGGATGCACGAATTGTCACAACTCGTGCATCCCCTCACTCTTAGACCCTCATTCTTCCGAAGGTACATCGAAATTCACTAGTTCGCTGCGGAAACCCTTCGTCTTCCAAGCCCCATAAGCGATCCCGGCCACCATCCAGATCGAGCCCCATTTCAGCGCCAAGTTGGACAGATGAATCCAAATGAAAAAGCAAATGAGAAAACCTAGCACCGGCGGAATCAATTGCCCCACAGTGCGTTCAGCTCCGCGAATGAAGTAGTGGGTGAGCGCGGCGAGATTGACGCCCATGAACGCTATGAGGGCGCCAAAGTTGAGTAACTGCGCTCCATCGTCATAGTTGATGAGAAAAGCGCCTACCAGCGCAATCAAACCAACAAAGATTACGTTGTTCGCGGGAATCTGGGTCCTCGGATGGATAGCTCCAAAGAATTTCTTGGGAATCGCGTCGCTGCGTCCCATACCGTAAAGCAGGCGGGCCGCGCCCAATTGGGATCCCATGCCAGAGCCGATGGTCGCGACCAGCAGCGTAACGCTGATCACCTTGGTCAGTAAGGCACCACCTGCGATCGCTGCAACGTGACTGAACGCGTTCTCGACCTCGTTCGGCCCGAATAAATACTGGTGGCTCAATAATTGCACACCGTAGACTTCCGCTGCCGCCAAGAATCCGGTAACGATGCAGACCAGAACGGTAGCCAGAAAAATATTCCGCTTGGGGTTATCGACTTCTTCCGACAAAGTCGAAATGCCGTCGAACCCAATGTAAGTGAGCACCGCAACCGACGTGCCTTGGAACACGCGGTTGATCGTAAAAGTTTCCGGGTTATAGAACGGGCGCAGAAAATAGGCTTCGGGGTATTGCGGCAAATGGAAAATGTATCGGATCGTGTACCAGAAGTACGCCAAAATGACGGCACCCATGATGGCGCAAAGAATCGAATTGATGCGGGCTGAAGTCTGGACACCACGCAGGTTCAGCATGGTAAACAACAAGGCAAAAAATAGCGGCCAAAGCAGGCTAGGATAAGGAATCTGATATTGGGTTCCGTTCAACAGATCCGCCATCGCCTTGGCGGACCAGATCGTGCAGATCAATGGATTCAGAATGTAATCCATGGTCATGCTCCAGCCGGTGACATAGCCCAGCGAGGGGTGCAGCACGCGCCCCACATAGGTATAGGCCGAACCGGCGCTGGGATACACGCGCGCCATGCGGCCATAACTCATGGCCGTGAAGACCATGGCAATCATGGCGATTAGGATCGAGGTCACCACATGCCCTTGACCAGCGTTGCTAAAGACGCCATAGGCAGGCATCGGTGCCGTCGGTTGAATGACGATGATGCCGTAAAGGATCAGATCCCAGAGGGAAAGCGCGCGGCGGAGTCTGGGGGCGGAGGCGGTGGTTTGAGTTGTCGACATGCTTTGGCAGACGTGACGCTATTCTCGTGAAAGAAGACTGGGCGATTGTTCTATGAAGTGTGGGTTGGTGTCAAATCGAAAGTTTGACAATTTCTCCCTATACAAACGTTTTAATAGACCCATGCTCCGGTCATAAAGCTTTGCCTTCCGGACCAAAAATCGAGAGCAGGTGTCCATCGGGATCGAGAATGTGGGCAGCCCACATCGGCCCGGTAACCGGAAAGGGATCTTTGTTGAACTTTACTCCCTGATTCTTGAGCGCTTCATGCGCTGCGCGGATATCTCCAACCGAAAACACGATTTCCGTGGCGCCAGCGACTCGTTCGGCAGAGCGAGCAAGGTCTTCGCTCAGGATGAGCGTGATATTGCCTGCATTAAAGAATGCAAATCCTCCAAATTGCTGCTCCAATTTCAGACCCAGCAGGTCGCGGTAGAACGGAATGCTTTTGTGCACGTCGCGAGTGCCGAGCATCACCATGGTGGCGGGCGGAATGGAGTAAGAAGAGGACATGGAACCTCCAAAAGGAAATATACGCAGTCGCTGCACTTGAAGCAAAATGTCCTTACTACTTTTTCCCCGCTACTTTTTCCCCGCTACTTTTTGCCTGCGTACGAATATGCGTATCCGCGCGGCTCGTTGCCGGAGACGTGGCGCGTGTTGTAGGTCAGCAGTGAGTCAAGATTTGCTGGGTTGAGCGGATAGGCCTGGCCGGGATGCGGGTAGGTGTGCATGGACCGGAACGGAAGCGGCTCGACCGTTGAACCTTCGGCAGCGTAGAAGTCCATGTCTTTTTCGTAGCCGTTAGTTAGAAAGAAGTAGTCCCTCGTCCAGCCCTTGGGCACTGGCGGTACCGAGGACGGATCGAACTCCAACGCTACCTCCTCGCCCGACCCAAAAACAGCAAAGCGGTCGTCAAAGCCCGTGAGCAGCGGGAGAATGTCGCCGTAGCGCGTGTACGTACCGGCTTGGCGGGCATAGGGCCCAGTGGCACTCACGTCCTCGTAAACATATTGCACGTTGCCTGCTGGAACGCCTTCGGTCTGGCGCGGGTAGCCGTGGAAACGGAGATCGGCGCGATCGAATTTCACCGGGCGCACCAAAACCCTAGCGTCCTGCGCGGTGCGGTCGATGAGAATCGAATCCCAATAAATTTGCAGGTTCGTCCAAATGCGAATGCGGCGCGTGCCTGCGGGCAATTTACCAGTGAGATCGGCGACCATGGTGCGAGGAAGACCCGCGGGGAAGCCCATGTCATCAATCACTTTCACCCACTTGCCCTGGGCGTTCTGCGCTTCGACATAGGGAGACGTTGCCTGCACACCCGCCTGATTGGCAGCATACATGCCCGTGGCCGTGAAGTATTCGATTTCACCATGTAGCAGCAGCCGCAGTGGACCAGCGCCGTTGTAGTTCCCGCCGAGATCCAGCTCAAGGCTGTGCGATTTGGTGAAGCCCTTGAAAGGCAGCAACTCAAAATCGCCGACGTATTTGTGCGCTAGTAAATCGGGCAGCAGGTCGTGGCCGTGGTCGTCCCACGCGCCAGCGGGCGGATTGGCATTACGGCTGACGACAACCTTGAAAGGTGGATAAGGCGGATTCGCGGCGAAAAACTCGTTGGGATAGACCTCGACATTCGCCGGATGATCCACGGCCAGCAACCGCACACGATCCAGATAGACAACTTCCTCCATGGGCTCCATCAGGCGGAAGCTGAGTTTGCCGTCGCGACGTTGCATCGCGTCACGATCTATCTTCACGTACTCCGTGGCGCGCGGAATGTTGCGCTGGCCGGGCGCAACCCAGTGTCCAAGGACTCCGGCGCCAATCACGTCCGCGACCAGACGGTATTTCTGGCCATCCCAAGCGAATAGGGTCGGGCACGAACTGCCGCGGCGGTCGATCTCCGTATAAGCCTGCTCTTTACCACCGGCAACTTCTGTTTCATCTTGCAAAACGCCCGTTGGCCACAGCATGCGGACGATATCGGCTTCGGTGGAAGCGCCCAGTCCTGCCGTGATCACGGTCGAACTCTGGCCCAGATAACCGGAAGAACCCGCGATCTCCCACTTCTGGCGGCTGGCTCCGGCGAACACCTCAACTTTGGTCCCAATGGCACTCTTGTTGTCATTCAGTCCGCGGAACGCGAGCCTTAACCAGTGATTCTTATTCCCACCTTCGTTGCGGAGAAGAACGGCGCGGCCGTGATTTTGTGTGATCAGTAAGTCGGTCGCGCCATCGTTATCGAAGTCGGCTGTAAGGAGCGCACGCGGATCCTTCAGCTTTACCTTGTCGAGGCCCACTTCCGCCGTCACGTCGCGGAAGCCATCTGGCCCGAGATTGCGGAATACTCGCACTTCACCGCGTCCATCGGCGGTTTCCCCCACAGCGGCAAGGTCGATCCAGCCATCGTTGTCGTAGTCGAGCGCGGCAACGCCCCAAGCACGGACCCAGTGGAGCGTAGGAAGCATGACCGGCTCAAAGTTCTTCCCTTCTTTATTGCGCCACAGCGTGAGCGCGGGTGAGCCCCAGTGGGTAAAAGCGAGATCCATCCATCCATTTTTGTCAAAATCAAGAACGGAGATGCCAACAGCAGGAGCAGGCATGGCGGCAGACCACGGCTCGCGAGCTGCAAACTTACCCTCGCGGGGGTTTTCGTAAATGGTGGGTGCGGCCACGTGCCACGCCGTCGTCACCAGATCCACCGCGCGATCATTGTTGGAGTCGGTACCGACGGCAGCAAAGCCAGGACCCTTTCCCTGCAACCCAAGATCCCCCGTGACCTCTACAAAAGTGCCATCGCCATTGTTGCGAAACATGAGGCTCGCGCCAACCACCTTGGTGTTCAGTGCGGCCAATGAGGATTTGCGCGGGTCAAATAAAGCGTCGGCACTGTAGCGTGAAACGTAGAGATCGATATCGCCATCGTGGTCGTAGTCGACAAAAGTGAGGCCCAAGTTCAAACCAGCGTTTGCTGGATCAATTTTGATTCCGGCGGCTTCACTAACCTCCTTGAACTTGCCATCTTTTTCGTTGTGCAGGAGCAGCACACGGTCCTTCAGGCTGACGGCCAGATCGACCAAGCCGTCGTTGTCGTAATCTCCCGCCGTGCAACCGATGCCATGCAGCGCGGGATCGAGGCCTGCTTTGCGCGTGACATCTTCAAACTTCCCGTTGCCGAGGTTGTGGTAGAGCGTCATCCCACCAGCGGCCCCAGAATCGGCGAGGAAGATATCCATGTGGCCATCCCCGTCGTAGTCCAAGAAACAGGCACCAGCGCCGAGGAAGGTCGCGATATCGGCAGCGTCGCCTGAGGGCCGGCTCGTTATGCCGGCTTGTTCTGCAACGGAAACAAAGTGCACAGGAATAGCTGCAGAAACATGCTCCGTCACCCCTGGTGATTCTGCTACGCGTGAGTATTTGCCCTGCTCTCCATAAGCCAGGCTCATGGGTGCACCGGTTTTCGACTGCGTGATCTGCTGAAAGCGAACAAGATGCTCACGGGCTTTCGTGGGATCACCGGACTGCTGAAAAGCGCGCGACAACCCAAACCACGCTGAAGCGTGTGTGGCGTTCAGCTGAATTGCATGTTCGAAAGAAGTAATGGCTTCGGGAAACTGACGCGCCTGCAAGTGCGCGGAGCCAAGGAAATACCAGGTATCGGCGTCATTCGCATCAATCTCCGTCACCCGCTGAAACGACTCGACGGCCTTCTCAACCTCGCCGCTGTTCTTGTAGAGCAGGCCGAGGTTGTACCAGGCAGTGGCGTTCTTCGGATCTTTCTTGACCGATTCCTCCAGCAGGCTCTTGGCCTCATCCACGCGCTGCAAGTTAAGCAGAGCAATTGCTTGATTGAGACGCGCGACGCTCAGCTTGGGATCGGCAGCAGCGGCAGCTTCAAAATTCTTGAGCCCGCGCTCGAACGACTGCTGGTTCATGTAGGCCACACCGAGGTTATTGAGACGGGCGGGGTCACCGACAGATTTTTCGGGTGAAGTTTTTTCGTTAGAAGAAGCGGCAAGAAGGCTGAGAGCCAGGGCGGCGGCGAAAACAACGGATAAGGAACGCATGGGATTGTTCCCCGCTAGAGTATCAGTTTTCCACTGTGTTTTCGGCTTGATACTCGCGAGCATGAAATTCACGCCTGCGGTCCCGCTGAATATCATTCTCGTCACGCTTAACACCGTTGTCATCCTGAGCGGAGCGAAGGGCTCTGAGGAATGGAGCGAACGGTGTAGGGATCCTTCGCTGCGCTCAGGAGGACAACGCAAATGACTTACAAGGCTGAATTCAGGGATTCTTAAGAAAACGCGTTTTCAGGACTTGGGCCTGGGATCGACAGCGCGACTGCGGGCATAATTCATCGGGCTCGGGAGCGGGTCCAAACCACGTCCCGCGAAGATCTCCGCGAACTCGTGCTGTAGCGCCGTGTGGATCAAGCCGTTCGAAGCCAGCACCTGATCACTGGCGATGGCAAACGGGCCTCCCGCGTAATCCGTCACCTTGCCGCCAGCCTCCTGGGCGATGAGCACTCCTGCCGCCGTATCCCACGGGTTGAGGTTGAATTCCCAAAACCCGTCGTAGCGTCCGCAGGCCACATAGCACAGATCGAGCGCCGCCGAACCCGCGCGCCGAACACCATGCGTGCGCAGCGTGAGCTGGTGGTAAAAGTAAATATTGGGATTCTGATGCCGTTTGTGGCTGGGGAACCCAGTGGCGATCAGGCAATCTTTCAGGTTCGCTGTGGTGGAGACGTTGATTTTCGCGCCATTCAAAAATGCGCCGCGACCCAGTTCAGCGGAGAACAACTCGTCGCGCGTGGGATCGTAGACCACTCCGGCAACGCGGTGGGCTTTGCCTTCCGCGTCCAAGCGTTCAATCCCCAGCGAAACACAGAAGACGGGATATCCGTGGGCGAAATTGGTAGTGCCATCGAGCGGGTCCACATACCAACGGTAGCCCGCGTCGGAGGCTGTGTGCGCTGCCAGGTTGCCACTCTCTTCCCCAAGAATGTTGTGCGTGGGAAACTGTTCGCGAACGCGGCGAATGATAAGCGCTTCGGAGTTGCGATCGGCTTCGGTGACGAGATCGGCTTCACCTTTGTACTCGATTTTGACGCGGCGGCGGAAATAGTCCATCAACAACGCGCCCGCTTCGCGCGCAATCGCAGACATGGCGGGGAGGAATTCGAATTGCTCTGGGTGTGATGGTGAACTCAATGGGACGCGATTCCTAACCCCGGCTCTTGCCTTCTTCTTGGATGTACATGATCTCGTGCTTGTAGATGAAAAGATTCGGCGCGCCTTCGCGCGTAAGTCGAATCATGTTACGGTCGTAGTACTCCACCCAGCCGTAGACAACTTCGCCATCGGTCAGCTTCACGCTCACCGGCTTCTGTTTTTCACCCAGCAGCTTCAAATACGAAGCTTCTTCAAAGGTGTCTTCGGGAGGGACGATTTTCCCCTTCTGGGGACGGTGGTTGGCGGAATCCATGCGGGGAGGCATGGCGGTATTGTACAGGGTGTGGGATATCTGTGAGCTGATAAGACGAGTCATTCCGAGCGCCAGCTTTTGGCGCGAGGAATCTGCTTTTCTGCAGCTCCAGGCCGGAAGCAGATGCCTCGCTTCGCCGGAATGACAATCTGGCTCGCTGTCACAATATCTTGCAAACCAGCTAACTCTCTTACGAGCTCTTGACCTTCGCCCAGGTTCGGAGCGGCCGCCCGGTCTCCAGGAACGATTTCATGCTGCAAAGCACGCGCGGCCAGCCTGCCGTGATCTTTTGCAGCATGTCCGATCCAGCTTCGAGTTCGTCGTGAGTGACGGTCAAGCGGACCATATCTGTTGGCTCGGAGCCTTCTATGACGTCGATTTCGAAAGTGACGCGTGTGTGTTTTGCTTTGTTGGCCGCATCAGTGGGTTGAGCCCAGGTCAGCACGAGACGCCGAGGGGGCGTAACTTCAACCACGTCGCCCACCACGTCAACCGTCCGTGCTTCGTCGGTGCGTTGATGTTTCCAAGTCGATCCGGGCTTCCAATCCGACACATTCTCGTGGTCCCAATATTGCCGAGTGACTTCGCCGTCGAGCAATGCACGCCAAACCTTCTCCGGGGCCGCCGCAATATAGGTCACGTAGACAAACTTCGATTTACTCATCGCTTTCTCCTTCGAGTCGCTTCTTGAGGTCACGCAGCGCGGTCAGACGCTGCCGTTCGAATTTCCTGATCCAGCGTTCGTGAATTTCGTGGAGCGGCACAGGATTGAGGTAGTGAAGTTTTTCCCGGCCCCGCCAGACCGTGTTGACGAGATTGGCAGCTTCGAGCACGCCGAGGTGCTGGGTGACTGCTTGTCGGGTCATATCCAGGTGCCGACACAACTCGCCCAAAGTCAGGCCATTGTCCGCGTAAAGACGGTCGAGCAGCTTCCTGCGGCTGGCATCGGCGAGGGCCTTGAAAACTTTGTCCACGTTCCGTCACGAAACCATAATATGCAAGTAAATACTTGCATGTCAAGAGCAGATTAAATTCGTCCTAAAAGAATTTTTCCCGTGGAGACAATTCCTTGATCGCAGCAGTTATATCACTCGGGGATTGTACAGTTGCGCAGTGAACGCGGGCGGGGCGCCCGCGCCACACTGACTTTAAGATTCGGCTTTAGAAGGTCACTTTCAGTCCGAATTCGATGGCACGCGGTGAACCCAGAGCAAAGACGCCCGTGCCGAGGCCGGTGCGGTCATTGGAATGGCCGGTGGAACTGTTCACGCCAGTTGTCCCGTCCAGGGCTCCGATCAAAGTTTGATTCGGACCGTCGAAATTGGAAAGATTCAAGACATTGAAGACGGCAACGCTAGGCTCGATGGTTACCGATTCCCTAAGTTTGTAGGTCCAGGCCAACGATAAATCGAAGGCGCGCAGCCAGCTCTGCATGACGGCTCCTGGTGGGGCAGATTGGATGATCTGCGGCACGCCGCCCAGTGTCACCAATTGATCTGGTCGAACCAATCGTGCATTCACCAAGGCCACGCCGGCTGGAGTGGGCGAACCCGCAAAGTTTTGGTTGTAGGTCTGGATCGCCTTGTCGAGGGCGTTGATTGAGGAAATTGAGCGGCCGAAGGCGCCAAGGTTGGTGCCCGGCAAGATGTCTCCCGTCGAGTTATAAACGGAGCTGCCGTCGCCACTGCCATCTCCGGTTATGTCGCTGGTAAAAATACCACCCGCATTACCGGTCACGGGAACAGTGAGGTCCAGCGGCAAGGGACTGTAAAAGTGCGAGATCAGGCCGAGACGGAACCGCCAGGGCAATTCTGCTGTTCCTCCCACGGAAAACTGGTGCTTGCGGTCGAGTCCGTTGGGTCCGATGTACTTCAGCGGTGCGGCATTGTCTGTGGCGGCGTTGACGAAATCCCCGTCGCGCGCCGTCGCAATGTACTTGGACCAGGCATAAGAAGCGATCAGATTCATCCGGCGGATACCGCGGAATGGGTTCGCCACGTTCTGCCTGTAGGACATCTGCAGACCCGTGTACTTGGCGCGCCCACTCGGAAAGAGTATTTGATTCACACCCAGATTTGGGTTGATACCAGGAAAGGCCGCAGTGGGACAAACGCCCCCGCCGCAAAGAGATGCCCCGGAATCCAGCCCGTTGCTCGCGAAGTCCGCAATGCCCACAGCGGGGTCGGCCTTGCGGATACAATCCACGAGCGCTTGAGAGGCCGAGCCCGCTGCCGCCGCGGCAGGACAGCCAGTGCCCAGAGCTACAGCAGTGTTATTGAGGGCCGCCAAAGCATTGGCGACGTTTAAGAAGTGGAAGTCGCCCACATGATTGACGTCTACGGCAAGGAGCGTATGCGTACTCACGTTCCGCAGATAGTCCACGCTCAGAACTCCATTCAGCCCAATCTGTTGCTGAAATCCGACGTTGATCTGGAGGGAGCGGGGTGTCTTGTAGTTCGGCGCAAAGAGCGACGTACCGTTCACGTTCGTTCCTGAGGCCAGCGTATTTCCAATGAAGCCGCCATTCACCGCCGGGCCGGCTGTAACCGTCGCCGCCTGATACTGCTGCTGCAGAGCGGCTATCTGAGTGGCTACGGTGCCGATGGGCTGTCCACAGAATGTTGGAGTGACTACGGTTCCATCCGGGAACGTGAGAGTGTTGGCACTGCCTCCGTCGCATGCGGTCAGGGAGCCGTTAAAAAGACCTTGGGATAGACGTGCTGGCCGGTCCGCCAAAATGTTGTTCCAAACCGCGTTTTCGAAGTAGATCCCAGCGCCGGCGCGAATCACCGTCTTGCCGCTCTTGAATGGATCCCAGGCCAGTCCAAATTGTGGACCGAAATTCGAATTGGGCTGCCGGACACGATTGCCAAGTCCCTTGCCGAAGAGGTCGAGAATATTTCCCGTGCAGGGAGTGCCCGCTGCGGTGAGATTTGCGGCGAGCGTGGGGTCCAGTTGGGAACAAGGGGCAGGAGCCAGGTCGCTGTCAGTCCGCCCCGTGTCCCGCTGGTAGCGGACCCCACCGTTCAGCGTCAGATTCGGGCGGAACTTCCAGGTGTCGCCAAAGTAGAGCGAGATGCGGTTGTCTGGGCCCAGGCCACCCGCGGGTAAGCCAAAAGACTTTAACTCACTGCTAAACCCTTGACCGTTTCCTAAGACCACGATATCCGCGGGGTAATTCAAGGGATCGGTTTCTGACGTAGCGAGTGCACTCACCGCCGGGGCGGAGCCCAAAAAGTTCGCCGTGCCACCACCTTGGATGCGGTTATATCCTCCGCCAAAGCGGAAGATGTGCGCGTGAAATGTCTTGCTGCCATCGTACTTGAACTGTTTGTTGGACTGGAATGTGGTTTGCGGCGCTAAATAGCTGGGCCCGGAACAAAAGACGTCGGCTCCCGGAGTAAGGCAAAACTCATCGGTCCCAATCGCCAGCTCGAGTTGTGGAGCTGGATTGAAGATGCTGCTGCCCTTCGTCGCGTCAGTGATCCCATTGCGAAACTTCATATAGCTGAGGCGAATGCTATGCGTGTAGCTACCCGTATTGAAATCCAGCCCGATGGTCTGCATCGGCGTGTGATTGTTGTTGGCGAACGGCTGAAAGGAGTTGGGAATGATGGCCGCTACACTCCGGTTTTGCTCAAAAGAAAAGCGGTAGAAGAATTTGTAATTATCCGGCTTGATTTGCCAGTCCAGTTTGCCGAAGACTTCCGTATCGCGGAAGGGTGAACTGAAATTTCCCGCCAAGGAAGCAAAGGGAGCGCCCGGTGATACTGGGGCGGAGAGATCCTGCTTGACGCGCTCGCCATCTAAAAAGAAAAACACCTTGTCTTTCACAATAGGACCGCCCAAGCTTCCGCCAAACTGGTTACGCTGAAACGGTGAATCCGTCCCGCCGGGCAGACGAGCGGCAAAGCGATGGTCGCGGAAATCGTAGAAACCCTGGCCGTGCAAACGATTGGTGCCCGACTGCGTAGCCACGTTCACGGAACCCGACGAAGTCAGCTCCGTCGAGAGATCGAGCGAAGACTGTCCAACCTGAAACTCTTCGATCGCGCCTGCGGGAATGTTCTGCGTGGTCGTGCCGACGGTTTCATCGCTGATATCGACACCATCGACTTCAATGCGGGCGGTGCGGCCAAAGCGCCCCCCAAAGGAGATCGACGAAAAACCGTTTTTGGTGGGATCGAATCCGCCTCCATCCTGAATCTGCACTCCAGGTTCGAGTTGCGCAAGGTCCAGAAAGTTGCGCCCATTGATGGGGAGAGTCTCAATTTGCTGCCGCGTCACAACTCCCTGCACTGTGGATTGCTCCGTATTGACGCGGATTTCCTCACCTTGCACTTCTACCACCTGACTGCTCGCGCCGACTTTTAGCTTAATGTTCCCACCGCTGGTAACGCCGACCTGCACAGTCACGGTAAGCTCGGTTGTCTGGAAACCTGCCGCCTCGACACGAACCGTGTAGGTGCCGGGAACCAGAGAGCCTGAGGTATAGACGCCGGAGGTTGTGCTCGTACTGTCGATTGTGCGGCCTGTGGCCTTGTTCACGAGGGTTACTTTGGCTTCTGGGACGACCGCTCCCGTAGGGTCAGTAATGATGCCCTGAATGTTTCCGGTAGCGTTGGAAATTTGCGCTGCTATCGGCAGGGAGAGCACAAGAACTGCCACGAGGGTGGTGCCTATGGCGGCAAATCTTGAGGCGGCAAACCAGCGACGCGAACCGGACAACTGTAGAACTGGAAACATCGTGAACCTCACATTTTGAGTTGGGGCAGCTTCGTCTGGACAGGCTGGTCTTCGCCGACGAGTTCAGTCGACGAGCTGAAGGCCGAAATCACTTGGATGCAGAATCTACCCGATACCAACAAGAAAATTGTCGACCCAAATTGTAACGGGTCGGGAGGAGATAAGGGAAACACCGGGCAGGAATGCCGTCCTATAGGGACTAGCTAAGCTGGCGGAGCAGGCTCCGCCTGCACCCAGTCTTTCCTTAACTAGAAATGGCCCGGACTGGTGAAATACCCTGTCCGGTGGTGCGCGCGGTAATGAGCCGCGGCCGGATTGACCAGCTTCACCTCCACCCGCCGAAAATCGGTATCGGAGTAACGCTTGGTGGGGTAGTACGCCAGCAGATATTGGGTGCGCAGCTCGTCGCTGATCTTGCGGAAGGCTGCATCGAGCTGTGGAAGCGAGGTGGCGTAAAAGTATTTGCCGCCGGTGTCGGAAGAAATCTGGATGAGCGCATGCTCGCCACCTGTATCGCGTCCGGCGCTGGCTTCAATGGGCACGATAATGATGCTGTAGACAATGGTCTCGGCCTGCTGCGCAGCGCGCAGCGCGTCGGAGTACCGGTTCTGGCTCGCGGTGTCGCCGCCATCGGTTATGACCACCATCACCTTTCTGCCTTGCCGCGACTCCATGGCTTGGGAGCCAAGGGAAATCGCGTCGTAGAGAGCGGTCGCGGCGCCTCCGTGGATGTTGTTGATCCCTGTGTCAATGCGGTTCACATCCGCAGTGAAGGGCACGACTTCCCTCACCACCTCGCTAAACTGATAAAGCGACATGGAATCTACCGGCCGCAGGATGGTGTGCGCGAAATGGCGCGCCGACTCCAGCTCCAGCTTCAGGTCTTTTTTGGTGCTGAGACTGGTGTCGATGGCGGTAATGATCGAAAGCGGCAGCTCGGACTGGCGGTCGAAGACCGCGATCTTCTGCTCAGTACCATCCTCGGCGATCTTGAAGTCTTCCTTGTTGAGCGAACCTACCGGCGAGCCATGCGGGTCGGTTACCGTAACGAAGACGTTCACCAACTTCACGTCCACTTTGAGGGTGCCCGCGGAATCCTCCTGAGCAGCGGAAAAAATGGAAGCGGCGAAAATTAGGAAAAGACCGGGGAGCCAGCGCATAAGCAGTCAGTGAGATGCCTTCTCCGTGCTTCGGGTCGCCTGCACTGGAGTGGGCTGGCTGGGAGTCGCCTGCGTTTGAGGAACATCTTCCGGAAAGGGCTCGCCATCAGCCCAAACGGCTCCATCGACAAAATATTCCTTCTTCCATATTGGAACCGTTCGTTTCAGCGTATCGATGAGCCAGCGGCAAGCCTCGAATGCCGGACCGCGATGCGCCGAAGCGACCACGATTAGCACGCTGGTTTCTCCGATTTCAATCCTCCCCAGGCGATGAACGAGCGCGACGTCGCGGATTTTGTGGTCGGCCAGAGACTGCCTTGCCAATTCCTCCATTTTCTTTAATGCCATCCCTTCATACGCCTCGTAGTCGAGGTAGAGCGTTTGGCGTCCGCGGGTGTTGTTGCGGACAATGCCTTCAAAAATTGCTGTCGCGCCATCTTCGGGATGCTTGAGGTCGTTGGCGATTTTCGCGGTATCGATCGCCTCCCGAACAATCGCGCAGTGCTCGCTGCGGGAATCAGCATGGGAGGGCTCTTGTGGCATGGCAGCGGACCCCCCTGAGACCGGTGGCAGCAAGGCAACTTCATCATTGGCGTGCAGCACATCGGACGGATGGGCAAATTCCTGGTTGATGGACATCGCGATGCCCGGGAAATTCTTTTTGAGTTGCGGCTTTCCGGATTCGTAATACCTAAGCAGATCGGCGAGCGTGGAATTCTCCGGAAGGTCAAGAGTATCGGTTGCGAGGCCGGCAACGTCTTTGAGAATACCGAAGAATAGGACGCGGATCTGCATAGGTGGGCGAAAATCAACTCCCACTTAGGGCTCTTGCTCCGATGAATTGGAACAAGACCACCAGCGCCACAGCGACTCCGCCCAGAATCAACCAGCGTATCCCTTGGGATTCACGCGGGTTGCGCGTCAATTGAGGCGCCATCAATCCGCCGAGAATGAGGCCAGTGAACAGGCCTCCAATATGGCCGGAATTGCTGATGAATGGGATAGCCGCGCCGATGAGAAGGTTGTAACCGGCGAATCCCAATAGACTATGGAGTATCGCGTTCGTGCGCTCCCGGGGAATCGGCAGGCTTCCCATCCAGAAAGTAGTGATCAGCAGGCCCGCCACTCCGAAGACTGCGCCAGACGCCCCTGCTGTCACTGCCCGAGGATCCCACGCCAGACAGGCAATACCCCCACCTATACCGCATAACAAATAGGCACCGATGTACGTAACTTTGTCGTAAATCTGCTCCGCCATCCGCCCCAGGTTCCAGAGGCACCACATATTCATGAAGATATGAAAGATCCCGATATGCACGAACGCGTAGGTCAGCGTGCGCCAAGGCTGATCGACAAACGCCCGACCGTAATCGGCACCCCAATCGACCAGTTGCTGGCTGGAGGGCTCGATCGGAGAAACACCATTGAGAACCATCGCCAGGAAAACAGCCACGTTGATCCCGATAATGGCGATCGTCACTGTGGGCCCCAGGCGCCACGCAGGCACGAGTTGCGATACATGGCCGCCGGGCTGGATTTCGTCTTGTTCCGCTTGGCGGCAGTAAGAGCACAAGCCCTTTCTGTTTCCAAATAGAGTTGCAGGCAGCTTACGTCCGCAACGTGTACAGTCCGCCATGGGTTCTCCGATGAGCCTAGTGCTGGTCAGATCTCAATTGTCAGTGTATCGCGGAGTACATATCGTGTGGCGCGGGCACTCTTGCCCGCGAGGTCTTACTGGTCTTCACCTTTCGCGGACAGGAGAGTCCGCGCTACACAAATCGCCTTACGCGACCGGCTGGCTCAACGCCCGCTCTATCTCGGCTGCATGACGGTGCTCGGCTTGGGCTGGACCGGAAAGAGCGAGGCCCAACACTTCGTCGATGGTCGTGACATAGTGCATGGTCACGCCTTCCAGTTGCTCCGGCGTGATGTCCTCATCCACATTCATCTTATTTTCCGTGGAGAGAATCACGTCGCGAACCCCGGCGCGCTTCGCGGCCAAGACTTTCTCTTTAATTCCGCCGACTGGCAGAACATTGCCGCTCAAAGTGATCTCACCCGTCATAGCTGTGTGCGGCCGTAATGCACGCTCGGTCAGCAGCGAGACCAGCGCCGTTGCCATGGTGATGCCGGCCGAGGGCCCATCTTTCGGGATGGCCCCTGCGGGTACGTGGATGTGCAGGTCATGACTGGCAAAGAAGTCGCTGCTAATACCAAGTCTTTCTGCATTGGAACGTACCCACGTCAACGCGGCCTGCATGGATTCCTGCATCACCTGGCCGATTTGGCCGGTCATGGTAAAGCCGCCTTTGCCGGTCATTTTGTTGGCCTCGATAAAGAGGACATCCCCACCAGCGGGCGTCCAGGCCAGCCCCACGGCTACTCCGGGACGCTTGGTACGCTCGGCAATCTCGCCTTCGACGCGAATCTTGATGCCGCCGAGAAATTCCTGCACAACGTCCTTCGTGACCTGAAGTTTGTCCGGCTTCCCTTCCGCGATGCGGCGGGCCTGCTTACGGCAAATCGTTCCGAGGTTCCGTTCCAGATTTCGCACGCCGGCTTCCCGCGTGTAGTGCCGTATCACGTGGCGCACCGCATCTTCCGGAAAATCGATCTGCTCCGTCGTAATGCCGTTCTCCTCGATCTGGCGTGGGATAAGGTAACGGAAAGCAATGTGCACCTTTTCGTCCTCGGTGTAGCCCTGCAGTTCGATGATTTCCATGCGGTCGCGAAGCGGCTCGGAGATGGTATCGAGAACGTTGGCCGTCGTAATGAACAACACATTCGAAAGGTCGAAGGTGACGTCGAGATAGTTGTCACGGAAGGTGGAGTTCTGTTCGGGATCCAAAGCTTCGAGGAGCGCAGAACTTGGATCACCACGGAAATCGCGTCCGACTTTGTCGATCTCGTCCAGCATGAAAACGGGATCCTTGGTCTCGGCACGGCGGATTCCTTGCAGGATCTGGCCGGGCAATGCGCCAATGTAAGGGCGGCGATGGCAGGGAAATGCCGCTTCCGCGTGAATTCCCCCAAGGGAGACACGCAAGAAGATGCGGCCCAGGGAACGCGCAATCGATTTTCCTAGAGACGTTTTACCGACTCCTGGAGGTCCCACAAAGCACAGAATCGGCCCCTTCATGTTGGGCTTCAGCCGTCGCACAGAAAGAAAATCGAGAATCCGGTCTTTCACCTTTTGCAGGTCGTAATGATCCGTATCCAGAATTCCCTTCGCCTTCACAATGTCGACTTCGCTGCCTGAGGTCTTATTCCACGGCAACACCGCGAGCCACTCGATGTAGTTGCGGGTCACCGCGAAATCGGCGGCCATCGGCGACATGCGGGAGAGGCGATTAAGCTCCTTGGCAGCCTCCTTCTTTACATCCTCGGGCATGCCCGCGGCTTCGATCTTCTGGCGCAGTTCGTCAATATCGCGCTGGCCTTCGTCAGCCTCACCGAGTTCTTTTTGGATTGCCTTCATCTGCTCGCGCCGGTAGTACTCGCGCTGTGTCTGCTGCACGCGATCCTGCACTTCGGACTGAATTTTGTTGCGCAACTGCTGAACTTCCAGCTCCTTGGCAAGATGCTGATTGATCTTGTCGAGGCGAACGCGAACATCATCGGTCTCGAGCACATCCTGCTTGTCGGGTGTGGCGAGCGATGGCAGAGAGGAGGCAACAAAATCCACCAAACGGCCCGGTTCATCAATGTTCATCGCCACCGTGGCCAGTTCATCCGAGAGCGTGGGCGAACCGGCAACAATCTGCTGGAAAAGCGTCAGCACATTGCGTTGCAGCGCTTCCACTTCCGGGCTCACAGCGATCGTACCTTCGGGCACGGTTTCGAAGCGGGCACGCATGAAGGGCGTCTCCTGCGTGAACTGCGTCATGCGCACGCGTTCCACACCCTCGGCGAATACGAACAAGCTCTGGTTAGGCATCTTGACGACTTTGTGGACCGTCGCCAGCGTGCCCAGCAGGTAGAGATCGCCGGGTTGAGGAACGTCGACGCGCGCTTCGCGCTGCGCCACCACAATGATAGTTTTGTCCTCACCCAACGAGTTAATGAGCTGGATCGAGCTCTCGCGGCCAACCGTCAATGGCAACACCGCGTGCGGAAAAAGCACTGTGTCGCGCACAGGCAGCACCGGCAATGCACGCTCACCGACGGGGGGCTCCGCAGGCCGAGTCGTGCTGGGGCTACGTTCAGCGGCTTTCTCTTGCGTCTTGTCGGAACGGGGCATCCTGTCTCCCTGAGTCAAAGTCACTCAACTTCGATGAGGCTGCGGTCAAGATGGATTCAGGCGGGCAACGGCGTCTCGCGGCAGAATCGCACTCAAGGTGTTGGATTGTAAAGCACTTCCCCGCATTTTTATACCTGCCCAAAGTACTACCCACCTTAGAAGACGAGCGTGGGGCTCAGGCGGCAGGATATATCCCCAAAACCTTGGCAAAGTTGGTGATTTCCGCCAGGTGCCGCAAGGCATTGGCCGCCTCCAGGGTCGGTCCGCAGAGCAAATCTGCGTAGAAAACATACTCCCAGGGATGTCCTTTGACCGGGCGCGACTCGATCTTGGTCAGACTGATGTCGCGAAGGGCAAACACACTGAGCGCTTTGAACAACGCTCCGGGAATGTTCTTGACGCTGAAGGCGATCGACGTCTTGTTAGCGCGCTGCAGAACTGTGCGTTGCTTGCGGACGAGAAAGAAGCGCGTGAAATTCTGCTTGTTGTCCTCTACCCCCGCGCGCAACACTTTGCCGTCATAGACGGCGGCCGCCCGGCGGCTGGCAATTGCAGCGGCGTCCCGCAGATTCTCCGCCAGGATGTGCTTCACGCTGCCGGCCGTGTCGTAGAAAGACACAGGTTCCACTTTGGGATGCAAGCGGAAGAATTCGCGGCATTGATCGAGAGCGACGGGATGCGAATAGACGCGGCGGATATCCGCAAGTTTCACGCCCGGAGCGGCGATCAGATTGTGCACAATCCGTAGCCGGAATTCGCGCTGCACGAAAACATCGCGGGCCAGCAGCAAATCGAAGTGTTCCAGGACTGAACCAGCCAGAGAGTTTTCGATAGGAATTACGGCCATATCAACGGATCGAGCATCAAGCCGGTCAAAGACTTCCAATGACCTGGCGCACGGCACCACGCGGCAGCCAGGCTGCATACGCTCGGCAGCTTCGTGACTGAAAGCGCCGAGCTCCCCTTGGATGGCAGCCCGTGGACCTACAGTTCCTCGATCTGCAGTTCCCCGATCTGCAGCCCCTCGATCTGCAGCCCCTCGTCCCGCAGCTTTTGGACTTGCAGTTTTCATGTTCGACAAGTTACTGGGCCGGAGGCGGGGAAAGCAAATCTTTCGCAAACACGAAGGCGTCAGTTCCATTCGGATAGTAGCCCGCCTCAGTGCGACGCAGGGCATAGCCGTGCCGCTTATAAAATTCGATGGCGGGCTGGTTCGTGACCATGGTCTCCAGGTAGATGGATTCAAACTGGACGCCCCGCAATCGCTCCTCGGCGGCTGAGATAAGTCGCGACCCAACTCCGGCGCGGCGCGCGTTACCAACGACGTCGATCGTAACAATGTGGCCAGTTTTGTTATTTTCCGTCTGCATGACCAAAAACCCGAGGATCGTTCCGGGCTGGTCACCAAAGGATTTCGTCCTGGGACGGGGCTGCTCGGCGACCAGGGTAAACGACCCGGGCCTGCGCATATAGACCGCTAACTCCAACCGGGAGTAGGAGATACCCGGAGGGAAACAGGCCTGATCAATACGCCAGAGAGTATCGAGATCGAGCGGACGACCGTCGCGGAGGGAGTATTCCACCCGATGATTGTAGCGCGCCCAGCTTACGATCATCGCGGCACAGGTTCCGGTGCTGACAATTGGGCACGATTTACGTCCAAAGGACGAAGAATCCACAGGCACGCGAAACCAGACTCCGCGTATACTTTGTATTGAGGTCGATGTGGTTCGCATCTTCATCATCTGCGCGGCAGTCTCCGCCGGCTCGACGCTCGCCTGGTATTACTTGTTTTCTCGCTACAACCAGAAGCGCGCCGTGCAGGTAGTCGACCGGCTGCGCTTGGCATGGCGTGGCCGCATCCTAAGTCGACGCTGGAGTGGCACGTCCCGGCTGCATGTCGGGATGCAGCTTCCCTCTACACTCTTTGGCAGCGCGCACGTCACAGTGCGGCTCTTGCCGCGGGCGCTTCCCGTGCAATGGCTGCTGAGGCATTGGGAAGCCCAGATGGAAACCATCACCATTGAAGCGGATCTGGACCGCGCGCCCAGCTTTTCTCTCAAAGTACACAACCACCGCTGGAGCGGGCATCTTGCGCGGCGGACGGTAGGCAAGAATCAGCCCTGGGTGATTCATCGTTCCGGGCCGATGGTGCTGACCACTTGCGAAGAATGGGATGCCGAGCACAACCCGGTGTTGAGTGCTCTGCTTGTAGCCCGCCAGAGCGAATTCACAGATGTGGCGCTTAAGCCGCAGTCACCGCATTTGACGGCGACGTTGCCGGTGGATGCCCTCACGGATTATTCCACGATCCTGCAGGTGTTTGAGAAGCTCCGCGAACTGGCTCACGAAACCCGAGCGTCGAAAAGCTAGTCTGCGCTTGCCCCTTTGACTTCGACTCCCGCCCATTTTTCCAAAAGCAGAAGCGTCGCGGCGTAGTCCAGATCGCCGTTCCCCTCTTCACTCGCGAGATCATAGACTTCTTCCACGGTTTTAAGGCCGGGCAGTTTTACGCGCGATTCTTTAGCTGCTTCCAGGATCAAGCGTATGTCCTTCAGCATGAGGCGTAGCGGAAAGTTTGGCGTGAAGTCGCGATTGCGGACGAACTGCGCCTTGTACTCGATGACGCCGGAACGCACCATCGACGCCTGAATGAGCGGCAACAGCGAGTCCAGGCTGACGCCGAGTTTGGCGCCCAGAGTGACCGCCTCGGCAAAGCCTTCGTAGATCATTGCAATTTGCAGATTCATCACCAGTTTGGTTGCCTGCCCCTTACCGGTTTCCCCCATACGGAAAAATTGCTTACCCATGGCGGCGAGCAGTGGCTGAAGTTTTGCGATGGACTCATCACTGCCCCCGACGATGAAAATAAGCGTCGCGTTTTCCGCGGCGATCTTCGACCCCGTCATGGGAGCGTCCACCCAATCCGCGCCGCGAGTACGCACACGCTCGGCAAAACGCAGCGTGGCCGAGGGCGAGATGGTACTGGAATCCGCTACGATGGCCCCCTCTGCCAGCGAATTGAACGCCCCGCGCAAGCCGAACATCACTTGCTCGACGGCAGCCGTATCGGATACGCAAAGCCAAACCACCTCAGCGCCACGCGCAGCCTCTTCCGGTGTACCGGCTACCTGCGCGCCTTCCACGGGCTTGCCTGGGGAGCGATTCCAAACCGTAACTTCGTGCCCCGCTTTCGCCAGACTTGTTGCCATTGACCGGCCCATGATTCCCAACCCCAAGAACGCAACCTTCATTCACATCTCTCCTTCAAACGTGACCGCAAAACGCAACTACCGCGGGTGTAACACCTGCGGGGATTAGAAATGAGGCACTCCGGCCTGTCAACGCGGAAACACTCCTGTAGACTAGGTGGATAAACTAAAAGTGTCGGCGGTTGTCCGGATTTGCCGCCGAATTATTGATGATGCTGCGTTCTCCGGTTTCCCATCCCTCGCTGCGGCAACGCGCACAGGCCTTCGGGCGCCTGGTGCGGCACTCGGCCGTAACTCCACGCTCCGGGCAAACGCGCAAGCCCAAACTCGTTAAGAATGGAGAGCTGGGCTTGACCTTCATCGGCCATGCCAGCTTCTTTGTGCAAATCGGCGGGCTGAATGTTCTGATCGATCCCAATTTTGCGCGCTGGCTGTTTGTGCTGAAGCGCCTGCGGCAGCCCGGACTCCGTATTGTGGATTTGCCGCCGATTGACCTGGTGCTCGTGACCCACGCCCATTTCGACCACCTGCACCGTCCGTCACTGCGGGCGATCGCGCGCCGGACGCGACAACTTTGTGGAAAAACGCCGGTCATGGTCACGCCGAAGCACGTGCGCGATTTGGTCTCCGACCTGGGCTATTCGCGCCTTGTGGAACTCGACTGGTGGGCCAACTACACTCTGGGGAATCTGGAAGTCACACATGTCCCGTCCCGGCACTGGGGCGCGCGCATTCTCAGTGACGCGCACCGTGGATACGGCGGCTATGTTCTCCGCGCGGGAAAGAATTCGCTCTACCATGCCGGAGATACCGCGTACTTCGCAGGCTTCCGCGAAATTGGCCAGCGCCTGTCGCCCGACGTGGCTCTGCTGCCGATTGGCGCTTACTCTCCGGAAGGTTTCCGCAATGTGCACACCAGTCCCGAAGACGCAACCAAAGCGTTCGTCGATCTAGGTGCGAGCTGGATGGTTCCCATGCACTACGGCTCGTTCCGTCTCTCGCATGAACCCATCGACGAGCCTCTGCAGTTATTGGAACAGGAAGCGGCCAGCGCGGGAGTCAGCGAGAAAGTGGTTGTGATGGATGAGGGCGTGACGAGGTTTTTCTAGAAGTTGTCGGCGATCGCGAAGGATTCCGGCAATTGCCGCTACGAAATTAGTGCGCAATCAGCAAAATTCTAAGATCTCGCACGTTGTTTCCTGTTGGCCCCGTGATCACAACGTCCCCCAAAGTCTGGAACAGCGGATACGCGTTAAAACTGGATAAACTTCGAGCGACGTCGAGGTCCGCTGCTGCAGCGCGAGATGCAGTTGTCCCATCGACAACCGCACCCGCTGCAGGACTGTTGCCGTCGATACCGTCCGTACCGCCGCTCAGCACGGCGATGTTCTCGCCCGCAATCCTGCCCGCGCACGCCAGCGCGAACTGCTGGTTGCGACCACCAACACCGCTCTCACCAGTAACCTTCACCGTGACTTCCCCACCCGAGATCAAACACACACGCGCCTTGGTCTGACTTGGTTTGTTCTGGCGCAACTCGCGCAGACGGCCTACGAGGTATTCGGCGGCACGGTCGTAGTCCCAGTCGTCGCAGGAGTTGTCGATTTCCACTGCGAAGCCGAGGCGGGCAGCTTCCGCGGCGGCGGCATCCACTGCGAACTTATTCGACAGGATCGTCCACCAGCGCGAGCGCGCGAAGACGGGATCATCCGACTTTGGCGTTTCCTCCAACGCATCCCGTTCGAAGAGCTCCCGCACAGAGGACGGAAACTGCGGAAGGAGCGCATGCTTCTCGACAATCCTTCGGCAATCCTCCACGCTGGTCGAATCGGGCATGGTTGGGCCCGAAGCCAGCGCGTCGGGCATCGAGTCCGGCACATCGGAAATCAGCAGCGAAACCTGCTGCGCGCCGTTGGCAGCCAGCGCAAGGCGTCCCCCCTTGACCGCGGAAAGATGTTTGCGGATCGCGTTGATCTCCGCAATCGGCGCCCCACACAGCACCAGCGCTTTGTAGGTCGCAATGAGATCGTTTAGCGAGATTTCATCGTCAATAGGCTTTTCCAGAATGGAGGAGCCACCACCGCTGATCATGAACAGAACCAGCGAATTCCGGTCCAACGTGTGCAATGCGCGAAGAACGGCTTCGGCAGCGAGTACGGAATCAGCATTCGGAGTAGGATGGCCACCAAGAAAGTAACGATAACCGCGTATCTGCTGCTCGGACGCAACGGAACTCGCCACGATTCCCTCAAATAACCCTCCCGCCTTCGCGGATAACGCCTCCACCATCGTGTTCGCCGCCTTGCCGATGGAGACAACGAAGCGGCGGCTGTACGCGTCGAGATCGAAAAGATCTTCACCCATGCGAAGCACGCCGCGCGTGAGATCGACGTGGCGGTCGAAGGCACGAGGAATACTGGCTTCGGCCAGGGCACGCGAGAAAATCTGGCGGGCCAGGTCTTTTAAGCTGTTGTGGCTTGCGCTGGGGCCGGAGGTGGACATCGTGCGCGATTATACGGTCGATCCCCCAAAAGATTGTCATCCTGAGCGGAGCGAAGGACCCCTACAGCCTTGACTTCACCTCAGTATCTGCGTGCGAACCCATTCCTCAATCACCGCCCGCATCTCGGACAGGCGGCCCTCGAAGAAGTGATCGGCGCCTAAGATGAACGTCAATTGGCGCGGTTCGGGCAGGCTCGCGACAAGCGCTTCTAATTTCGCACGTGGACCGTACTGGTCGCGATCTCCGCTACAGAACAGCTTGGGCTTAGTGCAGGTTTGCAGGAAATCAAGGTCGTAGACGCGATTGTCCACGGGCGCAACCGGCATGCCAAGACCAATCAGCCCGTCGACGCGCGGGTCGGTTGAGGCCGCGCGCAATCCGACTGCGGCTCCGAAAGAAAATCCTGCCAACACCAGCGGCACCGAAAACTCGCGTGCCAGCCAGTCGAGAGCGGTGCGGACATCATCAACTTCCCCTTGGCCGTTGTTATGCTCTCCCTGACTCAATCCCGTGCCACGAAAATTGAAGCGGAGCACAGGAAATCCGAAGCCATGTAACGCTTTCGCAGCGTGGAAGACGACTTTGTTGTGCAGCGTTCCGCCAAACATCGGATGCGGATGGCACACCACGGCGGCATGCGTGGGACTCGCGCTGCCCACATTAAGCAGGGCTTCGAGGCGTCCGGCAGGTCCATCCAGAAACAGCGACTTGATCTGCAAATCGGTGGCGGTCACGATCGAAGTCTCTCACGAACCGCGCCGCGTGCGCTATTCTGGAAGTCATTGGACAGCCATGTTGGACACTAAAGACGTTTGCACTCTCACGCGGCAGCTGGTGGATATCGAATCGATTACCGGCAACGAAGGTCGGGTGGGCGACTTCCTGCATCACGAACTGTGCCGCCTCGGATATCAATCGCGCAAAGTTCCCGTAGAAGGCGAGCGCGCGAATGTCTACGCCACGCTTCCCGAGCAAGCGCATCCCACCGTTGTCTTTTCCACACATATGGACACTGTGCCGCCTTTCATTCCATCTTCGGAAGATGCAGACCGCATTTACGGGCGAGGTTCTTGCGACGCCAAGGGAATTATTGCCGCTAAAATAGCGGCCGCGGAAAAGCTCCGCGCCGAAGGCATCTACGCGGGATTGCTGTTTGTGGTGGGCGAAGAACGCGACAGCCTGGGAGCCAAGGTCGCCAACGAGCAATCGCCCGGGTCGAGATTCCTGGTGAATGGCGAGCCTACGGAAAATCACATCGCTACCGCCTCCAAAGGCGCGTTGCGCGTGGAGTTGGTCGCCGAAGGAAAAATGGCGCACTCGGCATATCCGGAACTGGGCGAGTCGGCGATCGACAAATTGCTGACCGCGCTGGAGCGGCTGCGAGCCATGAAATTGCCTGAGAATCCGGAGGTTGGACCCGCGACGTTGAACATCGGGCTGATCGAAGGGGGGCGTGCTCCGAACGTGATCCCGGATGCCGCACGCGCGCAGCTGCTCTACCGTCTGGTGGGGCCGTCTGAAGAGATGCGGCAAGGCATTCTGGAAGCCGTGAACGGTCTGGCACGCGCTGAGTTCGTGCTGGAGATTCCCTATCAGAAATTTCGCAGTGTAGATGGCTTGCCCACTATGGTCGCGGCGTTCACCACCGACATTCCGAGGCTCGGTAACTGGGGAGAACCGCTGCTGATCGGGCCGGGATCCATTCACGTGGCGCACACCCCCGGCGAATACATTGAAAAGAGGCAACTGTTCGAAGCCGTGGACTTGTACGCCAGAATCGCGAAGAAACTGTTGGCGCAGTGATCCATATTGAAAACGTTTGACGAATCCAATCAGGAGATGCATGAGCACGGAATCCCCCAATGCGCTAGCCAAGGCTTCTTCCGCCTACTTGCGGAGCGCCATGCACCAGCCCGTGAAGTGGATGGAATGGGGCGAGGACGCGTTCGACGCGGCCCGGCGTGACGACAAGCCGATCCTGCTCGACATCGGTGCCGTGTGGTGCCACTGGTGCCACGTCATGGATCGTGAATCCTATGACGATCCGGAAATTGCGAAGATCATCAACGACAACTTTGTTGCTGTGAAGGTGGACCGCGACGAGCGGCCCGACATCGACAGCCGCTACCAGGCCGCGATCAGCGCGGTCAGCGGACAAGGCGGGTGGCCGCTCACAGGATTTCTCACATCCGACGGCAAACCATTCTATGGCGGCACCTACTTCCCTCCCCTCGATCAACATGGACGCCCCGGCTTCCGGCGGGTGTTGCTGTCGATCGCAAGCGCCTACCGGGAAAAGCGGGACGAGGCTCTTGAACAAGCGGAAAAAGTGGTCAGTGCAATTTCGCAAGCGGAGTCATTGGGTGGCCACGACACCGGTTTTTCGCCGGCGGTGATTGCTGCCATTGTCGAAGCCGCGCTCGAAGCCTATGACCCGCGCAATGGCGGCTTTGGCCACTCACCCAAGTTTCCACATCCGGCAGCGCTCGACCTGCTCATTGACCATGCCACACGCCACCACGACGAACGCGCCAAAGAACTCTACCTGCACACGCTGGATCGCATGGTGCGAGGCGGCATGTATGACCAGCTCGCGGGTGGATTTCATCGTTATTCGACCGACGAACGCTGGGTTGTTCCGCATTTCGAAAAAATGGCGTATGACAATTCGGAACTACTGAAGAATTATGTGCATGCTTTTCAAGCAACCGGAAATTCATTCTTCAGCGACGTCGCAAGAGACATTCTCCGTTGGATGGACGAATGGCTGAGCGATCGCGAACGCGGAGGCTTCTACGCCTCGCAGGATGCCGACGATTCCATGGAGGACGACGGCGACTACTTTACCTGGACTCGCGAGGAGGCTCGCGCAGTTCTTGATCCGCTGGAAGCCGAAGTGGCCTGCCTCCATTACGACATCAACGAAATCGGCGAGATGCACCACAATCCCGCGAAGAATGTGCTTTACGAACGCGCTTCCAGGGAGGAACTTTCGCAGCGCCTGAATCTGGAGATTGCAAGGATCACGGAGTTGTTGGCTTCCTCAAAAAAGAAGATGTACGCGGCACGGCTCCAGCGCCGGACTCCTTACGTGGATAAAACAGTCTACGCGGGTTGGAACGGGCTGTGCATCTCCGCTTATTTTGAGGCGGCTAAAGTGTTGCATCTGGCCTCTACCCGGGAATTCGCGCTCCGTTCCCTGGACCGCGTTCTTGCCGCAGCTGGGCGACCGGATGGCAGCTTGTTGCATGTGATCGCGTACTCCGATCCCAAGGCTGAACACCGTGAAGTTGCCGGTATGCTGGAGGACTACGCCTTCGTCGCTGGCGCATGCCTCGATGCGTATGAAGCCACTGGGCAGTTGCGTTACTTCACTTCAGCGCGCGCCATGGGCGACGCCATGATTGCGAAATTCTTTGATCCGGTGGGTGGCGGATTTTTTGATCGCGAAGCATCAGTGCATTCTACCGGCGCTACACTCGGAGTGCTCGGCACCCGCCGTAAACCGTTTCAGGATTCGCCCACACCCGCGGGAAATCCCGCCGCTGCCATCGTGCTTTGCCGATTGCACTCGTACACTCACGAAACCAGCTATCGCGAGAGAGCGGAGCAAACTCTGGAACTGCTAACTGGGGTTGCGGGCCGATACGGAATTTTTGCCGGAACCTATGGACTGGCTGCTGTGCATCTGGCATACCCGGAGACCCAAGTCGTAGTCGCAGGCGATGGAGAGCTGGCGGAACAGTTACACCAGGCAGCCATCACTGGCTATGCCATCAACCGCTCGGTCGTGCGTTTGAGTGCGGCGGATATTACTTCCAAGACACTCCCGCCAGCCTTGGCGGAAACGATACCGAACCTTCCCGGCATTGGCGCGGGACAGGCCGTAGCATTGGTGTGCAGCGGATTTAGCTGTCAGCCGCCCACCTCAGACCCCGAAATTTTACGCGGTCTGCTGTAGCATTTCCGTCACAGGAATCATTGTTGTATCCTTCGGAGTCCGCAGCGAATCCAAACTAGCGAGGAGATTTTATCCATGCCAACAGCGACTCAGCCCAAGCTCTTTTCCACCAGTGTCAGCCTTTCCGAGAAATCGCGGCTGCAGCTCATCGACTTGCTCAACGCCCGTTTGGCGGATGCCATCGACCTGAAAACGCAATCCAAACAAGCCCACTGGAACGTGAAGGGAATTCATTTCATGCAGTTGCACGAATTGTTCGACAGTGTGGCGACTCACGCGGACGATGCAGCCGACTTGCTGGCTGAGCGTGCAACCGCTCTCGGCGGCGTGGCGCTGGGCACGGCCAGGCTCGTAGCGGCAACCTCAACTCTTGCGGAATATGACTTGAACGCGGTCGCGGGCGAACAGCACGTGCGAGCGCTCGCAAAGAGTCTCGCGGCGGTGGCTAATGCTTCTCGTGCTGGCATCGATCAGGCAGGGGCTCTCGGCGATCAGGGAACTGCGGACGTATTCACCGAAATCGTGCGCCAGGCGGACAAGGATTTGTGGTTCCTCGAAGCCCACTTGCAGAGCTAAACGAGCATTTGTCAAAAGCATTGCAGAAGTATGAAGTCAGATTGCAGAAGTAAGATCTTCCCTCTGCGATACGGGTTCGGGGTTACTTCTTCAATCTGAAATCTAAAATCTGCAATCCCCCCAAAAAACAATGGCCGGAGAGGTTACAACCTCACCGGCCGATTCCTTGGGGGAAGGCACTCAAGTTGAGTGCAAAAATTCTAAAGGGTTACGAAAGTAATCTTGTCCGGCGCATTGCCTTGGAGCAAGATTCACTTGCTATTCAGCAACCACTACTAGGACGGCAGCACACCCGATACGGACAAAGTGGGCCGCCATCCATTGCTGGACCGCTTGCAACGGCCGCAGCAACGTACGTGACTACCAAACCACACAGCAGCAATGCAACTCTCACTGAACGCTTCATGGTTTAGGTATTCTCCTTGACCCGCGCGATGGATTCGCGCGGGTCTCAGTATTACCAAAGTAACCATGAACAGCGCAAGCGGCAATTTGGTGCGCGCCATCAAATTCTAGCGCCTACCTCGCCTGGCTAAGGCGTTTCCCTTATTGCTATTTAGCTGGATCTCGAGGAACTACTGGCTGGCTTGTTTTCATTTTCGACGGCTGGCGTCCAAATTGCGCAATGGCAGGAATCGCAGCCCCGTACAGGTTGAATAAAGGACTAACCGCCTGCTGCTGTGCTCCGTTCAGCGAGCGGAGCGGTTTCTTTGGACAGTACTGGCGTAGAGCGCGCCAAGGCACGTTCGACCATGCTCTCAAACATGGGAATCAACGAATCGGCAGGCTCTGGATTTTGAATTTCGCTCAAGCTGCGATCCCAGCGCTGTGTCCTTAGCCTGGTCGATGCCGCAATGACCACCGGGCGTGGCATCCAGCTGTAAGTAAACCAAATCAAAATTGATAATTCATAGGCCATCATACTGGCAATCGTTGCCGCACTATCGGAAATGTACCCTCTTCCGTTCAGCAACACGGCGTAGAGGATGAGTTCTGTCGTAGCAAAAAAACCGAACCCCAAGGCCAATCCAAAACTGCGGTGCTTCCACCGGATGCCCAGATGCGAAGCAAAGCTGAGAAGAAACAGCACCAGACCCATTTGCGCCAGGCGAACGCAACGCTGGACCGAAACCAAGGCTTGGTCGATCAGAGGAAGATCGGCTCTAGTCGATGCCGCCACCACGACTCCGACCAGTAACATGACTAGCGCACCCCACCGAAACAGAACCGTTCCCAAATCCTTCATGGCATAGTAAGGCCGGAAAACATCCATGAAGATCTCATGCAAAACCTTGAAGCCCAAAGAGAACCCAATGATGCTGGCCGCCCAGTTTAAGTAACTCCAGTAGCGGTAGAAAAAATGATCGGAGGCGAAGTTGTAGACAGGAAACAGCACGATCACGAGCGCCATCTGCGCCAGCAGGTACGCCATGAAAAAGGGAAATTCCTTGTGCAGCTTGCGCCGCCACAGAGAGAACGCCACCGCTCCCTCCAGCACCGGCTGCGAGGCCCACAAAACATTCGAAATCGTAAGAAATGACGCCATCGGGTTCTCCTTCCGAACCACGACGAAATCTGCCACAGACTGCGGGAATTTCGCTGGAGAGAAAAGTATCAGCAGGGGAGGATGGGAACCAAAGTACGAAAGTAACGTTAACGGCTTGGTAAATAGGTTACCGTAATCTTTACTTGGATTTAGCGTGGGTCCTGCAAGCGGCAGATGTGCGAAACCGCCCGCAAAGCCGGGGGGATGCTAGCTTCCGCCTGAGCTGTGACGATCACACTGTACTCGCCGGTTTCCGCTAAGTTTTCCAACACCGGGATGGTGGCCGCGGGCTGAACCATGGCCAGGTAATGCAGAAATTCCCACACATCCGAGGACTGGTGAAGCCCCGGGGCGACAAACGATACCTGCGCCGGCGTCCTGGCGAAATGCCACGCGAGAGATGCTGCCAGCCGGATTCCGCGCTCATAGGTATCCGGAGACACCTGGCCGGGTCCAGGATTGTCGAAAACAATTCTCACGCGCGTTTCCTCGTCGCGGGCAAACTCGCGCACCTTGAGCGAGTCCGATTTTGCGGTGGCCTTCCAGTCCACATGGCGTGCGGAATCCCCGGGAACATAAGCACGAATCCGCAGAAGATCTTGTCCGGCCCCACTGTGCACACTCTGCTGCTCGCCTGCCAGTAAAGGGAGAATTCGGGAAAGCTCGCCGGCGGAATTCACTGCCGGATAGACAATCAGCTCATGCGATAGTTCCACGCGGCGGCGCTTGACCACCAACCCAAAGGGAAATACTGTGACCAACGCGAAGGCGTCCTGGCGATACACCCCGCGACGCTCGAAGCATAGATCAAGATCTGTCTTTACCGAAGAACGGGGCGGGATCAGGGCGAAGTGGATGGCACCGCGGAATACGCCCGGCGCGGCCGGCAGATCCGGCACACGACGGATTTTCAAGTCCGTCAGACGCAGCCATTGCCGGTCGGGGGGCCGGTTGGGGGGAAATCCAAAGACGCCGCGCTCGGTCTGCCAGTGTTGCTTCGACTTGCGCTCTTTGGGAGGCACAATGCTGATCGAGAGCGACGGTATCCAGCGCTTGGAGTTGCCCAGCACCAAACTCCCCGAAGTGCGCTCTCCCGCGAAAACATGATGCGGCAGCACTACACGCAACTCAAGACCTCTCAGCACCAGACCCGAACACACTCCGGAAATCAGAACTGCCGCCAGCATGGCCGCGATGATCAGGTAGAGCAAATTGTTCCCCGTATTCAGCGCCGCCACGCCGATGAGGAGTGTTGCGAGCACATAAATCATCCCAGCGCGCGTCACTTCGAAATCCAAAGTATCCTGCCAGCGGGCTCCGGATACGACTCTGCGGGCCAAATACGGAAGGGTAGTCATGCCCACCCAGACCGAGAGCAGCAATGACGCGCCTGACAGAATGGCCGTTGCTGCAACGTTCCCAGTTTCGCGCGTTACTGTCGAGAACAGAGCGGCGGCAAAGGCCAAGCCCAGCCCGAACACGGCGATCAACGAGCGCTTCCAGATTTCTGGGATGGGCGCGCGGGCAGGCAAGGCTGGAGTGGAGTTCGTCATGCGGACGTATTCAGCTTCCATGAAGCCACGATGCGTCCGCAAGTAACCTAAGGCGGCGTACTACTTAGGTGGTGGCGGGTCCCCGGCTAGGCTCGCCGGTGGCGCCACCAGAGGAAGATGACAACGGCGGCAGCCAGCGCGAACACGAGGATATTCGCCTGCCCCATCACCCGCATCAGCATTTCCCACTGGCTTCCAAAGAAGTAGCCTGCGGACGCAATCACTGTCACCCAAAGAGCTGCTCCCAAGAAGTTATACAGGGCAAATTGCGCCCAATTCATGCCGAGCACACCTGCCAGCGGTCCCGCGACCACGCGCAGTCCAAAGATGAAGCGCGCGAGAAAAATAATGGGCGGCCCGTAGCGCTGCATGAGCCGCTCGCCGCGGGCTACCACCTCATTGGAAATGCGGAAGAAATGTTGATAGCGCACTAACAGCGGCCGCCCGCCATAGTGGCCAATCGTATAGCCCAGGTTATCTCCCAGCGTGGCGGCGATGATCCCCGTGAGGATGATCAGCGGCAAGCTGAGCTGATGCTCCGAGTAGGCAAAGAAGCTGGCTAGCAGCAGAATGGTTTCGCCCGGAACGGGCAGACCGGCATTCTCCAGGAGCAGCGCTGCTGCCACAGTGAGATAGCCGTGGTGGGCCAAGTGGCTTTTCACGATTTCCAACAGATGCTGTCCCATATCCGTTCCTGATTCCAAATCATTCCTGGTTCCAAAACGTTGCAGCAGCACCTACGCCAGGTAGGCGGGCCCGCCGGAAGAAGTGTCAATCTGGCGGCGGTCACGCAGGGGTCCTTCGACTCCTCATTTCCATCCGCAAGCGGATGAAAATGCTGCGCTCAGGATGACAAACTTAAGAGTGATCAGAATGAAACTCAGACACAGTCTTCCTAAACCGGTTTCCGCAAGAATTCCGTTACGGCACGATTGAAATCCTCGGACGCTTCTTCGTAGGGCAAATGGCCAACCCCAGCCAAGCTTACGTACTCGCAGTTTTGAAAATGCTGGCGCAGAGGTTCGGCGGATTCCGGATAGACGGCCGGATCGGCCTCGCCCCAGAGCAACAAGATCGGGACGTCGGCCAGCTTAGGTAGAAGAGCTTTCATTGCTTCCAGATCGTCCAACCAAGTTTCCAGGACTCGCAAACCGTATTCCCAGCTCCCATCCAGATCGAAAGATGCAGAATAACCTTCCAGCGTGCCAGGAGGGATTTTGTCAGGATCTCCGTACAAACGCCGCAGAAAAAAATTCCAGGCAAAACGCGCTCTGGGCAGAGTCCAGCGAGCAGCGGCCGAGATTGGCGGTTGCGCCACGAATGGCGCGAGAAGACGGCCGTGCGGTGACCACGGATTCGCTGGAGCCACTAGAATCAGGCGCTGCAATCGCGGGTCTTGGCGTTCCGCCATCAGCCCAGCTACCCACATGGCAATCGCGCCGCCGTGGGACGTCCCCAGCAAATCGAACGGTCCGGGGCATTGTTGATCGAGGAAGACAAGGGTTCGGTTCGCCACCGCACGCATGGTGCAATCCAGGCTCGCCGCTCGATCCGAAAACCCGGTACCCAACTGGTCGATGGCGAGAACCGTCCGATGTTCCCCGAGCGCAGCCATGTTCAGCCGCCAGGAAAACGAATATCCCAACAAACCGTGCAGCAGCACCAAGGGTGGTCCGGAACCGGCGCGAAGGTACCGTATACGGCTTCCACCCACGCTCGCGAAACATTCCTCCGCGCCCGACTGCGCTTCCATTCCCGCCGTGGCGGGGCTTGCTTCTTCCACCTTCAAATTTTCCTCAGCTTTTCTTCTTTCTTTTTTAGAAGCGGGCAACTTAATTCGTACGCGAAGTTTCTATCCTTGTAGATATCGCCTCTGTACTCCTGCGGAGAGCTTCGGCTCTCCGCTTTTTTTGGTCGCAGAGAATATCTACTCGTTCTCCGAGCCGATTGAGCAGCATTTTTGCGGCCCTTCCCTTGTCGCGGGTGAGCCGACTGTGATTCTAACCGCAGAGGCGTCATAAAGTAACTTTACGCACGTTTTTGATGCGGAATCCGCATTCTAGAAGAATGCTTCCAAAAAACGTATCCTTATGGGGCTGAGACGCATACAATGGACTAAGCAGAATGTTTTTATAAACTTACGGGTTCCTAATTTCAGAGATGGTGGCCCTCAAGTTGCTCAACTTTGAATCTAACGTGATAGGACCTGTGCCGAGAATTCAACAGAGTCCAATCAAGCCAGTGAATCGCGAATTTCAAACCCGCTTTACCGTAGTCCTTCTCGTCCTGCTCACCGCGACGGCGGTGACGTTTGCCGGTCTCAATTTCTTTAAGGAACATGCTTCTCTGGTTCCCTACGACGGTGTTGTCTGGGACGAACGTGGTGGGCACTTGGTCGCCAGCCGCGTCGAAGCCAAGGGGCCGGGTGATCACGCAGGGATCAAGGCCGGAGATCAGTTGGTAGCCGTGGAGCGACAGGAAACGGCTGGCATGCCCGCCCTGATGCGGCAAATGTACCGAAGGGGGGTGTGGGCCAAGGCGACCTATTCGCTCGTGCGCGGCGGCATTCCTCTGGATACGGTCGTTGTGCTTGTCCCCGCCGACCGCTCGGCCAACGATTGGTTGCGCTTCATTGCCCTCATCTACCTGCTCATTGGCATGTACATCTTGCTGCGGCGGTGGACAGCACCAGGCTCCCTTCACTTCTACATCTTCTGCCTGGTTTCGTTTGTCTATTACGCCTTCAAGTACACGGGCAAGCTGAACGATTTTGACTGGATCATACTCGGAAGCAATGTCGTGGCGGGACTGTTGCAGCCCGCGCTTTTCCTCCATTTTGCGCTCGTCTTTCCGGAAAAACGTCCCTGGGTGCGGGAGCATCGCTCAGTGTTGTGGTTCGTGTACGCACCAGCCGCAATTTTGCTCGCCATGCAGGTGCTGGCGCTTACCACGCTCACAGCCCGCGCCGATCTTATCTTCAATCTGGACCGCCTGCAGATGGCGTACCTGGCAGCATACTTCCTGGGCGCGGCGTTCGTGATGCGGCGGACCTATCGGCAAGCGAGCCAGCCCGTTCTGCGCCAGCAGATGAAGTGGCTGATGCGGGGAACGGTTCTTGCCGTCGTTCCATTTACTTTCTTCTGGGTACTGCCTTATGTGATTCCGGGCCTTCATTTTGAGCCCGCGAAGTGGTCTGTACTGTCGTTGGTGCTGTTGCCGCTGACGTTTGGCTACGCCATCTTCCGCTACCGACTGATGGACGTCGACCTCATCTTCAAGCGTGGCGTGGTCTACACCCTCTCGGCCGCAGCCATCGTCGGCGTTTACTTTGCCGTTGTGGCCGGAGTTGCGGAGTTGATCCACACACGCGTGCCAAGCAGCGGCCCCGCGGGCTTGGTTCTCGCCATGGTGGTTACGGCGCTGCTCTTCGATCCGGTGAAGAACTGGATTCAGCAGCAGCTTGACCAGGTCTTTTACCGGACGCGCTACGACTATCGCAGAACGCTGGTAGAATTCGGCCGCGAGCTCAGCTCAGAAAAAGATCTCGACCGGATGCTCGGCTCCGTGGTCGACCGGCTCTCGCATACGCTGCTGGTCGACCGCATGGGCGTCTTCCTCGCGTCGAATGAAACTCCCGCGAAGTTCCAATTAGCGAAATCCTTTGGCATTGCTCCGGCGGGGGCTTTGGATCTGAGTTTCCTGAGCCGATCTCGTCCGGAGGATAACGCCGGGCATCTATTCTTCGAAAACACGCATATGCTGCCGCGGGAAACGCCCTCCTCGCGCGAGACTATCGCCAAGCTGGACTTGAACTACTACATCCCCTGCGTGGTGCAGAATCGCACCATCGCCGCTCTTGGTTTGGGCAAAACCGTCGATGGGGACTTCCTCACCAGTGATGACGTTGCCCTGCTCGAAACTCTTGCAGGCTACATCGGCATCGCCATTCAAAACGCACGCCTTTATGCCTCACTCGAAGAAAAAGTTTCTGAGTATGAGCGACTGAAGGACTTTAACGAAAGTATTGTGGAATCCATCAGCGTGGGCGTTCTCGCAGTGGATCTCGAAGACCGCATCGAATCCTGGAACTCTCAGATGGAAGTGATGTACGCGCTTCCCCGCTGGCGCGCCGTGGGGCGGCCTCTGAGTGAAGTGATGCCTCCGGCGTTCGTCGAGGAGTTCTACCACGTACGTCACAATACGGGCATCCACAACCTCTACAAGTTCCGGCTCGACACTCCGGTAGGGGAAACGCGCCGGGTCAACGTCGCCATAGCGCCGCTGGTGACGCGCAAGTTCAGCGTGATCGGGCGGCTGATCATCGTGGATGACATCACCGAGCGCGTCGAACTGGAGTCTCAACTAGCACAAGCGGACAAGCTATCTTCGATCGGACTCATGGCTGCGGGCGTGGCTCATGAGGTCAACACGCCTTTGGCCGTGATCTCCTCCTACGCGCAAATGCTCGCCAAACAGGTTCAGGGCGACGAGAAAAAAGCGGGCTTGCTGGAGAAGATCACACGCCAAACTTTCCGCGCTTCCGAGATCGTTAACAACCTGCTGAATTTTTCACGGACCAGCGGCGCCGAATTCGGCGATGTGGACCTCAATAAAGTCGTATGCGACACGCTGGCGTTACTGGAGCATCAGTTCAAAACCGCGCATGTCGAAGTTGCAACCGAACTCCATGAAAACCTGCCGTTGATTTATGGCAGCACGGGTCGCCTGCAACAGGTTTTTCTCAACCTCTTTCTGAATGCGAAGGATGCCATGGCAAGCGGAGGCGGAAAACTGAGCATTGCGACCTCCAATGGCGATGCCGTGCGTATCACGATCTCCGATACCGGCTCCGGCATTGCGCAGGAGCACATCAGCCGTATTTACGATCCTTTCTTCACCACCAAGAATGCTCCCCGCGAAGGCCAGAATCGCGGCACTGGGCTCGGCCTTTCCGTTACCTACGGCATTCTGCAGGAACATGCCGGGAAAATTCGGGTCGAAAGTACCGTCGGCCAAGGGACAACGTTTCATTTGGAATTCCCATTGAGCAGGAAGGCCATCCATGTCTGAAGCCGGAGTTTTAACGCGGCATCTGCCGGGAACTGCAGCCGTTCCCGCTACTGGACGCATCCTCATCATTGATGACGAAGCGGAAATCCGCGAATCGCTGCAAACGCTGCTGGAACTTGAGGGCTACGAAGTCACCACCGCCGCCAACGGAGCCAAGGGCTTGGCCCGCACCGGCGAACAGCCCTTTGACCTCGTGTTGCTCGACAAGGCCTTGCCCGACCAGGACGGGTTCGACGTTCTGGGCGCTATTCGTGAGCGCGACCCGCACTTGCCGGTCATCATGATCACCGCCTACGGCACACTGGAGAATGCGGTCCATGCCATGCAAGCGGGCGCCACCAACTTTATCCAGAAGCCGTGGGACAACGAAAAGCTGCTGGCGGATGTGCGGGAAACGGTTCGGCGCCGCCGGGTGGAAGAAGAGAACGTCCAACTCAAGCGCGCCCTCAAACAGCGCTACAGCTTTGACAGCATCGTCGGCAAGAGCGAGCCGATGCTGCGGATTTTCGACCTCATTACGCAGGTCGCCCCCAGCCGTTCCACCGTCCTGATTCAAGGGGAAAGCGGCACGGGCAAGGAAGTCATTGCCAAGGCGATCCACCTTTATTCGCCGCGCAAGGATCAGCCCTTCGTCCCCGTGAATACCGGTTTTATGCCGGGGGATCTTCTCGAATCTACGCTCTTCGGCCACGTGAAAGGTGCCTTCACGAGTGCGATTGCCTCCAAAAAGGGTCTGTTCGAAGTCGCCGATAAGGGCACGCTGTTCCTTGACGAAATTGGCACTATGGGCATGGAGACGCAGGCCAAAATCCTGCGAGTACTGCAGGAAAAGAAGTTCATGCATCTCGGCGGTGTGCAAGAAATTTCTGTGGATGTCCGTATCCTGGCCGCCACTAACGTCGATCTGCGTCAATCGGTAAAGGAAGGAACCTTCCGCGAGGACCTGTTCTATCGCTTGAACGTTATCAACATCGATCTGCCTCCTCTGCGCCAGCGCAAGGAAGACATTCCCCTGCTCGTTGACCACTTTTTGAAAAAGTTTTCCGAAGAGAACGAGCGCCCCTTGCGGCGTATTGCCGCTGACGCCCTGCGTTCACTGCTCAATCACTCCTGGCCCGGCAACGTGCGCGAACTGGAAAACGTGATGGAGCGTGCCGTCGTGCTTTCTACCGGCACAGAAGTGGGAATCGAGCTACTCCCGGATCACATCGCCAACCGCCAGGAATTGATTCCGCTGATGGATGCTTCCAGCGATGCCTCACTTTTCGACATTCTCGAGGAATGCGAGCGTCGCATCATCGTCAGCATGCTGGAGAAATGCAATTGGAATCAGACCGATGCTGCCGAGCGCTTTCGCGTCCCGCTTTCCACCCTGAACCAGAAAATTAAGCGGCTCAGTATTGAAATCAAAAAGAAGGTGCGGGAGTAAAAACGCTATCGGCTCTTGGCCGTCGGCTTTCGGCTCCATGCACGCTAGTTTTGACCACGTAAGCAATCTTGCCACTCACACGACGATAGCCGACAGCCGATAGCGTTTGTTATAGTTCCGAGCAGGCCTTTAGACACAAACAGGTGATCGCTTGGAACTGATTTCTCCTTCGGACTTTGCCAAGGAAAAAGTCTTGTCGGTGCAGGAGTATTGCCTGCTCGCGGCCCGCTCCGTTAGTGCCCTGTTTCAGCGACCACGTTACTTTAGCGACATACTGCAGCAGTGTGACCTTATCGGTGTGGGCTCGCTACCGATTGTCATCCTCACCGGCTTTTTCACCGGATTCGTCTTCGCGCTGCAGAGTGCCAACACCTTGCAGCGCTTTGGCTCGCTTTCCCTGATTGGGCAGCTGGTTTCGCTTTCCATGGTGCGCGAACTCGGCCCGGTGCTCACCGGACTCATGGTTGCGGGCCGAAATGCCTCGGGCATCGCCAGCGAACTCGGCTCCATGATGGTGACCGAACAAATCGACGCCATGCGCGCGCTAGGCACCGACCCCCTGAAGAAACTCATCGCGCCCCGAATCGTCGCCACCGTCTTTATGTTGTTTTTCCTGACCATCATTTCCGACTTGATGGGTTTATTCGGCGGCATGGTCGTGGCCAAAGTTTTGCTGCGCTTAGACGTGCGTCAGTACTGGACGACGGCATGGGAGTCACTAGTGTTTGACGACATCATCATGGGCCTCATCAAACCACCCATCTTTGGGTTCCTGATCGCTACCGTGGGATGTTTCTATGGGATCAACAGCCGCGGTGGAACGCAGGGCGTGGGTCGAGCGACCACCCAGGCTGTGGTCGCTTCGTCCGTGCTTATCCTGCTGACGGACGCTGTGATCACGCGCCTGCTCATGCTTACTTTCGCCGGGTATCGCTGATGGAAATCACCGCTCCCGCGCAGCCCGCCTTCTCTCCGGATTCGCAGCCGTCGAGCGCCATCGTCTTCAAGAACGTGTCGATAGCATTTGAAGAAAATCAGGTGCTCGACAACATATCGTTCGATCTTGTGCCAGGAGAAACGAAGGCGCTGTTTGGCGTCGCCGGCGCGGGCAAGAGCATCATTTTGAAGCTCGCCCTTGGACTGATTAAACCGGATGTCGGACGCATTTGGGTCTTAGGCGAAGAAGTCTCCGCTTTGCCGGAGGAGAATCTTTTCGAACTGCGTCGAAGAATCGGAATGGTATTTCAGGAGAGCGCATTGTTCGACTCGCTCACGGTGCGGGAGAATGTAGCGTTCCGGCTGATGGAAGAAGGCGGCACTCCTTACGACGAAATCGAGCGCCGGGTACGCGAGGCATTGCGGTTCGTCGAACTCGAGCACACACTGGATATGTTTCCCGGTGAGCTTTCCGGCGGTATGCGGAGGCGGGTCGCCATCGCCCGCGCCATGATTTCGCAACCCGAAGTCCTGCTCTATGACTCTCCAACCGGCGGACTCGACCCGGTGACTTCAACGACCATCATCGAACTGCTCGTCAAACAGCGTGACGTCTACAACAGCAGCGCTCTCCTCGTGACCCACCGCTTGCAGGATGCTTTCACCATGGCGAGCCATTACTTTGACCGAAGCGAGAATCAAATGCGTCCGCTGCTGCCGGGAAGCCGGGGACAGATTGCCATGAGCTTTCTGATCTTGCGGGAAGGAAAAGTAATCTTCGACGGAAGTGCGCACGAACTAGCGCACTCCCGCGACGAGTACATCCGAGAATACATCTCGTAGGCTGTCAGCTACTAGCCTTTTGATCTACTCGATGGCCGACAGCGGTTTAAGCTGCTTTCATCGTCTTCCGCATGCCCTCGACACGCTTCAGGATCATGGCAAAACGCTCCTTGCCGCTCTTGCTCTTGCTGATAGCCTTCTCCACGTTCGCAAACGACATGGGGCTCTGCGTCTTTTCGCGAATTTCCTTCAGGAAAGGATGCACCTTGGCAAAAACGAACAACATCTCATTCGCGACACCAGGCGCAAAGAACAAGTCTTGATTTAGAACACCCTGCAGAACAAACGCAGCTACCATATCCCAATAGCTGTTCACTTGACGGAGATGCTGGTTCTCCGGTGTCCCCATCGCTGTGGCCACCTTGATGTAATCATCCGCGCTCTGCGGCCAAAACTTCATAGTCGACCAGTCGCGGGCTTTGCGCATTTCCGCTTCGCGCCGGAGTTCATAGAGTTGAAGAATTAGTTGAGCATCCGCGTGGGTAGGCTTTTTGGGCATCGTTCCTCCAAATTAATTTGTGGTTGGTATTGAAAAATACGATCTGCAAACCCTTGGATGTCTGGCCCTAGCGCGTGGAAACAAAAAATTACGCGGGCGCCGATGCAGCAGCAATCGCAGCAGCATTCTCCCGCTCGTAATCACATTCCTTGTTCGGGCATGCAATTACCGGCCCGGCCTTCAGATACTTCTCCACCAGATACTCACTCCCGCAACTCGGACACTTCTCCGGAATCGGCTTGTGAGCGGACGTAAATTTGCACTTCGGATAATTCCCGCAACCGTAAAACGTGTTGCCCTTGCGTGCCCGCTTCTCGACCAATTCCCCATCTTTACAGAGCGGGCACTTCACGCCGATATAGTTCTGCTTGATGTACTTGCATTCCGGATATCCGCTGCAGGAAACAAATTCGCCATAGCGGCCGTGGCGCAAAATCATGTTGCGATCGCACTTCGGGCACTTCTCGTCCAGCGGAATATCGGGAACTTTTTTACCCTGGTCGAGCCGCCGCGTGGTCTTGCAGTCCGGATAGCCCGTGCAGGCCATGAACTGCCCGAACCGGCCGCGTTTCAGAACCATCACCCGGCCGCAGTTCTCGCAGTATTCCTCCTGCGTGGTTTCCTGCATGTCGGCGGAATCGAGATCCGGCAGGTTGATCGGGTTCTCTTTGGTAAACGTGCAGCTTTCCGGATTGTCCTTGTCGTAGGAACTGCAGG
>CAZUCC010000012.1:12763-85524 GCA_964619065.1 uncultured Acidobacteriaceae bacterium | reverse complement strand
CATGGAGCATGCGGTCGAGAAGTGCCGTGCCACGGCCAATCCTAAAGTTTTCGTGACCGAGCGCGGCGCCAGCTTCGGCTACAACAACCTTGTGGTGGACATGCGCTCTCTGCCTATCCTGCGCAAGTTCGCTCCCGTGGTTTTCGACGCTACGCACTCGGTGCAGCTACCGTCGGCGGCGCGTAACGGCGAAGGACCCACGGCGAGCGGAGGACAGCCCGAGTTTATTCCCGTGCTGTCACGCGCGGCCGTTGCGGCGGGGGTGGATGGAATTTTTATGGAAGTTCACGACAATCCCAAGGAAGCCAAGTCCGACGGAGCGAATGCTCTGGACCTGAAAAACTTGCGTGGCCTGCTCGTTCAACTGCTGGCTGTACATCGCGCAGCGCAGTAAACCCGCTAGTCGCCGGTTTCCGCAACCACACTCTCCTGCGCCACGATTAGGCGGCGCGCCTCATCGCGCATGAGGGGCAGGTAGCGGGCAAACACCAGCGCGCCCAGCACGGATGTCGTGCCGCCGATGGCCACGGTCACTGGCGCTCCTAGACGTTCGGCCAACGCTCCACCAAACAGCGCACCGAATGGAGCCATGCCCATGAACATCATGGAATACACCGCCATCACGCGGCCTCGCAACGCATCGGGCGTCATCGATTGGATGAGCGTGTTGGAAGACGACATTTCGAGCATCATGCAATAGCCGACAGGCAGCAGCAGCAGCGTCGAGAGCCAGAGTGTCCGGGACAGCGAGAATGCAATTAAGAAAAGTCCGAGACTTGCGGCGGCGATGGCGACCCAGCGGCCCAGTCCGCGGACGCCCGTACGAGAAGCCAGAGTGAGCGCGCCGAACATGGCTCCAACTCCGGTTGCGCCCATGAGCGTGCCTAATGCTTTCGGTCCACCATGCAGTATTTTTGCGGCGAATATCGGCATCAGCACGGTATAGGGCATGCAGACCAGGCTGACTAAACCTAGGAGCATGAGAAGAGCACGAATCGGCGCGGTGCGGCTGACGAAGCGGAAACCCTCGCGCAGCGACTCCAGTGGCGAAACCTCGCTACTCCGTGGCGCGCAATGCACCTTCATCATCAACAATCCAATAATGACGGCGATGTAGCTCACACCATTGCCAAAAAAGCACCAGCCTTCGCTAATCTTCGCCAGCACCAGGCCGGCTATGGCGGGGCCGACAATTCTCGCGCCGTTGAACATTGACGAATTCAGCGCAATGGCGTTCATTAAATCTTCGCGGCCCACCATGTCGCTGAGGAAGGATTGACGCGCGGGGATATCAAACGCATTAACCACGCCCAGCAATGCGCTGAGCACGTAGATGTGCGATACGCGAATGTGTCCTGTAAGCGTCAGCGCCGCCAGCACAAACGCCAGAATCATCGAAGCGACTTGCGTGCCAATAACGACGCGGCGGCGATCCACCCGATCGGCCAGCATGCCTCCGAGCGGAGCCAGGAAAAACACAGGGAACTGGCTGAAGAATCCCACTTTGCCCAGCTTCAAAGCCGAGCCAGTCATGTGGTACACCAGCCAGGATTGAGCGATCGTCTGCATCCAGGTGCCCGTCAGTGAGATGAGTTGTCCCCCAAAGAACAACTGGAAGTTGCGATGTTGCAGAGCGCGAAACGTGGTCCGCAGGCGGCCTTGAGGTAGAGAAAAGGGCGGCGGAGCCCCGGATGCAGGAGTTTCCTCCGTGCCATTCGGCGAAGCGGGATCGGGGGGAGCCGTGCTGGTAGGCGCAGGCATGGATGCTGCTTAGATCATAAATTGCTTCAGCTGCTAAAGAAAATCTTCCGACCCGAACGGTGAGCAGAAATGCCCACCCTACACAAGGACGACTTGTTGCGTTCTGGGCCAGTTCACCCCGGGGTGACTAAGCAAGCACTTTTCAGAGGGGCGCCAACGCGCTACAGTGGATGAATTATTTGAGACGCGCGCTTCCTGCTTCTGTCCCCCATAAGCAAGAAAGTGCAACCAGCTATCTTTCATACCGTTCTTCGTACGTCTTTGTGTGGCTTCTTTTTGTAACACCGGCTCAGCGAGTGCGGGGGCACGGGCTTGCGTGAAGAGCCCTACGCGCAGGAGGAAATTATGACCACTTCTCAGGTTCGGATAGAACGTCGAGCGGCGCAGCGCTTTGATTTTCACCGCTCCGTTTCCGTTCGCCGGGGCAGCGAGGAGGGTCTCGCCTTCACCCAGGATCTGAGCGCGCGGGGCATGTTTCTTTACACCGATATGGTGCTGCTCAAGGACGACGATCTGGAACTCGTGCTCGACATGCCGTCCGAAATCACGCTTTCCGCCGATACGCGTGTACGCTGCCAGGTGCGGGTGCTGCGAGTTCTTCCAGCCGCCACCAGTCACAAGAGCGGTGTCGCTGTCCTGGTTCGCAACTATGAATTCTTGAACGAAACTGCACCCGGTCCCCTTCGCATGGCTCAGGAGCTGCCAGTGGACGCCGATAATCCGGCAATGGCTGACGAACGCGCTATCTGAACCGACTGCCTCCGATAGAATCCCTTCCCCTTTATGGGCTGCGGATTCGGCGAAAAAGCCCCTCCAATCCGCAGCAGCTTGAGTACCGTACCTAGGATTGAGGCCCGGTAGACATCCGTTCCCTTTCCCGGGAAGAATTTTGCTAGAATTGGTGACAACGGTGGAGCAGCGCCGCCCTATCCCTCCCCAACTGAAAAAAAGTACGGTTTCCCGCGGCTCCGCTGCAACCGGGAGGCCGTGAAGTTCTCACTGGTGACTAAGGTCACGTGGTCTTGTAGCAGACGCGTATTCTAAGATGAGTGATGCGCTGAAAGTGGGGTCCTGAGAGTGTCTGCGGTCGCAGTCGCAATTCTTACTGAAAATAGCGCCCAGATTCCCGTCCTTCAGGGGCGTGTGGAAGGCACCGCAATCGCCCACAGCGTGCTCAGCCACGCCGGATTCCCCATTGGTCCTACCGATCCCTTACTGCGACAGATTCAAGATCTAAGCATCGAAATCGTGCTGGTGGAGATCGATGCCAGCAATCCAGAGCGGGGCGCCGCGGCGATTGAGCTACTTCATACCACCACAAGCGGTCTTGCGATCTTTGCCCTGGGGTCCATGAGCCACCCGATGGCAATTGTCGCAGTGATGCGCGCCGGGGCTTGCGAGTACCTGGACCGTGAAGGCAGTACCAGCGCGCTGCTGGAAGCTTTCACGCGGCACAGCGCCAAACGCCAGAAGATGCAGCGGTCCTCGGCAAGCGCTCAAATCTTTACGTTCTTGAACGCCAAAGCGGGCTCGGGAGCGACCACGCTCGCAGTGAACACCGCGACCCTCTTGCAGCGGGCACAAGGCTCGGTAGCTTTGGTAGATTTTGCGCCGCTCGGGAACGCGCAACTGCATCTCAACGTACGCCCGAATTTTGGACTGACTGACGCGCTGCAAAACATGCACCGCCTCGATCAGTCGATGCTCGAGAATCTGATGACGCCATGTGAGAGCGGACTGCATCTTTTGGCTGGGCCGCAGCAGCCAATGCAGGTTGTGCCCACGCCCGCCGAGTTGGCACGGCTGTTCGATCTGTTGGTCTCCAGCTACCGGCACGTGATTGTGGACTGCTCCAGCCGGCTCGATGCCGCGGTACGATTGATCTCCGACCTTTCGAACCGGGTGTTGCTGGTCGCGCAACCCGATCTGGTTTGTTTTTGGAGCGCCAAGCACATACGTCCCTTCCTCACGGATGGCGCGCACAGCGAAAAGGTATGTCTGGTTCTGAATCGCTACAAGAAAATTCCAGGCTTCTCCGATGAAGACATGGAGAAAGCGACGGCCTGCAAGATTTTCTGGAAGATTCCCAACCAACATACGGCTGTGGCGCCCGCCATTGAGAAGGGCACGCCCGTGGTATTGCAGGAAGGGTTGGAGGTTTCGAAAGCCATTCGAGGCCTTGCGGCCGAACTGGCGCGTCTGGACGCTACTGGCAATGAGCCTTCCAAAGGGGCTACTTCCGCTAAAGAAGGTGGATTGCGGCGCTTCTTCGTTTCCCCACTGCGCGCGGGTAACTAGTCCCAGGGATTCGAATCCAATTGGGGAAGCTTGCGTCACAAATCCTGTGACGGTAATCCCATGTTGCGGTGGATTCTCGTGGTAAAGTATTCTTAGTTTCCTCACACGCGCGCTCGTTTAGGAGTCTTCTATGCTCGCTAAGTGTGCGAACCCAATCTGCGGGGCTCATTTTCGTTACCTCAATCAAGGCCGGATCTTCAACGTTCCGGTATATGAGTCTGGAACACAATCGTGTGCTGGGCTACAGAGGGTGGAACACTTCTGGTTGTGCTCAACCTGCTACGTGACGCTCACGCTGGTCGTGCGGAACGGTAAAGCTGAAGTCCAGCCGCGATTCGCGCAACTCACGGACGGCATGGCTCCCGAAGCACCTGAGCAAATTCTTTCGCCGCAGTCCAGATCAGTGGCCGCTTAGAAGAACCTGAGACCGTCAAATACCGTAAGAAACCTCTGAACAAATCTCTTCCGCTGTTAGTCGTGCTTCTGCGGCGCCGGAGCAGCGTCTTCCGGGAAGAGCTTGAACTCTACTTCGCGCGCCTTGGCGGATACTTTCTTCGCCACATCCGTGGTGTACTCGGTTAGCGTGCCCTTTAACACGTAATAGCCCTCTTGCGCGTGCGTCTTCGCCGGGCCGCGATCGATAGCGCCCTTGAACTCAAACCAGGTGCCATGCACAGGTTCCGTCGTGAAACTCAACTTGTGCCCGTCCAGCTTTCCCTCTTTGAAGAATTGATCGAGAAACACCCCTTGGTCACTCTCCGAATCACCGTAACGGGAAACAAATCCAGTTACGTGCCCCGCTTCTTCGACTGTGATCTGGACGAATTCCCCTTCACGCAAAAACGTATACATGCCGGAGTAGTCTTCCGTGGGTGACGCGGGAGCTGCTGGAGGCGGACCAGCCTGCTGCGCACCAACCATGGCGGTGAACAAGCAGATAATCGTAAGAATCCAAGTCAGTTTTCCCTGAATGAGCTTCCTATACCCCAGCTTTTCCATAGACGTTTTTTCATCCCCCCGCATCTTACTCTCCCTGTACCCCGCGCCGGACACGGTGTACCGCCGAGTCCCCATACTGGCTGAGGCGGCGCAAAGACCTTTATAATAGAGAATAGAGTAATTCCCTGCCCTCGGTTGGATGCTATGTCCCTGAACTCCGGAGAGGATTCTTTGTCCGCAGCGGTGCTAGATGCTCCGGCAGAAGACCGTCCGGACTTGCGCCTGCTAGTAGAACACACGCCCCGGCGGCGCACCTTCTTGGGAGATGTGGGGTATGTGCTTCGCCGGAAACCGCCGTTACCACTAGGTGCCGACGCCTCCCAGTTTTGGACAGACGTATTTGTGCCTTCCAGGATATCGTGGACCAGCTTCGTAGAATCTCTGGTTTACCACACCCTGGCCCTGACGGCGCTGCTGGCCTGGGCGCACTGGATGCCCCACCACATCACGCGGCAGGACCCGTGGAAGGATACCAGGCTGGTCATGTACCCGATCAGTGACTTGGCCAAGGCCGAGCTTCCCAAGAACGATCTCCCCAAGCTCGACACCGGCAGCGCGGCGCCGCACCGCGCCCAGCAAGGCGACCCAGCTTACTCCCGCCAGCCCATCCTTTCCGTGCCAAGGGAACCGGACAACCGGGAGCAAATGCTCGTCACCCCGCCGGATATAGTACTGCACCGGGATGTAAGATTGCCGAACATTGTGGCCTGGAACGCACTGCCATCGGCACCACCGCCTGCATTAACCGGGCTAGCTTCTGAGCGGAACTTGAAAGCGCCGGATATTTCCGTAATTGCTCCGCCGCCGCAGTTGGACGCGACCCATACTAACAACCTATCTTTGCCGCAAACCGCCACTGTGGCTCCACCGCCAGAACTCAAAGACGCTTCGCAGATGCGTAACCAGCCCACGCTCGCGAGTACGGTTGTTCCACCGCCTCCCCAGCTCGAGTCGTCGGCACGCAAGTTCGGCGCCATCAACATCGGACACGCGGAAGTGGTTGCGCCCGCCCCGCAGCTTCCAATGAGCGAGCAGCGAACCTTGAATGAGGCGGCAAATCGACAATCGGCTGCCTCACAGGCGCTCTCTTCCGCTGTCGTTCCCCCTCCTCCGTCAGTTCCTGGTGGTGGAGCGACGGCCTCGGGGCAAATGATTGCATTGAGCGTCCATCCGGCTGCTCCGGCAGTGCCCGTGCAGCCACCTGCGGGAAACCGGCGGGGAGAATTTTCCGCAACACCGCAAGGCAGCGCGCTGGGTTCAGGACGCCCGACGATCCCGGATTCCGCGAAGGCCGCGCAGCATGACTCCGGCACGGGAGGCGCACCCGCAGACTCAGTGCTTCCGGCAGGAATCCGCGTGGGAGAAGCGAACACGACAGCGTCTCCAGCTGGCGGCGGTTCCGGCACGCAATCCATGGCGAGCATCACCATCGACCGGCATCCCATTGCTGCGACACCCACGATACCGACGCCACGAGTGGACGCCGCACCTCGCAAGCCCGCCACCCTGTCCGAGCACGCTCCCACTGACGTCGAACGCAAGGTGTTTGGTGCCAGGCGCTTTTACCAGATGACGCTCAACATGCCGAACCTGAATTCGGCCAGCGGAAGTTGGGTTCTGCGTTTCGCGGAGCTCAAGGCGGGGCCCAGCAAGGGTGAACTGCTATCGCCGCTCGTCACGCGCAAATCAGATCCCGCGTATCCCTCCGAACTGCAGCGCGCCAATGTGCAAGGCACGGTAACGCTGTATGCCATCATCCACAGTGACGGCAGCGTGCGTGAGATTCGCGTGCTCGATGGAGTGGACGACCAACTCGACCAGTTCGCCAGCGAGGCGCTCGGACGCTGCCACTTCGAACCAGCGCTCAAAGACGGTGCGCCTGTTGCGCTGGAGGCCGTGGTGATGATCCCGTTCCGCGCGCGGCGAGCATTTTGAGTTGGCCGCATGGCCCGAGGGCAGTCGTCCCCGCGCACATCGCTACGCTTTAGCTTTCGCTGGCTTTTTGGCTTCGATGCACGCGTAGAGTGCGGCGTTGGTGCAAACTTCGTAGTAGCGCTGCTGGGTCCAGCCATGTACGGTGTAGTCCCGAGGGTCGGCCAGAGCAATATGGCCTTCGCGGATGAGAATGGTACGAAAAACCTCTCGATCAACAGGCACCAGGCCGCGGAAAAGGCGCGCTTGCTCGCCATCCCACAGTCGTGGCAGTTCCAGCGAGCAGAGTTCGAGGGAAATTTCCTGTTGCAGCATCTGGAACGCAGCTTCGCTGAGGCGGATGCCATCGATATTGAACTGGGAGAGAAGCTCCGTGAAAGCTTCCCCAGTGGGCGCGTCATCCACGGTTTGAAACGCGTACACGTTGAATCCCGCCGACTGACCCTGCAGCGCGCGGCGCGCAATCTTGCTGCACGATGACAGGCGGTCACTCTCATTCAGAGCATCGGAAATCATGATGGGCCGGTCCCCGTCCAGCAGAAATAGCGGAGCCGTATCCTGATAGCAAATGCCCACACCCAGCTCGATGGTGGGCAGTCCGGACTGTTGCAGCCGATGGTTGTAGCCGCGAACGATTTCGATCATGTCGCGCGCCAGGGCACAAGCGCGGCTTACCAGGAATCCAGCGTCACCTGCTTTTTCCACAATGGAAAGGATGATAGCGTCACCCTCGAGAAACACCTTGTTGGCCTTATAGCGGGCGAGCAACTGATTTACCGGATCATAGAAATTGAGGCTGAAGTATGAGGCTGGATTGAGCCCTAACTCCACCAGCGAGCGCGTGAGCAGTGTCGAGTCGCGCACGTCCGCCTTGAGAATTACGTGCCGCACCAGGCTCTCGGAATTCTTCGAGACTTCTTCCTGCAAGAGGAACTCGTGCAGCAGTCCGTTGACTGAGGAAAGCTCGCGCATCCGCTCGTTTTGGATTACGTTCACCGAATCGGCTGCCGCGTTCAGCGCTTCCAGCCGCCTCAAATCGCGGTGGTATCGCATCAGGTCAAACAGGAAGCGAGCGCAGATTCGGGCACGTTCGTTACTGCCGTATCCCGTGATCCGGTCTACAGCGGCACGCAGGTTCACCGCCGCAGAGCGTCCTTGATCTTGAATCAGCGCCTCGACGCGCGTTAATTCCGCCGCTGAGATCAGTGCATTCTTCAATTGTTGGGGATTGACACGGCTTCCATACTCACCAAGCAGTGGAACGGTTTCATAGGCTGCCAGCACAAACGGAAGAAGCTTCTGCTGTTCGAGTAAACTCAGCCACGACTGCAACCGGGAGCTCTCTGCCCGGGCCTCCGGAGTTTCACTCGGCGTACCACTTCCGACCAGCAGATGCGCATTGTCCGGGACGTTCAGCCACGCGTTGATTGCTGACTCATCGGCCGCTTCCAGTTTCCCGCCGAGCGAGCACAAGAACCTGACCGCAACTTCTCGCAACGCAAGAAAACGGTCTGCGTCCTGGTTGAAATTTCCCCATAGGACGTAGTGCTCGGCATTGGTAGTGTCGTCGCGCCCATCTTCCGTGAACAGAAGTGGATTCAACAACAGGTCGTAGCCGGAAGATTCGGTATCACCAAACATCGACCGCCGCGTACGCGCCAACGTTTCTTTTTCGATCTCGCGCAGACAATGAAGAATCTCCTGCATGGTCTTACGCAGCACCGCCTTCTTTCCTACCTGAAAAGCGGCGACCTTCTCGCGAATTTCCAGAGCGCGCTGCTCCCGCACACCCTCGCAGGCTTTCTGACGAATGCGGCAGCGTTCTACAATCTCCGCGAATTGCGCCACGACCTCGGTGCGCAGGAACTTCACCACCGCCACTCTTCCCAGCAAATCGACGGAGAGATTCCCTTTCTGTTTTGCGCTCTGCAGGATCGACATTTGGACGTCGGTGAGGAGTTTTTTGATCTCAGCAGGTTCTGACCGAAGCGCCTTCGCCGCGGGCACGCCGGCGGAAGGACTTGCTGCAGAAGAGGAAGTAACCGGGCGAACGAACATCTCGCGAGACTGCTTTTCTTCCACGGGAGCGGGATTGTGCTCGTCGAGTACGCGCTCTACTCCGCCATACCGGACGATGAGCCGCGACAAGTGGGTGCGCATCTGCTCCTCAAACTTCGGGCTCAGGTACACATCGCTACGCAGGTTGTCGATGCCAGGCTGAATTCCATCCAGCGGGAGCACGGGCACGTACCTGGCGAGGTCGGGCGGTGGGCTCGGCGCTTCGCGGCTGCGCAGCTTGAAAAGAGGAATACGCGGCATTGTGCTGGACAGGACTCTCCCATCGAGAGGCTAGCACGCACCGAAATGCGCAGGAACGTTACGACCGTCACCCGCGTAAATAATTCCCGTCGCAGAGCAGTGAACCAAATTGGGAAGCCCAGTAAACTGGCTAGTGCGTCCCCGCTTTCGCGGACTCCTTGCGGGCTGCTTCAAATTCATCGCCCGGTTCCCATTGAATGAGTTCCGGCAGCAGAGCGGCCTTCCAACCCAGCGCCAATCCGAATCGCGCCATTACGGCATCGCTGCGGAAGTCCATCTCCGGACGGTACTCGTCGCTGGGTTGGTGGTAGTGCTTCTCAACATACTCGTCCGCTTGCTGCACACCCCATTCGGCGGGGTGTCCCTTATATTTCATCCCGGCATTTACGGAGAACGATGGGATACCGACGCGAGCCAGGCTGAAATGGTCCGAGCGATAGTAGTGCCCTGCCTCAGGACGCGCATCCGGTTCGATCGCGAGCTTGAAATCCTTCGCGGTTGCTTCCACGAGGGGATAAAAACTGGTGCGTTCCGAACCAGAAATCTGTACCGATTCCGGTTCACCGAGCGGCGGAAGATCGTCGTAGTTCAAGTCGAGCGTGATTCGGCTCGTGGACATGGGCAGATGCAATCCCAGATATTCCGAGCCCAGCAGTCCCTGCTCTTCCGCGGTCACTGCGGCGAAAAGAATCGACCGCGGAGGCGCATGGCCCGAGGAAAAGATTCTCGCCATCTCAAGCAGAATGCCACAGCCCGTCGCGTTGTCGTCCGCACCGTTATAAATATTGTCTTCTGGCATATCGGGGCGTATCCCAAGATGATCGTAATGCGCGGTGTACATCACGGCATCGCCAGCGCGCTTTACGTCCGACCCCGGTAGTATTGCGACCACGTTGTTCGACTCGAACTGGCGTATCTTGGTGATCATGTGCGCCTTCAGCCGCACAGGCATCGCGACCGGATGAAAGTCGCGCGACTGAGCGTCCGTCATCATTTTATCCACTGCCATACCCGCCGCCTGCGCTAGCTTGCCGGCGACGTCGAGTTGAATCCAGGACGCCACCTTCAATTGCGCACTGCCATCGGACCGAAGATAGGAGCGCTCTCCCGACCAGGAATTCCGCACCACATCCCAACCGTAGCTTGCCATCTCCGCCTTGTGAATCAAAATCACGCCCACGGCTCCGCGTCGCGCTGCTTCCTCATACTTGTAGGTCCAGCGGCCGTAGTAAGTAAGGGCCTTGCCCTTAAAGAATTTCGGATCGTCGGAAGGCGGCTCGTTCACCATCATGAGTAGCACTTTGCCTTTCACGTCCGTACCCTTGTAATCGTCCCAGCTGTATTCTGGAGCGGAAATTCCGTAGCCCACGTATACCAGCGGCGCATCCACTACGGATTCGGCGTTCTGCGAGTTATCCGTCGCCACATACTCATCGAAGCGCTTCAGGTTCATCGCTTCTCCAGACTCGGGAACAAGGGAGAACGTCGTCGCAGGCTGGGTTTCCAGGCCTACCATAGGAACCTTTTGCAGAAACGTGCCATTGTCTCCAGCGGGCTTAAGGCCGTAGAGCGCAAACTGAGTTGCAATGTACTCAGCGGCGATGTCGCCACCGCGCTGCCCGGTCCCGCGTCCTTCGAGCAGATCATGGGAGAGAAAGCGCACGTGTGCGCGAATGTGTTCCGGATCAATATTCTTCATTTCAGCAAAGGCAACCGGCGGGAGCTGCACGGGTTTCAGCTTGCCTCCCGCTGCAGCAGCCGCTCCAACTCGCGGGGACACAAACAGGCCCACACTCAACAGCAGAACAAACACCGAGACCATCTTCTTTTGCATTGCACTCTCCGGACTGCTGATCTGAGTTTGCAAACGCTACATTGTACGAAATACACTGCGCAAGTGTACTTTCACGGGATTGCCATCCGTGACCTTAGCATAGTTTGTGGCTGGACCCGCGACCGCGAATCAGTTTTTGGACCCTCACCCAAAGCGGAAGTCCGCAATATTTTCTTGCGGCTGGATGAGCATTGCGGGTAGAACCTCGCCTGCAGCTGCCATCTTCTGGCCTATCGCTTCGAAATCTTTCCGGCCCCATCCCACCGAGGAAATCTTAATAGTGCTATTTTGTTCAATCCAGAACAGGGTAGGGACATTCGTGAGCCCATAAGCATTCGATACCGGGTAGGTCTTCGTGTCATCCAGCAGTACAGGAAACGTCACACCATGACGTTGCTTGAAAGACTCGGTGTCCTTCTTCGTGTTCTGCGATACACCTACCAGCGTCACACCCCGATTTCCATAAGCTTTGAAGAGGCGCTCGTACAATGGAAACGCGTACTGACACACCGGACACGAAACTTTGAAAAACGCCAGCGCCACGGGACCCCGCACCAACGCGTCCTGCAGCGAAAAGCTTTTGCCGTCTGTCGCCGGTAGTGTGAAGGGCGGAGCCTTCGTCCCTGCCGTTAACGTTTCCATACGTCCTCCCGTTTGCTTGGAGCTCCACTGCAACCATCGAAACATGATCCCCTCCCACTGGTGTGATGCGGGCACCTTCGCTTGCGTGGGCTAACAATTTGCTGTCGTTTTATTGTAGAAGTTCCGCGGCCCGCAAAATCTTGCGCGCCAGCCCCGTCAACGGAATTGTGCCGAGTTGCTCGACCGCTATCCTCTTGCGAGCGACACTATCCTCCATTGGCCCACGAATCACATGAACGTCGTAACTGGTGGTCATGATACCGTGTTTCAAACGCAGCCAAACTTTGGGAGACGCATCCTTTGGCTTGATCTCCGGCAACTCCCACATGGAGGGCATCACAGACGTCTGCTGCGGCCGCTGTGCCAACGCTACCTTTCCTCCATGACAGTCGAGGGCATAGAACACAGTGGTCTTCTTTGTCTTCTCTGGTTTGCGCATTGCAGGCAAAGCTCCGCGCGTCACGCACAGGGTTGCCACTGGGCATAGCAAGCATTTCGGATGCCGGGGCACGCACACGGTCGCGCCGAACTCCATCATGGCCTGATTGAAATCCCCGGGACGCTGCAGACTCAGCAAGTTCTCCGCGAGTTCCCAAATCGCTGGGACGGGTAAGCGCTGTCCGAGCAGACGCTCCGCCACGCGCTCCACATTGCCATCCACGACGGCCACCTTCTCCCCGAAAGCGATGCTGGCAATCGCGGCGGAGGTGTACCTCCCAATTCCTGGCAGCTGCTGCCATTCTTCCGCCGTCGCGGGGAAATGGCCACCGTAATCGCGCACAATCATCCGCGCCGCATCGTGCAAGGCTCGCGCCCGCCGGTAATATCCCAAACCGCTCCAGGCAGCGAGTACCGCGGGTTGTGATGCTTCTGCCAGAGCCTCCACGTTAGGAAAGAGACGAAGGAACTCTCCGTACTTCTCGATAACCGCCGCTACACGCGTCTGTTGCAGCATGATCTCGGAGAGCCACACGCGATACGGGTCCCGGTTCTTTCGCCATGGCAGATCCCGCCGGTGAGCGTCATACCAAGTCAGCAGTCGGCTGCGAAACGCGGTTTGCGCCTCCGGTTCTCGCAGTACCCCCCCCGGCGATTCGACCGACACCAATGCCTTCTTGGCGGCCTTCTTTGTTTTGGTTGGCTTTAAACGCTGCGGCACCTTCTGCATTCTAGATAGCAGCACTATGCTCGGGCAAATGACCTTCTAGCTGTTAACCATGCGAGAACCCAGCCATCGCTCTTCGGGCCGCGCGCGTCTAACACTATTTAAGATCAAGACTAATGCGTACCACATACCATTGTGACGCCATTCAGTCCAAGAATTGTCATTCCGAGCGCTCACTTTTGGCGCGAGGAATCTGCAGTTTGGCGCTCTCAACCCACTGCAGATTCCTCGCTTCGCTCGGAATGACAATCGGGTGCGGAGTGTCACAACTCTAAGGGAATTACGATGAGCACCGAGCCGCAAGACCCTGGCGTAGTAAACTTCCCACAGCTATTCGCGAGGACACCCGATGCAGGATTTCAGCCGCAAAGTCGAAGAAACCGTCCGCCAAGTGGAGGAACGGATTCACGAAGCAGCCCCCCATTTGAACGAGAAAGTTGCCGAGGCCAGCGTGCGCATCGAAAAAGAAGCGCAAGAACTGATCACCTATCTGAACGAGGAAGTAATCCCGGCGATCCGCACAAACTCGACCAAAGCCCTGCGCGTGGCTTCGGACAAGCTGACCCAACTCGCTACTTATATGGAAAGCCACAACCGCAGTTGAGAAGGCCCGGTCGTCTCAATCCAGCCTTGCGATGCTCGACATCCGGCTTGTTCTTGCTCGTAGTTTCTCTTTTCCTCAGCGCATGCGGCGGCAAGAAGCCTGCCCGCGTAAATACGTCACCCCCGCCAAGCTCGACTTCCACTAACCAGCCTCCCGCTGGCAAGACCTCCCCTCGTAAGACGAGCTCGCCAGCCGCTCCGGGTAAGACAGTTCCGGCAACAGGGGATAACCAACCCAACAACCCAACGAATACTGAGAACGACGATTTTGATATTCCGCCCGATGCTGTTCCAATTTTCACCGCGACCGGCATGGCAAGCTGGTATGGACCGCCGTATCACAACCACCTTGCCTCGAATGGCGAAATCTTCGACATGAACGCGATGACAGCCGCGAGTCTCACGCTGCCGCTCGATACGATTGTGCGTGTGACGAACGTCAAGACAGGCAATTCGACGTTGGTGCGGATCAACGACCGCGGTCCGTTCGTGGAAGGCCGTATTCTCGATCTCTCCATGGCAGCTGCGAAAAAAATCGACGTTTGGCGTGCCGGTGTGGCACCGGTCAAGTTGGAAGTGCTGAAAAGCCCGTCGTCGCTCGATACCGGCGGGCGCTGGTGCGTCCAGATCGGCTCACTGGAGAACAAGGATTCCGCCGCTAAGCTGCAGGAACACCTGCAGCGCCGCTACCGTACTGCGCAAGTCATCAAGTTCCTGAGCCCCGTTGGAGTATGGTGGGTGCGCGTGCGCGTCGCTCAAGATGACCGCACCCGGGCAGAACAGTTGGCCCGTGAAACGCAGACGGACGAGGGTTCGGTGTTTCTGGTGCGGCTGGATTAGCAACAAACCTGCACACGTTCAACTGATGGGAACCACTCGACACAATCCGAGAGAAAATAACACAACCACTACCCGTACCCGCGAGAAAATGGCATACTCCCGACGGTAATTTTATTATTCGTGCCGTACACATCTTCATCCTGAAGGGGACGTCAAATGAAGAAACGGTTTTATTTCGTTGCGGCTGTCCTTGCATTATGCGTGAGTCTGCCTCCGACAGCCGCGGCGCAATCCCCTTCCACTTCTCCGAAAGATCATCAGGCGCCGACCGTCGCGAACGCTCCGTCATCTCCTGCGCAAGCCGCATCCACGCAGCCAGCGTCACCTCCAAGAATCACGGCCTACACACTACCGCCTGAGCGCTATAAGCAAGCGCATGATCTGACGCACATCTTCTTTCATATCAATTTGTTCAGTATTTTCTATAGCATCGCTGTGCTCTTATTCATTCTCTGGTCGAAGCTCGCCCCGAAGTACCGTAATTGGGCGGAAAATGCTTCCTCGAACCGGTTCCTCCAGGCTCTTGTGTTCGCTCCATTGCTGGTTCTGACGATTGACCTCTTCCAGCTGCCCATTGATATGTATAAACACTGGCTCTCCCACAACTACGGACTCTCCCTGCGGGGATGGCCGTCATGGTTCTTGGATTGGACCAAAGGAGAACTCGTTTCCTTCTTGCTGGCAACGATTTTTGTCTGGCTTCTTTACGCTGTACTTCGCAAGAGCCCTCAGCGTTGGTGGTTCTTTTTCTGGCTGGTTTCGCTGCCCATCGTACTCATTCTCGTTTTCGCACAACCACTCGTGTATGACCCACTCTTCTACAAGTTCGAACCCTTGGCGAACAAGAATCCAGCACTGACCCAAGACCTCGAAATGCTGGTGCAGCGTGCCGGAGTTACCATTCCGCCAGAACGGATGTTCTGGATGGGTGCGTCAGAAAAAACTACTGCACTGAACGCCTATGTGACCGGATTCGGCGCCTCCAAACGCATCGTCGTCTGGGACACCACCATTGCGAAGATGGATACCCCTCAGATTGTTTCAGTTGTGGGCCATGAGATGGGCCACTACGTCCTGATGCATATTCCGAAGGGGATTTTCCTGAGCTCGATTCTGCTTCTGCTCGCTTTCTATCTCGGATATCGCAGCATTGGATGGCTCCTCGCACACTGGGGAACCCGTTGGGGGATCCGCAGCCTCGATGATTGGGCGTCTCTTCCCGCCCTCTTGTTGCTGCTCACGATCTTTACGGCGCTCGCGACTCCCTTGACAAGTGCAGGGAGCCGGTACTTCGAACATCAGGCCGACCAGTACGGACTGGAAGTCACGCACGGACTCACACCGGACTCAAGTCAAGTCGCGGCGCAGGCATTCCAAATCCTTGGCGATTTGGACTTAGATGATCCCGATCCTGATCCTATCGACGTGTTTTTGTTTTACGACCACCCAGCCATCCGAGATCGCGTCCAGTTCAGCCTTACGTATGACCCATGGTCGCAGGGACGGCAGCCGGAATTTGTGAAGTAGCGTGGCCTTTCCCTATTACATCTACGTGTTGGGCCACAGGATTCATCCGCACACATTTTTCGAAACTCTCGCTTACTTTGTGGCGTTTCGCGTTTACCTCTCCATGCGCCGCCGCTTCGGAGACTCCATCAGTACGCCTATTCGCTGGGTGGTGGTAGCGGGAGCTGTCGTGGGCGCCGCCTTCGGGTCCAAGCTCTTGTATTGGTTCGAGGATCCGCAAGCCACTTGGATTCACCGGAGCGATCCCTCCTACCTTCTGGGAGGAAAAACCATCGTCGGCGCACTCATCTTTGGACTCGTCGCTGTCGAAGTCATGAAGCGCTACATCGGACTTCATCAATCCACTGGAGACCTCTACGCCATCCCGCTGGCGCTGGGAATTGCGATTGGCCGCATAGGATGCTTCCTCACCGGTCTCGCCGACGACACTTACGGCGTCGCCACCAACCTGCCCCTGGGCATCGATTTTGGAGATGGCGTCCACCGCCATCCCACACAACTTTATGAAATCGTGTTCCTGCTGGGGATCATTCCGTTTCTTTACCGCATTCTCCGATTCATCCCAGCGCCAGCGCTAAACAAGCCACGGCCATCCACCCGATTCCGATCCGGAGACGCATTCAAGGTCTTTATGGTTGTCTATCTGTCCTTCCGCCTGCTCTGCGACTTCATCAAGCCCTACCCTCCGCTGCTGCTTGGTTTAGGCACAATTCAATGGGCCTGTGTTCTTTGCTTGCTGTATTATTCCCGGGACATCGTTCGCTGGTTCAAGTGGCCGGACAGGAAAAGAACCGCCGCCGCATAAAAACGGTTCCGACGAGACTGCATGAAAATATTCGCTACGGTTGTACTAGCGATCCTGGTCATCGTTGCAGCGCTGATTTTCATCCTGAGTTCTACCTGCGCTTTGAGCTCCGGAATGTCTCATTTCGACCGGATGACATTTGCGGCGTTTGCCTTGGCCGATGCCGGTGCCATTGCCGCAGGGATTTGGACGATCGTCAAACTGAACCGCAAGACCTAAATGTTAGCAGGCTAAAGGAATCTTTCACTCATGGAACGATGGGCCGCCAACACGTTACGGACACTGGGAATCGTCCTGCTCGGCGGTTTTATCTTGGTCGTCACCCTGGTTCTGCTGTTGTGTTCAATGTGCTCCTGGGGGAGTGGCTTCGGTGGCGCGAAGGATCCGGATCGAGGCATCGCCTATCTGATCGCAGCTATAGTGGTGCTAGTAGGGGGAATCTGGATTGAGGCGCGCCTCGCGCGCAGTATCATCCGCTCAACTGCGAACGCCGCCAAACTGGAATCTCCTGCGACAGGGACTCCACAGCCTTTACCCTCGGAGCCTGTCGATCTTTCTCCCCTGGGCCGGGAGGCCGTCAACCGTCTCGTGATCGCCATGGGTGCGGAAATTAGTCTGAGCGCCATGAGCTGGTTTTGGAACCAGGTTCACTATTGGAAAGCACCCAGCGGGTTGGCCCTTCACAACTCAATGCTGATCCTGCTCGCGCCCTTTGTTCTGTATCACGCGCCTTATGCGATCCTGATCTACCGGCTCCTTAATCAACCGAATCGACGGACGTTCGCCTACTCGTTGGCGGTTCCCAGCATCCTGATCCTGCAAACCTTGTTGAGCGTCTCAGTCACGATGTTTGCCTACATCCATCAACCCGTGGGGCTTCTATTTATCGTCTTTTCCTGGCTGATTGACATCGTAATTCTCGTATTGGCTTGGAAGGCGATACAACGGCTTGGCATTCGCCCCGACCCCGCCTCCCAGTTGGTGGCTGCGGCGGTCACTTTTGTCTACTTCTTTGTCGTCCACTTTGGCATCCAGTTGTTGTACCGTCTTGCCTGGAGATGACTCATGGGTGACAAGAAACGTCCTTATCTCTTTTACGACGTCGCGATCTCCATCTGCTCAACTTGCTACCGGAAGGTAGAAGCAAAAACTGTTTTCCAGGAAGGAAACGTTTATCTCCTGAAGCGCTGCCCGGAACACGGTTCCGAGCGCGTTCTCATTGCCGACGATATCGATTATTACCGCCGTTGTCGCGAAGTCTTTATCAAGCCACCGGAGATGCCGCTCGTCTATAACACCCCGGTGAAATGGGGATGCCCCTATGATTGCGGCTTGTGTACCGACCATGAGCAGCACTCCTGCCTCACGCTGGTCGAGATTTGCGACTACTGCAATCTACGCTGCCCTGTCTGCTATGCCGCCAGCGGACCGGAGCGCCAGCAGTTCCGCGACTTGCCTCTCATCGAAAAAATGCTGGATGCCATCGTCCGCAACGAAGGCCAGCCCGACGTCGTCCAAATCTCCGGCGGCGAGCCGACGATGCATCCCGAATTTTTCAAGATCGTTGAACTGGCAAAAGCCCGCCCCATTCGCCATTTAATGGTGAACACGAACGGCGTTCGCATCGCACAGGATGAAGATTTTGTGAAGCGGCTGGCGGACTATGCCGAAGATTTCGAAGTCTATCTTCAGTTCGATTCCTTTGAGCGCGATCCCCTGATGCAACTGCGCGGGGCCGATCTTCGCCGCATCCGCATCGACGCCCTCGAAAAACTCAACCGCTATAACATCTCAACCAATCTCGTGGTCACGCTGAAGAAAGGACTCAATGATTACGAAATCGGCAAGATCATTGACTTCGCTTTGGAGCAACGCTGCGTTCGCGGAGTGACTCTTCAGCCCATTCAGGACGCGGGGCGCCTGGAGAATTTCAATCCCGCCACCGACCGCCTCACGCTGACGGAAGTCCGCCGCAAGATTCTGGAGCAAACAAAAGTTTTCCGTCCCGAAGACATCATCCCTGTCCCATGCCATCCCGACTCGCTCGCCATGGCCTACGCCCTCAAGCTCGGCGGCAAAGTTACACCGCTCACGTCAATGATTCCACCTGAAGTTCTCATCAACGGCGCCAGCAATACCATCCTCTACGAACAGGAATCCGCAGTTCGGGAAAGCCTTTTCAAGCTCTTCGCCACCAACCACTCTCCCCGCTCGGGGGCTGGAAGCCTGCGTGAACTGCTCTGCTGCCTGCCCAAAGTCCTGGTACCCGACAACCTCGGGTACGAAAACATCTTTCGCGTCATCATTATGCAGTTTATTGACGCCCATTCGTTCGACGTCCGCAGCGTGAAGAAAACCTGTGTGCACATCGTCCACCCTGACGGAAGGCTGATTCCGTTCGACACGTACAATCTTTTCTACCGCGACGATCTAGAAAAGAGCCGGCTGGGGCCTTTGCGTCGGGGAGCATTAGCTGGATTGGCTGCTGGTTAGGAAACGTCGGGTGAGAAAACGATTCGGCTATGGCACGTGCGCTTCAACTCCTCGTTCTAATTTCGCTTTCCGGTGTCGCAATGACGGCCGACATGCCGCAGAAGCGTGTTAGCAAAGCCTGGCTTGCACGGTGCGGCCCCCACCTCCAGACCCGGTTCGGCACGGGCGTGGGCGGATTCAAGATGAAGAAAGGCGAGCGTTACAGCCATACACCTGTGATCGCGTTCCTTATCCGGCCCGATGGCTCCACGACCGATGTGAAGCTGACACAAAGCTCCGGAATCAAGCGGCTTGACGATCAACTGCTGAAGTCTATTGCGCGCTGGAAATATAAGCCTCGCCCTCCGGACTGTCCGGTTCTCGAAACCAGCATAGGAATCACGGTTGACTGGTGGTAGTCGACTAATTCCGCCGCTTGCATTTTGCGCGCTTCGCCAGCAGATGCTATGTTGCATCCATGACCGACTGCCTGTTCTGCAAAATCGTGCGCGGGGAAATCCCGGCGAAGAAAGTTTACGAAGACGAGCATATCTATGCGTTTGAAGATATTTCGCCTAAAGCCCCAACGCACGTGCTCATTATTCCCAAGAAACACATTCGGGGATTGAAGGAAGCCGCCCCGGAAGACGCGGAACTGATTGGCCGCTTACATCTTGTAGCGGCGCAGATTGGACGTCAGCGAGGAATTGAGGATGGATACCGGACGGTGTTGAATGTTGGCCCGAAGTCCGGCCAATCCGTGTTTCATATCCACTTGCATCTACTGGGCGGACGAGACTTGAACTGGCCCCCTGGATAGGTGAGTTTGATCTCAGAATGCAGATTTCAGATTGAAGAAGTAGCCCGATTCTACTTCTGCAATGCGCTCTTACTGAATGGCCTGCGATTCTTCCTCAGGGGCGCCGTGGCGGCGCAGTAGTTGTGGCAGGTTTTGCGAGAACGCCGAGCGCGGCACGACCATGTCGCAACCCGCTTCCTGTGCCTTCAGCTTCAGTTCGCCCTGAATATGGGAGAGGAAGCCGATGAAGCTGGTTCCCTTCTTCAGCTTGCTCTTGAGCTTGGGAATCGTGGTGAGCGGCTTGGCGTTGGCATTGTTCAAGTCGAAGATTATCAGCGAAGGTCTTTCTTCGCCATTCTCCTTGATCCGTTCCAGCAGGTCCTTTTCCGTTTTGACGAATTCGACCTTCACATTCATCTTGCGCGCCGTCTCCTGAATCTTGGCGAGGAAAAACAGGTCTTCGACGAAGGCAAAGATGCGGGAGTTCGCGTCTTCGCGCACCGGAAGGGGATCGGGATCGCCCACTGCGTACGTGCCGGAAAAACCGGGCTTCCCGGAGCGGCGCCCATTGCCGTTTTCGCCGCCATTTAGAGCCGCGCGGTAACTGTGGTCCATGGGAGCGGTGTAAATTCCGCCGGGGTTGTTTTGGCGGTCGTGACGGTCACGGCGCTGCTGCTGGTTGCGGCCTTGGCCCTGCTGTTGGCTGCCGGGGCGACGTCCGCGACGGCGCCGGCCCTTGCCGGGCGAGCCGGAAGAGTGGTCTCTCGGATTCATAGATTTCTCTGTTGGTTCAATTGTTGTAAGTCGCGTGCCGTTTTGCGGGCCCGCCGGGCTGCAGTTCACCCCGCCGTCACCGTGGAGCAGGCAGCAACAACGCTATCCTGCAACTATTCCAATACGGTGGGCGAAAAACAGCCAGTTCCTGATTTGCCTAGTCGTTGTTAGTGCTAGTCGTTGCTCAGTCCAAAGCGCCTGAAGCTCTTGCGCGAAAGGGCCAGCACGGGAGCGTGGCCAATGAGAACAATATGATGTTACTCACAAGCGGCAATTCCGCGCAAGTGCCTAGAGTCACCTGTCGCGGGAAACTTGTGTAAATCGTCCCTGAGGCGCTGTGCCCAAAATCCGCGGAAATCGAGGTCAGCTAGACCTGGCAAGCGTCCTTGGCCCACGCTGCGGCACGCCAATAGAAGGAGGACACCATCTCCTCGTCGAGATGCATTTGCAGAGCGAGGTCCTTCATTCTCGGCCAGTTCCCGGATTCCTGAGCCAGCACCAATTCGAACGGCACAGTCAAGGGACTCGGTTCGCCCATCAGGGCAGATTTGATCTCCTTGGAGATCGGAACACGCTCCAACAGTTCCGCACGCGGGATTTCCAGAATCACATCGAGCAGGGACATCAGTCCCAAGAAGAAGAGGTCTTCGCTGCCGCCGACGACATGAGGCGCCAGCCCTTCGCAAAACCGCGCTCGTGTCAGTGCGGTGCGAATGAGTTCCGTTGAGGCGGCCGCACCGGCATGGAGCGTAACCACCAGCGCCACCCATTTGCGAATCTGCTTTTCTCCCAGCACCATGAGCGCATGGCGGACGGAGCGGATTTCCGCGGTGAAGAAAAATGCCGATGAGTTCAGATAACGTAACAAGCGGTAACAGAGCGAAGCATCGGCCTTGATCTGCCGTTCGACCTCATCCAGGTCCACCATCGCCTGAGAGACTTCGCGCAGCAGACACAAAGCGTGAATCTGCATCGGCGAAATTTCGCGAGTATGCAGAATCACCGGTTTCTGGAAAAAATAGCCTTGGAAATAGTGGAAGCCGAGATCGAGCGCAATTTGGAGTTCTTCCTGCGTTTCGATCTTTTCCGCCAGGAACATTAGGTCTGGGCGGGAGTGCTCCTTAATCAATTCGCGACACTCGTCGACCGTCGTCGCCATCCAATCTACCTTCAGCATGTCAGCGAGCGGGATCATTCCGCGGCGGGGATCGTTGGCGACAAAATCATCCAAAGCCAGCCGGTAGCCCACGCCTTTCAACTTGGTACAAGCTTCGATCACTTCCTGGTCAGGTGGGACACTCTCCAAAATTTCAAGCACAACCCGCTCCCTGGGGAGCAGGGTCATATACTCAGCCAGAAGCGTTTCGCGAGTGCAATTGAAGAATCCGACACTTTGCTCGCACAAAAGATCGAGGCCCATGAGGAGAGAGCTGTCCAATGTGCTGCGACAGGCAACATCAGGATTCGTGTTGCCAAAGCTGTTTGTCCAACTGTCGCGAAAGAGCAATTCATAGCCAAAGAGACGCCGCTGACGGTCAAAGATGGGTTGCCGCGCCACAAAGCGTACACTTTGCGAATTCTGCACCTGAGCAGCGGCAGGGTTCGACAAGGCTAACGACCTCTACTCCATCTCATCGGCAAGAGTTTCTACAACTGTACCGGGCGGAGACCAGCTGCACAGAAAAATAACGGCGTCAGTACCTTCGTGCTCCCAAAAGCGGAGAACGCTCACGCGCTACAGAAGCAAGTTCGCAATTTGAGATGGTATCTTTTCGCAATTTCCCCAGCATCCAATGATAAAATCTGCCATACAAAGCCCTGTGACTTTCAGTCCGCCACTCACGTCTGCGTCCAGGATTGTGCATCTGTTCTAGATTCTTATTCCGGTGAAAAATCTCACTCCCTGAGGTACAAAATCCAATGAAACGCTTGGGACTATTTCTGCTTATGGTTGCGATGGGGTCGTTGGCTGCAAGTGCCGAGCAGGTAACGCTCAAAAACGGTGATCGAATTACAGGAACGATCGTCAAGTCCGATGGCAAGACTTTGTTGGTGAAAACAGACTACGCAGGCGACCTCAACATCAGCTGGACGTCGATTCAAGATCTCTCCTCCGAGAAGAAGCTTTACGTGGCCACTCCGGACAAGAGCCTGGTGTCAGGTGCCGTGGCAACGCAGGACGCCGATCTGGTGGTCGCTACACCCCAGGGCGGTGTCCACATTCCCAAGGCTACCGTCGGAGTGATCCGCTCGGAAGCCGAGCAGGCGGCCTACGAGGCGTCTCTGCATCCATCGTTTACTCGCAACTGGTCGGGTGGGCTCAATTTTGGCTTTGCGCTCGCGCGTGGCAACAGTGAAACTAAGAACCTGAACTTGGGGCTCAATGCGGTACGACCCACGAACAACGACAAGATCACTCTGTATGCGAACTCTATCTATTCGACCAACGACAAAGCCGGCGCGACTCCGAGCACAACAGCGAATGCAATTCTCGGTGGCATTCGCTACGACCGGAATTTGACGCCGCGGGCATTTGCTTTCGGAGCAGGAGATTTCCAGACTGACGATCTCCAGCATCTCGACATCCGCTCCATCTTGACCGGTGGTCTGGGATTCCATGCGATCAAGAACAGCCACACGACGCTTGATCTTCTAGGCGGCGCAAATTACACGCGGGAGAGTTACGCTGCATTCACGGATCCAGTAACGCTCGTTTTCTTTCCGGCGCATACCGGCAACTTTGTCGGCGCAACCGTGGGCGATGACTTCAGCCACAAGTTGGGCGCTGCTTCACTGTTCACGCAACGTTTCTACTACTATCCCAACCTGAACGACGGTCGCGGCTACCGCACAGCTCTAGATTTGGGCTTCACCACCAAGCTCAACACCTGGCTGGGATGGCAGATGGGCTTCAGCGACCGCTACACCAGCAATGCAATACCAGGCAACAAGAATAACGATGTTCTCTTCACCACGGGCCTGGCACTGACGTTCAAGCATTGAGAAGTTTCACAAAAATGGTGAACGGCGCTGGAGAAATCCAGCGCCGTTTCGTTGCTCAATTTAGCGAACCTGGGTGATTTTTAGTCCTTTTTCCCGAATAACCCACCCAAAGCATCCGATAACCCAGGTTTGCCCTTCTGGCCCTTCGTAAGATTTCCTGCCAGCGAGCCTAGCATTCCGCTAGCCACACCACCAACGTCAGGCACGAACTTCGGATCGGCCGCCGTGCCTTGAATCCGGAAGGGTAATTTCGTCCCCTTCCCTCCTCCGCCGCCACCCAGCAATCCGCCCACCGCGCCCGTAACACCGTTCGATGAACTCAGCGCAGCGACCATGCGGAAGTCCAGGTTATTGTCCGCCGACATGGTCCCGCCACCCGTCACTTCACCGAGCGCGGGAATTACGAGGTCCATGGCATCCGTGCGAATTCCTTCCGGCGCAACCCGTACATTCGATGTCAGTTTTTGGATGGAAGTGTCTGGGTTCGATTTGCTCCCGGTGAGACTGGAAAGCACCGCCATCTTCGATCCCAGATCGAAACCCGCGAGCTTAGCAGCATACAGGCCGATCGTCCCTGTTGTGACTAGACGGTCTGCGGGCCCTTGTGCGTCCAGATTCGCACTGAGCGTTCCCTGCTGCAGTGACGATCCCTTTGGCAGCACAACACCGAGCGCGGGCAGAAACGATTGCAAATCCTGCACTGGCATATCCTTGGCGTTCACTTTCATGTTGAGTACAGCGGACTCCCCGCGCAGATCATAGGTACCCGCGAGATGGGCCACGGCGCTCCCTACCTTCACCGTGCCTTCGTTCAACTTGCCCGCGCTGCGGCGTAAATCATAGTTCGAATCAAAATCCACATTCACGGGAACACCCGAGGGCGCTCCTCCCTTGCGAAGCTGCAGCTTGTCGAGCTTCACTTTTCCTTGAGCGTGCGCATCGCCGTTGTGCGCGGAGACCGTGCTGGCAAAGTCCATCGATCCGGCAAGCCCTGTGCTTGCATCCACAAAACCTGTGCCGCCGAGATCCATCCCATGGATGTCGATCTTGGCATCGAGAGGACTCAACGTAGCATCTTTACTGTCTGCGGGACCCGCCTTGCCCGCGACCTTCAGCCCACCGCCGCCGGGAAGCTTCGCCGTAAGTGAAAACGGAACCGCCGAGGTTGCGGACACATCGAAGGCCTCGAGTTGCAAGTCGTCATAGACATGGCGTTTCGAGGATGCCGTCGAGCTGACGGTTACGCGTCCATCCTTGAGCTGCAATTTCCGCACAGAGAAATCGGGTGTCCCGCCGCCGGACTCACCCCCGGCTTTCGGAGCTGGTTTCGAGTCCGATGTTGCCAGAGAAGAAAAGTTCCACTTCCCTTCGGCATTTTTCACTAACGATACTTCCGGCTTCTCAATGGTCACGCCGGTGACGTGCAGTGCCTTGGAGAAAATCAGCGGCATCATCTCCACGCCGACCTTCAAGGACTTCGCCGTAAGAAATGGAGACTTGCTGAATGCAGGGTCATCGGCAATCGAGAGATCGTCAGCCGCCAGCGATCCTGAAAATAGCGACACGCTCATGTTGCCTACTTTGACCGGACGTCCCAACGCGGCACTGAGCTTTTCTTCAATGGTAGGACGAAATTGATTGGGGCTGAGAAAAAACGGAACCGCGATGAGCAGCAGCAACAACACGCCCGCCGCGATCAGAACGTAGCGCAGAATTCCTTTCATAGAGCCTCCCAAGAAAGCACACAAGGCCGGTACGATAGTGACGGGAGGAAAAAGCATAGCACAGGATGGAAGGCGGCGAAGTAGGATGGAATTCCCGATACTTGCCGAGACCGAGAAACGACTCCCTAAATGCCTCAAGACGAGAACATGCTGGATGCCATCACGGCTTATGACCGAATCGCGCCTGGCTTTCGCAAACTCAGCCAGCGCCGCAGCGCGTACCTCACGGCGGTGGACGAGGAGATCCTACGACATATACCTGCTGCGGCCGCGTCTTTGCTCGACGTAGGCGCCGGAGATGGACACCGGGCATTGCAAATTGCTGCCGAGGCGGGCATTCATCAGATTGTGCTGGTGGAACCGAGCTTCGGGATGCGAGCGCTCATTCCGGCGGGCTGGGAAGTATGGGACTCAAGAATCGAAACGCTACCCGATACCGGCAGGCAGTTCGACGCCGTGCTCTGTCTGTGGAACGTACTAGGGCACGTACCAAGTGGTGAGCTGCGGGTGACGGCGCTCAAGAATCTGGCGCGGTCTTGCACTAGCCAGGGCCTGATTTTCCTGGACGTGCTGCATCGTTACAACGCTGCCGAGTGTGGCGCACTCACTGTGTTGCAACGCCTTCTGCGCGATATGTTTCTCCCGGCGGAAGGCAACGGAGAGGTCCCCTTGAAGTGGCAGACAGGCGGACGCGAAGTCATAACGCAAGGCCACGTATTTACTACGGGTGAGATGGCTAAACTCTTCCGGGGAGCGGGTCTAACAGTGGCAGAGCGAATCGTGCTGGACTACCGCACTGGGCAGCCGCGGCGATGGCCTGCCACGGGAAATCTACTATATGTCTTGCGGCCTTTCTGAGCACAACTAAAAAACGATGGAGGCGCGGGCCCATTCGCTTCGCTCAGGGCAGGCTAAGGACTCTCGCCTGTGCGGGCCGCAAGGCTCATTCGAACCAATTGCTGCGATAAGCGACCCACCAACTGATAAAAACGATCGGAATCGTGGCTATGAGCGCCCACCAGATCGACAGCGTAAAGTCCGCCACTAAACCCAGGACAATGAATGCGATCCAAAACACCTTCCGTTGCATGGGTTCATTCTAGCCCCGAATCATCCCGGGTTTGGATGTGCTCATCACGAACGCAGAAGACCCTTCAACGCGGTGCAGACTTCATCCACGTCAGCTTCAGTCATCCCCACAAAGAATGGCAGCGCCAGAACGCGCCCGGCAACCGATTCAGTGACCGCGAGGGAACCGCCTTGGCGATACCGTCCCAGCAGCGCGGGCTGGCCGTGCAATGGTGCAAAGTACCGCCCAGCGCCGATACTGCGATCCTGCAAGCTTCGCCATGCACGGTCGCGATCCTCCCTACAGAATTGTGGCATCAATTGGATCACGTAAGCGAACCAACTGATACGGCCATAGTTACACTCCAAAGGCGGCGGCTGCACGGTCGTGCAGTCGCGCAGCCGCGTATCGTAGGATGCTGCAAGCTTCTCTCTCTGCTTGAGGATGGCCTCGATGCGGGATAACTGCGCGGTGCCGAGGACACAGTTGATATCTGCGATGCGGTAGCTGTATCCAGCCTCCGCGTGCTGTACTGCCCAGTCCAGCGAGTCGTCCTTTCCCTGACTGCGCAGCACTTTGGCGCAGCGGGCAATTCCAGGATTGGAAGTCACGAGCATCCCACCTTCTCCCGTGGTGATCTGTTTGTTCGGGTAAAAGGCGAACAATCCCGCGTCGCCGAAGGTTCCTACCTTCTTCCCTCGAACCTCCGCTCCCAATGCCTCGCAAGCGTCTTCGATCAGTGCAAGTTTGTGCCTCTGTGTGATTTCGTGAATGGTATCGATCTCCGCCGGATATCCAAATGTGTGCACCACCAGCACAGCCCGCGTTCGCGGGCCGATAACCTCTTCAATCGCAGATGGAGTCGCGTTCAGCGCGCGCGGATCGATGTCGACAAATACTGGCGTGAGTTTTTCTTGCAACAACACGTTGGCCACAGCGGCGAACGCGAACGAAGGCACAATCACTTCGTCACCTTCGTGCAGGTCGAGGCAGCGGACAGCAAGATGCAGCGCCGAAGTTCCCGAGTTCACGGCGACCGCGAAAGGAGAGCCGACATATGCGCCTATCGCTACTTCGAACTCGGCTAGCTTAGGGCCCAGCGCTAATTGTGGAGTTCGCAGCACACCCACGACGGCATCGATATCGGATTCCAGAATCTCCGGCTTAGCTAGTGGAATCCTCATCTAATAGGAAGGCCTCGTCCAGTCGTTGCGCTTGAAAAGTAGCTTTTCCCCTAGTGGAACCATAGTGAGCAGTTTCACAATCTTCCTAGCGGCATCGCCATCACCATAAGGATTCTCGATCCCTTGCACGTTCTTCCGGAACTTGCTCGACATGGCCTGAGCCAGGGCGGCACGGATTGCGTAGACCGATGCCGCCACGTCCAGCACATTGGAGGCATGGTCCCTCCCCTCTTGCCGCACTCCAACGTTCACAACCGGCAACCCCAGCGATGTCGCTTCGATGATTCCACTACTGGAATTCCCCACCAGCGCCGTCGAATGTCTCAGCAAGCTCAGGTAGATGCGATGATCGAGATTCACGAACAAGCGGGCGCTTGGATGCAGCGCAATAAATTTCTTGGTGCGATCAATCAGCTTGCGGCTACCGGCATCAGCATTCGGGTATACAAAGACAAACCGCGCATCGATTCCAGACAAGGCCGCGAACAATGCAGCGGATTCCCGTGTCGTATCTCGCAGTAGCGTTACGGGATGGTACACAACAACTACGGTCTCGCCTTTCAGCGAAATCGCTAGCTCCCGTTCGACCTGCGCGCGGCTGAGCAAGCGCCCCCGGCGCAACTGGTCGAGCGAAGGGCTGCCGGTGAAATGCACGCGCCACGGTTCCTCGCCCATGCGCACAATGCGCTCGCGGGCATTGCGCGTGCAGGCAAAGTGCAAATGGCTCATCTTCGTGATGGCATTGCGCACGGCGTCGTCAATCGCACCCTCGCTAACTTCGCCCCCTTCGATGTGAGCCAGCGGTATGCGCAAAGCCAACGCGACTGCTGCAGGCGCCAGCATTTCGTAGCGATCCGCGGTAAGAAGCAAAATCTCCGGCCGCATCTCGCCCAGAGCATCGGCTAACCCCAGAGTCGCCACGCCGATGGTTTTCGCCATGCCGACGTCGGTATCGGAACTGATCAGACACTCAATGGTGGCGTGCGGCCGCAATCCTTTCTTGAGCAACTCCTTGCCGGTGTGACCGAATTCCGGCGATAAATGCGCGCCCATGCTGATCAGCCGCAAGTCGACACGGGGATGCGCCGCAAGATCTTTCAAAATCCAATGCAGATGCCCCGCGTCGGCGCGGGATGTGGTCACAACCGCAATTTTACGTGGCTTCATACTGTCCTCAACAATACCGGGGGCTACGCAAAATTGACATCCCCGCAACTGCCGTTTAGTCTTTGGCTGCAATCCCCCAGGAGGTGTATATGCGTTTCAAACTTTTGGTTCTTAGTTTTGCATTGAGCACTCTGCTCCTGTTGAGTGCCTGCTCCAAGCAGCAGGATGCGGCCAAGGACGCCGCGCAGAATGCGGCTGACGCGGCCAAAGACACGACGCAGGCTGCCAAAGACGCCACCCAAAAAGCTGTTGATACTACCAAAAATGCGGTCTCAAAAACCGGTGAAGCCGTTAAAGAAGCCGTGGCAGCACAACCAACCGTGATTCCCGCGGGTACTACATTGACGGTCCGGCTGGGCGAGACTATCAGCGCGAAGACGGCGTCAGCGGGCCAGGCATTCCACGGCACGTTGGCAAGAGCTGTTAGCATTGACGGCCGGGAAGTGATCCCTGCCGGTGCCGCTGCAAGCGGCGAAGTCACCGAAGCCCAGTCGCAAGGCAAACTTAAGGGAGCGGGAATTCTGGCCGTACACCTGACTTCCGTCGAGATTCAAGGTAAGTCGTACGATGTCTCCACCTCGTCCGTAGCGCAGCAGGTGAAGGGCAAAGGTAAGCGCAATTTGATGGTCGGCGGCGGCGGTGCAGCTGTTGGAGCTCTTATCGGCGGCTTAGCGGGTGGCGGCAAAGGTGCGGCCATCGGCGCGCTGGCGGGCGGCGGCGCGGGTACGGCAGGCGCAGCATACACCGGAAACAAAGATCTCGCCTTCCCGGCGGAGAGTGTACTGTCCTTCAAGCTGAAAGATTCCCTCACGCTCAGGTAACAGTAGAAAGAATCTCAACAAACAGGGACCCAGAATGGGCCCCTGTTTTTATTTTCGACACTCTGCGCCAAAAGGGCGCACGACCTTAAGTCCCTACGGCTATTTATCGTCGTCGTCTTTCTTGACATCGCCTTCCTTGGCAGGCGTTGCTTCCTTGGGGACCTCTACTTTCACCTTGGTCTTATCGGGCAAACCGTACGCGCCCGAAAGAATCACTCGGTCGCCAGCTTTCAGCCCTTCGACCACCTGAATCTGGTCACCCTGCTTAACGCCGGTTCGAACCGTAGTCTGATGTGCCAGCCCATCCGAGCCCAGCAGCATTACGGTTGTCGCACCCTCCGGGCCGGGTTGCACGGCCGCTGCCGGAATCGCCAGAGCATTCGGAACAGGCTTCGTCGACATGGAAAGCTGCACCGTGGTTCCAGGCTTAAGGTGCTGCCCCGGATTTTTCGCCTGCACCCATACTTCCACCGTAGTACTGTTCGCATCGAGAGCTGGACTCACCACTGTGATCTTGCCCTCGACTGGTTTTTCCATTCCAGGAACATCTATAATTGCCTTAGACCCCATGCTCAGCAGAGCCGCCTCGCTTTGCGGGATGTGCGCTTTGGCGATGACCTGCGAGATGTCCATCACCGTGAGGAGCGGCGTACCCGCAGCGGCCATTTCTCCAGGATAAAGCGGCCGGTCGGTGATCCATCCATTGATGGGGCTGCGAATCTGCGAATAGCTCAGGGCTGCTTCCGCGCCAGCGTACTTCCCACGCGCGGATTCCAGTTGTCCCGCAGCAGCGCGTTGGCCCTGCTGATTGCCAAAAGCAGCCAGCGCATCGTAGTGGCGCTTCGCCAGATCGAACTGGTTGCGTGCTTGCGTCACCGAAACGTTCGCCTGATCCAAATCCTTGCGGGGCAGAGCACCCTGCTGGAACAAGTCCTGCCGGCTCTTATACAGCTTCTCTTCCGCGTCGAGCATTTGCTGCGCCGACTCCATGTCGCCCTTGGCCTTCTGCAATTCCTCGGGCAGGCTCGCTGCGGTCGTCGTCTGATAGGACGCCTGCGCCTGCTCGAAGGCGCCGCGGTTGTCCGCCACCGCCGCTTCCAGATCCTTGTTCTCCAGCAGTGCCAGCAACTGTCCCTGGTGTACCTGGCTGCCGCGTTTCACGTAAAACGTCTTCACGGGAGCACTGATCTTCGGCGTGATCGCGGCCTGCTCTAGCGGAAACAGGACGGCCTCTGCCGACACTGTGTGCGCGATGGTGGTCTGCTCCACGGGCGCAACCTGCACGCTCACTTCTGGCTCGGGATCTTTTTCCGAATGGGAACACCCAGCAAGAAGCAGAGAGAACACCACCCATGGCGCCAGCAAAATCGGCCGGGCCAGGACCGGGTTAGGAGATTTACCAAGATTGTTGAAAAACACTGCCCCAGTTGAATGCGCCATGAGTTACGGGGTTCCCGTCAGAGTCTGTAGATTCGCCAGCGCCGTGCGATAGCGCGCTTGCCCATCATCATACGCGTTGCGAGATAGCGCTAAAGTATTCTGTGCGTCCACCACTTCCAGCACCGTGGCCTCGCCCGCTTGATAGCGCAGTGTGGTCAACCGCAAACTTTCTGCCGCCAGTTCAGCGGACTTCCGCAGCGACTCCAGTTCCGCGCGGGATATCTGCGCTTCGCCGTAGAACGAACGCAGATTCGCCAACAGCTGACGCTGCGTGAAGCTTAGTTCCCGCTGCGCCTGCGTGCGCCGCAAGTTCGCCTGCTTCAGCTTGCTGTACCCTGCGCCCCAGCTCCACACCGGGAACTGCAGCGTGGCGCTCGTAGCGTAGCCCAGGTTGTGCGCTCCGTCCGTTTTGGTGGCGTAGTGAGTGGCATCGATACCGTAAAAATAATCGAGGGCTACGCTAGGTAACATTCCGCCCCAGGCAGAAGTCACGTCGCCCTTAGCCACATCCACGGCAGCCAGCGCCGCGCGCAGCTCGGGGTTTTTCCGTCCCGCAGCGACCCGTACTTCGTCGAATTCCGCCAGCGGCTCGGGGGTTTGCAGGTCATCCACGGCGGTAAAGTTTTGGTTGAAGTCCGAAAAAATTAGCACGGACAAATCCAGACGGCTACGATCCATAGCCAGTTGCGTTTCCAGCAGGTCGCGAGTCTGCTGGTTGAACTGGAGTTGCGCCTTGATGACATCCGCATGTGCCACTTCGCCACCTTTTTCCAGTTTCTGACTGATGTTTAAGAAGCGCTCGCCCTCTGCCGCAAGCGTTTGCGCCGTAGCATATTTCCGCTGGGCAATCACGAACCCGTAGTAGGACTGCACCACGGTGAGCACCAATCCGCGAGCGGCAATCTCGGAGCGGGCCCTAGCCACAGCCTCGGCGGCCTGGGCACGGCGGAAGCCCCCAAACCCCTCGAGGGACAATGCCTGGTGCACATTCGCCTGGCTGACGTATTCATGCACACCGTTGCCCGCAATGAACCGGGGTGAAGTCGGAGTGCTTCCTGCTGTCGGCTGCGTGTAAATCGCTTGTGTGTTGAAATTCACATTCGGCAGCAAACCGGCGCGGCTCTGAACTTTGTCTTCGCGCGCGACGGCGTAGTCCGTCATCGCAGCCTGAAATGTTGGATTATTCTTCCGAGCCAGCTTCAACGCATCCTGCAATGTAATGGTCGCGGGAGCAGTGCCCGGTGGGGGCGGCTGCGGTGATGGCGCGTTCGTCTGCGCGTCCATCTGGACAGGCGCGGGTTGGACTGCCACTGGCGGATTGCCGGCCGGAGCCTGCGCGCTCGAATCCTGCGCTTGATCAGCAGCCCCAAGCAACAATGAGCACACCACAATGCGTAGAATGCGGGAAATCGGAAACGGGTTCATGTTCTCGTCACGCACCTCGCGACTATCTTAAAACAGGTTCCGGATGGCTCATAAAATTAGGGCTGCTATGGAACGGTCGCTGCGATTCGCGGTGGCCGGAACCTTCTTTTCCGCTGGCTTCTTGGCGCCCTTCTTGGCCTTTTTCGCGGCATCCTCGGAGGCTTCCCTAGCTTCGTCTTGGGGGTTCTCGATACTATCTTCCACGAGCTTGCCCGTCATCGCGTCAATGTTGACTTCATGTAAACCGTTTGGCATTTCAATGTCGAAGGAATAGATTTGCTTTCCCTTTTCCTTCTCCAGTTCCTCACTTTTGATCTTGCCGTTTTCGGCAGCGAGCGCGGTTTTACGAGCCTCGATCAAGCTGAGTTTCTTGGCCTTGGTCTGGGACAACCCGCTCGTGGCGAGCAGAGTCAGTGCCAGCACGGCAACGAATGGTGCGATATTCCATCTGAGCTTCATAAAGTTCGCTACCTCCGACTTCGACCTTACCAAGGGAGGCTGAAGTTTGTCTGAATTAAGGTAAGGAATCTTGAAATCCGACAACTCCTGAGCCTCGGCCGCTTGCCCACCCCCTCCCCCGGTTGTAGGATAAGGAGTTCCCGCATCGTTGGTTCACGCATCCTCAGGAGAGTCCCTTTTATGGCTACTGATACCGTTTCCGCGCCCGCCATTTTGACTGGCCAGACTCGCGCCAAGGTTTACAAGAATTTTATCGACGGCGAGTGGATCGATTCCGCTTCCGGCGACACTCACGAGAACCGCAACCCGGCCGACACGCGCGACGTGGTCGGCATGTTCCAGCGCTCCGGCAAGGCTGATGTGGATGCCGCCGTCGACGCCGCCAAGCGCGCCTATGCCAAGTGGCGCCTGGTGCCCGCTCCGCGCCGGGCGGAGATTATCTTCCGCGCCTCGGAGATGCTCCTCGAACGTAAAGAGGAGTACTCGCGCGACATGACCCGCGAGATGGGCAAGGTGATTAAGGAAACGCGCGGAGATACGCAGGAGGCGATCGACACGGGCTACTTCATGGCGGGCGAGGGACGCCGCCTGTTTGGACCAACGGTTCCTTCCGAGCTACCGAACAAGTTTGCCATGGCCGTGCGGCAGCCGGTCGGAGTGTGCGGGATGATTGCGCCGTGGAACTTCCCCATGGCCATTCCTTCCTGGAAGATCTTCCCTGCCCTGGTTTGCGGCAATACGTGCGTCATCAAACCGGCGGAAGATACACCTCTGTCCACGCTGAACTTCGTGCGCACGCTCGCCGATGCTGGCGTGCCCAAGGGCGTGATCAACATCGTCACCGGACACGGCCCCGAAGCTGGGATGCCGATTGTGGAACATAAAGATATTCGCGCGATTTCCTTTACCGGATCGAGCGAAGTTGGCCGTCTCATCGGCCAGACCGCCGCGAGTAGCTTCAAGCACTGCTCGCTCGAACTGGGCGGCAAGAATCCGATGATCGTGCTCGACGATGCCAATCTCGATCTCGCCATCGAGGGCGGCTTGTGGGGTGCGTTCGGCACCACCGGACAGCGCTGCACCGCTACCAGCCGCATCATTCTACAAAAAGGGATTTACGAGGAATTCGTACGGCGCTTTGTCGAGCGTGCTCAGAAGATCAAGGTAGGCAATGGCCTCGACGAGAGCATAGAGATGGGTCCGGCCATCAACGAGGACCAGTTGAAGCGCGATCTCAGCTACATCGAAATTGGCAAGTCCGAAGGCGCGAAGCTCCTCTGCGGCGGCAACCGTATCGAAAGCGGCGACCTCAAGCACGGCTACTTCGTGCAGCCGACGGTCTTTGGTGACGTACATCCGAAGATGCGCATTGCTCAGGAAGAAATCTTTGGCCCCGTCGTCAGCATGATTCCTTGCGACAACTTCGAGCATGCCGTCGAAATCGCCAATGACATTGCTTATGGCCTCTCGTCCTCGCTCTATACGCGCGATGTGAACCGGGCGTTCTCGGCCATCCGCGATCTGGATGCGGGCATCACCTATGTCAATGCGCCCACCATCGGCGCGGAAGTCCACCTCCCCTTCGGCGGCGTCAAAGCCACAGGCAACGGACACCGCGAAGGCGGCCTCGGCGCCATCGACTTTTACACGGAGTGGAAAGCGGTCTACATCGACTACTCCGACCGCCTGCAGAAAGCGCAGATCGACCGCGCGGACTAAATTTTTAGATCGGCTTGGAGATGTGTATTTTACGCCTTCATCAGAGGCCTGGGAAAATAGGGAAGCATCTTCCCTCGCACAACGGCCTCGGGATTGTGTAGCACCAGAGCCTGTGACACCTCTTCTCCGCAGAGCTCGGAAGCGATGTCCCGTGCGGCGGAAAGCACCGGAGGGCGGCGTTCGGTGTCGTGCGCATCGGTCGAGAGTACATGCACTGCCTGATGCCGGAGGAGCAAACGAGCAGCCTGCTGCGGCCGCTCCCCCCACGTTCCAGTCAATGCTGAAGCCGTGATCTGCACCACACACCCCAGTTCCGCCCAACCCAGCACGCGCGCGAGATTTTGCTGCAGGATGGGATTGCGTTCAGGATGCGTCAGCACGGGCGTGAGGCCGAGATCGCCCAGCCGCATCATGGCTTCCTCAATCTGTGGCGGGATGCTGTAGTTGCTCAGTTCCACGAGAAGATAACGATCTCCCGCGATGGAATAGCGCCGCGGATTCACCCGCAGGTCTTGCAAGTTCTCGTAAGACATGTGGAAGTCGCAGCCAAGGCTGAATTCCATGCCATCGCCAAAGCGCGTGCGCAACTCGGCCAGCCGTTGCTCGTGTGCCTCGCGATCGTAAGGGTAACGTTCGTTCGCGTGCGGCGTCGCCACCATGTGTTGAATGCCGTCAGCCTGCGCCATGCGGCACATCTCAAGAGAAATCTCCCAGGATTTTGCCCCGTCGTCGACTTCGGGAAGAATGTGGGAATGAATATCGAACAATGCGAGGCGCCTCGGAGACCGTTCCTATTTAAGCAGATCGCGGACCCTGACCAAAATACGAGGAAGACCCGTAAATATTGGTCACTCGAGGGCGCACCGATTGCAGCCGTTACCGTAAAGTCTCTGGACGATCAGCCAGTTGAAAACTACGCGCACGATCTGTTCAAGGCGTTGCGCAGTTTTGGTCATCCATCGTTACGGCAGAGTGAGCGATCCGCCTTCCGGCACATTGGTTTCGTAGCGCAGCCCGCGCCACATGTAGATCACACGCAAATGCTTTTGTGCGCTCGGAGCGGGATCGCCGCCCATCGTTCCGTCGTTGACGGCAACCTCGAGCCGGTTACCCCGCACCATCCCATTGAGCTGGCTCGTCAAGTCCCGCACTTGGTTTCCTGCGCCCCAACTGGCTTGCAAGACGCGCAGTTCGCTGGCCGACCGGCCGGGCCAGTAGCGGCGATAGTAGTCGTCATCATCGTCATCCCGGTCGCCGCGGCCACCCTGGCTGTTGCCCATGGGCAGCACGAGTAGGTCGTTCTCATTGGCAAAGGCGCGAGCCTGGCGTCCGTTGTAAATATAGAACACAGTCAAAATCTTGCGTTCACCGGGAGCGGGGTCGCCGCCCATGGCATCATTGGTGATCCGCAGATTTAGGCTGTCGCTCTGCAACTGGGAGTTCAGGCGGCTGGTGACATCCACGAAGCGATAGTCGGCGCCGTATTGCGCGCGTGTGATCTGGAGACGCCCTTGATAATAATTGGCGTCCCCTGTGCCCGGTAAAATGAGCGTGTCGTTTTCACTAACGACCACGTGAGCTGCGCGATTGTTATAGAGGTACCAGACATCGAGCCGTTTAGGAATATCCCGCGCGGGATCGCCGCCCATGCTGCCGTTGGTCACACGCAACTGGAGGCTGTTGCCCTGTACTTGTGAATTGAGGCGAGCGGTGACGTCCCACACGCCCCTCCCTGCGCCGTATTCTGCTCTTAGAATTGTAAGAGATCCGTATCCGCCGGTCGGGCCTCCTGTCCAATTCCCGTTTCCCGGTAAATTGAGCGTTTCGCCATCTCGGACGCTGACTTGCCCCGGAGTGCCGTTATACGTATAGGAAACTTCGAGGTGCTTCGTGCGCCCCTCAGCGGGATCAACTCCGATCGTGTCGTAGGCGACCCGTAGGCTAAGGCTGTCGCCTCGCACCATGCTGGCAATACGGGAGGTAACGTCAGTCATGCGGGAGTCGGCGCCGTACTGCGCGCTGCGAATTTGCAGACCTCTCCCGTAACCGCCGTAGCTGGGACCACCGTAGCTATTGGCAACGGTCAGGTGAACCGAATCATTCTCTCCGAAATTAAGTTGGCGAATCTGTCCGCGAAGATCGCGGACTTGCAGGCGCAGGGACTTGCGATGATTGGGCACAGGGTCGAGACCCAGAGTATCGTTGTTGACGCGAAAGTCGAGCACATCGCCACGGACGAGCGATTGCACGCGGGCAGTTACGTCTGTCCAGCGATGGCCGGCCCCGTATTCTGCGCGGACAATTTGCCAGCGATCCTGGGCAACGGAGGAAACTGCCAAAAGCAAAAGCAGCGAAATAGAAACAGCAGCACCACGCACAGTTCTCATAGAACAGTCTCCTTCAAGATAATTTCCACGCGCCCCCGGCGATATGATGCGATTGGCCGGGCAAGCCACGCTTTCAAATATGGAGTGAGAGGAGAAGGCAGGATTCCTCAGCACGCCCCCAATAAACCTAGACCCGTAAGTCTAGATCAAAAAAGCTTAGAACAGCTCAAATTTTGTAAGATTCGATCGGAGCCTCACTAGGTCCGCGCTGGCAAAATCATGCCCCGGCATTCTCCAAACCCGATGCGGCGGTAACCCGGAGCCGAACACTCGCCACGAAGTATGATTTCGTCGCCATCTTCCAAAAACGTGCGCGTTTCTCCGCCCGGAAGCGGCACTGATTCGCGTCCGCCTTTGCTAATTTCGAGGAGGCAGCCGAGGGAATCCGGCGTTGCCCCTGAAACTGTACCGCTGGCGAGCAAGTCGCCGGGTTCAAGATTGCAGCCGTTCGAGGAATGATGGGCGACCATCTGCGCGGGCGTCCAATACATAGTATTGAAATTCACCCGGCTGAGGCGGTGCCGGGCGATTTCTCGCTCGCGCATTGTCCGGGTTGCGATCAGGGCTTCCAGAACAATATTCAAACTGCCGTGTCGCTGGTTGTCCCCTGAATCGAGATACGCCAACGGCTTCGGATTGCTCTCCGGGCGAGCGCATGCAGGCGCCCGAAACGGGGCTAGAGCGTCTAAAGTAACGATCCAAGGCGAAACCGTGGTTGCAAAATTCTTGCCGAGAAAAGGGCCGAGAGGCTGGTACTCCCAGGCCTGAATATCCCGAGCCGACCAATCGTTGACCAGGCAAAAACCGAAAATATGCTGGTTGGCCGCACCGACGGGAATCGATGTACCAAGGGTGTTGCCCTGGCCGATAAAAAAACCTGCCTCGAGTTCGTAGTCAAGGCGGCTGCTTGAAGCAAACACTGGATCGTTCTCACCGGAACGCTGCTGTCCACAAGGGCGAATCACGGGAGTTCCACTCACAATGATGGAGGAAGCGCGCCCGTGGTAGGCAATGGGTACATATTTATAGTTCGGCAACAATGGATTTTCTGGACGGAACAAGCTGCCCACGTTGGTGGCGTGGTGGATCGAGGCGTAGAAGTCGGTGTAGCCCCCAATATGTGCGGGGACGAATAGCTCGGCGCCGGCGATGGGAATCAAGTTCTTGGCGGCAACCGGTTGCTGCGTGCTGCCCTCCGCCAGCATGGCATGCAACGCTCTGCGTAGAGCGGATGCAGACTTCGGGCCTAGCGCCATTAGCCCATTGAGTGCAGGCTCACCGCAGGCACTCCCAGCGGCATTACCCGCCGCCTGCAGCAGACCTTGGCGGGAACACGCCGCAAGATCGAGAATCTGGTCACCGATCGCAACTCCGATGCGAGGCGGCTCACTCGACGCGCGCCGGCGAAAAACGCCGAAGGGAAGGTTCTGGATGGGGAAATCGGTTTCCGGCAGGTTGGCTGATTCGACCCAGCTTCTCTGGCTTGGGTCGTGAGTTTCGTTGAGCTCAATGGTCATAAGAGGGAGGTTAGTTATAAGAGGCCAAGTTTTTGCAGATCCGCGATGGGCTCCTCGAAAGAACACGAGCCGAAAGAAATAGCAAAGTGCTGGCGTGTTCCGGCGAGGTCAGTTTCCTTGATGAGCAATTTATTCCAATGTGCGAACTCTCCGGAGAAGTGGAAATCGGTAGCCTGGGTATCGTCGAGAATCTGAATGAGCTGATCTTTCGTGATTCCGCGTTCCAGCAACGCCGCACCCAGGAAAACATTCAGAAATCCGTGCATCACGCCACAGACGCTGTTCGGTTCATAGGTCAACGGATGCTCCGAGCGCACGGGATGATGCAGTCCAGCCGTCGCTTTGAAGGCGATACCGTGCGCCTTACACTGCACGAGGAACTCGGCGACGGCCGCCGAGGGCGGGAACGACTCTGGGGTGAGCCCGCCCGTGCGAATTTTAGCGAACCGCCCGGTCTCGCGGAGGGCAGCGAGCCAGACCGGCATGTCTTCCATGGGTGGAACTTCGCAAAATACGGAAGGACCTTGCGGAAGCGCAGCAGAGAGCCCGGCCACCATGGCGGTGGAACCGGGACGAAATTCAACCGCGTCGATTGAGAAGGGACGCGCCTTTCTTGCACTTTCCGCCAGTGCCGCTCGAATTAGTTCGGCATCGTGTAACGGCTCCGAACCGAGCAGCACCGAGAGTGAACATGTGAGCCCTTGCGCTTCCGGATTCCGTGCCAAGAAGGCGCGAAGCGCCCCAAGCTGGACGGCGGGAACAATAAATTTTCCCAGCAGCCACGCGTGCGGACCACGCGCATAACGAACAAAGTTACCGGCAGCTTCTTCGAGGGACAGCTTGGCCGGCGGAAACATACCTGCATAGTCGACGAGGCCGCTCAGCAACGCACGGAGGGCAGCCGGAACTTTCTCCGGAAGAGAACTCGACCTCGCGGGTGCTGCGACCATAGGCCTTAATGCCGGCTTCAAGGTTTTACTCCTTCGGGATGTAATGCTTTTTCAGTCCTTGCCAGCATTCAAAATATTCGCCCTGCAGTTCGGTCGTATCCATCGCGTATTTTGTGGGTCGAACCACGTAACGGGTCTCGAACATGAAGGCCATGGTGTCGGTCAGATGCACTGGCTTGAGGTCTGCGCTGGTGGCTTGCTCGTACGTAGAAGCGTCCGGTCCATGGCCTGCCATACAGTTGTGCAGGCTGGCGCCGCCGGGGGCAAAACCTTCGGCCTTTGCATCGTATTCGCCGGTAATCAGGCCCATGAACTCGTTCATGAAGTTGCGGTGGAACCATGGCGGACGGAACGTGTGTTCGGCCACCAGCCACCGCGGCGTAAAAACTGCAAGGTCGATGTTCGCTGTACCCGCAATCTCCGACGGCGACGTCAACACGGTAAAAATCGACGGGTCCGGATGGTCGAAGCTGATGGAACCGATGGTATTGAATCGGTTGAGATCGTACTTATAGGGAGCGTAATTGCCATGCCAGGCCACAACGTCAAGCGGCGAGTGATCGTACTCCGCGGACCATAGGCGGCCTTGAAATTTGTTGATGACCTCGTAACGGCCTTCGCGATCCTCGAACGCAGCGACAGGGGTCAGGAAATCGCGCGGGTTGGCGAGGCCATTGGCTCCAATCGGTCCAAGATCGGGCAAGCGCAGCAGAGCACCGTAGTTCTCGCAGATATAGCCGCGCGCCTTGCCGTCGGGCAGCTCGACACGAAACTTGATGCCGCGCTGGATCACGCAAATCTCACAAGCACCGGCCTCGATCACGCCCATCTCCGTAATCACACGCAGGCGGCCAAGTTGCGGGACAATTAGCATTTCTCCGTCGGCGTTGTGGAAGAAGCTGTCCGTCATGGACTGGTTCGCAACATAGACGTGGATGGCGAAGCCGGTATGCGTCTGGAAATCTCCATTACCGCCGAGAGTGCGGATGCCCTGCACAAAGTCCGTGGGCTCTTTCGGAATCTCGAATGGGCTCCAGCGCAATTGATTCGGAGTGGCGGGCACCTCCTCAAAAGGCGAAGACCGCAACAGCCCCATGCCGGAGATCGGAGTGTAAGGTTTGTGCACGACCGAGGGGCGCAGGCGGTACAACCAGGCCCGGCGGTTGGTCCCGCGCGGCGCAGTAAAAGGCGTGCCACTCAGTTGTTCCGCATACAGACCGAGTGGATGCTTCTGCGGCGAGTTCTGGCCAACCGGGAGAGCCTTCGCAACTGCTTCCGTGGCAAACTCATTGCCGAACCCGGACTGGTAACGCACAGCTTGATTCTGGTTTCCCATGGTGTCCACGTTCTCGTGAATTACAGATTGCCCCGCAGCGCCTGCTCGCGCTCAATCGATTCGAACAACGCCTTGAAATTGCCTTTGCCGAAGCCGCGACTGCCTCGGCGCTCGATGATCTCATAAAACAACGTAGGGCGATCCTCGACGGGCTTGGTGAAAATTTGCAGGAGATAGCCTTCCTCGTCCTTGTCCACTAAGATGCCGAGCTCGCGCACGTTTCGTTCTTCTTCCGGCGTCAGGATATCGCCGATACGCTCCGGAAGCGCGTCATAATAGCTACCAGGCACACCGAGAAAATCGATGCCATTCCCCCGCAGTTTCGAAACCGTATCCGCCACATCCTTGCAGGCCAGTGCCACATGCTGCACGCCAGGGCCCGAGTTGCAGTCCAAATACTCCTGGATTTGGCTCTTGTTACGCCCGTTCGCCGGCTCGTTAATCGGAAACTTCACTGAGTGCGAATCGTCCGACATAACGATGCTCATCAATGCGCTGTATTCCGTGGAAATATCTTTATCGTCAAAAGTCAGATAGCGCTGGAAGCCGAACACATCGGAATACCAGTTCGCCCACTCTTTCATCTTTCCCAACTCGACGTTGCCCACAATGTGATCGATGCGCAGGATCCCGGTGCTCTCCGCCGCAAGCGGCGTGGCGCTATAGCCCGGTAAGAACGGTCCCTTATAGTCCTGAAAAGAAATCAGAGAATGAATCACGTCGCCGTAAGTGTGGACGGCCGCGCGATGAATCTTGCCATACTCGTCCTCGACGATCTTGGGTTCATGAAACGGCTTGGCGCCACGCCTGACCGCTTCCTGAAAAGCAGATTCGGCGTCCGGCACTTCCAGGGCAATATCACGTACGCCGTCGCCATGCTTCTTCATGAATTCGACAGCCGCGTGGTCGAGTGTCAATGGCGATGTAAGTACCATGTTTGCTTTACCTTGCGACATGGCATACGAGGTTTGCGTGCGCTCTCCAGTCTCCAGCCCCGAGTAACCTGCCTGCGAAAAGCCGAACGCCTTGCGGTAGTAGAACGCCGCCTGTTTGGCGTTGCCAACCCAGAGTTCGATGTGGTGTATGCGCTTGAGCTTGAGGGGGTTCTGCATTGCTTGTCACCTTTTTCCTAGTATTCTTGATTTTCGCGTGGAATGCAGCAGAGTGGAATGGTTGAATTAAAGATATTGCTGAAATATCACATATTTTATAAAGTTAATCATGGCAGAGACATTACAACGTGAGTTACGTTTAGATGACGTTGACCGCAAGCTGCTCCATCATCTGCAACAACATGGGCGGCTGAGCTTTGCCGAACTGGCACGGCGAGTCCGATTGACGACCCCGGCGGTGATTGAGCGTATCCGCAAGCTGGAAGACGCGGGCATCATTCTGGGCTACCACGCGGAAGTGAGTGCCCCCAGGATGGGTCTGCCCGTGTTGGCGCTCATCCGCATGAGTGTGGTGGGTGATGTCTTCGCGAAGGTGGCGGCCGTGGTCAAGGATTCTCCTGAAGTACTGGAGTGCCATCGCGGTACGGGCGGAGACTCGTTCATTATGAAGGTGGCAGTGCGGTCGGTGCAGCACCTGGAATCGCTGATTGATCGGCTCACGCCGTTCGGTACGACTTCAACCTCAGTGGTCCTCTCGTCTCCCGTAAAGCGGCGCGATCTAGTGCCTTGGACTGGAGATGGGAAGCACTCCGGAAATGAGTAACTGCAAGAACGACGCTAGTGCAATGTTTTTAGATAGTTACAAGCCTACTTCTGGGCATAAGATCGCCTGATCGGCACGATAGATTGTTTCGATTTCCCTTAAGCCGCGACCCCTCGTAGAGTGAACCTAGGCCGTCTGTATCTCCCTCAATCCAATGCCTGTTGAGGCGCCCTAGGATGACCACTGTGAGTTCTCTACCTTCGCTCAGCCACGAACTGCGATCTTTGTATACGGATGGCTCGGCACGCCTGCAGCAGGACTTTGCGGCATCGCGCGATGGCGTAGTTACAGCACGGGGACGGGCAAGGCTGGTCGATAGCCTTTGCCAAAGGTTGTGGAGGGAGTTCATTTCCGCCGAGGAAGGTGGTCCGGGGAAGTTTGCCCTGGTAGCGCTCGGCGGCTACGGGCGTGGCATGTTGCTGCCGCAATCGGATGTGGATCTGCTTTTCTTGCACGATGGTGGATGGTCGGAGGGCGAATTCCGCGACAAAATCCGCCGCTTCTCACAAGAGATTTGGGATCTGCGGCTGCGGCTCAGTCCCGCTACGCGCACGCTCGCCGAATGCGAAAAGTTTGACCGCGATAATCCGGAGTTTCCCATTTCCCTGCTCGACTGCCGCTATTTGGCGGGAGACCACGAACTTTTCGAGCGCTTGCGGGAGAAGCTGGTTCCGAAGCTGGTGATGCGTGAATACCAGCCTTTGGTGGAGCGGCTTTCAGAGATTACGCGTTCGCGTTACGGAAAGTTTGGCAACACTGTGTTTCACCTGGAGCCGAACATGAAAGACGGACCAGGCGGACTGCGAGACTACAACCTGGTGAATTGGCTCGCCCTGATCTCGACGATGGATCAGCTACGGCGCTGGCCTGAGGAGCGCGCGCTTTTGCCCGCGCCGATGCGGGGAGCTTTCGAGCGGGCGCACGAGTTCTTGCTATCCGTGCGCTGCTTCCTGCACTTCCGGCACAATCGCGACGACAATACGCTGACGTGGGAAGCGCAGGAGGAAGCGGCGACACGAGGGATCGGCTTAGAAAGCGAGAAGCCGGTGACGGCGGCGGAGTGGATGCGAACGTATTTCCGCCACGCACGGTCGATCCACGGAATGGCCACGCAGCTTCTCGATGAGATTCCAGCAGCAAGGTCGTCACTTTTGCGGCAATTTCAAAGCTGGCGCTCGCGCGTTTCCAACTCAGACTTTTCCGTGGTGGACGGTCTTATCTATCTGCAACAGGCTTCCGCGGTGCAAGATGCCGAGTTTGTGCTGCGTGTGTTTCAGTTCATGGCTCATCACGGCTTGCGCTTGAGCGCGACCACCGCGCGCCGAATTGAGCAGGTCCTGCCGCAACTGGCGCTTTCTCCCCCGCAAGGGGCAGCGGTGTGGCGCAAGCTACGCGACATTCTGCTGGAGCCGCAGGCTGCCGACGCTCTGCGCACCATGCACGCACTACGGTTGCTGACGCTGCTCTTGCCGGAATTTGCTCCCATCGACGCTCTGGTGATTCGTGATTTTTACCATCGCTACACGGTCGATGAGCACTCCTTCCTTACGATTGAGCATTTGCACAATCTCGCACGCGCGCAGGGCGCGTGGGATAAACATTTCGCGGTATTGCTAGAGGAACTGGAACAACCAGAATTGCTCTACCTCGCGCTTCTGCTGCATGACACAGGCAAAGGCATGCCGGGAGAGAGCCACGTGGAAACCAGCCTGCAAGCGGCCAGGAGCTGTCTGACACGGCTGGACCTGGAGCCCGCCGACCAGGAGGCGGTGCTGTTCTTGATCGGCGCCCACCTCGACATGTCCGCAGCTTTACGCCGCGATGTGTTCGATCCGCAAAATGTCCAGGTCTTCGCGGAGAAGATCGGCACTCCCGAGCGGCTGAAAATGCTGTGCCTGATGACCTATGCCGATATCAAGGCCGTGAATCCGGAAGCGCTCACCCCCTGGAAAGCGGAGAACATATATCAGCTCTATATGGGGGCGGCCAACTATCTCAACAAACACGCGGATCGCAGGCTGGGCACGGATACGAATACCAACGAAGATCGATTGGCGCGCATCCGCTTGCTGGCGCCGTCGCTGGGCAAACGTCTCAAGGACTTTCTCGATGGACTGCCCGAGCGCTACCTGCGCACGTTTTCCGCGGAGGCTGTGCTGCGGCACGTGGAGATGGTCGGGAAGCTGAATCAGTATCCGGTGCAGATCCGCTCGGAACGCGGACGGCAATGGTACGAGCTGAACGTGGTCACCAAGGACCGTCCGGCACTGTTCGCGACCATTGCCGGCGTGCTGGCGGGATGGGGCATGAACATCGTGAAGGCCAGCGCGTTTTCGAATGCCGCCGGCGTGGTGGTAGACACGCTGCACTTCACCGATCCTTTTCGCACCCTGGAGCTGAACATGCCTGAATGGGAGCGCTTCCAACGCAGCCTGCTCGACGTGCTGGGCGGCGAAGTCCCGCTGGAAACCCTGATGCGCAGCCGCAAACGGGTCGACAAGAACCGCGTGCAGAAGGTACAGGTAGCCACGCGCATTGAATTCGACAATGAGTGCTCCACCCACAGCACGCTTCTGGAAGTGATTGCGCAGGACCGCCCCGGACTGCTTTACGCCATGGGTTCGCAACTGGCGGAGCAGAAGTGCAACATCGAGATTGCGCTGATTGACACCGAGGGACAGATGGCGATTGACGTGTTTTATTTGACCTCGGGAGGAGAGAAGCTCAGCGCACCGGCGCGGGAAAAGCTGAGGAAAGCGCTGAAAGCAGAGCTGGCGGAGAAGGCTACAGCGTAAATTTCATGGGGTGGGAGACGGGACTTGAACCCGCAACAGCCGGTGCCACAGACCGGAGCTCTACCGATTGAGCTACTCCCACCGCGTCCCAAGATTATAGCAGCGGAAGATGTCGGTGACGCACCTCAGGACTAAAGCCCCGATCTCTTTTTGATTGGATACGGCACACCGGAAGAGGTGCCCTTCAAACATACCAGCCGATTGAATCTGCTGTTATGAGGCGGTGGCAGTGCGGACTTGGGCAACCGCGCGACGGCCGACGCCGACATACTCGAAACCCATGGCGCGCATACGGGTTCCATCGAGCAGGTTCTTGGTATCGACGATCACGGCCCGCTTGACCAAGTGCTTGATGCGGTCGAAATCCAGAGACCGAAATTCGGGCCAAGCCGTGCCCACCACCAGAGCGTCAGCGCCTTCCACCGCGGAGTACGCGGAATCGCAATAGTGCACCTGGCCGTTGAGATGCCGCCTGGCATTGGGTATCGCCACGGGATCATAGGCACGCACCTTAGCTCCCTGAGCCACCAGCGATTCCACGAGCCGGAGCGCGGAAGATCCCTCCACGTCGTTGGTATTGGGCTTGAAAGCCAGCCCGAGAATGCCCACTTGCTTGCCTTCGATGGACTGCATGGCCGTGGAAATTTTCCGGATCAAATGATCGGTCAGATCTCCATTCACTTCCCGGGCCGCGCTCAGCACTTTCATGACAATGCCATTTTCGCGAGCCAGCTGGCCGAGCGAATCCATATCGGTTTCTGCAAACAGTCCGCCCATGCCGGCTCCAGGCTGCAGGCAGCGAGGAGCAATTTTTTTGTCCAGACCGAGGGCGAGCGAAAGATTGACCGCGTCGGCATTGACGCGTTCACAGAGATTCGCAATCTCATTGATGAAGGAAATTTTGGTGGCGAGAAACGCAGTGGTGGCCACTCGTAACAGTTCGACAGTCTCGTGATTGGTGACAATGACGGGTACACCCCGCATGACCAGCGGGTGGTATACCTGCTTGAGCGCCAGCACGGCCTCCGATGACGACGTCCCGAGCACGATGCGGTCGGGCCAGTTGAAATCTTCCACCGCACAGCCGGCGGTGAAAAAAGTGGGCTGCGTGACTAGCGTCGCTTTGAGTGCCGCTTCTTTGAGAGCGGCCTCCATCGCCACTCCCGTCCCGACGGGGCCTGGCGTCATAATGACCAGAGTGGGAGGTTTTTGGCTGGCGGCGGCGATGCGGCGGCACAGGCTAATGAGGTGCTGGCTGGAATCTTCGGCCAGAAAAATGATCTGGGCTTTCCGGGAAAAGGCTTCTACGTCCGTGGAATAGGACAAACGGCCGGAGCGCACATTGCGGCGAATCATGTCGGCGAGGTTCTTTTCGTGGAACGGAACTTTGCCTTGCGACATTTCCACCATTCGCGAGCTATCCTCGTGACAGCAGGAGACGGGCGAGCCGAAATCCGCGAGGCACGCGGAAACCACCGTACCCAGATAGCCGGAGCCGTAGACCCCGATCTGCATCGATCGCACCTCCTGCGGAACAGAAACTCGTGGACACTCGGTGCCCACCTCTATGTAGCGTCCAAGGTTCCTGTCATGCAACATGGAAAACGTTCATGACCTTTGGTGCAGCCGTGGCATGGAAAGCCCCGCCACTCGCGGCATTCCGGCTGCTGCTCTGGAAATTGCGGGGAATTAGCGGTGTGTCAGCTGAAGGGATAGGGGGATATGGCCCAAGTCAGTCCACGTGCCATTGTCCTCTTCCCGTACAAAGGCTAGCTCGGTAACTTGGACGCGTCTTGTACCTTGGTAACCCTCCCAGCGCGAGCGCGAGATCGTAAGAGCCGACTGCGCGGCGGCGGAGGTTTCCATCTTAACGATGGTCAGGTGGGGTTCGTAGGGCCATGTCTCGCAGGATGCAAGCGCCCCGGAATTCAAGATTACATGCAATGCCCGCATGTCCTCCGCACCGTCTTCGACGCGAACAAATACCGTTGGGGTGCCCGGAAGAAACGTATCCACATCACCGAGGAGAACAGGGAAAGAGTTGCTCTGGCTGCACAAGGCCTGCAGAGCAGTCAGGGCCTCGGTCTCGCTGCCGAGCAAACAACGGGGCGGAAGAATCGTCAAATGCGCGTCGGAGTGCGGCAGGGCGGGATGCAGCTCCCGTCGAAGGGCCTCCACAAACTTACCAATAGGGTTCGTGACATAGGCCACGAGTGCGTAACGTCGCTGCATGAATCCCACTATTATACCGTTGCGGAGGATTGACGCGAGGGCTGACGCAAGAGGCATTGACATACCAAGATGTGGGTAGTGGTGCCGTTTCTTAAATACACTGCTCTGGCTCTGTCATTCCGAACCCGGTCGATCGGCGAGTGAACTGCTCCTGGCAGTAAAAGAGCAGATTCCTCGCGCGCTACTGCCGCGCTTCGGAATGACAATTTTGCAGAAATATCCAAACTGCACCACTAGCGAAGATGTGCGCGAGGCGAGTGAACTGCGGGGTGTCGTTTATAATTGCAGGGATTCCACGGAATGTCGGGGCGTAGCGCAGCCTGGTAGCGCACCTGCCTTGGGCGCAGGGGGTCCGCGGTTCAAATCCGCGCGCCCCGACCAATTCAAAACACAGGGGTTACGTGCTTTTCACTCCGCTGCGAATAGTATAGGCAGGGGGTCAAACGCGCAACTCTTTTTGCGGTCCGCGCTGCTTTTGCACTACTGGAACGGAAGCGATAGACTCTAAGTCATATGAAGTACAAACCGGCAGAGTTTAGCTCAACTAGTTTCAATTGCCTCTATTCAGACTGTGGCGCATTCGCCAAGCAGACTTGGACACCACTGTTCTGGCTTCAGCATAATCCTCAGAATCAGCGGGTCCATGTGCAGATTCCCAACTTCGTGGTGGCGGTGTGTGAGCATTGCAACAAATTCTCGGTATGGCTCAACGGCAGGCTCGTACACCCGGAGACGATAGCCGCACCGGCTGCCCACGCCGACATGCCGGAGAAAATCAAAGAGGATTACGAAGAGGCTCGGTCGGTGTATCAAAAGTCCCCGCGAAGCAGCGCCGCTCTTTTGAGGTTGGCTATACAGAAAATCTGCATCGAACTCGGTCAACCTGGAAAGAACCTCAATGCCGACATCGGGAAGCTGGTTGAGCAGGGTTTGCCCGCTCGCATTCGGCAATCTCTAGACATTGTGCGAGTGGTAGGCAACAACCAAGTGCATCCCGGTGTCTTGGACGTTCGTGACGATACTGCGATGGCGTTGACACTGTTCGACCTAGTTAACATCATCGTTGAAGACAGAATCTCTGGTCCAAAGCACATTGAAGCCTTGTATGCCAAACTGCCGGAGTCGGCCCGCGCACAGATCGAGAAGCGCGATGCAAAGGACGAAACCCCACCATCATAAGCAGTTGTTCTGTTTACTGAAGGCTCCGTGGGTCCTCCAGGGCAAACATGCGGTGCAGTCTGCATACATCGTCCTGCTCGGTCTGCACCTCCATCCCGTACTTGGCAAAGCCCATTGCCCAATCAAAGTAGGACCGGTCTTCCGGCTTCACTTGCTTGCGGATGCGCTTCATTTCCGTGAGCACTGACACGCGCCTAACGAGCGGAATCTTTTTCGCCATGCTTGAGGGCCTCCCATGCCCACAAATTGGAGGCTAAATTGGCGGGCAAGAAATGTCAACAAGTCTTTCGTAATCAATAGTTTAGCTTCCATTTCCCGATTCCATTTCTCGCTTCCAAAAAGAACACCGCTCGCGCTACCTGCGCTAGACCACTTAGTATGTAGTGGAATAGTTGTTGACAATAAGAACCGCTTGCGCGAATATAACAACATGGTAGTCACTAAGCCAGAACCGGACAAGCAGCACAGCAACCCATTATTCGATGCGATGACCCCGGCGCAAATTGCCCGAGCGCGGTTTAAGAGCGAACTGCCCCGCAAGGCGCAGGCCCTCAATCTCACGAAACTAGGCGCAATCTCGCGCACCTTGGGGCTGTTTGACCGCTTTATTCAAATCGCCCGCGAAGCGGGCTGTAAGACCCCGCGTATCAATCTAGCGCTCGCCTACTACGTGCCCGGAGATTCCGCGCTTGCGCGAGTCATCTTGTTCTCGGAAAGGCGTACGCCCGGATTCGTGGCGGACGTGATGGGCTTGAGCAATCCGATTTTCCTCGGCCTGTCGTTCCTTCAGCACGATCCGGACACGGAACGCCGTGACTTGGAAGATGTTTCATTCGGGACGCTGTTTGTGTCCGATCCAGATGAGCAGGGGCGGTTTGTGGCCGCGCACAAGAGACTTGCGCTAGAAACTGCCGGGATTGAGAAAAAGTAGAAACAAGAAGGCACCGGAGCGCGTCAACGCCCCGATGCCGGGTAGCCAAAACGGACACGGGTTAGGTATCACGGTAGGGCTTTTTCCATTCTAAGCCCACCGGCACCAAGCTGGAGGGCTTTTTATGGATGATCCAATCGAACAACTTATCTGGAAGACCAACCACCAATGCGTCTTTGGCGTGCTAGGCAGCCCGTCAACGAAAGAGCACGTTCTCGTTGAGCTAGACGGCAACCCGCTGGACCAAGCGGTCCTCGATGAAGCCCGCGAGCGCCAGTTCATTTTCGCCGGTGTGTGGGGCATGAACGGTGAGGTTGTGGATTACGCTGCCCAACCGGGCGCGGACGCGGCGGCGGTCATGCTTGCCTCCTCCGCAACATTTGGGAAATACCTCTACCGCACATACGGCCCGGCACAGAAGAGCGCGGGTGACTCCCTGGATTGGCTTAAGCGGCTCGCGGCCTTGCCGGACCCGCGAAAGGGCATGAACTGAGTTTGGGCGTTAGCCCACGGCACCGGCCCGTGCCGTTAAACGGGCCAACAGTTTAAGTGCTGCCCGATGGAAAGGCATCGGGTCTGCCGCGCTAGCTGCCTCCACAGCGGGGACGGTAGGTGCGGGTGTACCCGGAACGGTCATGCGCATGGCCGAAAGGGCGAAGCACAATCCGGTCCACTGGACCTAAAACGAGGTTGTTTACATGGTAAGAATGCAAAGACTTTGTGACATGCAAAGTGACCGCGCTTTTGCGCTTAACAAGGCAGAGAACATTATGAATGCCGCTGATGCTGCCAACCGCAAACTCACGGATTCGGAACAACAGGAATACGACACGGCAATGACGGCGGTAGACGCTCTGACGCCGTTGATTGCCAAACGACAGAAACAGAGCACAATGCAACAGTTCTTTACCAATGGGCAGCTTGTTCCCGCTGGCGGGAACCTCCGACACGCACGTACACCCGACGCGCCGGTGGTTCTCTCTGAGGACTACTACAACGATTTCCATACTTGGATCGGAACCCGTGGACAACAGGTAGGCGCGGCCTTGTACGAAGGCTCGGGACCTGCCGGTGGCTACACCGTTCCGGTCATCGTGTCCGGGGAGGTGATCCCACTCGCGCCCAATGAGATGGGAGTCCGGTCCATTGCCCAAGTGGTTCCAACGGCTACTGACATCAAGGTTCCGCGAGCCGCTTCTTTTGGAACGGCAGCGGGCAAGGCGGAATCGGGCGGGTCAGACAATTTCTTCACTGAATCTGATCCCACACTGGAGCAGTTCACACTGTCCGCGTTTATGGCGGGCATCGCCCACACATGCAGTTGGGAAATTCTGCAAGACGTTCCCAGCTTCCAACAGTTCGCGGTCACGGACTTGACCTTGGCCCTCCAGATGTATGAAGCCAATCTTTACGTGAACGGAACGGGCACCGGGCAGGCACAAGGCTTGATTGGGAACACCGGCACCGGCGTCACGGGAGTTCTCGTGGGATCGGACAACTACGCGAGCGAGCTGCTTGCCAGTACGTTTGACGTATTGGGCAAGTTGAACGGCGCGTATCACCCCGGCGCGGGTTGGCTGATGTCTCGGGCAACCGGCGCGGTCATCCGCAAGGCTCAGATGGCGGCCAACCTGTTTGCTCCGGTATGGACACGCGAGAACGGGCAGGATTACCTCCACGGGTACCCCGTCACGTTCGATAGTTCCATGCCCGTGATTGCCGCCGCTGCAACCCCAGTCCTTTTTGGGAATTTCAAATTGGGCTACATCATCGGTGACCGTGGAGGCTCAGGAATCAATGTGAAGATTCTTGACCAACCCAAGGCCACCGAAGGGCAGGTCATCCTGTTGGCTTATCGCCGTACAGATGGCCGTGTGCGCCGGTCTGAGGCAATCCAGGCCATCACGCTCCACAGCTAAACCAAGCCGGGCCGTGGGGTGGACGGCCCGCAAACATTGACGTTCGTGCGGAGCAATTCATAGCCGAGTTAGACGGTAGATCACGGGGCCGCACACCCTTGCCGGGGTTCTAACCCCGTGATCGGAAGAGCTAGCCGTGGTTGCCAGCGTGCCACGTCCTGAAAATCGCTGGAAAACATAGGGCCGGTGTGGGGGTGACACCGGTCCTTATTTCACTTTGAGGTTATACCGTGGCAGACCTGGACGTAACCATCGTGACCAAGATTGAGGGCTTGGAAGAGCTAGAGGAAGCCTTTACCAACGGCGCGAAGCGGGCGGTAAAGAAGTTCTTGCGCTCGGTGGAGTTCAAGGCCACAAAACCACTCTTGGATTCCGCCAAGGCGTTTGCCCCGCAATTGACCGGCAACCTGGAGCTAGAAGAGCACCGGCAGACGGTAACTTCTGACGGGGCACTCACGGTCCGCGTGGGTCCTAGCTCGGAAGCCTTCTACGGGATGTTCCAAGAGTTTGGCACGGTGCATACACCGGCCCTGCATTGGCTAGAGAACTCAGCCCGTGCGGTGCAGGACCAAGTGTTAGAGACATACTTTCAAGCCCTTACTGAGGGCCTAGAGGACATGAAGAAATGAGCCAACCTGTTTGGTCCCTCTCCGTTGATCTTCAGACAAAGACAGCCACCTTCCAATCTGGACTGAGTGATGCCGCAAGAGCCGCCCGCAACGCCTTCACCGACATCAAGCAAGGGTCCGAAGGTATGAGCGACGGTGTGTCTTACAACATGACCGAAGCCCGGCACGGCGTCATGCTTTTGGGCGAAGAGTTCGGGGTCAAGATGCCCCGCGCCTTGGTTAGCTTCATCTCGCAGCTAGGCCCGGTCAGTGCCGCTATGGAAGCGGCCTTCCCGTTCTTGGCCATCATCGTGGGTGCCACGCTCTTGCTTGAGCACCTAGCCAAGTTGCGCGAAGCCGGGGAGAAGCTGACAGAATCCCAAGTCAACTTTGGAACGGCCACCGCCAACGTGCTCAACAGTCTCAATGACAAGTTGCTCAAGGCGGGCATCCGGGCTGATGAACTCAACCAAAACCACCTTGCCGCCTTGCACAAGCAGCTAGAACTCATTGACCACACGTCCATGGATGAGCTAGTGCAAGCCTTTGGAACAATCTCTAAGGCGGCGGACGAACTCTTCAAGCAGATGGAGAAACATTGGTACCAATTCGGCTCCGGGTCTGCCGGTGCCAAGTCTTCCCTGGAGCGTTTCAAGGTTGAGTATGACTCCCTGCTTGCCAAGCGGGACAACGCCGGGGCCAACAAGCTGTTGGATGAGACGATTGCCCGCGAGCAGAAGATTCTAGACCTGCAAAAACAACAAGCGGCTACGATTACGGAATCATGGAAGGGCGGGCAGAAGGGCGATTACAACAAGAACGTTGAGGCAACCAACGCCCTCAAGGCCATGGGCGCACAGTGGGACAAGGACGCCATTGCCGCTCAAGAGGTGTTGGTCAAAACCCTCCGGGACCAATACCAAGCACAGCAAGCTATCCACCAACTTGCGGCGGGTGAGAAGGACAATGCCCGCACCGACACCGGCAACAAGATTGGTGCGGATGCCGATAAGCGGTTCCGCGCTGAGGCAGAGGCACAGAAGCAAGCCCTGGAGGAAGAGCAAAAGGCGTGGGAAGAGAACTACAAGCGGGCGGTGTCTGACCTACAGGAAGCCGAGCGGATGAAGATTGACGCCACGGCGCAAGGGTCCCGCGAACGCCTCACCGCCATTGACGCCGCCATCAAGGAAGAGCAGAGCAAGGGCTTGCAAGACACGGGATTCTATAAGGGCCTACTTACCGCTCGGGTACAGACAACCAAGCAGATGGACGATGAGCAGACCAAACTCCGAGCCGAGGCGGGCAAGGAAGCCGCCGAGCATGAACTTCGGATGGGGGAGTTGTCCGTTGCGTTACAACGCACGCAAGACCAATTGCTCTTGAGCGCGATGCGCAATAGTGAGCAAGCCCGCCTTGCCAGCGCAATGCGGCTTGCCGATGCGGAGTTTGCCATTAAGCGGGACGCACTCCAAAAGCAGGGCGTGGCCCTGGACAGAAGTGACAAGGAATATGAGAACAAACTCAAGGCCCTCAATGACCGGCAGCTTGAGCTGGACCGGGCGCATGAGAACCAAGTCACCGCGCTCAAGGTTCGGGCGGAGGAAGACCGCAATGCCCGGCTGCTTGCCGCTGCACGGCGAAGGGATGACGCCATTTCAAGCAGCCTGACAAGTGTGCTGATGCGTCAAGAATCCTTCTCCAAAGCCATGATTGGCCTTGGGGACCAAGTGGCGTCCGGCATGATTCAGAACGCCATGAAGGCCATACTTGCCCATGACATGACCAAGCCGCATGACGCGGCGCGGGCGGCACGCGAGATGTTCCTAGCCGGTACGCACTTCCCGTTCCCGACCAACCTTGTGATGGCCCCTTTGCTGGGTGCGGCGGCCTTCGCAACAGTGATGGGGTACGAGCGCGGCGGTATTGTTCCGGGTGTGGGTAATGGGGACATCGTACCCGCCCGCCTGGAGCCGGGTGAGGCCGTGCTGCCCAAACGGATGACGGAGAACCTCAACAAAGCATCGGCGGACGGCGCGAGCGGCCACACTTACAACATCCATGTTCACCACTCGCCCACGGTTCAAGCATTGGATGCTGATGGCATGAAGCGCGTGTTGGATAAGCACGCGGACACACTCGCGGATCACGTCAAATATCAAATTCGGAAAATGAATCGCTAGACCTGGAGGCTTCACATGGACGCGGTCAACGAACTCTTGCAGCACATTGAGAGCACGAGGGGACTAAGCCCCCGTCTGAAGCGGCTCCGGCAATTCCACAATGACAACCCCGCCGTCCTGGACCTGATTGTCCAGGAACTTTATGACGTGCAGGCAATGGGGTGGCCCGCCGCATCCGTGAAGTCCATTTGGGAATACGCCCGGTGGGTCCTCACCAAGAAGAAAGCAACCGGCGAGCCGTTCGCCATGAATGACGTTTTCCAGTCGTACTACGCTCGCGTCATTGCCATCTTGCACCCAAGCCTGAACGGGTTCTTTGAAATGCGCAAGCGGCGTAAACCGGGAAAGACCGGCGGCCCGGACGTGGAACTCGGCACCTTGCTGAACCCGAATGACCCGCACCCCGGTGAGTATGGCCGCCGTCTATTGTGGGCAGATGGTTGCGCCATAGAGCGCGGGTGGCAGCCCACCACACCGCATAAACCTAAGCCGGTGTCCCGGCGTGAGCGCGTCCGGCGCAAGCAGCCGGTGTCCGTTGCCCTCAGGGATAGCTTCTATGGCCCACTCCCGCCGCTGAAGGCACGGTGAAGCCATGACGGAGCAAGAATGGAAACGCCGGTCCATCCAGAAGATTTTCCGGGCGGTCAAGAAGGCCGGGCGCATCCGCGTGCGGGACTTGAAACGGGCCACCCACTACAACCGTGGGCCGGAGAGTGTCTCCATTCCCGTGTGGTATGAGGCGTTGGACCACCTGGAGAACACCAAGCAGGTGGTGGTGGAACGGGATGAGGGTGGGCTTGAGGCGTTCATCATGTCTCGGGTGATGGCTGAAGTGCTCGGCTATGACCCGCAAGGCAGGCGCATTAGGGCCGCTGTAACGGGGTAGGTGTCACCACTTTATTAAGCTGTTTATATTCATACACTTACATGAGAATCCGGGTATTTCATGTTGCTGTCACCAGTGTTGTCACCACACTTGTCACCAGTCGTAAGTGCTTTGCAGTCAACAAGTTAGTTCAAAAACGGGCTGTTTTGACCCCCCTTTTTTCGTATAAGAGGGTGCAACGGAAAAGGGCATTTCTGGTAAGTCATTGATCCTACTACTACTTACTACTACTATCGAATCTTATTTTTTATACACCCTCTTAGAGAGATGCAGGTGGTGACACTTGGAGGATCAATGAGTAGTCCGAAGGTCGTAGTTAGCACCGCGTTGGACCCCGATACCGTGGAGTTGCTGGATGGGTTCTGCTCGGAGATTCACCGCACGCGGGCCGAAGTCATTCGCGGCCTGCTCTACGCCTTGTTGGTTGAGGGTAAGCAGTTCGTCTACGAGGAGTGGCGCAAGCAAGTGCCCGGCACCTAGGTTCTGGCAAAATTGGGACGTTTCCGGCTAGGGTGATAGCCACTACCCCCTGTTTTTTCAACAGCGGGCGATTCTGTGCGTTCTAGGGCCATCCTGGAGGGCCAAAATTGACTTGCCCACCGGTCAAAACCCACCCCGGAGTGCTGCCATGTGTTTTCAATGACTTAGCCAAAACAGTGTAATTTTTACCTACTTCGATAATTAGTGTGTGTGTAAAAAAAAGAGTTGCGGCGGTCTTACTTACGGACATGCTCAAGATTTTCAGGTACCACCCTCTGCCCGTTGCCACTAGCTAGACTTTCGCATTTTATTCACCTATCATTAGCATCACGGGCCTGAGGTTAACCACTTGTCAAAGACGCCGCTTCTCTTTACGCTCTTGCTTTCTGTGCCTATATGGGCACAGCAACCTACCACTAGCCCAATGCCTATAGCCATCAAGTCACCTGAGATAAACACCACCTTGATGGAATCAACGTTCCTCATCCAAGGACCCTCTGCTAGGCCCGGAGAGGAGAACCAAGAACGCATGGGAACGTGCTTTATCATGCTTCGTCAGAACAAGCCGGACTCGGACGCGGGACGGTTCGTTCTTATCACGGCCAAACACGTCTTTGATGACATCAGAGGCGATACCGCGACACTAAAACTCAGACGCCGCACCGCTTCCGGTGACGTGGAGGTATTCCCTTGGCCGATCCAAATACGGGCCAACGGGAAGAACACCTATACAATCCATCCTTCGGCGGACGTGGCTGCAATTGACGTTAACCTACCTGCTGATTCAATTTTTGTGCAGCTCCACAACAGCGTGACCAGCATCAATTGGCTTGCGACGGATGAGTTTCTTTCAGACATCAAGCTGCACGCCGGAGACGAACTCCTCTGCTTAGGTTTCCCGTTGGGCATTCAAATAAATGGCTACCCGGTGCTCAGGAGTGGCAGGATTGCGTCTTACCCCATCCTCCCGATGAAGAAAATTGGCGGCGTGGCTTACGACTTTAGAGTATTTCCGGGAAACAGTGGCGGCCCGGTTTATTTCGCCTATCTGGATCGGGAGTACAAGGGTCTGTTCCAAACTGGCACAACGTATCAAAAAATCTTTGGTCTCGTCTCACAACAAGCGCCCGTCATCCAGAACGCGGACCCGTCGCTCGGACTGATAGTGCCTTCGATATTCATCAAAGAGACGATTGATATTCTCGCCGGGTTTGAAGCGAAAATCAAAGAGGACTTTTAGCGGCTGAGCAAACTCACCCGCTCATGCACCGCCTGTAAATCCTCCGTCATCAAGTTCGCATACCTCCGGGTCATTTCCAGCGTGGAATGCCCCAGGACCTTCTGCAAATGGAAGACGGACCCACCCCGGCGAAGGTAGTTCACGGCAAAGGTGTGCCGGAAGGCGTGCAGAGTCCGGGCGGGCGGGTCAAAGCCCATGCGTCTGCAAAGCAGCTTCACGTCCCGGAGCATAACCCGCCGCCCAAGCTGTGTTTCATTCCGCGTAGCCAACAAAAGCCGGTCCGGCTTGCGGTCAAAGTCTGAGACGTATCGGTGGAGCACCTTCCGCAACGCAAACGAGAACGGCACCACCCGCTGCTTGCGCCCCTTGCCGTCCAGGGTCACGAGCAGATTTTCCATGTCCACGTCCCGCACAAGCAAGGTGAGGGCCTCCGTGATGCGGCATCCGGTGTCCAGCAAGAGCAGGGTGAGCAGGTGAAGCCGCCGCTGGCACCGCGCCGTGGGCCTCCACGTCACAAGCTGCCGGAATTGTTGCGGGGTGAACGTGGGCAACACAAGCTGAGGTTCTTTCAGTGGCGGAACCTTGTGGGGCGAACCGGACCACTTCAGATAGGAGTTGAGGGCGCGGATGGTCGCGTTACAGCCTGTGGCTTTCCTTCCCTTCTCGCGCATCCGTAGCACGGCGTCCTTCAGGTCTTGTTGTGAAGGGGACGGGTTGGGAAGCCACTTGAAGCTATCCCGGTACCAAGCAACGGTGGCCGGTGTGACGTTGGACAGGAATTGCCGCTCGCGGATGAACTGCTCAAAACCGGGCATGTGCGTTTTCCTCAGGGGACCCCAAATCAAGGGGTCAAATTCGAGGAAAAGCACGGAAAACCTGAGGTTTGCGCAGCCTGGTAGCGCACCTGCCTTGGGCGCAGGGGGTCCGCGGTTCAAATCCGCGCGCCCCGACCAATAATTCTCGGTTTTTCCTTTCAGGAACTTGCGGGGATACCCAGCCTTCGCTTTTTATTCCACGTCTTTAAGCTTCGAACTGCTGGCAGGCTCAACGCAGTTTGTAATACCACCCGTCCGGTCGACAAAGGCCGCGATCGGAAATTGCGGCTCGCAGTCTACGTCCAGGCCACTCAGGTTACCCGTTATGCTGGCCGCGAGGAAGGCTGCGAAGGAGCTGTCTTTCACCTTGACACCAACCCCGCCGTTGGCGGTGATTGTCGGCCCCGAAAATATCGCTTCGGAAGCGGCAAAGACCCTTACACCATCGGTGGTATTGCCGCTGACAGTCCCGCCTGCGAGATACACGCCACTTCCGCCCGCTTCGATGCCAAAACCGTTGTTGTCGAGAGTGGAATTGAGTGTTTCGAAGTAAGACCGGTTGATCACCACGATCGCTGACCCCCCATTGCCTCGGATGATGTCATTGCTGCTGAACACTTCCGCACCACGGTCGATGAATGCCCCGCGGGCCCAGTTCTGGATCACATTGCTTTCCAGAAATGCGCGGGAGCTTCTCACTACATTTACGCCGAAACGTCCAGGACCCTGAATCGTGTTGCCAGTCAGGTAGCAGAGACTGGCGGTACTGCATAGGATTCCCTGCGCCCCGCCGTTGATGGTGAATCCTTGCAGGGTTACCCTTTGCGAGTCCTCAATATCCACGACCGCCAGGCTTCCGTTGGAGCGATCCGTGATTGAGGCGCCCTTCTTCGTAATCAGCGTCAGACGATCCATGCCTTGAATCAATATGTTCTCGTGGCAGACGCCTGAAACAGTTATCGTGTTCGGCCCTTGCGGATTACTATCCGCCAGAAGCTTCACCGCCTTGTGAATCTTCTCTTTCTTGTCGCAATTCACAATAAGATTTGCTGCCTGAGCGAACTCGCTTGCCGCCCCCATCGCCATCAACAGGAATAATGCAAGGAACGCCTTTCTTCGCCTCATGATGTTCTCCTTTGTAAATTTCAGGGTAAGTGTGCGCTTTTTGTTGAGTTCGGGTTGACCCTCCCCCAACATCGACACGCACCAAGCCGTTCCGAGCATAAGCCCGACGCGCGTCGGTGCGCCACGTAACGTGCTTCTTCACTGAACTTGTGCTTAGCCCAATATGACTTCGAAAGCCAAAGCCTAGGAAGGGAAGGTACAAGGCTAGGTTGAGGCCTTCGACAACGTGCCCGCAACAGTGCGCTCAAAGGGAGCCGTTGTCAAGGTGCATGATGTGCGGCTTTGGTAGTGCCTCAGTTCAAACTGAGGCACTGCCCGGGGACAGCTTGCGAGCAGCCCGCTTCTCGTCACAGCTTGATCCGCATTTCGTTGCTGGTGTGGAAGCCCATCGATTCGTAGAGCTGGCGGCCGTTATTGCTGGCGTGCAGGATCACTAGGTCGATTCCGTTGGCTCTGCACCATTCGAGCGCTGCCTCCATTAGGCAGCGGGCTAGCCCCCGGCGGCGAAATTCCGGCTCCGTGAAGACATTCAGAATATTTCCCCGCCGGGAACTTGAACCTGCCATGTGCGAAGGCCAGTCCATCAGCCACAGGCCCGCTCCTGCCACGACCGACGCGTCCGCTGTAACGGCGAGCCATGCCATGTATTCGCCCGATGCCATTTTGGCTTCGAGCCAAGGCAGGAACTTCGCCGCCATGGAATCCAGAGCCGCCTCATCCTTGTAGCCCATGTCGCGAAACATGGAACGCCGATGTTTCGCAATTGTCCTCGCGTCATCCACAGACGCGCGACGCACTGCAATTCGCTCTGACGTACCTGCTTCACATCTCCCTACTGCGCTTACCTCAATCTCTGACATTGGGCCGCCTTTATCCAATCCCACATCGCCATTGCGGGAGTATCTCAGTTTCGCGCTACCGTTCCTGCTTTCTTGCGTGCGGTCTCAAGCTCAATGCGCTCTGAGCCGACACCGACTTCAATCAGCTTTTGAAAGTACTTCGAAGCAGCGCTCGTGTTCCCGACGGATTCGGCCGTGGAAGCTGCTCCCCAAAGCGCGTTGAAGCGGTTAGGCGCCGTCCGCAGAGATTTTTCGTACTCCGCGAAAGCGTCCGCTGGCTTGTCTTGTGCCTGCAGCAACTGCGCTAACAACTCGCGGGCAGGAACCACCGCTCCCGGCGTTACCGCATCTTTATCCATGCTCTCCTCAAGTTCTGCGGCCGAGCGCATACCGGCGAGTGCGTCTTCGGGCTTGCCCGAGGCCTGCGCAATCCAGGCTGCCACCTCCCGGCGCTGCACTTCGATTTGATTCGACCAGTACGCATTCTTCGGTTGAGCAACGTTGCGTAGACGCACCAGGTTCCGTTCCGCTTCTGCCGCTCGATCAAGACTCTTCGAACGAGCAGATCCTAGGCCAACCGCCATCCAACTAATGGCCTCCGCCCACGGGACGCTGTCGGCGACTGGGTGCAGCTTGGCCGCTTCGTCCCACTTGCCCAACTCCAACGCATAGCGGGCGGGGATAGCCGCTCGCGCATAGTCGCCGGTCAGCGTAAGTCCAGGAACAGGCGGCAACGAATTCATTTGATCGAGGACTGATCTGGCATCGCTGTCCCGTCCACTCTGGAGGTAGGCGTATTCCAGGTAGTCCATCGCGTGCAAACGCTGGTCGCGCGCCTCGCCGTTGGAGGAAGTCGCCTCGGCGTGGGCTGCGAGTTCTGCGGAGCGCAAATTGGAATGAATGGATTCTTCCCACGATCCCACGCGGGTGAATAAATGCGAGGGCATATGGTTCGCGTGCGCGGACGCCGGGGCGATGGTCGCATACTTGCGGGCGGCGCCAAGTCCCTGCTCTGCCAAAACCGGGTTGTCATAGCAATGAATAATGTAATGAGCGATGCCGGGATGGTTCGGCTGCTTGGCAAAAATCGGCTCGAGAATCTCTCCGCACTTGCGCTGGTTTGCGAAGGTCTTGTCGGTCTTGGGAGCCGTGATGTCGAGCGTCAGTGCATGGAAAATGGCAGCCTCGGTATCGTCGGGATAGGCAGCTTGCACCTCTCCCATCTTTTGTTCGAAGGCTTGAGCGTGGGCGTATTCGTCCTTGCCGTCCTCTTTGTAGATTTCAACCAGGGCTTCGATATACGCGCGTTCGCGAGCGGTTGCCGCGGACTTGCGAGAGGCTATTTCCTGAGCTTTGTGGACTGCCTCGCGGCCGGCAGCCATGTCGCCATTGTGCCAAAGGCCGTGATAATGCGACATGGCCACGCCCCACTGCGCCATGGCACACTGAAGATCTTGTTTGGAAACATCATTGAACTCTGCCCTTGCCTGTTCATATTGAAAGGAATGCAGCAGCGCGACCGCATGCTGGAACCCCGGTTGGACAACCGCCAAACAGGAAGTTGCGAAATGCACAGAACCCACTTCTTTCTCGCTGAGAGTGTGGTGATGACCCTCATCGCCCCAGACCCCACTCCCGCTGAGTAGAAGCACACCCAGGACAATCGAAATGAATCTCATAGAATACCTCTCTGCTTGCCACCCTATGATGCCACCAACGGCCGGTGTCGGGATAGCCGACTTCTCCAACACGGCCATCACGCAATACGTGGCTACTTTCTATTTGGTCGGGCGTGTTCTCCAAGAGTGCGTAGGCACGCTCTTGGAACTGATAAGGCTCTGTTCTATAGGATGCGTGGCATGTTACGACTTACTCATAGACGGAGCGCAGTTAACCGTCACACTGCCTTCTGAATGAAGCTTCTTCAAAGCAGTCCGGATCAAATTTCGATGAGTTCCCGATCCTGGTGCTCGGCTTGCGTCTGATCGCTGTCGCTGAACCAGGACTCCGATTGCGGGTAGTCTTTCTCGGTCCAACTCACTTTAAACTTTCGTACGATCAACTGCAGATCCATGGCGAGGCTGGAAAGTTCCTGCACCGCCTTGGCTGATTCTATCGCTCCCGAAGTCGTCCCCTGCGTGATCCCGGCAATCTGCTCGATATTCGCATTGATCTCCTCCGTCGCACTGGTCTGTTCTGTGGCGGCCGTAGCAATGGTCATTACCATGTTACCGACGGACTCTGAGCTTTTGATGATCTCGTGCAAAGAGGCGCCTGCCTGGGTAGTTGATTCCACACCGAGCTGCACTTGCTGCGTTCCCGATTGCATCGCTTCCACCGCACTATGTGTCTCCAACTGGATACCTTTGATCATCTGCGTGATCTCTTTCGTAGCATTGCTGGTGCGCACCGCCAGGTTACGCACCTCATCCGCCACTACAGCGAACCCTCGACCGAGTTCTCCAGCACGAGCCGCTTCGATGGCCGCATTCAACGCCAGCATCTTCGTCTGGTCTGCGATATCGTCGATCACACCGATAATTCTGCCGATTTGGTCGCTGCTCTTTCCCAGATCTTCCAACTTATTCGCGGTTTGCCCGACCGAATCAGCGATGGCCCGCATTTTCACCAGAGTATCCTCGACAATCGTCCCACCCTGGCGCGCAGCGTCCGCGGCTTTCCGCGATGCTTGGGAAGCCTTGTTACAGTTTTCGGCAACCTGCATTACCGTTGAAGACATCTCCCGCATCGCTATGGCGACCTGATCCGTGCGATCTTTCTGTGTCTCCGCACCTTGCGCCTGCACGGAAGCATTCGCAGCAAGCTGCTCGCTCGCTGTCGCAATCCGTTCAGCACCGGCGGAGACGGAGCCGATCATCTCGCGAAGATTCCCTTGCATTTCGTTGATGCTGTGGGCGAGTTCACCAATCTCGTCAGCGGTGTGAATGGTCAAGTTTTCGTGGGTCAGGTCTCCGGCGGCAATCTGGCGCGCGACTTGTGCCACTTGCTGGACGGGTCCCGCGATCAAGCGGGTAGTGGCTACCGCCAGGAAGAGACCTAAAATAATGGTGATAGCGATCGTCCCCACGACCCACCACTGCGAAGTTCTGTACACCCTGCCGCCCGCCTGGTTTGCATCCGTCGCACCCTTAACTTTTAGATCTACCTCTGCCTGGATGTCATCCATGGCCTGCGTGTAGCTCGCTTGAGCAGCCCCCAGTACTGCGGAAATCGCTTCCGGGGTCTTCTTGTCTTGGACGAACATTAAAATTGTCTGCGTCTCCGTTTTGCATTGCTCGATGTCTTGCTGGATGGCGTTAAAAATCTTTCGCTCGTCTGGACTCTCGATGTGCGGTTCGAATTCCGCTACTCCCTTCTTCACCTCATTCATTCCGGATTCCATGCTCGCGGTGCGAATCTGGCGTTCTCCTGCATCTTGCGTAAAAACGTAGGACATTTCTGAAATGCGATATTGGGAGAGTCCCGCCTTCAGTTCGGATAGGCTTTGCATGGCTGGAATTCTATGCTCCGTGATGTCCACGGTAACGGTCCGAACCGCAGCCAGCTTGACCAGTGAGAAAATTCCGAGCAGAACCGTCAATGAGAGCACGGCGACGGAGGAAAGAACTTGTTTGGTACCTATCTTCCTATCCAAGAACCACTTCATGTTGAATCCTCCTGAGATCTATCGGCAGAAAGATCGAAATTCAGCAGATACGGGGGGGTCTCAAGGCTGGGAGATGAATGAGCGGAAGGCGCAGCAGGCAAAAAACACAGGCAGAAGGCCGTGCCTAGAGTTGTGGCATGGGCCTGAAAGAGGGATACAGATCTCGGCGTTGCCTACTTGTGACCGCCGTAATGCTTATCCCCAACCGACGACGCTTGCTTCTCCTGCGCGGCGGGACTGATGGTCACCTGGTCCTGGGGTATCGGCGACTGCTGATGCGCCGCACTTGGGATACGTTGCTGCCCACTTGCTGCTGCTTCATTTTGGTGGGCCGCTACTTCGTTTTGGTGTGCCGCCGCTGCTTCTTGCCGAACTGCCGCAGTTGCATGAACTGCATCGATCGCCATAGAGCACCTCTAATCCCTACCATCGGCCGGCCGTCAAGAATCTTTAGCGATGTTTGAAGAAGAGCTGAACCATTGCTCTATAGGAACTCGGAGGAAACGGTCCAATAACTCGTTTTACCGTCCCTTGAAGTGGAACGTAATTCGTCCGGTGAACTCGCGGGGGCGGGTTCGAAAATCGTCCGCCATGGCGAGACGATCTGATTTAGTCCAATCCTAACCCGCTGAAGGCGTTGGTTCAAAAGGAGTGGGTGTCCAAAGCAAAGTTCGAAAGTCATCTGCCAGGGTCGACCAATTAACCCTTTGCCACTTCAGGCGGATAGAGAGAACTTCGACGTAATTTTACAATGTTCTAAATTGACACTGAAGCCCACAAGAACATGGTTGCTTTATGTATGCTCCTGGCTCCTCTACTGTCCCACCTTCAGCACGACGAAGGTGTTGGGCACAATCGCCGATCTGGGCTTCGGGTTATCGGCCGTAGGGGCTGGCGTTGGCCCAGAGTCTGCTGTTGCCAGGTAGAGCGTACCGGTGGCGGCATCGAGTGCCATCGTCCTTGCCCCGACGCGGGTCGGAAGAGTCTGCACCGGTTCATAGCGGTCCTTGGATTCCTGCGAAAGAACGGTCAACGAGCCCTCTCCATTGGAACTGAAGACGAGGGCATGTTTGGCGTCATACGCGGCTCCGTCGGCCCGCGCGCCGATGGCAGCGGTCGCAACTACCTTGCCAGTCACAGAATCCACGATTGCCATCTTCTGGTTTCCACACACGGAGAACAGGCGCTGGTGATCAGGATCAAAGCCCAGGCCAGTCGGGCGTTCGCAGGGCGCGAGCGGCCACTTCGCGGTTACTTTCAACTCCTGCGCATCAATGCGGACGATCATGTGTGCAGTTTCGATATTCAGAAAGATCGTGCCCTTGCCATTAGCCTGTGCGCCTTCTGGTTCTCCTGGAAGAGGAATCGTCATGATCACTTTGTTGGTTTTCGTATCGATGACGGTGGCGTCGTAGCTGGTGTGGTTGAAGGCCAGCACGCGTTCGGTCTTGGGTTCGAAAATGATGAAGTCCGGACCTTGAGGGGCATCGATCTTCGCGATGATCTGGCGCGAGGCACGGTCAAAAACGACGATCTGGTTGGCCTCCCCGTCGCTGACGTAGCCGTACTTGCCGACAGCGTCGAGTGCGACTCCGTGAGTGTGCTTGAATCCTGTGATCTCACCCGCCAGCTTGCCGGTGTTTGTATCCACGACGTGCACATATGTGGCGCGAGAAATGTAGAGAAGGTGGGCTTGCGGATCTAGGGTAAGGTTGTCCCACTTGTCATCGCCACTGATCGGCCACGTTTGTTGCACTTTGAACTGTGGCGCAGTAGCAGCGGCTCTGGCGGTGGTAGCCGTTGTTATGACAGCGAGCAAAGTCAAAAGTAAAATTGCGGAGTTTGTTTTATCAGACATTTGTATTCCCGGGCCTCCTCGCCCACGTGCTTAGCACGTCGCTCAAAATAAACCTGAGTCCAGTCATGGAACGAAGCGCACTGGGGAATCCCCACTGCAAACTTCCTGTATACTCAGGGCTCCCTAGTTGCTATCTCTCTCCGTTCAGCGTCCAACGGAGGCCGGCCGAGATCGTGGGCTTGTAGAACTCACGCTGCACCACGAACTGCGGACTGCCGTTGTAGTAGCCAAATACTTCGTTGGTGAGATTCAGACCGGAAACTATCGCAGAGAGGCCCTTAGCGATCCGAACGCTGCCCTGCGCGTCCACTTGGAAGTGTGGATAGTAGTACTGATCGCCGCCCGGGCCTTTGATACCGCCGATCGGCAGCGTCGCCACCTGCGTGCCATCGGGATTCAGGTCTTTGAACTTATAGGCGTAAATGCCTGGGCCGTTGTACGACATACCCAAGCGAATGGAGATACGCCCGCGGTCATAGGTGGGGCTGATATTCCAGGCATTGGGAATTTGACGCTGGACGGTTGGGCGATCCGAGCGCAAAGGCAAGCTCCCCGCCTGCGAAGTGGTGTGACTGTAGTTGGCGGCAATCCCCAGCCCTCGTAGCGTGCCAGGAAGAAAGGTGAGGTACTGCCGATAGGAAATCTCTACACCCATAATGTGCGACCGGGTACCGTTTGCCATCTGGGTTTGCAGATAGCCCGCGAAATCTCCGGAGGTAATCGGAGTCTGGAATTGATAGATCGGATTGTGCAGATCCTTATAGAAGAAGCCGGCCTCGATTACGCCGAGCGGGTTCAGGTAATGCTCGTAAAACAGATCGTAGTTGTTGGCGTATTCCGGTTTCAGGCTCGGATTACCGATGCCAATTGTGTTGTTCTGCTGATTTTGAGTTATATAAGGTACGAGATCGTAGGGGTTGGGGCGGGCGATGCCGCGGCCGTACACGGCACGAAGAACCGAATCCTTCGTGAGACCGTAGCGCAGTTGGATACTCGGCATAGCATCGAGATAAGAATTCTTCGTTTCCTTGGCCGTCGTCGAACTCCACGCGCCGGTCGCATCAGTCACCACGTAGTTGCCGTGAACGTCAGTCTGGGTACCCTCGAAACGTACGCCCGTCTGGAGGCGGAAGCGTCCAAGGTTGACCGTGTTCATTAGGTATCCGGCGGAGATGCGTTCAATCAGGTTGTAATTATTGGGATCGGATCCCAAGTGAGTGGCGCCGGGGTTCATGGTGAACGCCGCCGGGCTGGAGCTGAAATAAGCCGCAATCTTACCGTAATCGGTATACGGTCCAAACTTGTAGCTTCCGTCGTAATAGTCGTCGTTAGTGTAACTGCTGAGGAAAGCGCTCATCAGGGGCGCGGTACCCGCCACCGGCAGGAAGGTTTGGACTAGTGCATTTTGGTACTTGTGAGCATTGCGGACCCGGGCGCCGAATTCGAAGGTGGAGAAGTGCGAACCCATGTGATAGTTGCGGGCCATCGAAGCTGATCCCTGCAGGTTCAACTGAGCGGTTTTGCTATGAGCGGTGATGTAGTCCTTCATCGAATAAAGCGTGGGGTCATAGACGGGAGACCCAGAGGCCGTGCAAGAGGGATCGAATTGCGGTTCATAGGGATTCGTCGTTGCTGCAGGATCGTACTTGCAAGAAGTGAGAGTCTTAAGAGCGCCAATCGGTTGGAAGTCTGTGCGCGGATTGGCGATGGTGTCCAACGCGTTAGAGCGTGAGACGGCCAAGTCCCAAGCCATCCAAGAGTGAGCAAAAACGTGTTTACCGCCAGCTTGCAGACTGCCGATGGCAAAATCAGGGCGGAAGTTGGCAGACTGCACGGTCGGTGGCGCCCCGGTGATGGTACCGTCGGAAGCCACACTATCCTTTAGGGTGTACTGCCACTTGTGAAAGATTTCCTTGAAATTCGAATAAATTCCGCGGAGGTAGATGTCGGAATCCTCGCCCAATTTGTAATCCGTTTCTCCGGCAATCCCGTAGCGGGTGCGGTCGTACTGATAAGAGCGGAGACTGAGACTGCTGTAGGCGGGAACAATGGCGCCCCCATTCTGATAGGCAGTGGCAGAGGGTTCGATGTCATCAATGCCTCGGCCATTCGAGTCGTAGGAGCCGTCCAACAGTACACCGAAGCGCTTGCTGGTACCGAAGCGCTTGCCCACAGTGGAGGTGAATTGGTTCATATTGCGGCCGCCTTCAATGGGTGTATATCCGCCCATGCCGCCTAACATCACCGTGGGAACATCGCCTGCAGTCTTGGTCTTTAGATTCACGGTGCCACCGATAGCGTCGGCGTCCTGATTGGCCGCCAATGTCTTGTGAACCTCGATGGAATCAAACAGGCTAGCTGGAATGTCGTCTAGCTTCACTTGCCGCACCGTACCCTCGGGCGACGGAAGCGTGACGCCGTTGATGGTGACGTTGTTGAGGCGGGGTTCGGTGCCGCGGACTTGAACGTAGCGGGCTTCTCCGGCGTCGCGGTCAAGCGTAATGCTGGGCAACCGCCCAATGGCGTCGCCAACATTCGCGTTAGGAAGGCTGCCAATGACCACCGATGGCAGCACCTGAACGATATTGTCGGCAGTGCGCTGGTGGTTGATGGCCTCCGCCTCGCCGTACCCACCTTCGGCGCGCACCATGATCTTTTCATTCCTCGCGGCGACTATCAGAACAACGTCAGTGTGTGTCACCTGCCCGGCGATCAGCGATACATTGGCAGTGAAAGTTGCGAAGCCTACATAGGATGCTGTGAGCGAGTAATCGCCCGGCGCGACTTCAGTGATGGTGTACTCGCCACGATCATTCGAAGTGACGGAAGAATCTCCTGGCTGCAATTTCAGTTCGACGCCCTGGAGCACACCACCCTCCGGGTCTGTAACCCGTCCGGCGATTGAACTCTTGGTGGTTTGGCTCAACGCTGTGAATGAAAAAAAAGAACAGAGCAGAAGAAGCGAAAGAAAATGTTTCATGGACCCGATCATCCTTAGATTCGTGTTTTTTAAGAGCCCCGAGGATAATCGTGTGTTGTTACGACGACACGGCGAACGCGTTAATCTTTAATGAATAAAGTCAATAGAATCAATCTATTACCGACGATAGTAGATGGGAAGATGTGTACTATTTTGCGCTCATTGTTGAGGTACAGCGCCTGGCTTTTTCGTATCTGGGGTTTGCGCTTAGCGGATTCCGAACACCTTACAATTGACGCAGACGGTATTCTTCAGGAAGAACACATCGGCGATGCCTCGATCGAAGGCAAGCTGAAAAAGCTTCTCGCCCATGCGCGCGAATTGCAGTCAACAGAAAACCCTCCGAAGTAGCTCCGCTGATCTCGTCCCTAGAATTGTGACTGAAGCCGGCGGAAAGAATGCGCGGCTACCCCAGTTCCCTACGTGTGACCGCCGTAATGTTTATTCACGACTGACGCCGCTTGCTTCGCTTGCGCGGCCGACTGATTGTCACTTGGTCCTGGGGCGCCAGCGACTGCTGATTCGGCAACCGGGATACGTTGCTGCCCACTCGTTGCACCTCATTTTGGTCCACCGTTACTTCATTCTGGTGGGCTGCTGCAGCTTGCTGCTGAGCTGCCGTAGTCGCATGAACTGCGAGAAAACCATTAGGCAAATGCGTCGCAGCAGAGCTAAATCATTGCTCTGTATAGACTCGCAGGGCATCCAACAAATTTTTTACCGTCCCTTGAAGTGGAACGTAATCCGTCCGGTGAATTCGCGGGGGCGGCCCACGTGTGTCCCCGAGAAAATGCTGCGGAAATTATAGAGGTAGAGCCGGTCGGTGATGTTGTTGACGCTAAGTTGCAACGAGATGGGGTGGGAAGATTCCCGCATCAACTCGTACCCGCCTGCGGCGTTAAACAATGCGCGCGGCTTGATGCGGCCGCGGTCGAAGTCCAATTCGGGGACGATGCGGGGGTCGATTTCACCGCTCGTGGCGTCACTCGGATCGACTTCAGACGGAACGCCACTATCATAGCGACCGGTAAAAGCAGTCCAGAACCCGGACTTATGGGCGTAGGTCACGCCGAACTGCCCTTCATTGCGCTCATCCTGATCGCCCGGAAACTTCACATTCGGAGTGAGCTGCGGGCCCGAGCCGATGGGCAAGCCGCCGGTGACGGGCGTGGTTCCCAGCGCCTTGGAGTTGGCATAGCTCAAGTAGCCACCAAGACCGTGGTATGCGCGCACGTCCAAGCGGGCTTCGAGACCGCGGACGTCGCCGCGAGCAATGGTCAGCGGGAAAACAATGCCGGTTTCGAGGAACTGCTCATCGTCGGAAAAATTGCGAGCGTTCTTGACGTAGCGTGTCACGTCCAGCCGGACGTGCTTGGTGATCTGTTGCTGGAGACCGACTTCGTACACGTTCTGCCACTCCGGCGGGACCGGACCATAGCGGACGCCAGGAACAAATACCGCAGCCTCGGGTGCGGACGCGAGAAGAAGGTTTTCGATGGCCGGAGTTTGGAACATACGGTTGTAGGAAGCTCGCACTACGGTTCCGGTTTTTTCGAAGTAGTACGCGACGCCTACGCGGGGGCTGGCGGCGGCGTTCTTGGCGAGCAAGCTGTATTTGTCGAGACGAAGGCCGAGATCAAGCGTGAGATGGCGAATGCGGATGCGGTCCTGAGCAAACCCTCCCACTTCGTAGCCGTTGCGGCGGCCCTGAAAAAGGAACGGGTTGTCGATGGGAAACTGCGAAGCCGGATTTGTAGGATCGTCCAGAATCTCGTCGCTGGTTGCGGCAAGCGCGAAATTCTCGTGCAGGCCAAGCCGATGCGACTGAACCCCGAACTTGAAGGAATGGCGTCCCCACTCATGGCTGAGGCTGGCGTGCAAACCCTCGGTCTCCGTACGGTCGTGCAGGCCAACAAAGAAAGGCGTGCCCGTGAGGTCGGGATCAAGCAAGCGGCCAATGCTGGCACGGCGGTATACCAACAACTCACTCACGGTGGTGTTGTTAAACAGGTGGGTCCAACCGAGCGATTCGGAATCATCGCGGCGTTCCTGACGCTGTTTCTGCCCCAAGTCCTGTTGGTCCACGGTGTTCGCGACCTGGAAATCCGTACCGTTGGTGGAGAGATTCAGGTGAAACGTATCGTGCTCGGAAGGCGCCCAGTCGAACCGGGTAAAGAGTTGGGCCGCACCACCGGCATTGTGCAAGCTCTCAATTTCCGGAGGGTCCAGATAACGGCGGGTGCGGTTGGTCTGCGCGCTCAGGAAAACCCCAACTTTCTTGTGTAGATTCCCGCTAATCTCAAGATTGGCGCCACCACTATCAAAGGAACCTCCGAATAACGAGAGGGACCCATTCCAGGGCGCGTTCAGGCCGGTCTTTGTGTCCACCGTGACGACGGCGGAGGTGCGTCCCGCGAATTCCGCGGGCAGATTCCCCGTCACAATGTCGGAGGAGTGTAAGTCGTCTTCGTCCAGCGCGGTCGAGAATACGCCGGACATATTCTCGAAGATCGGGACGCCGTCGACGACATATTGCACCTGGCCTTCGGAGCCCCGGACGTGCAGACGGCCATTTTCTTCAGGGATCACGCCGGGAACGGATTCCAGCAGGCTCGACATGGCGAGCTGCGGCTGCGTGCTCGGACTGCGCTCGACTTCTTCCTCTTCGATGTCGTGATGTGTGGTGGTTGAAGCGGTCTCAAGGAGCGGAGCTCGTTCGGTCACGGTCACGGACTCTTTCGACTGTGGGGGCGCCAATTGCAGGTTCAGAATTAGAGGTACGCTGGAACGCAGGTGATCCGTGCGGATCGCTGGTTGGAAACCTTGTGCTTCAGCCGTGAGGGTGAACTGGGCAAACGGCACGCTGTTGAAGGTGTAGCGTCCTTGGTCGTCGGCGACGGTGGTCACAGCATACCCCGAGAGTTGGCTGCCGAGCTTTACGATGGCGTGCGGAACAACCGCGCCGCTGGGGTCGGTAATGGCTCCTCGCACTGTTCCGACGCCCGCATAGGCCAGACCACATACCACCAACAAGAACCACACACTGAAAGCAACAAAACGCATGTGAATACGGATGAAAGAAGCGATCATGGAAATCCCACCAGGCTCCAACCAGATTTTGGGCATTCTACAAGGTCAGGCACTGCACTTCGAAAGCAGATTTGCCAGACTAGGCTGGCTTGTTAGACGAGGTGTTGCGGTATCTTGAAAGTTTGGTAAATTTTTAGCGGCTCGTGGCAACTTTTTGCACCTTTCCGGCTGCAATTTGCATTTCGGGTGCCTTCCAATCCCGCTGTACTTACATGGCGTGCCATAGAATCCTAGAGACTCCAGTTTTTCATGATCCAACTCACAGGCGCAGGTAAACGGTTCGGTCACAAGCTTTTGTTCGACGGCACGGATTGGCAGATCAATCCGCGCGACCGTGTTGGTTTGGTCGGAGCCAACGGCACGGGCAAAACGACCATGCTGCGTGTTCTGGCCGGCTTGGAAGCTCTGGACTACGGCAGCATTCAAAGCATGAAGAGCATTTCGGCTGGCTATTTGCCGCAGGATGGCCTGGCGCTGAGCGGCGACACTGTTTTTGCCGAGTGCATGAAAGTTTTCGCCCAGCTGCGCGAGATGGAACAGGAGATGGAAGCCCTTTCGCACAGCCTGGCGGAACTCGATCCGGCTGGAGTGGAATACACGCAGGCGTCCGAGCGCCTGCATCGGCTGCAAGATGAATTTCGCATGCGTGATGGGTATTCGCTCGAGGCCAAGGCCGGAGCGGTACTCAGCGGATTGGGATTCCGCAAGGAAGATTGGACGCGGCGCACCGAGGAATTCTCCGGCGGGTGGCAGATGCGCATTGCGCTGGCGAAACTCTTGCTCCAGCAACCCAATTTGTTGCTGCTCGACGAGCCGACCAACCATCTCGATCTCGAGGCGCGCAACTGGCTGGAAGATTATTTGCACAACTATCCGCACGCCTTCGTCCTGATTTCGCACGACCGGTTTTTTCTGGACTCTACAGTAGATCAGATTGTCGAAATCTGGAACAAGAAGGTGTATTTCTACAGCGGCAACTATGCCAAGTATCTGGATCAGAAAACTGCTCGTTTCGAGCAGTTGCAGGCGGCGGCCAAGAATCAGCGGGAGCGCATCGAGCAGTTGGAAATCTTCATCAATCGCTTCCGTTACCAGGCGACCAAGGCGAAGCAGGTCCAGAGCCGCATCAAGGAATTGGAGAAAATTGAGAGCATTGAACTGCCTCCGGAAGAAAAGAAGATTCACTTAACTTTTCCGCAGCCAAAGTCAAGCGGACACCTCGTAGTCGTGCTACACGACGGTTCTAAAAG
>CAZUCC010000012.1:0-12753 GCA_964619065.1 uncultured Acidobacteriaceae bacterium | reverse complement strand
GGGAAGGGCCAAAGGACGTCGATCTGGTAATGTGGCGCGGGGACCGGGTTGCACTGGTGGGCGGGAATTGCGCGGGCAAATCCACTCTGATTCGGTTGCTGGCAGGCAAAGATCCGCTCACGGCAGGCGAACTCAAGCTTGGCCACAACGCGGAACCAGGCTACTTTGCGCAGGATCAATACAAAGAACTGGATACCGAGGCGCGTGTGCTTGAGGATCTGGGGCAGTTCTCGCCGGTGTCCACGCAGACGGAATTGCGGAATCTGCTGGGATGTTTTCTCTTTCGCGACGACGATGTGTTCAAGCCGATTGGCGTGCTTTCCGGCGGAGAACGCAATCGCTATGCGCTGCTACGAATGCTGCTGCGGCCCACAAATTTTCTCTTGCTCGACGAGCCCACAAACCACCTCGACATGCGCGCCAAGGACGTGCTGCTGGACGCGCTGTTGAAGTACACCGGCACAGTCGTGTTTGTGTCGCACGACCGCTACTTCATCGACAAGCTCGCAACGCGTGTCCTGGAAGTGGCGGATGGGCACGTCCACGTGTATCCGGGGAACTACGAGGATTACTTATGGCGTAAGCAACAGAGCTTGAACGTGGCGGAAGCGGTACCGGACCGCACTGGCGGAACCTCATCTCCGGTTACGCCGGTCACGAGCAATGGAAATGGTTCTCCGGGCAGCTTGGAGGTTGACGACGCCAAAGCCCGGCGACTGAATCCGATCAAGCGCAAGCAAATGGAAGAGCGTTGCCAGGAAATCGAGGAGGAAATCGCGCGTGTCGAGGCTGGTATTGTCATCTGCGAGAGCGGTCTACAGAGCTTTGTGAGCGCGGAGGAAACCAGGCGGCTGAATCTCGACCTCGAAAGTAAGCATTCCCAGCTAGCGCAGTTGATGACGGAATGGGAAGAACTAGGGCAGGTGCTGGAAGGGGCGGAGTGAGAGGGGCACTGCCCAAATATCGTTTCTCCACTGGACACGATCTTCCGTAATCTGCCCGGGCCCAAATTTTTCTGTGATAGTCAACGTGATCCCTTCGCACGGCTGAGTCCCCTCTCGTGTCGGGCGCACAGGACAATTTCCGATCCAGTTGAGGCCTCGAAAATCATGCTGCAGCCTAACGACAAGTTCTCCACGCCCGAGCGCATCGCGCCCGCACCCGCGCCCAGTCCATTTGGCGCGAAAACTTTCGCAGCCTCGCCGGAGCAGGCCACCATTGGCCGCTCTATTCTCATTAAAGGGGAAGTCACCGGTGCGGAGACCCTGTACGTGGATGGCCGCATCGAAGGGACCATTAACATGCCGGAGAGCCGCGTCACTGTGGGACGCAATGGGGTGATCGTAGCCTCCGTCGTCGCCCGCGAAGTCGTGGTCATGGGAAAGGTGGAAGGCAATCTGAACGTGGGAGACCGCGTCGATATCCGCAGCGATGGCTCGGTCACCGGCGACATTCACGCGCAACGGCTGACCATCGAAGAAGGCGCGTTCATGAAGGGCGGCATCGACCTGGCGAAATCGGGTAAGGGCGAAAAGAAAGACGCCTCCGAGGAAAAACCTGCGGCGTTCGCGGCACACGCTTAAGCAAAGTTTTAGCCTACATTCTCCGTGCCGAAATCTAGGCCTGCCTCTTTTGGGAGACAGGCCATTTGTTTTTTACCCCTTCTTAAAATCCAGCGACGCCGAGTTCATGCAGTAGCGCTGACCTGTAGGCTTCGGGCCATCCGGAAAAACGTGACCGAGGTGGGCATCGCATCTGCCACACCGCACTTCGGTGCGCGACATGCCGTAGCTGCGGTCTGTGTGCTCGACGACACTGTCGGGACTCACTGGCGTGTAGAAGCTGGGCCAGCCAGTGCCAGATTCGAACTTCGCATCGGACTTGAAGAGCGGCGCGCCGCAGCCGATGCAGTGGTACATACCCGTTTCCTTATTGTTCCAGTACTTCCCGGTAAATGCGGGTTCGGTGCCACACTCGCGGGTCACGTGAAACTGTTCCGGCGTGAGCTTCTCCCGCCACTCCTGCTCGGTTTTGACAATTTTTTCGACGGTCTTCTCTGTCATGGGGGTTCCTCTTGTTTGGGCTGTTGGCTATCGGCCAACTCTGGGATTTCTTCTCTCTGAATTACCTGACTATCAGATACTGTAGCGCGCCAGACGTTACAAGATTTGTTTTAGCTGACAGCCAAGAGCCGACAGCCATGAATGGCAAAATCATATCTTTTCGCCGTGATTTCTGAAAACCCCCAGCCGCAAAACTGCCAATTTGCTAAGATTCAGCCTTCGCTCCCATAGCATTCAAACCCATGAAGAACGTCGGTGAAAATGTGGTTCGCATTGAGGCGGAAGCGCTGCGCAAGCTTGCAGACCGAATCTCCGGTTCGATGGCCGATCGCTTCGCGCGTGCCGTGGAACTGCTGTTCGGCTGCCGGGGACGCGTGGTCGTAACGGGCATGGGCAAGAGCGGCATTGTGGCGCGCAAAATTGCGGCGACGCTGAGTTCCACGGGGACGCCTGCGCTGTTTATGCATCCCGTGGAAGCCGTACACGGCGATCTCGGCATGGTGGTCCCGGGCGACGTAGTCATTGCGCTTTCCTATAGCGGCGAGACGGAAGAGATTCTCCGCCTGCTGGCAACGATCAAGCGCCTGGGCGTGCCGCTGATCTCCATGACCGGCGATTCGCTCTGCAATGGTGCGCACAAACTTTCCACCCTGGCCTCCGCAGCCGACGTTGCCCTGGATTGTTCGATCGCGAAAGAAGCCTGCTCGCTTGGACTTGCACCCACGGCATCGACCACGACCATGCTGGCTCTGGGCGATGCGTTAGCAGTGACGCTTTCAGAACAGCGCGGCTTCAAAGAGGAAGACTTCGCGGATTTACATCCCGGCGGGAAACTGGGAAAGCAGCTGGCACGGGTGGAATCACTCATGCACTCCGGCGACGCTCTGCCACAGGTGGCGCGGGGAACGAAGATGCCCGACGTGATCTATGAAATGTCCCGCAAAAAGTTGGGTGTCGCCGCGGTGGTGGAGGGTGGGAAGCTCGTCGGCATCGTGAGCGATGGCGACCTGCGGCGGCTGCTGGAACATCGTGGGAAAGATGCTCTCGACCTCACGGCGGGGGAGTCCATGACGCGCGATCCAAAAACCATCGGCCCACAGGAATTCGCGGCCTCCGCTTTGGCCATCATGGAAGAAAAAAAGATTACCTCTCTCGCCGTCGTCGATAGTGACCGCCACCTACTGGGAATTGTCCACCTGCATGATTTGTGGGGAACGGAAATGGTTTAGGGAATTCTCGTCCGGGTGTAACATTACCAAATCACAAAATTACAAATGTTATGTATCACTACGACCCCAAAACCGCCCTCGAGGAAATCGCCGAAGAAGCCATCCTGCCGAACCCCGTGCACGTGCGCGACATGATGCTGCGCAAACAACTCACGCCGGATAAATCGTTAGAGCTGAACCGCTTGTTCGGGGAATATCAGAAGTCTTTTGGTGAGGCACAGAAGTCCGGTAAGGAACTATTGCAACGGCTGGCGAAATAGCATCGCCTACTGCCAGTTATTCGGCACGGGAAAGTACGTCTGCCGTCCATCACTGAGGTCTTGACTTCCCATCCTCACAGGAGAACAATTCTTCTTGCCTCTCTGAGGAGCCTTTCCCACTCGGATCCGCATCACCCCCTGAGGCATTCTGATAAACACGTAGTTTCCCTGGGGATACACCACAGTTGAAGAAAAACGCGGCCCCAACATGCGGGGCGCCGGATCGTTCACGATTCGCCGCTTCTGTATGGGGACTTTGTACGGAAACCAGCAACCAACTTTGGCTGTAAATAGAAAGGAGAAACACACATGGGAACTTCTCTGATTTTGCAAAAGATTCACTTCTTGCGAGGGGTAATAGATCCCGACACGGTCGACGGCAATCCCGGGCAGCCGGGGCCGATTTTTCGCACTGCCATCGCCAACTACGTCGTAGCTGAGATTTTGCGCGACATTGGCGAAAACCTGAAAGACAAGACGTTAACAGCGCAAATTCATGGCATTGGAAAGGAGTTGGCAGCAGAGTCTTCCAAGGGTCTGCTCTCAGCATGGGAGGACGGCGACGACATTTGTCCGCCTTATTTCCACCATTTCCCCATCCCGAAACCTGGTCCGCAGCCTGATCCGTGGCGGCAGCTTTTCAATCTAACGGCTCACCCGGATCCGCTCCTGGATCACGCCACACCAGCCCTGAATGACGTCGCCCTAGCTATCGCCATCCGGCAACTGGCTTCGCTCACCACCAGTGAAAAAGCCAGCGCCGCGTTGAAGCAAGTGGGGGAAACCATCGTTAAAGGCGCCAGCAGCAAACTCTTTGATGAATACTGCGGAACCCCAGTCAAGCCGCATGTTCCGCTTCCGAGGCACAGAACGGCTGCTTAGCCCCACTATTAGGCTCGACGTCGAATGCACACACGCCCACAGTGAGGTATCCATTGTGGGCGTGATTCGTTCCGGAACCGGTCTCGGCCGATAGAACCCGGACTTCTGGAGAAAGAACGTCCCGTCGCGTTGTTGCCCAAGCATCCAGTATTCAAGGGTATTTCTCCGACGACGGCTCGCTCGGCTGAGGCGAGAAGAGTGCTTCTACCCGTGGCCCACACTCCCAAAACCACACTGCGGCAAGGAACAAAGCGAGTAAGCGTACCGCTAAGAGGATCGTCTCGATCAAGTAGAGGCTACTCAAATAGTCCTGGGTCGCCAAGACGCTGCGCTGTTTCAGGTAATGGATCAGTGCAAACAATTTCTCGGGCATGTAGGTGGCATCCAGCAATAGCCAAGTGATCAAAAGCAGCGCGAATGCGCGGCTTGCAAGTTGCACTATCTCTTTTTTTGACATGTCGTCCCCTTGCCCGACTGCGACCAAAGCTGGCTGCGCCGGAATCGCGCTATGGTACGCGAGTCGAATATGGAAATCTATGCTGGGCCGACACCTCGACACCCGCCCCCCTGCCCAAATACCGGCACAAAACCCTGTTTCCAAATGGGAATCTCCCCGAAAATAAAGTTGCCGAAGTTGCCGGAAGCACCCCCGGAATAGCACGAAAAATCGGACTTCTTTACGTAAGTAATTGATCCGCAGCAGGTTCTCAGAAAATGTTCCACGGGGAACATTTTTTCGGGAAACGCGGCTCAGAAGTCTGGATCGGGCTTCCTCCTTTACAATAAAGAATTCCATTCCTCCTTGGTGAACTCAACTATGCATCGTTGGTCTGAACTCTTTATTCCTACTCTGCGCGAGGCTCCGGCAGACGCCGAGGTCGCCAGCCACAAGTTTCTGATCCGCGCAGGCTATATCCGGCAGTTAGCGGCTGGGATTTACTCGTATCTCTTTTTTGGGCAGCGCTCGCTCAACAAAGTGATGGGCATTGTCCGCGAGGAGATGGACAAGATTGGGCAAGAGTTTTTTCTTCCCGCGCTGAATCCGCGCGAGGTTTGGGAGGCGAGCGGGCGCTGGTCCGTGATGGGCGACAATATGTTCCGCCTGAAGGACCGCAAGGGCGCTGACCTGTGCCTAGGCATGACCCACGAAGAAGTCATGACTGAAATCGCCCGCAAGGAACTGCGCAGCTACAAACAGTTGCCGCAGATTTGGTATCAGATTCAGACAAAGTTTCGCGATGAAGCGCGGCCCAAGGCGGGTCTGCTGCGGGTGCGCCAATTCACCATGAAGGACGCGTACTCGTTCGACATCGATCCTGCTGGGCTCGATGTTTCCTATCAGAAGCATTACGCTACGTATCGCAAGATTTTTGACCGTTGCGGACTGAAGTATCTGGTCGCTGAGGCGCATTCGGGAGCCATGGGCGGGTCGCGGTCGCACGAGTTCATGGTCAAAACGCATGCGGGCGAAGACGTGATAGCGACCTGCAACAAGTGTGACTATGCAGCCAATTTGGAGAAGGCCGTTTCCAAACTCGATCCCGTCGCCGACCTTGCGCCCGAGGGTGACGGCAAGCCGCTGGAGGTGCACACGCCAGGTCAGAAGACGATCGAGGATGTCGCGCGCTTTCTCGGTGTATCGCCGAAGAACAAGATCAAGACCTTGGCTCTGATGGCGGAAGAGAAGAATAAAGGTGAAGCGAAAGCGCGATTGCGGCCCGTCGTGGTGTTCGTGCGCGGCGACCATCAAATGAATGAGGCCAAGCTTGCTTCAGTCATCGGTGGGATGGAAGTTCGTCCCATGACCGCCGAGGAGATTGAACAAGTATTCCATTCTCCGGCAGGGTACCTTGGTCCCATCGGCCTTACGAATATTGCCCGTTCCGTAAATGGCAAGTTCGAGGAGGGTATCCTTGTGCTCGTGGATGAAGCGCTCGAAGGCCGGAAGAACCTGATCGCCGGCGCGAACAAAGAGGATTACCACGTCAAGAACATCACGCCGGGCGTGACCTTCGAACCGACGGCCTATGCCGACCTGCGCAACGTCGAGGCGGGCGACACCTGTCCGATGGGTGACGGCACGATCAGCCTCGATCACGCCGTCGAGATTGGACACATCTTCAAGCTGGGCTACCGCTATTCGGAGTCCATGGGTGCACGCGTGCTGGACAAGAACGGTAAGGAAGTTATGCTCATTATGGGCTGCTACGGTATCGGAATCGAGCGCATCCTCACGGCGGCGATCGAGCAAAGCAATGACGATAATGGCTTTTGGCTGCCCCCGCAGATCGCGCCCTTTGAAATTGTCGTGACGCCTACTAACGTATCCGACGCCAAGCTGCTGGAGGTGGCCGTGGAGCTCGCCCAGAAGCTCGAAGCCGCCGGATTCGATGTTTTGCTGGATGACCGGGATGAACGCCCTGGAGTCAAGTTCAAAGATGCCGATTTGGTGGGTATCCCCTTTCGTATCAATGTGGGAAAGAAGGTTACCGAAGATAGGGTGGAGGTCGTTCAACGCTCGACTCGGGAGTCGGTCGACGTTATGATCGGCGCTACGGTCAGTCATTTTCAGAATTTGCTGCGTCCAGCACAGTAGCTCGCCCGGCGCAGTCGGGTAAAAAAGCGTATGCGTATCTTTTTTGCGTTATTCCTAATGGTTGCTTTGATCTTCCTGGGGCTGAAGTTTGTTCCGGTGTATTTCGGGAACTATACGTTCAAAGACTATGTTGATGACGAGTCACGCAGAGCCAGCTATGCGGCGAATCTTAGCGCGGACGGTGTTCGGGACGAAGTGTTCAAGAAGGCGCAAGACATGGACATCCCAGTCACTCGGGATCAAATCAAAGTTGAAAAAGCCGGGAACGGCTTTAATGCTGTAACGATCAGTGTCGATTACACCGTGCACCTGGATCTTCTCGTGACTGCCACCGACCTACACTTCAGCGTCGCTTCACAAAACAAGCCCATGTAGTGGGGCTGTTGAGATCGGTACGGACCGCTTCGCACCCGGAATTCCGCTTCCTTCCTGAGTTACAATACAGTTACGCTACGCGCACGAAAGCACGGTCGGGTTTGACCGGGGGTTGCGCTTTCAAAGCTCCGTACCGCGATTCCTTGTTTCGCGAGAGTTTTCATCCGGGCACCGTGGCCTTTAAGCTCAAAATTCCGAAGCGCTATGGCACGGGCGGCGCCGATAACGGTGGGAACCGGAAGAGCAGCTTCTCGAAGTGGATTGCCAAGGACCCGGTCATGCGCCTAGCCCTGGCCGCCTTCGCGCTGTTCTCAGTCGTCGTTCTCGGGGTGTTCTCGTTTTTCTACATTAAGTACGACCGCATGATCGTGGAGCGGTTTCGCGGACCCGTCTTCACCACTTCCGCCAGGATTTATGCTCGCGCCCGCACGGTCCGTCCCGGGGATCATGCCGACGTGCACGAGGTTGCCGCCCTTCTGCGCCGCGCCGGTTACTCGGAACGCGAAGGCGATGCGCTGATGGGATCTTACAAATTGCTCCCAGCGGGCATTCAGATCAATCCGGGCCCACAGTCTTATCATGCTCCTGAGCCGGCTACGATCCACATTCGCGACGGTGCGGTGGATTCCATCACTGGCACGAACGGACAGTTGGCGGCCTACGAACTGGAACCGGTCATGGTGACTTCGCTGTCGGAGTCCGGGCAGCGCACGAAACGCCAGCTGGTCGCCTATCAAGACATCCCCAAGGTTCTTGTAAACGCAGTGCTGGCCATCGAGGACCGACGGTTTTTTCAACACAGCGGCGTGAACTATATGCGCCTGCTGGAAGCCGCATGGATCGATATTACGCATCAGGGACACCGTCAGGGCGGTTCTACCATAACCATGCAGCTTTCACGGGCGTTCTTTCTTTCTCCGGAGAAGACCTTCAAGCGTAAGGTCACGGAGATGATGATCGCTCTGGAGCTGGAACAGAAATTCAGTAAAGAGCAGATTTTCGAATTCTATGCAAACCGGGTGGATCTTGGCCAGCGTGGCTCTTTCGCCATCAGCGGAATGGGCGAGGCGGAGCACTCCTATTTCAACAAGGACCTGAAAGACATCACTCTGCCGGAAGCGGCGCTATTGGCCGGCATCATTCAAGCTCCCAGCATGCTCTCGCCGTACCGTCACCCGGAACGCGCGCTCGAGAGACGCAACCTGGTGCTCGATTCCATGGTAGAAACGCATGCCATCACCAAAGCGGAAGCCGAGAAAGCGAAAGCAACACCGCTGAAGCTCGCACCACCCAACGTGGAAGCGAGCGATGCACCCTACCTGGTGGATCTGGTGCGCGACACGCTCGTGAGCAAATTCAACGAGCGGGAGATTAACGAACAGGCTTACCGGGTTTACACCACTGTCGATCCCGATTTACAGAAGGCCGCCGCGCAGGCCGTCGATGCGGGCATGAAGCTGGTCGATGCTCAAGTCACCAAGATGCGAACCCGGCGCGTGAAAGGCGCGAAAGGCAAGATGGAGACCCAGGTAACCCCTGGCCCATCGGCGCAAGTCGCGCTGGTAGCCATCGATCCCCACACCGGCGAAGTTCTTGCGCTCGTCGGAGGCCGAAACTACGGCATCAGCCAACTCAATCACGCGACCGCTAAGCGCCCGACCGGATCGATCTTCAAACCATTCGTGTATGCGGCGGCCATCAACACTGCTTTGACCGGCGGCGACAGCATTTTCACACCTGTTTCCATGGTCGATGATTCCGCCACCACCTTTGCCTACGGCGATCAGATCTACGAACCCCGCAATTACAAAGAGGAATACCACGGACCGGTGACAGCGCGGTATGCGCTGGCCATGTCGCTCAACAACGCCACGGTCAAATTGGCGGAGCAAGTGGGTTATGACAAGGTTGCCGACCTGGCGCGAGCCGCGGGAATCTCTTCTGTGCGGCCGACTCCAGCGATGGCGCTGGGCTCCTACGACGCGACCCCTCTCGACATGGCAGGGGCATATACCGTCTTCGCCAATGGCGGCCAAAGAATTTCGTCGATTCTGATCAATTCGGTTCGCAACGCCAAGGGCGAGGTCGTCGAAAACTACACCCCAGAAAAGAAATCTGTTCTGGATCCTCGGGTCGCCGCCGTCATGACGGACATGATGCAGGGCGTGATGAACAGCGGAACCGCAGCGGGCGTACGCGGGATGGGGTTTACTGCGCCAGCCGCGGGCAAGACCGGCACTTCGCATGACGGTTGGTTCGCGGGCTACACGAGTAATTTGCTGTGCATCGTTTGGGTAGGCTACGACGACTATAGCGATATTCGCCTGAGCGGCTTCCAAACAGCAGCCCCTATTTGGGCCGAGTTTATGAAGCGAGCTATCGCCCTTCCGGAATATTCCCACGCCGACTACTTTGGGTTGCCGACGGGTGTCGTGGCCATCCAATTGGACAAAGCCACGAACCGCGTAGCCACGCCATCCTGCCTGGAAACTTACACTGCCGCGTTTATCGAAGGCACTGAACCCAAAGATACGTGCGACCAGCCTGCTCCGGCAACGATCTTCGGGAGCACTGAAGGCGGGGTCTTGCCACCGGGTGGGGAAAAGGGAGAACATGCTCCTGAGAAACCCGGGGATGAGAAAAAGAAGGGATTTCTTGGGAAAGTAGCGGACTTTTTCAAGGGAGACAAGACGCAACCTCCAACTCCCGATAAGCCCAAAGGCGAAGGCCAGCCGCCTCAGTAATCAGCTTTCGTTGGCCGGGAAGGTGTGTGCCATGAAGCTACGCTTCTGTAGTTCGGCTCTTCTCGTGGTCCTCGGCAGTTCGGCCGGTTTCGCAACCTCGGCCCCCCCGCAAACGAGTCTTTCCAGCCAAGTCCAGGTTGCTCCACCCCCCTTCCGGCACGCCGACGTACCCTCAGCGACAGCCTCGGCGGAAGAGCTGGAACGCAAGGGCGATCTCCTCCGGGCAGACAAAGCTCTGCTGGATGCCCTCGATTACTTTCGCGCGGCGATCGTCAAGAACCCCCACGATGCGCTTTTGATGAATAAGACCGGGATCGTGCAGTTACAACTCAACCGTTACCCCGATGCGAGGAGGAGTTTCGAAACAGCCCTCCGGCTCAACCACGGTTATGCCGATGCCCGCAATAACCTGGGCGTAGTTTATTACCTGGGCAAGGACTATGGACGAGCCATCCGGGAGTATCGCAAAGCCATCAATTTAAACGGTACTTCGGCCTCGTTCCATAATAACCTCGGCGCCGCGTACTTCGCGAGAAGGGATTTCGTTAAGGCAATGGCCGCGTACGCGCGAGCCCTCGAACTCGATCCCGACGTTTTCGAGCACAGTTCTCGCGTGGGAGTTGCGGCTATGATGTCTTCTCCCGAAGACCGGGCCACGTATTTTTACCTTTTGGCGCGCATGTACGCCAGGAGCGGTGCGACCGAGAGATCGCTCACTTATCTGCGCCGGGCGATGGAGGAAGGCTACAAGGACATCAATAAAGTATTCCGTGACGAGGAATTTTCCGCGGTAAGAAAGGATCCGGGATTTGCCGTCTTGATGAAGAACAAACCGGTGCCCATCACCAACTAACCGGACAACAGGTCGCGTCCCGATAGATTTTTTTGTAAAATATTTGTCTTAAGGGCTGCTTCCGGGATGCAACCTGTGATTTAATAAACGCAACTCCTGAAAACAACAGGGTGAGTAAGGAGAAACGGTCCCACCGGTTGCCGACCCGAGCACGCCCCAAGCAGGCAACCGGTGGGTTTTTGTTTCTGGGCCTTATCTGGAAGCCGCCTGCCGGTTGGAAGAAATCACATCGGCATACGAGGGATTTTTCGAACGAGGAGGATTTGCCGCCTATTGTCCGGAAGCGGGGCTGCGTTCTGCAATGTAGCTTTCAAACACCGACTTCCAGCGGCCTTGTGCTTTGAGCACGAATTCCACCGCATCGCGCACAGCCCCGTCTCCACCGCCGTGCGGGGTGACGTAATGAGCTTCGCGCTTGACCTCAGGACGCGCGTTCTTCACCGCAATCGCTAATCCGCAGTGGCGCATCACAGGAAGATCAATCACGTCGTCGCCCACGAAGGCGGCGTGTTCGGCCTTCATGCTCTCTTTGCGCAATATCTCTTCGAAAGCGCTGCGTTTATCCTGAATGCCCTGATAGACGTGGTCGATGCGAAGATCGCGCGCGCGCAAAGCGACCGTCTCCGACATGCGCTTGGTGATGACTCCGGTTTTGATGCCGGCAAGCTTGAGCAGCGAAATTCCGGTGCCATCGTGCGCATTGAAGCCTTTCGCTTCGATAAGGCTCTGGCTGACCAAGCCAAAACCTCCCTGGCCGCCATGCGCGGCAGCCTTTTCCAGCGTGCTTTGGGGGACACCGGCGGGCGCTGGAAAAATCCAGATTTTGCCATCGGTCATAACCCCGTCAACGTCGAAGAGGAAGAGCTTGATTTTCTTGGCGCGAGCTTGGGACATGGGAGGAGTTTAGCAGGTGCCTCAGGGATGCCGGCATCGGCTTGGCGGCTTCGGAAATTGAGGCTCTAGATGTACAGATCCACTGGACGGGGCTCTTGGCGACCATTCACGATCGATGCCGGGCGGGTCAGCGCCACGGCAGACTCTACGGGCGCAGCCGCGACGATCCCGGCCGCTGGAACCAAAAGATGTTCGCTCAACAGGACTTCCCGCAGACTGTGCCGCAGGTACCGGCGGACGAGTTCGGGATCCGTCTCGCCTTGATTGTTGTTCAAGCCAGCGCGCTTCAGCGCGTTCATGGTGGCGCGTACTCTCGCTAATTGCGCGATGAGTTCGGCGAGCAGGTCCCGGCCTCTGGCGCTCAGACGAAGGAACTCCATACAAATTTTCATCCCGTCCCGCATTCCCCGCACTTCGCCCACGGCCCGGAATGAGGATGTATTCACGTGCAACAAAACCTCGGCCTTGCCCCCGCAGGGGAATGGCGGCACGGTTTCGATGCAGCATCCACCCAGGCTCAGGTCGAGCACCCTGCCCGGGAATAAGATTCCGTCCGACGGAAGAAGAACAATCTTCGCCTCGCCACCGCAATGAAAGCGAGGGTTCCGGCGGCGGTCTTCGTTCCTTGTGGTAAGTTCACCCATCTTAGTTAGTAACATCGTACGTTGTTAGTAAGATCGTACATTCGATCGTGTCTCTTGAGAACGGCAAGTAAGTAATACTCGAAGGAAGACGGAAGTTACCACTGCCGGCGGGTGGCCAGTGTAGAAACCTCGGGGGAGAAGAGGGGTCGTGGTGCAGCTTCGTAAATACACTCTTCTGGCTTTGTCATTCCGAGCCAGGTCTATCGGCGAGGA
>CAZUCC010000011.1:10457-87823 GCA_964619065.1 uncultured Acidobacteriaceae bacterium | reverse complement strand
CATGTGGTGCGCCCAGACCAAAAAGCCAAGGACCGCAATAGCCACGCTTGACAGGGCAACGAACTGGAATCCAAAAATGCGCTTGCGCGAGAAACAGGCGATGAGTTCGCTGATGACACCCATCGACGGCAAAATCATGATGTAAACGGCGGGATGCGAATAGAACCAGAATAAGTGCTGGAACAGCAGCGGATCGCCGCCGAGTTTAGGATCGAAGATTCCGAGGTGGAACACTCGCTCCAGCACCAGCAGCACCAGGGTGATAGCGATCACCGGCGTGCCCAGAACCATGATCAGGCTGGTGGCATAGTTGGCCCAGATGAACAGCGGCAGGCGCGACCAGGTCATGCCGGGCGCGCGCATGCGGTGAATCGTGACGATAAAGTTCAGCCCGGTAAAGATGGAAGAAAAGCCGTTGATAAACGCAGCCATGCCCGCTTCGACAACTTTAGGGCTCGCGAACGCCGTACTGTAAGGAGTGTAGAAGGTCCATCCCGTATCCACGCCACCGGTCAGGATCACGTGCAGCATCAAACCGCCAGCGATGACGTAGAGGTACCAGCTCAACAGATTGATGCGCGGAAAAGCCAGATCCTTGGCGCCAATCATGATTGGCACCAGGAAGTTCCCCAGAATGGCCGGCACAACCGGAATCAGGAAGAAAAACACCATGACGATTCCGTGTCCGCTGAACAGCCGGTTGTAGGTATCGGCCTGCACCAGATCGCCCGCCGGGGTCAGCAACTCCAGGCGAATGAGCAGCGCGTAAATTCCCCCAATGAAAAAGAAGAACGTGACAACGAGCATGTAGAGGATGGCGATACGCTTGTGGTCCGTGGTCAACAGCCACGACTTCACGCCATGCTCCGCATTCAAGTAATTCGTCCGAGGTTGTGGTAGGACTGCGGTCGCCATAACTTAATGCACCTTACCTGTCTTACTCGGTTGCGGCTTTTGCGGCTCAGCCTTCGCAGTAACCGTGCCGGCAGGCTGCCCCGCGGCAGGCGTCAGCGACTTCACATAAGCCACCAGCGCAGCCAACTGCTCTTCGCTGATCATGCCCTGGAAGGTCGGCATGACCGGTTTGAATCCGGCGACGATTTTTGCGCCGGGATCGAGAATCGATTCCCGCACATAGTTTTCATCCACGGCTACCGTGCGGCCATCTTCGAGCGAAACCGGCTTCCCATAAACGCCGGCCAGGACCGGCCCTCGGCCTTGCGCATCCGAGCGATGACAGGTTACGCAGCCCAGCTCGGCAAATGCCTTTTCCCCAGTCTGCGCCAGCGGCGTGTTCGAACTGCCGCCGTTCAGCCACGCCTGGTATTCCGCCGGCGGCTGCACGATGATGCTGCCGATCATGGCGGAGTGCTGCGTGCCACAGTACTCCGCGCAAAATAGATGATACGTTCCCGCCTGCGTGGCGCGAAACCACAAGATACTGTAACGCCCCGGCAACACATCCTGCTTAATGCGAAACGCAGGGATGTAGAAGCTGTGAATCACGTCCATGGAGGTCATGATGAGCTTCACATCCTTGCCGAGCGGCACATGCAGTGTATTGATTTCCCGCTGTCCTTCCGGGTGCTCCAGTTTCCACATCCATTGCTTAGCAACAACATAGACTTCGGTGGCTCCCTGCGGAGGCGTTCGCTCGTGGAAGTAAATCAGCGCGCCACCCAGGAAAAAAGCAAAGAAGAAGAACATGGGGAGCACCGACCAGGTGATCTCCAGCAGGTGCGAACCTTCGATGGGCGTTGGCTGTACGCCCGGCTGGCGGCGGTACTTGACGGAAAGATACGCCACCGCACCAAAGATGAGGACACACATCACCGCCGACACAAGAACCAGAAAAATATAGAGGCCGTCCACGCCAGGCGCCCAGTTCGACGCTGACTCAGGCCAAAATGGAGTATCGCCCATGTCTATCCAATCCGTGCCGAATGCGTCTGAAGGGACGAATCTCGGCGAAACATAATGAAGACGAAACCGCCCAGAATGAGCGCAGTGGCCGCACCCGCCAGCCGGAGCACATTCATGATGACAGCGCCATATTTCCCCGTGGCCGGGTTGTAGTGGTAACAGTAGAGCAGCATCTGATCCACCACGGTGCCAATTTTGTTTTCCGACGCTTCAATCAGGCCGAAGCGCAGGTCTTTCGGAGCGAACTCCACCCCGTAGAAGTACTTGGAAATCTTGCCTTGCGGCGTGAGCACCACGACCGCTGCCGCATGAGCCCACTGTCCGGAGCCCGGATCGTATTGATAATCGAAACCCACGGACTTGGTCAGCGCTTCGATGTTATGTTGATCGCCGGTGAGAAAGTGCCAACCCTGTTCTGCGCCGGGGCGGTGATAGCGAAGCAGCAGGGACTTCTTCTTGGCAGCGGCCTGTTCGACTGTTTCGTGGGGATCAAAGCTGACAGTCACGATGTCGAAGTCGGTGGCGGGATTAAATTGCAGCGCCCGCAACGACCCAATAATTCCGCTTTGGACTTCGCCACACAGCATGGTGCAGCCGTAGTAAGCCAAGTTGAGAATCACGGGGCGCTTGCCGAAGTAATCACTTAAGCGGACGGGCTTGCCAGTCTCGTCGCGGAACTGCAGGTCGAGCGGAACCTGCTCGTCCAGACGCTGCGTAATCCCAACGGCCTTGAGCGTGGGCAGACGGTCGCTGGAAGGCGGGATGTTCCACTTGACGATGTCTCCCTTCATTTGCGCCGCAGCCTGTCCAGCCATAGCGACCAGCAGCAGGGCCGGCAATACGAGTTGGAGTTTATTCTTCACTGCGTAACCAATCTCCCTTTGTCATTCCCTGGCTTTAACCCTGAGGAACCCGCTACTTCTTTGCCTTCTTGCGAGAGGGATCAGCCGGATCTGAATCCTTCGCTGCAACTTCACTGCGAACCGGCAAGCCACGCTCGGCTATCAATTCCATGGCGCGCGCAATCGGAATCCGAGCCTCCCCCGAGGACTGATCCACCCATCCATAACTCTGCAGCGTGCTTTCCTCTCCATAGAGCTGTATCCGCATATCCTTCACATCATCATCCTGCAAACGCGGCTTGGGAAAAGCCTTCACTTCCACGGGATCTTTATCTTCACCATTTTTGTCTTCGCTGGGAGTCATATGGCGCGTGTCCGCTTTCATCGGAACCATCGGGCTCGCGGCGACATGTTCCATTTGCGACTTTTCCAGATAGCGGTACATGCCCAGCACAATGGAAAAACTCACAACACACATCACGATGAGACCAATCAGCGAGCCGACGACGGCTCCGGTAGTGAAGTCCTCCCTCTCGTAGTCGCCGTGGCCGTTGCTAGCGGGATTGTGTGGATTCTCACTCATGCGCGGGCTCCAGTACGGCGCCGGTCAGTGGGGCATAGAGGGGCAGCAGAGGCTGCCCTTGCAAATTGCGGAAGAACATCGCCAGCCAGAAACCGCCCATGGCAACCGGAACCACCAAATTCAGCCAATGGAAATAGAAGCCGTTTTTGTTCTCGAAATTCGGCATGATCAGCCAATACAAGTCGATGAAGCGCATAAACAGCAGCCAGCACGCGACTTTCACCAGACGGCCCTTTTCTTTCTTGAGCTGGGCCGAGAGCAAGATCACAAACGGGACAACGAAATGGAACAGCGCCAGAAACAGCCCGAAATACTGCCAGCCCCCGTGCAGCCGGTCCTTGTACCAGACAATCTCTTCCGGCAGGTTGCCCGCCCACATGATGAGCCATTGCGAAAACGAGAAGTAAGCCCAGACCATGACAAAGGCCAGCATCCACTTGCCGTAATCGTGCAAGTGATCGATGTTTACGATGGTCTTCATGGGTTCATAGCGCGCCAGAATCACGGCTACGACCGTGGCGAAACACATCGCGGAGAGCAACTGCCCAATGACGAACAGCAAACCGTAAATGGTGGAGGTCCAGCCGTAGGAAAGCGACATGACCCAATCCACGGCGGCGAACGTAACGGTAAATCCAAACAGAAGCGCACCTGGTCCAGCCAAGGCGCCGCTGCGAGCGTGACTGTTATTGCCCGGTTCGTCCTGCTGCCGCGACCAATTTGTGAAAAAATATGTCAGCAGGCCCCAGATCGCGAAATAGATGCAGGCGCGAGCCAGAAATAAATTCTGCGCCAGGTAACGCTGGTGAATCCAGTTCAAAGCTTCGCTCGTCGCCACCGCTTGGGGATTCGCCCAGGTGTAAAGATGGGGAACGCCGCCGATGCCAAGCGGGACAAAGAAAATCGCCATCAGCCAATAATTCTTAGCCGCAGCTTCGAGAATTCTCCGGATCACCAATCCCCATCGTCCGTTAGTCAAATGAATAATCAGCAGCAAGCCAAGCGAGCCAAGCGATGCGCCGAGCCAGACCATGAACCCGAGAAGGTAGGCGCGATAGAAAGCGTCGGGAGCTGTAAAGAAACCGATCAGAGCGAATACACCTGCGATCACGCCAACCACCAGCGAACGGCTGCGGATCTTATCCACGGCGGCTGGTACGGCAAAATCCACTGGGTTGAGGCGGGTCAACGTGCTCATTTCACGCCTCCTTCCGACATTTCGGACTTAACTTCGACCTTGATTCCCGCAATAGGCGCAGGCTTGACTGGAGTTGCTCCCGATGGCGCGTCGCCCTCAAACTTTGGCGCGGCACTCGGCACTGTTTGGCTGGCGGGAAGATCCCTGGAACTCGCGTGCTGGCTTAGTTGCAACGCGCGAATATAGGCCACAATCGCCCATCGGTCTTGCGCAGGAATTTGCGCCGAGTAGCCTTGCATAATGCCCAGCCCATTCGTAATCACATCGAAGAAGTAACCAGCCGGAGCTTTTTGCAGGCGCTCAATATGGTAAGAGGGAGGCATGCGGCTGAATCCGCGCGAGGGAATCATTCCCTTGCCGTCACCGACGCGCGAGTGGCAGGGCGCGCAAAAAATATTGTAGCGTTGCTGCCCGCGCTCAAGCACCTCGCGCGTTACCGGAAACGGCATGATTTCGCCGGGATTGTTACCCACCTTGCCGGTATAGAAATATGTGTCTTCATGCAATTGGCCGCGCGCCACCGTGCCGTCGACCGGAGCGCGCGCGGAACGCATATCCGGAAAGAAATCATTGCGGGACTGCGGCTTGTAACGCGGCTGATCGTGCATATCCTGGCGGCAGGCAGCAGTCACGGCCAGCACACCGAGAATTCCAATAGCAGAAAATTTCCTCAACCCCATCACTCGGGCACCTCCGCGATGGAGATGGGCTTCAGGCTTTCGAGGAAGCGGCGCGTCTGCGGGGCATCGAACTTCGGGTCGGCGGCAAACACGCATAAGAAGAAGCGGTCTTGCGAGGCGCGCTCGAACTGCGGCACATTAAACACCGGATGATGCGGCCGCGGCAGATCATTCAAAATCAGCATGCCAATCATCGCGGAAAGTCCAGCGAAGAGCACGGTGAGTTCGAAGGTGATAATCACAAACGAAGGCCAGGAATTCAACGGACGGCCGCCGATGTTCAACGGGTAGGTGATGGCCGAGACCCAGTATTGCAAGCCGTAGCCAGTGCAAGCCCCGACCAGTCCGGCGATCAAAACAATCAGCCCCACTCGATCCTTATGGAAGCCAATCGCCTCGCTCAACCCGTGAACCGGAAACGGGCTATACGCTTCAATATCGTTGTACCCGGAGCGATGCGTGGTCTTCGCCGCCTCCACCAGATCGGTCGCCGAACCGAACTCCGCCATCAAGCCGTTGAGCTCGCTCATGAGTGCGTCACCTCTCCGTGCTTGCCCCCTCCATGTTTGACGGCGGATTCCGGCAAGAGCATGCGGATTTCAAAGATGGAAATCATGGGCAGAACGCGCACAAACAGAAATATTAGCGTTACAAACAAGCCAATGGTTCCAATGTAGGTCATCCAGTCCCAGCGCGTCGGATAGTACATACCCCACGACGAGGGCACAAAGTCGCGGTGCAGACTGAGAATGATGATGACGAAACGCTCCAGCCACATACCCACCAGCACGACCAAAGAAATCAGGAACAGGATCAACGGACTGCGCCGCACGGACTTGATCCATAGCACCTGGGGAACCAGGATATTGCAAATCCACAGCGCCCAATAAGGACCGGCATAGGGCCCGAAGAAGCGATTGTTGACCGTGAACCAGTCAATCGACTTCGGCCCGGCGTACCACGCCATGTAGATTTCGAGAATGTAGCCGTAGGCGACAATCAGCCCGGTAGCCAACATGACCTTGGCAGCATTCTCGAGGTGCCGCTCGGTGATCATGTCTTTCAGGTTGTAGACCGCGCGCACCGGAATGACCAGGATCAGGACCATCGCGAAACCGGAATAGATGGCTCCGGCCACAAAATAGGGCGGGAACACCGTCGTGTGCCAGCCCGGCATGATGGAAATGGCAAAATCGAAGCTCACCACCGTATGCACGGAGAGCACCAGCGGCGTAGAGAGTCCCGCCAGCAGGAGATAGGCGCTCTCATAGCGGTGCCAGTGCCGCGCCTCGCCACGCCAGCCCATGGCCAGGACTCCATAGATAAAGCGGGTAATCTTGTTGGGAGCCCGGTCGCGCAACGTGGCCAGATCCGGAATCAGGCCGGTGTACCAAAAGACGAGGGAGATGGTGCCATACGTGGAAACGGCAAACACGTCCCACAGCAGAGGGCTACGGAACTGAGGCCAATAGCTCATGGTGTTCGGAATAGGGAACATCCAGTAAGCCAGCCAGGGACGACCGGTATGAATCAGCGGGAACAGTCCCGCGCACATGACGGCAAAGAGCGTCATGGCCTCGGCAAAGCGGTTGATAGAATTCCGCCAGGACTGCCGCAACAGGTGCAGAATGGCGGAAATCAGCGTTCCGGCGTGGCCAATGCCAATCCACCAAACAAAGTTGACAATGGCAAATCCCCATCCCACAGGGATGTTAATGCCCCAAATTCCAGTGCCCTTGAGGAACAGGTAGCCCATGGCCGTGCCTAGCATGAGGACAATGCCGGAGCAGAACAGCACGCCCGCCACCCAGCCGATGGAGATGGGCCGCTCCAGCACGATGTCGCTGATCTTGGCCGTGACGCTGGCCATATCATGCCCCGGCTCGAGAACCGGTACTTCGCGCGCTAAAACTGCCTGATCGGTACTCGTGCTCATGTCTTAACTGTGCTCCACTGTCTGCTTCGCAGGTTCGAGTTCCGGGTTGGGGTTGCGCACCTCAGCCAGATATGTGGTCCGGGGTCGCGTGTTGAGCTCGGCCAGCATGCTGTAATTGCGCGCCTGGGCCTTCAGCTTCGAGACCTTACTCTCCGGGTCATTAATGTTGCCAAAAACAATCGCGTTCGACGGACACGCCTGCTGGCACGCCGTCTGAATTTCGCCATCGCGGATTTTCCGGTCATCGCGCTCCGAGTCGATGCGAACCGTGTTGATGCGCTGCACGCAGTACGTGCATTTTTCCATGACGCCACGGCTGCGAATACTGACATCCGGGTTGCGCATCATTTTGAACTGTGGCGTCTCCCAATCTTGAAAGAGCAGGAAGTTGAAACGGCGTACCTTGTACGGGCAATTGTTCGAGCAATAGCGCGTTCCAATGCAACGGTTGTAGACCATGTCGTTCAGGCCTTCCGTGCTGTGGGTCGTGGCGCCCACCGGGCAAACCAGCTCGCAGGGCGCGTTTTCGCACTGCATGCACGGAACCGGCTGGAAGTGCGCGCTGGGATTGTCGCGATCGCCCTGGTAGTAGGCATCCACGCGAATCCAGTGCATGTGGCGGCCTACGACAACCTGCGCCTTGCCGACAACGGGAATATTGTTCTCCGAGTGGCAGGCAATCATGCAAGCATTGCAGCCCACGCAGGAACTCAAATCGACGGTCATGCCCCAGGCATAGCCCAGCTTGTTGAACTTCGGATCCGTGTAGTCGATGTTCGGGTAGAGCGTGAAGTCCCGATCGGGCGTTTCTTCCATTTCCTGCGCAAAGTTGGGCGTGCGTTTGTATTTCGCCAAGGTGCCTTCGCGAATCACAGGACGGGTACCCATCACGCCCGGACTCGTTTCAAAGCTGGTTTCGATCGTCTGGTAGCCCTGCGTCGAAGCCAGCTTATAGGTTGTGCCGACCGGCGTAATTTTTCCCGCCGTGCGCCAGGAGGCGTCGCTGGCACGCACTTCATAAAGATTAAACCCTGCTCCGTTACCCACCCGGCCAACGCGGCGGCGGCCATACCCCAGGAACACGGTGATGGCGTGATCGGGATGGCCCGCTTGAATCCATACGGGAACCTGGATCTTGCGGCCACCTATTTCCAGCGTAACCATGTCTTCGCTTTTCAGCTTCTCGCGCGCGGCCATCGCCGGGCTAATCCATGCCGGGTTGTCCCAGGTCATCTTGCTCATGGGCTTGGGCAGCTCTTGCAGCCAGCCATTATTGGCCAGCGATCCGTCGTAGACGGAGGGATCGCCACGGAAGCTAACCTCGATCATGGAAGAATCTAAAGGCTCCGATTTTGCAGCCGGAATCCCGGGTTTGGCGCTGACTGTTTTCGCTGAAAATTCTGTGCCACTTACAAAACCATCGTGCACAGCCTTGCGCCACCAGGTTTCGAAATCCGCAGCCTTCGCCTGTTGCTGCCAGTAAGTACGCACGATTTCGTAGCCCGTCAGAGTGCTTTGCCCCATCAGCGCGGCGACAAGTTCATGAGCACTCTTTCCGTCATAGAGAGGAGCAATCAGCGGCTGCACGAGGCAGACGCAACCATCATAGGTACGGCCGTCGCCCCAGGCCTCGAGCCCATGCGCGGCATTGATGTGCCATTGGCACAGCTCAGCGGTCTCGTCCTGGTAAAGACCGTGATGAATACGCAATCCCACGCCGGAATTCATCAACGCATCGGCAAAGCCGACATCCGCAGGTGCATCGTAGACCGGATTCGCGCCCAGAATGACCAGGACCTCAACCTTTTTGGCCCGCAAATCCTGAGCCAGTTCCCGTAGCGACGCCGTTTGATCGACAGGATTCGCATGCACCGTGTCGGTATAGATGACGGTCTTGCCCACATTGCCAAGATGGCTATTCATCGCATGCGCCAGTGCATGAACTTCCGGAGACTGCTGCTCGCCTGCAATGACCACACACGAACCCTGATGACGCTTTAGATCATCGGTCACCGCGCTGAGGAAATGTGAATCTTCAACAGCGCCGCCGAGACCCAGGTTCGTAGCCAGGGATCGCGCAAACTTCTCAATCTCCGACGCGCGCAGCGACAAGCGATGCTCCGCCTTCGCGCCCGTGGGCGACGGCACGCTCTCGACCACATACAGTCGATTCATGTTGCCGTCAGGATTCCGCCGCGCCGCATAATCGTGCGCATAGCGGATGGAGCCAGGGAAGCCCGGATACAGGAAGTCGGCGTCGAGCGACAGAATCACATCCGCATTTTCCAGACGATACTGCGTCTCGACTGCCTGTCCGAACGCCATCATCGACCCAGCCAGGACATTGTCCCGGTGCAGAGGCGAATACTGGTGCCACTTGGCCTTGGGATACATCCGCAAGAGAGCGCGAATCTGTTCCGCCAAGGTGGGCGATGAGATGGGACCCGTCAGAAGGCGGAGACCTTCGCCCTCCATCGCCCTTTGGCCGGACAAAGGCGTACGAATCTCCTCAATGAATTTCTTCCAGGACCGCGTATCGCCGAGGTACACGGGAGTCTGGGAGCGGTCAGGGTCATACATGTCGAGCAGACTGGCCTGTGCGAAAACATCCGAAGCGCCAAGACTCGCCGGATGGTCGGGATTCCCTTCAATCTTGGTCGGCCGTCCCATGTGGCTCTCGACCAGCACGGGACTGGCATATCCGCCGAGCATGGCGGCCGAGGCGTAGAACTGCGGCCGTCCGGGAATTAAATCTTCCGGCTGTTTTACGAACGGAACAATTTGCTCCAATGGCTGGCGCGTGCAAGCCGTCATTCCCGCCAGCGCCAGGGATGCACCCATCAGTTGCAGGAAACCGCGGCGGGACACCGCATCGAGCCACTCCGAAGAACCCTTGGGGAATTCGCGGTGCATCATTTCGCGAAATTCCTCGCTGCCCGCAAGCTCTTCTAAGCTGCGCCAGTACTCCGGGCCACGAGCCTGCTCAAGCTCTTTCCGCACAACAGCGAGGTCGAGGGCTTTGCCCGTTACGTCACCGGGAACCTGGCCGGACTTTTTGCCCGGGCAAATGTCTTCGCGTTTCTTGTTGTCAACGTCCATCGTCATTCGCCCGTCAAATTCCTTTGCCTTCCCTACAAATCTTGGACCGCTTATCCTACCGGTGGCAGGTCGAACAGCTCGTAATATCGCTCACGTTGCGCAGATGGTATTTCGCCGCCAGCGCCTTCCCCAACGCATCCTGCTCCGTGAAGGACACGCCATCGATGTCAACCGGCAGGTCGTTCGATGGCTGCTTGTATTCCATATTGAAAACTTGATCGCGCGGCCGCAGGAATTTCTCCGGAGCGCGGTGGCAATCCAGGCACCACTCCATTTGCAGCGTGTTGGCTGCATACATCAGCGGCATCTTGTCCACCGGCCCGTGGCAGGTGTTACAGCCCACGCCCTTGTTGATGTGAATGCTGTGATTGAAGTACACGTAATCGGGCAGGTCGTTCAGCTTGCTCCAAACCAGCGCGCGGCCGCTGCGGAAACTCTCGCGCACCGGCTCCAGCATGGCGGCGCTCGTCCATATCTGGGAATGGCAGTTCATGCAGGTCTTCGTCGGCGGGATACTCGCAGCCGCGGCGTTTTCCACGGAGGTGTGGCAATACCGGCAATCGATCCCCAGCCCCGCTACATGGTGTTGATGACTGAATGGAACCGGCTGCGGCTTCGTGACTCCTTGATACGTGATGTAGGGCGAACGCTCGAAGGTCATGAGGCCGGCAAAAGCAGCCCCGCCCAAAAGTAGGACCGCAACGATGCTGGCCTTCGAATAAACATTAACGCTGCGATGAAAAATCTGAGCCATTCGAACGAAGTTTCCTAAGTTATGAAGTGGGACACAAATCCCCACACTGCAGTTTTTGCTGCCGAATATTCGTCACGCGCTGCGTAGGACCGTTGTTGGTGAAACTGGAGATTATAAACAAGCACGAGAAGTTTTGTCTCGTGCTTTCTCGAAATTCAACACGCGGAGGTATCACAACGGGAAGGAATCCACAATCGGGCGCACTTCACGAACCTGTTCACGCAACTCTTCGCGAAAAATCAACGCAGATTCATGGCCAGAATTCGCGGCTCCGTCATTTCTTCCATGGCATAACGCAGACCTTCGCGGCCGAGACCGGAGTCTTTCACTCCGCCATACGGCATGTGATCGATGCGGAAGGATGGAACTTCCCCCGCCATCACGCCTCCCACTTCAAGTTCTTCGAAGGCCTGAAAAATTCGTTGGGCATCGCGTGTGAAAATTCCCGCTTGCAGTCCGTAGTCGGACCCGTTGACGCGATCTAGGGCCTCTTCAAAGCGATCATAGGGCTCAACCGTCACGACTGGAGCGAACAGTTCTTTGCAATTCACCTTCATGTCAGGTTGCGTATTGGTGAGCACGGTGGGTTCAAGGAAAGAGCCGTTGCGCTTCCCGCCACACAAAACACGCGCGCCTTTGGAGACGGCCTCTTGCACCCAATCCGACGCGCGAATTGCATCGGACTCGCGGATGAGCGGGCCGATATCCGTCGTCTCTTCCAGCGGATCGCCCGAGCGCAGCTTTTGCACGCCCGCCACCAGCAGGTCCGTGAATTTCCCGTAAACGCTGCGCTCCACAAAAATCCTCTGCACGGAAATACATGTCTGGCCAGCATAGGTGTACCCGCCCACGACGCAACGGTTGGCAGCATAGGAAAGGTCCGCATCTCCATGGACAATCACGCCCGCGTTCCCGCCCAGTTCGAGCGCCACGCGCTTACGTCCGGAGCGGCTCTTGATGCCCCAGCCCACTGGAGCACTGCCGGTAAAGCTGATCATCTTGAGTCGGTCGTCTTCGACCAGAATCCCTGTGTCTTCGTTGGATAAGAGGAGAACGTTGAGGCCACCGTCAGGCCAACCCGCCTGCTGCACGATCTCGCCCAGTAGCAGGGAACACATGGGCGTTTGCGGAGCGGGTTTCAGCACCATCGGACAGCCGCAAGCAATCGCGGGCGCAACTTTGTGCGCAACCAGATTTAGCGGAAAATTGAATGGGGTAATCCCGGCGATCGGGCCAATCGGGAAACGCCGTACAATCGACCAACGCCCGGCAGTGGATTCCTGCCAGTCGAGCGGCAAGTACTCGCCGTAGTGCCGCGTGCTCTCCTCGGCGGCAACTTGAAAAGTAAAAATGGCGCGGTCGACTTCCGTTCGGGAGACCTTGATCGGCTTCCCCGCTTCAAGACAAATCATGCGGGCGAATTCTTCCTTGCGTGCGGTAATTCCCTGCGCAATGGCGCGCAGCACGCGCTGCCGTTCGAACGCTGGCAGACGCCGGGTCGTACCGAAAGCGGCTACCGCAGAGGCAATCGCCTGCTCGGCATGCTTGCGCGTCGCCATCCAGGTGCGGCTCGCCACGCTGCGGTCAAATGGCGAAAGAACTTCGTGAAGAGACCCTTCTTCGAACCACTTCCCTCCGATCAGAAATCCGCGGGTCGCAGCAGCAACTTCCATCGTCGGCGCCATAGAGTGCCTCCAAAGTTATGAAGATTCATTATAGGCCTGGCAAGTTACCGCGTCGCCTACACAAAAAAGCCGCCCACGGCGGAAGCCGGGAGCGGCATTGAGTTCAAAGTTCCGGAAAATCTACACCATCTGCAGCACTTCCCCGGGCATCCGCACCATTCTCGACTTGGGCGCGTCCGCGGGGCGTCGTGGAGCATTCTGCTTCTTCACGGCGGCGCGAAGAGCGCTGCGATGCGCATCTTTTTCCGGATTGGCCGAAGGGACATCCGGCCCCATCCGCTCCATCTTGATACCAAGCGTGCGCTCGAGCTGGTGTAGCTCCGAGCGCTGTTCGCGCGCGAAGAGCGTCGACGCGATGCCTGAGTTTCCGGCGCGCCCCGTTCGGCCCACGCGGTGAATAAAGTTTTCCGCAACCTCAGGCAAGTCATAGTTAATGACGTGCGCGATGTCCTCGACGTGAATGCCGCGCGAAGCCAAGTCGGTCGCTACCAGCACTTGATATCGGCCCGTCTGGAATCCCGACAAGGCTGCGATGCGTTGCGACTGCGAGCGGTCGCCGTGGATCATGGCAGCGGCAAACCCTTCGCGAGCGAGGTTCTTGGCAATCCGTTCTGTTCCACGTTTGGTACGAGCAAACACCAGGCAGCGGCCCGATTCGCTGGCCAGGAGGCGTTCCAGAGCTTCCTGCTTGCGGTCGGCGGGAACCTCGAAAGCCTGCACGCGAATATTCTCCGCCGGCTTCGATTGCGACCCAAAACTGAGCCGCACTGGATTCTTCATGTAGTCGTTCACCAGGCGCGCCGCTGAAGCTTCCAATGTGGCCGAAAACAACAGTGTCTGACGGTCTTTGGGCAGAACGGAGACAATCCGGCGAATGGCCGGAAGGAATCCCATGTCGAGCATGCGGTCCGCTTCGTCGAGCACAAGCGTGCGCAGACCACGGAACAAGATCAGGCCGCGGTCGAGGAAGTCCTCGAGCCGTCCGGGCGTAGCCACCACCATTCGCGCACCCTGGCGCAAGCTGGCAATCTGCTGCCGCTCGGAAAGGCCGCCTACCACTACTGCTGCTGGCCCAAGTTTCGGTCCACGCAGGGCGTTGTACTGATCCGCCACTTGCATGGCCAGTTCGCGCGTGGGCACCAGCACCAACGCCGTAATCCCAGGCGTAGCCTTGAGGAGCAGCTGCTCCATGATGGGGATAACAAATGCCAACGTCTTGCCCGTTCCGGTTTGCGCCAAAGCCAGCAGGTCTTTGCCCGCAAGCGCCTCCGGAATCGCCGCATCCTGCACCGGTGTGGGGGTAATAAATTTGGCAATGGAAAGTTGTTTCTGTGTGTAGGGGGAAAGCTGTAATTCTGAAAAATTCTGCATGCATCCTTATTGTGGCTGGCACAAGTACGGCAGCACACACGGAAGCATCCGGCGAGCGGCTACGAACAGAGCCAGTCTAGTGTTTCGATTGAGTTACGCTGAAGACGTACGGTGGGGACTCAGGGGCGGGAATTCTCAGATCGTTACATTGAACCAGAAGTCTCACCACACAACCGCTGAATTAAGCGTTATACGAAGTGTAACACGATTCGGTGCAAATTGCACTTGGGGGTGTGCTTGGAAAGATGATTCCTTAGTAACCTTTTGGTCGTCCCCCCTTACATAGGTTTGTATGGGCAACGCCCGTCCCGAGAAACGTTTCACGGAGATGCCCGAATCTTCCGAGGCTAGGTCTGTATCGAATACGGCTATGAAGGCAATCCAGGTTCAGAAGACCGGTGGTCCGGAAGTCCTGCAACTTGTCGAGTTACCTATACCCCTGCCCAAGCCCAATGAGGCCGTGGTGCGCATTACCGCGGCGGGCGTGAATTTCATCGATGTTTACCATCGCGAAGGCCGCTATCCGGTGGCACTGCCGTTTGTCATTGGGCAGGAGGCCGCTGGCGTGGTCACTGCGGTGGGCTCGGGGGCTGCTGGCGTGAAGGTCGGTGATCGCGTGGCCTACGCCGGCGTCACGGGCGGATATGCAGAATATGCCACCATATCTTCTGACCGGTTAGTAATCATTCCCGCTGGCGTCAACGACCGGCAGGCAGCCGCAGCGATGCTTCAGGGGATGACCGCACATTATCTCGCATACGACACGTTCCCCCTCAAATCCGGCCAAACGGCGTTGGTACATGCGGCTGCCGGCGGCGTTGGGTTGCTGCTGACGCAGATGGCGCACAATCTCGGAGTGCGTGTAATTGCCACGGTTTCCACAGTCGAGAAGGCCCAACTGGCGCGGGAAGCGGGGGCTGACGAAGTCATTCTTTACACGCAGGCCGATTTCGAGGCAGAGACAAAGCGCCTCACCGGCGGCAAGGGTGTGGATGTGGTCTACGATTCCGTCGGAAAGACGACCTTCGACAAAGGCCTGAACGTCCTGCGGCCACGGGGCATGATGGTGCTCTTTGGCGGCTCGAGCGGCGCTGTGCCGCCGTTTGATCTCATCCAGCTTTCGCAGAAGGGATCCCTCTTTCTCACACGGCCGACCATGGGGCACTACACCGCCAGTTCTGAGGAATTACAGAAGCGTGCCGGAGCCGTGCTCGGAATGATCGCGACAGGAAAACTGAAGTTGCGCATCGAGCACGTCTATCCGTTGGCCGAAGCGCAGCAGGCGCACCGCGACCTCGAAGGCCGCAAGACAACGGGGAAGCTCCTGCTCCTGGCTAACTAGGGCAAATATATACTTGACTGCCACGGGCTAAAGAGCACGCTCCACTCGCCCGATCAACTCTGACGTCGGGCGTTAGCTGAACCGTTGAATTCGCTGAACCGTTGAAGAGGTGCGGTATGCCTTCTCCACTCAACCTGCGAGATACGATCCTTGACGCGTGGAAGACCAATAACCGGGTAACGGTTTTTCTGGTCGAGCATTTGCCTGCCGAACTCTGGGAAGCCAAGGTGCCGGGAGCACCGCGTCGCACCATTCGGATGCTGGCCGGTCACATTCACAATGCCCGGTGTACGTGGATCAAGACGCTCGGCAAGGAGCACGGCTTCGCTGTGCCGCGGAGCGTCGATCGCTACAAGGTGAAGCCTAAGGATCTCATTTCGGCACTGCAACAGAGCAGCGCCGGGATCTTGAGTCTGCTCAAGTTCGGCTGTGATCAAGGGGGAAGCATTCCCGGCTCGTCGTCTTATGTGTGGCGCAATCTTCCCCTCGATGTTGGTCACGTTTTGGGCTATTTCATCGCGCACGAAGGTCATCACCGGGGACAGATTGTGTTGCTTGCCCGCCAACTGGGGTATCGCCTGCCGGCGGAAGTCACGGGTGGCCTTTGGCTGTGGTCGAAGCGCGCCCGGGAAATCTAGAACTATGGTCTTGTTGAGCCCACTGCTTCGGTGATCCCATCTATGTTCCCGTTTTCTGCTCGTGTGCCTTGACCGGACCCGGCCTGATTGTTTCTGTTGAACATTCAACTCTCGATTTGGCTCTGGGTGGCGCCACGGCGTAGCATGGTGCTCGGGTAAGTAAGTAAGAGTGTGCGGCTACGAGCGAATAGGAGGCAATCATGGACTTTCGACGTTGGGTGGCGGTGGCGGTAACTGCTTTTTGTCTGGTCGGCGCAGCTCTGGCCGCGGATGCTCCGAAATACCACGTACTGCGGCACATGGCTCTCGGCGGTGAGGGTGGGTGGGATTACCTAACCTTTGACTCCGCGGGACATCGTCTATTCATCACGCGCGGAACCAAGGTGATTGTGGTGGACGTTCCCTCCGGTAAAGTGACCGGGGAAGTTGCCAATACGCCCGGCGTCCATGGCGTAGCGCTGGTTCCGGACGCAGGGCAAGGGTTCGCCAGTAACGGGCGCGAGAGCACAGTCACGGTATTTGATCTCAAAGACCTGCACGAAACCGCGCGGATCAAGGTAGGCGACGGTCCCGACGCCATTGCTTACGATCCGTTTTCGAAACGAATTTTCACGTTCAACGGCCGCGGACACGACACCACGGCCATCGACGTAGCCACTGGGAAAGTGGCCGGCACCATCCCCCTGGGAGGCAAGCCGGAGTCTGCTGTCTCGGATGGCAAGGGACGCATGTATGTGAATATTGAAGACAAGAGTGAACTGGTAGAGTTCGATCCACAAGCGCTCAAGGAAATCCATCGCTGGAAGTTGACCGGATGCGAAGACCCATCGGGCTTGGCCATGGACAAGAAGAATCGGCGCCTGTTCGCCGGTTGCGACAACAAGGTGATGGCGGTGGTCAATGCTGACACCGGAGCGGTTGTAACCACCCTGCCGATCGGCGACGGTGTCGACGCCAACGCCTTCGATCCCGAGACCATGCTGGCGTTTAGTTCCAACGGCGAAGGCAATCTGACGGTCGTGAAAGAAGACTCTCCCGACAAGTTCAGCGTATTGGAGACGGTGACAACAGCTAAGGGTGCGCGGACGATGACGCTCGATCCGGAAACGCACAAGGTCTACGTTGTTACAGCGAAATTCGGCCCTGCCCCCGCGCCAACGGCGGAAGCGCCCCATCCGCGACCGGCAATCCTGCCGGAGTCGTTTGAGGTGATTGAGCTGGGGCCATAGGGACAATGAGGCGGAAAGAGTTCCGTAACGTTACCGTAGTCGCTGCCTAACGGCGCGTTGACCGTGTTGCGATTCCAGAGCAAGATGGTTTGGCAGCATGCACTTGAAGACCTAGGCTTGATGGCTATGAAAAACTCTATCCGCTTTATGCTGATGATTGGGTGCGTCACCGTTGCCGGGCTTCTGTTCGCGCAGGATAGTTCCTTGCCGGCGCCGCGTGTTCCGCAAAACGCGCGGCAGGCTTTGCTGGATATGTTCTTCGGCAAGCCCGGCAGCCTGGAAAGACATTTGCCCGAGGCGACGCGAAAAGCGATACGCGAAGCGGGCGCAGGCGGGCCTTCTCTGTTGCAGCAGTTCTCCATGGTTAGCAGCCAACTCAATACTCCTGAAAACCGTATACAGACGTTTGAGACGGGCTCGACTTTACTTTCGGTGGAGCAACCCAACATTCTGACCAAGTTTGAAGCCATCGTAGAGAAGGATGATTTGCGCGGCGATGAAGACGACATCGAACTCTCCTTTCGGATGTTCAAGAATGGACAGCCAGAAAAGTCGCCCGTCCTTCCCGCGCTGACATGCGTGATGAAGCAGGAGAAGAATGTTTGGCGTCTGAGTGAAATCTCCGTCACCATACGCGTCGCATTGGCGGACCCGGAACTGTTGAAGACTCTGGTGACGGACGCTCAAGGCGCCACGGGAATTGCCGTGGTGACGCCGGGCTCAGGCGTAGCTCGCGCCGACGAGCTTTCGGCGATTGCTTCGATGCGCACCATCGTGACAGCGGAAACAGCCTACGCCGTGACCTATGGGAATACCGGTTACACCTGCTCCTTGTCGGACTTGGATGGCTTTGGTCAAGGAACGCCGAACGAGCATCAGGCCATGCTGATTGAAAGCCGGCTCGCCAGCGGCAAAAAGCGTGGCTATATCTTTTCCCTGACTGGCTGCGGAAGTACGCCAAGCACACACTTCCAGCTCACCGCCGTCCCCGCCGACAATGCTATGGGACGAGCGTTTTGTGTCGATGAATCCGCAGTAGTTCGCGCCTCAGCGGATGGACAGGCCGCTACCTGCGTTGCTCGGGGAACGGCGCTCGAGTAGAGCAACTCCACTCCCATGCTTCGCCAAGTGCGCGAAAGCATGATTAAAGACACCGCCTCACGTGGATGAATTCCTGTAGAATTTTGCCTTGCATTGCGAGGTAGCGGATGAAATCTCTATCGTGGGCTTTCGCTGCAATTGTTTGCCTGCTCCTTCTCTTGACTGGGGTTGCGTGTACTCAGCAGGCGCCTGCAACGCACCCACAAACTTTCCCCAAGGTCATGATTGCCGGCTCGGAAGTGAGGATGATGAGGTCAACTTCGACCGGCCGTGACTACGACCTCTACATTCACATTCCGGAAAGTTACGGCCAGGAGAAGACCCAAAAGTATCCTGTGCTCTACATCCTCGACGGCCAATGGGATTTCAAATTGATGGATTCCGTGGCGGGAGGCTTGGTCTACGACAAATTCGTGCCCGAAATGATCCTAGTTGGAATCACCTACTCAGGCGAGAATGCGGATTACGGCAGCCTCCGAGCCATGGACGACACGCCGACGGCAACCCCCCAGGTGAAGGGATCAGGGGATGGCTCCAAATTCCTCAAATTTCTGAAGACGGAACTGATTCCCTTCATCGAAGCGAATTACAGGGCCGACGCATCGCACCGGGTTCTGCAGGGCAGCTCCTTTGCGGGGCTGTTCACTTTGTACACCTTGTTCGCCGATCCAGGACTTTTCTCCGCATACATTGCAGCCAGTCCGGCGGTGCCCTACGATGACCGCTCCACTTTCAAGCAGGAAGCTGAATACGCACGCACTCACAAAGAACTGCCCGTGAAACTATTTTTGGCAGTCGGCGGATTGGAGGAGCTTTCCACTCCCGTGCAGGAGTTCATGCACACGCTCCAGTCCCGCAGCTACAAGGGCCTAAAGCTGGAAACGCGCGTGATCGAGGGAGAACGTCACGCCGGTAACAAGCCGGAGACGTTCAATCGCGGACTGAGATTTGTGTTCAGCGAGTAACAACTGCCGTGGATGAGCGCGGGGCGCGAGCTTCCCGTTTCCCTTGCTTCGCAAATGCGCCAAGGCTGGTGCCCCATCTTTCTTTCGCGCACTTCGCGAAAGGTGGGAGTCCGGAATCTCAACGTCCCGATTCTCTCGAACTCTCCCACGATTGAAATGAAATGGCGGAAGCGTGTGCGAGTCGAACGCACCGGCGACATCGGAGATGCCGCCCGCCGGTTTTGAAGACCGGGACTATCACCGGATAACAAACGCTTCCGGGCGCTCCTTGTTGTAACAACTTCTTGGCAGTAGCGCAACGCGGTCATTAGATTCCACAACAATTGTCATTCCGAGCGCAGCGAGGAATCTGCTCGCAAAGATAAAAAAAAACAGATTCCTTTAAACTGATTAGTCCACAGGAGACAGTTCCATGCGGCGATTTGCCATGGTGCAGATGGATGTTTTCACCAAGAAGCGGCTCGAGGGCAACGCTCTCGCCGTATTTACGGACGCGACCGGATTGAGCGACGCGGAGATGCAGACTATTGCGAAGGAAACGAATCTGTCGGAAACGACGTTTGTGCTCCCGCGCGACGCGGCTGCCGAGAAAGCTCGCGGCGTGCGCGTGCGGATTTTTACCGTCGCGGAAGAATTGCCTTTCGCGGGGCATCCCACGCTGGGGACCGCCTTTGTCCTGCGCGGCGCCAGCGCAATGCCGGAGGTGACACTCGAATTGAATGTTGGCACCGTACCCGTGCGCTTTGAGGATGCTCCCGGGCAGGCGCCCTTCGGCGAGATGCGGCAGAAAGATCCGGAGTTCGGCGCGCGGCACGACGCGGAGACAATCGCCCGTGTGACAGGGCTGGCCGTCACTGACATCGACACGAGTGTCCCGATTGAAACCGTTTCCACGGGGCTGGCCTACACAATCGTTCCGATCAAGACGCTGGCTGCACTGCAGAATCTGCGCATCGATCTGCGCACAGGCAGCGAATATTTGGAAAAGACCAACGGAAAATTCTTTTACTTTGTTTCCCGCGAAACCGTGAACCCGGAGGCGCATTTGCATGCGCGCATGCTCTTTTACAACGGTGAAGACCCCGCCACCGGATCGGCGGGAGGATGCACGGCGGCATGGATGGCAGCCCACGGAATCGCTGCGCCGAATGAGCGCGTCATGATCGAGCAAGGCATAGAGATGAAGCGCCCCAGCGAGATCTTTGTGCGCGCCGATCGAGAAGCTGATCGCGTGGTCAACGTGCGTGTCGGTGGAAATTCTGTGGAAGTGATGCGGGGAGAATTCACGCTCTAGCACTTTGGTGGGACATACAAGTCGCAGTCCATGCGGCGTTGTGCAGTGCCGCACAATCGTGTGTGGCACCAAAGTAGCATTAACTGCTCCGCTACTTTGCAAACTTCACGCAGCCATTTAGGATTCACGCCACGTTCGATCTGTAAGAAAAACAGATCTGCGAAACATTATCCTGTCCCCGAGGAAAATGAATGAAGCCGAAACGAACCATCCTTTGCGCCGACGGCAATGAGCAAGCTCTCTCCATTCGCAAGATTTTGCTGGAAACGCGTGGCTACCGCGTGGTTTGCTGCGCGCGCGCCGATCAGGCTCTGGAACATGTTCGTGGAGGCAATGTCGACCTGGTCATCGCGGACTTGATTCTTCCCGACCTCGATGGTCCCCGCTTGATTGAGGCGGTGAAGGCGGCATCTCCGCGAACTCCGGCCATCTTGCTTTCCACCCGGCTTAAGCTTTTCGAATATGAAACACTGGCGGATGTATTTTTGCCCAAGAATGCGCAGTCTTCCGCTGAGCTGCTTGGGCACGTGCGCACGTTGCTGGTGCGCAGACGCGGACCGAAGCGAACGCTGACTCCGCCGCTCGCGCCGGACTCGCGTCTTGTGCACGCTGCCGCGCATGCGACTGCGAACGCATAAACGGGCGCCATTCGTGTAAGATCGTGCTTCACGAATGGCCGCGTTCATTGAAGCCGTAAATCTGCAGAAAACCTATCGCGTGGGAAAAGTGGATGTGCCCGCTCTGCGCGGAGTTTCGTTTGAAGTGCAGCGCGGCGATTTCGTAACCATCGTCGGCCCTTCCGGAAGCGGCAAATCCACGCTGTTCTATCTGTTGGGCGGGCTCACACAGGCCACGAACGGCCGCCTGGTGATCGATGGTGAGGACCTGTCGCAACTTTCTGATGCGGAACGCACCCGGTTGCGCAAGAAAAAAATTGGCTTCGTCTTCCAAAAATTCAATCTGCTTCCGACCCTCAACGCCCGCTCCAACATCGATATTGCGCAGGAGATCGCCGGAAAGGCAGCCGATCCGGCACACTTCGAAAAAGTGTGCGGACTTTTAGGTTTGAACAAGCGTCTCGATCACAAACCTTCGGAAATGTCCGGCGGCGAACAGCAGCGGGTCGCGCTGGCGCGGGCACTCATCAACCGTCCCGCACTGGTGCTGGCGGATGAACCCACGGGAAATCTCGACTCCAAAAACTCGGTTGCAGTCTTGCAAATGTTGCGGCAGGCCAACACCGAGTTTGGTCAGACGGTCATGATGATTACGCACAATCCGGAAGCGGCAGCTTATGGAAACCGCATCATTCATATGCGCGATGGAGAGATCGTGGCGCCGGAGTTGGACCCTCAGTGGATCGGGCATCGTTAGCGACTTCAGGCGGCCGGTAGTGGTGCAGTTTGGATATTTCTACAAAAATTGTCATTCCGAAGCGCGGCAGTAGCGCGCGAGGAATCTGCTCTTTTACTGCCAGGAGCAGATTCCTCGCCGATAGACCTGGCTCGGAATGACAGCGCCAGAGCAGTGTATTTACGAAACTGCACCACGACCCGGCGGCCGCTAACATTGCCGCTGCCCCAAGCGTTGGATATAATCGAAAAAGGCTGAGCGGGAGTAACTCAGCGGTAGAGTGCGACCTTGCCAAGGTCGAAGTCGCGGGTTCAAATCCCGTCTCCCGCTCCAGATTTCCACAGCATTTAAGGCGCGGTACCCAAGTGGTAAGGGAGAGGTCTGCAAAACCTTTATGCGTCGGTTCGATCCCGACCCGCGCCTCCACTCCTAAACCCGCATAAACAGCGGGTAATTACCTAAGTGCCATTGTTTTGTGCTAATTCTGTGCTAGCGTAGGTACATGAAACACACCATGTGCCTTCTCATCCTAGCCGCCGCCACGCTGGTTAGCAGGGCGTCCGCACAGACCAATCCAGCCGTACAACAGGCCGTCAGCTCCGTCCCCCTCATCCGCGCTCAGATGAATGACCCGGATTCCTTCGTCCTCGTGAGCGTGCAGCAAACCAAGCCAACCAAGAAAGCCAACGCCTTCCTTGAGGGTGCTTACAACCTCTGCTACGTGATCCGCTCGCACAACGCGATGGGCGGGTACGGGGACCCACAGGTTGTGCTCCAACTCTGGTCCTTTAAGAAAACCGAGAACAACGGCAGGCTCGAATTCATCGGCACAACAGAAGACGCAAGGTACGGCGCGGGGCACGGGCAGTGTGAAGCCAAGAACATAGCCGTGGACATTACTGCCGAAGTGAAGGCGGCTCTGGTAGCCAAGTGAGCACAGCCCCGCTTATCACCGTCTTTGTCCGGCACTCGGCGGACTGCAAATACGCCGGTGATGAGTTTGCCAAGCGGTGCGCCTGCCGGAAGCACTTCCGTTGGTCACAGAACGGGCGGCAATACCGGCGCAAGGCAAACACCCGGTCATGGGTCCAGGCGGAAGAGCAGAAGCGGCTCCTGGAGGACCAATTAGCCGGGCGCGTGCCCGCCGAGGCCCCATCCGGGGCGCGAATGCTCGCGGACGCTATCGAAGTCTTCAAAGCAGACAAGAAGAACCAAGGCATATCGCCGGACGTGCTCGGCAAGTACGCCCGCGAGCTAGACCGCCTCCGGGTCTTTGCGGAAGCCCGGGGAGCGTTCACCGTGGTGGGTGTGACGCGGGAGATGCTCATTGAGTATCAAGGGAAGTGGGACGCGCTCTACCCATCCTCCAATACCCGGCAAATGGTCCAGGCGCGGCTAAAGAACTTCCTCCGGTTCTGCTATGACAATAAGTGGATGGACCGCGTGCCCCGCCTGTCTTCCATCAAAGCGGATGAGTCCCCTACCCTGCCCTTGACCGCCGCTGAGTATTCCAAGCTGCTTAAGACCGTTGCCGGGACCTTCACGGACAGCACGAAGGCCGCCCGCGTGCGCGGCCTAGTCCAGCTCATGCGCTGGAGCGGCCTTGCTATCCGGGACGCGGTGACGTTGAAGCGGGCGGAGATTCTCCATGACCGGGCTAAGAAGCTGTACCGCATTGTGACGGCGCGGCAGAAGACCGGCACCCACGTGAGCGTGCCAATTCCGCCCGATGTGGCCGCCGAGCTGCTCGCGGTGCCCAATGACAATCCGACCTATCTGCTTTGGAACACCGGCACCGGCAAAGAACAAAGCGCGGTCACCAATTGGCAGCATGACCTCAGGGAATTGTTCAAGGACGCGGGCATCAAGTCCCAAGGGAACATGCTAAGTCATCGGTTGCGGGATACGTTCGCCGTGGACCTGTTACAGAACGGCGTTCCCTTGGAGGAAGTCTCTAAGCTGCTCGGGCATGAGTCCATCAAGACCACGGAACGCCACTATTCTAAGTGGATGAAGGCGCGACAGGACCGGCTTGACAGCCTAGTGACGGGGACGTGGGCAACAAAGAAAACGCGATAAGGTAGCACGCGGCAGAGGGCACCTATCGCGGCTAACTCGGTGGTGTTCAGTGTTAACGGCACGGGAATGGCACGGACTTGCAGGCGATCCGTTCAAGGGGTTAGCCTGCTTGCACGATGAATCAGCTCTTCTACGGCGATAATCTTCAGATTCTCCGCGAGCAATTTGCCACCGAGAGTATTGACCTTATCTACCTTGACCCACCCTTCAACAGCCAAGCATCATACAACGTGCTTTTTAAGGCCCACACAGGCGAGCAATCACAGGCCCAGATTGAAGCCTTTGAGGACACTTGGCATTGGAACGATCATGCCGAGAGTGCGTTTGATGCGGTGATGCGTTGTGACAACACAGACGTAGCTGAGATGCTTCGAGCCATGCGGTCTTTCTTGAAAGAGAACGACATGATGGCATATCTCACAATGATGGCTGTACGGTTGTTGGAGTTGCATAGGGTTCTAAAGCCGACCGGCAGCCTTTATCTGCACTGTGACCCAACCGCAAGCCACTATCTGAAGATTTTGCTGGATGCAATCTTCAGCGCGGACAATTTCAGAAATGAACTGATATGGAAGCGCACGCGGGCGCACAATGACGCGAAGCTCACCCGCTTTGGGGCGGTGCATGACATCATTTTTTTCTACTCAAGGTCCAAAGATAGGCACTTCAACCGAATCTTTACGGAGCGCGATGCGAACGCGCCGAATACACACGACCTCTATCGCCATGACGGGAAGTTGTACCGCAAAGGCGACTGTCGGGCACCTGGAGGGCGCGGCCCACGGTATGAATGGAACGGGCACACCCACAATTGGCGATTCACCCAGGAAGAGCGGGCAAAACTGGAAACGGAGGGCCGCATTGTCTACAGCAAGACGGGAATGCCGCGTGTCCTCAGACCCGTGGACCTTGCGAAAGGCTCCGCTCTGCAAGATGTTTGGGTAGACATAGATGCCCCAAACTCAGGCTCCGCTGAAACACTTGGCTACCCGACACAAAAGCCGCTGTCTCTCCTCACTAGAATTGTGGAGTCTTCCAGCAATGAGGGTGACACAGTTCTTGACCCGTTTTGTGGGTGCGGGACAGCCGTTCACGCGGCTCAAAAGTTGAAGCGCAATTGGGTTGGGATTGACATCACTCACCTTGCGATCTCGCTCATCGAACGGCGGCTAAAAGACGCCTTCCCCGGCATTGAGTTTGAAGTACACGGTACGCCTAAGGACATTGACGGTGCTCGCGCTCTTGCTTCCGCCGACAAGTACCAATTCCAATGGTGGGCCGTGTCTCTAGTCAACGCGGTCCCGTTTGGCGGCAAGAAGAAAGGGGCAGACAGCGGCATTGATGGCCTAATCTACTTCAAACCGGAGGGCAGGGCCACGGAGAAAGCCATCGTTTCGGTAAAAGGCGGGGAGAATGTGGGCGTCTCCATGATTCGGGACCTAGCTCACGTCGTTGACCGCGAGAAAGCCCGGATTGGCGTGTTCATTACGTTAGGGGAACCTACGGCACCGATGCGTAAGGAAGCCGTGAAAGCTGGGTACTACGAAACGCTGTACGGAAGGTACCCGAAAATTCAGATTCTTACGATTGCGGAACTCTTTGAGGGAAAGCAGCCAAACATTCCCCTGATTGATTCAGCATCCTTCAAGAAAGCACCCAAAGAGCTTTCCGAGAGCCAAGACATTTTGCCCTTCTGACCGGGTGGCTACCTGCCGCGTGGGTCTTCCAGGTTGAAGAGCCGCTCCAGCTCGCTCACGTCCTTTTGCTCGCCGTCCTGCCCGGCTTCCCGCTTCCGCGCTTCAAAGTAATACGGGGCCATGTAGTCCACCAAGAACTCCACGGTGGCAAGCGTCGGTTTCCCGGCAACGACCTTCCGTATTTCGGCGTCTGTGTTGTACATGGTGACTATCGGCGTACCCGTTTTCGGGTCACGGTAGATCACCCCCGACGTGCGCTTCTTGGTCTGCTTTTTCGCCATTCTGACGGCCTCCCCGGCCCGTGTAATGACTCTATAGATTCACCCGGAATCCGTCTATAGGAAATACGGGCTATATCATTAATATACAAGTACTTACGTCCATCTCCCGAGTACATTTCTCGCGTCCATTTGTGGCGTCCCTTTATCGGGTCCGGCTACCTGGATTGCTCAGGCACGCGGCCCGTCTCTTTCCGCGTCGGCACGAAGTCCGCCCCGCATTGCGGGCATCGGCACCGCCTGCCGTCCACCTGGAGAAGCTCCGATGGCGGAATCTGGTAACCACACGCCGTGCAGTTGGTGAAGAGCGTGGCGCGGATTTGCTCCGGGGTGAGCTTCGAGCGGCGGGGCATTCCCTCAATTCTATGCAAGGGAAGCCCTGGGTCACCCTGTGCGTTGTTCCGTGTAGAATCGCAGCATGATGGGCGAAGTGCACCGCAACTACGTGCTCTATAAAAAGCAAAAGCCGAAGTCTAAACCTATCTATCGGCAGATAGCTGTTATTGAAATGGAGCAGTACCTAGTGAAAACATTCATTGGGGAAGTCGTTCAGTGGGACCCGAAGTTTATTGGTGAGAACTCAGAGGCCGAAGTATTCTTTCATCAGACTTTGAAACAGGCTGTCGAAGATGCAGAAGCGGAATACAAGCATAGTCGGGATTCGGGAGAATGGGAGCCCTACGATCCGACAACTCTGTGCTCAGTTTGCGGGAATCCGCTAGAGGCGGGCACCGAGCTTGCCACTGGCGACGATGGGTCTATAATTCACGATGAATGCTATGTGTCCCGGCACATAATGTGATCCAGGACCAACCCGCGCTCCGGTGCTAAACTCCGAGCATGACGGGCCACCCCGCAAAACCCAAAGCCGGTGATGTGCTCATCCTGATGGACGGGAAGACCCGCGTCCGGATTCTCGAAGTCTCCGGGAATAAGGTTTGGTTGAGCCCAATGGTGAAACCGATTCCGATTGCAAAACTGTCCATCGTTCCCGACGCGGGAGATGTGTGGCAGTTGGCTGTTTAGCGGTGCTTCCCACGCTGGTGCCGCGCCGGAACCGCATTCATCTTATCCAGCGTTGTCTGAAATAGAGAATCGAGACGGGCGGGTCTATTTGTGTTGAGGCCAAAAAGAACATAGCCGATAGCGTGATGAAGGGAAATGAGGACAACAAAGAGTGTTGATTGATGCGTTTCACGATAGTTGGCGGAGGTGGATATCTGGAAGGGCACGCCGTCCTCAACGTAGTAGTTGTCGATTGCGGGCAACGAGCAATGCACGAAAGATGAAGTCTGGTAGTAGTCCACCGCGTGGGCTTTCTTTCTGTGGTATAGAGTAGCCGCACCGTCAATGGGGTGGTCCTGTGTAGTGGCGGTCCAAACAAAACCCGAACCCTGACCGGACCAATGTTGACGAGCGAGTCTCGGGTTGTCAGCAATGCCCATCTCTTTCGCGTAGGTCCGCAGCTCTGCTTTTTCTTTTGGGGTCTTGGCGGCCTCAAGAGCGTGGTGATACCAGAAGGCTTTGTCAGCCATGGCAAACTTCACAAAATCGTGAGTACGCCGGTCTTGCTCTGATGGCACTGCCGTTAGATAGCGGAGGTTTGTGGCGCACTCCACAAGTGACCTGGACAAGCCGTAGGCTTCATCGGGGTGGTCAGACGCCAATCTCAAGCAAGCCTTAGCTATTGCGAACGCCTTCGATAGCGTAGACAACCCCACGCTGTCAAAAGGGAATTTGCGAACGGCACGCGGAACAACCCCAAGCCGATGAATCTCCCGCTTAGCGCTTTCCACAAAGGTGCGAATCTTCTGTCTCTCGGCGGACGGGGTCATCTTCGTGCCTTGCTCCTCCGCTTTTCGAGAGCTACCTTCCTCTTGTATGTGCGAACGGCAGCCAAGTGCCCGCATTCCCACTCGCAGTGCTTCTTTTTTCGAGTGTGTGTGAACCGGGTGGCACAGGTGGCACAGACTTGTGGGTCTGCTTTGCCCACAACATCAGCCCACGCGTTCGCAACCATCAGCTCCCAACCCGTAATTGTTTCAATCACGGCATAAGGGTCTTTACCCTCCCACTCCAGAGACACCCGTAACGTGTTGGTGTCCTGTGCCTCCCACGCGAACGCGTCACGCTCACTAGGGCGGACGCTTGACTGTGGTGGCTGTCTCAGGTTGGCACGTAGCCTTGTGGGGCTGCGAAGAGCACCGAGTCTCTTGTACCAGAATTCCGCGTCGCTCTTCAGGTCAGCCAACGTAGTCGGGACTACCCGACTAGTCTTGATTCGGCGGTGGCGATATGTGGCGGAAAAATACATACCATCCCGCGTTCGATTCTTAGGCCACTCGTGGCGGGGACTATTGTCCTCCACAATCTGCCACGCCCCAACGCGGTTTAGGAACCTAAGCGCGGCCTCCTCCGTCCAGTTCGTATTGATTGCTTTGAAGAGCTGCGTGCGAAGATCGGCCTCCCCCTTATTCACGTCTATGTCCGCTAGCTCAACCATGCCTGCCTTTTTCACAACCTGAGGCAAGAATACACGCTCCGTTCCAGGCTCTTGCAGCACCGTCCCGTCAACATCACGAACTTCGTGCACGGGAAGGGTGACCACCGACCACTTGACCGGGATGCGTCCTGACCTGATGTTTAGAGCGATTGGAATGGGTGACATTTTAGGAAGTCAATAATATGTACTCGCAGATAGTAGCATTCGTAGGTATGGAAGGCAAGCATAATTCGCTGGACTTCTTACCGATTGACAAGGCTGCCCGGCTCGTCGGGCTATCCCATTGGACCATCCGCGCTTGGCTAAAAAAGGGGCTGCTGATGCGATACAAATCCGGCCCAGTGCGTATCGTTGTGAACCGCCTGGAGTTGCTTGAGTTAGTGAAGCCTGAGAAGGCGGGACGTGAGGCCCTATGAACCAAGACAAAGCAATGGACCCGCGCTTTACCCAACTCGTTGCCGAATCTAAGAGCGTCGTAACGGTTGTCGGTAGCCCCACCCTCACCGTCTTTGAGTTCCTGGAACTCGGCACCAATGAAATGGATGAGACGAATGACTTCTTGGCGCGGGGTTGGATATGGGTGGGCCTTATCGGCGTGGATGAGCACGGGGAACCGCAAGTCCGACTCGCCATCCCCTTTGACTACTCCGTGATGGAGCGGGTGTGCCGGGACTTCGTGGCCCGTGTCAAGCAGGAATGGTACGGCGCTTCGGAACTAGAACGGCTCTTCAAACTGAATGACCCGAGATTGGAGAACTAAACACATGGCCAAACTACACGCAATCATCCTGCTAGCCATTCTCGGTGTCGCTGTCTTTGCGGTCACGGAATATCGCCAAGAAACCGAACGCGCCGAGCGCGAGCGGGCCGAGCAAGCCCTGGATGCCTGTTGGCAGAACGCCGTGCAATACGGGACGGGTGGAGACACTTGCAAGGCTCTTGCAGACAGTCTCAACAAATAACCGAGCTTGCCCTAGTGGACTGGCGTCCACAGTGGCAACGGGGCGGCGGGCTTAATCCTTTCCCTGCCGCCCCAACAAGAAATGAAACGGAGCAACTATGGACACGAACCGCTTGACGCTAATAACTCGGGGACCCCTATGGGCCATCACGCCGGACAGCTTCGTTACGCTGCTCGGGGAAATGTCCAGCGGTCGGTTTTTTGCAGACCAGAAGTACGCGCTCCTGAAGCCTACTGCCCTAGGCGATAGCCGAGCCAACAAGGTTTCGGTTATCCCGGTCAATGGCGTCCTGACCAAAGACGCACCGTGGGCCGGGACAACCTACCCCTGGATTTCCGATGCAGTCGAACAAGCGGCGGCAGACCCGGCAGTCAAGCGCATCGTGCTCGCGGTGGATTCGCCGGGCGGTGAGGTGAGCGGCCTGCCGGAGACGGCGGCGGTACTCAGTCAAGTTGCGCGGGCCAAGCCGCTCCACGCGGTTGTGGAAGGTACCAGTGCCTCCGCCGCCTTTTGGCTCACGAGTCAAGCCACGGATATCACGCTCGCCCCGAGCGCGGAAGTTGGCTCGGTGGGCGTCCGCATGTTGCACATGGACATCAGCAAGATGCTGGACAAGGCGGGTGTTACGCCCACGGAAATATCAGCGGGTGCCTTCAAGATGGAATGGTCACCCTTTAAGCCGTTGACCGACGAAGCCAAAGCCGACATGCAGGACCGATTGGACGAAGTCCACAGCCAATTTGTGAACGCGCTATCAAAGGGCCGGGGACTCCGCGCCTCACGCGAGATGCGTCTAGGTAAGTTCGGGGAAGGGCGCATGTTCTCCGCAAAAGAGGCCCTGAGGCACGGGCTTGCCGATGCTGTGCAAGCACCACGGGCGTTTTACCGCTCCATCGTCACTCGGGATGGCGAAAGCACATCAACGCCGGTACTTCCCACCGCTGCTCCAGGGCTGCAAGAACTACGGGCACGCCTCAACGTGGAGGTGCAACGTAACCGACGATTCTAACAACCCGATTGTAGTGACCTGAAGTTGTAGCACCCACATTTTGAGAAACCCAAAACACTTCCTAAGGAGCGAAGTTATGTCCACAGTTCTAGTTACATTGCAGGAGCAACGCGAAACCGCGTTAGCGAAAGCGGAGTCCATCATTTCAACCGCCGAACGCGCTAGACGCCAACTGTCCACCACCGAAAACAGCAACTACAGCGCCGCGATGGCAGAGGTCAACGCGCTCAATATCCGTATCAAAACCATTGAGTCTCTGAAAACCATGCGTTCCGAAGCATCACGTTTCGCATTCACCCCGGAAATCGGCAAAGAACGCCTGATGCCCAAGACGCTCAGTGCTGACTATTTGCAGGCGTTCCACAAGGAATTCCTTACACCAACAAGCACCATCACCGCTGCGTTGTCGGAAGGTTCAAACACGGCTGGTGGATACGCGGTACCTTCTGTGGTCGCGGATGACCGTATCGTGCCGCTTGCCCCGCAAGACTCGGCGGTTCGCCGTTTGGCGCAAGTTATCGAGACCGTATCCGATATCCGGGTACCGGCAGGCATCACCCGTGGCGCGGCGGCCATCAAGTCGGAAACGTCGGCGGCCTCCCCCGTCAGCACAACACTTAGCCAGTTTACCCTTTCCGCTTTCATGGAGTGGGTTGAGCAAACGGCCTCAATCGAAATTGCCCAGGACGCGAAGCTCTTTCAGGCTTTCGTTATGGGTGATGCAGAACGGGCCATTCTTGAACTGGAAGAGTCCAAGTTTATTTCAGGTTCGGGTTTCGGAGAAGCGCAAGGACTCATTGGCAACGTTGGCGCGGGAACCACTCAAGAGCCGGACGGCTTGGGCAATCTGGTTTCCATTTCCGGGACGCTGGACTTGCTCGCCACCCTAAAAGAGACCTACCACAACGGTGCTGCGTTCTTGATGCAGCGGGCAACCTCCATCGTCCTCCGCAAGGCCCAAGTGCAAAGCGGCCTGTATGAGCCGGTGTTTTCCCGTGTGGGCAGTCAGGATTACCTCCACGGCTACCCCGTTGAGTACAGTTCCGTCATGCCCACTGCCGTCCGTGGCAATACGCCAATCCTGTTTGGCAATTTCCAGGCCGGGTACATCATCGGAGACCGTGGCGGGTCCGCTGTGAGTGCAAAGGTTATTGACCAAGATGCTGCCTTAGCGTTTGCCGGGCAGATTGCGATTCTCATTTATCGGCGCACCGATGGGCGCGTACGGCGTTCGGAGGCAATCCAGTCGTACAACATTGCCGCTAGCTAACTACAACCTTTGGGGCGTTCACGTCCCCGCCCCGGACGGCCTGCACGATGCCCCAAAGACCCATTGCGTGGGTCCGGTAAATCGTGGGCAGGGTTCCGGGAAAGATATGGAGCAACTTTTCCCTGCCCCGGACAGCTCACTAGGTGCTCCAGCCGAAGGTTTACCGCCTTGGGTGGGATTCCGGGATTAGTTGGGCCGGTGGTTACGGGGGTGATCCACCGGCTCGCATTTCACTTTGAGGTGACACCGTGGCAGACCTGGACGTAACCATCGTGACCAAGATTGAGGGCTTGGATGAGCTGGAGGAAGCTTTTACCAACGGCGCGAAGCGGGCGGTAAAGAAGTTCTTGCGCTCGGTGGAGTTCAAGGCCACAAAACCACTCTTGGATTCCGCCAAGCAGTTTGCCCCGAAATTGACCGGCAACCTGGAGTTGGAAGAGCACCGCCAAACTGTAACCAGTGACGGCGCGCTCACCGTTCGGGTTGGTCCTAGCTCGCGGGCTTTCTATGGAATGTTTCAAGAGTTTGGAACACAGCACATACCGGCATTGCATTGGCTTGAGAACTCGGCCCGAGCAGTGCAGGACCAAGTGTTAGAGACATACTTTCAGGCCCTCACCGATGGGCTACAGGACATGAAGAAATGAGCCAACCTGTTTGGTCCCTCTCCGTTGATCTTCAGACAAAGACAGCCACCTTTCAATCTGGACTGAGTGACGCGGCCCGGTCCGCCCGCAACGCCTTCACCGACATCAAGCAAGGCGCGGAAGGTATGAGCGATGGCGTGTCTTACAACATGACCGAAGCCCGTCATGGTGTGATGCTGCTCGGTGAAGAGTTTGGGGTCAAGATGCCCCGCGCCTTGGTCAGCTTCATATCTAGCTTGGGTCCGGTCAGTGCCGCAATGGAGGCCGCCTTCCCGTTCTTAGCCATCATCGTGGGAGCCACCCTCTTGCTTGAGCACCTAGCTAAGTTGCGTGAGGCCGGGGAGAAGCTGACAGAATCTCAGGTCACCTTTGGTACGGCGGCGGCAAACGCCCTTAACAGCCTGGATGAGAAGTTGCTCACGGCGGGCATCAAAGCCGATGAGCTGAATAACAACCACCTTGGTGCGCTGCACAAGCAGCTTGAACTCATTGACCGGCAGAGCATGGCGGAGTTGGTGCAGTCTTTCGGCGTGGTCAGCAAGGCCGCCGATATCGTCTTTGAGCAGCTCAAAACCTCTTGGTACCAATTCGACTCCGGGTCAGCCGGGGCCAAGTCCTCCCTGGAGAAGTTCCGCGCCGAATATGACTCCCTTTTGGCCCAAGGCAAGAACACGGAAGCCACGGAGCTGCTAGACCAAAAGATTGCCCGTGAGCGGCAAATCCTTGCGCTTCAGAAGGAAGCCTCCACCTACCGGACATACCAAGACCCCGGCTACAAGGCAAATGTGGAGGCCCGCATCGCCGTGCAGAAAGCGGGCACCACCTATGATGAAAAGGCCATAGCCTCCCAAAAGATATTGGTGCAGGCACTTGAGGCCCAAGTCCAGGTACAGCAAAGGGTCAACTCACTCAAGGGTCTTGAGAAGACCAACGCCGTGCAGACCACGGACAACAAGATTGGAGCGGACCAAGACAAGGCGTGGCGCATACAGGCGGAGGCACAGAAGCAAGCCCTTGACGTGGAGCAAAAGCAGTGGGAAGAGAACTACAAAGCCGCTGTGTCCGCGCTTCAGGAAAATGAAAAGGCCAAGATAGAGGCAACGGAAACGGGGTCACAGGAGCGGCTTCACGCTATTGACGCGGCCATCAAAGAGGAAGAGGCCAAGGGTCTACAAGAGACCGGCTTCTATAAGGGCCTGCTCACAACGCGGGTTAGTCTTGTCAGACAGATGGCAGATGAGGAAGACAAACTCAAAGCAGAGGCGGGCAAGGAAGCCGCCGAGCACGCGCTCAAGATGGGTGAGCTGTCCGTTGCGGCACAGCGTGACAAAGACCAACTCACCTTGTCTGCAATGCGGAATTCGGAACAGCAGCGTCTTGCGTTCGCCGTGCAGTCAGCCGATGCGGAATATGCCGCTAAGAAGCAGGCTCTTGAAAAAGAGGGGTCAAGCCTGGACAAGAGCAAGGGTGACTATGACAACAAACTGAAGGCCCTCAATGACCGGGAACTAGAACTAGCCAAAGCGCACGCCAACAAGATTGCGCAAATCAAGATGCAGGCTGAGGAAGCTACCAACGCCCGGCTCTTGTCCGCTGCTAAGCGAAGGGATGATGCCATAGCGGGCAGTCTCACAAGCACAATCATGCGCCAACAATCCTTTTCCAAGGCTATGTTGAGCCTAGGGGACCAAGTGGCGGCGGGCACGATACAGAACGCGCTCAAGTCCATCCTTGCCGATGACATGACTAAACCGCATGATGCGGCAAAGGCTGCACGCAAGGCGTTCAACGCGGGTATGGAGTTTCCCTTTCCCGTCAACCTTGTGATGGCTCCGGCACTCGGGGCAATGGCGTTTGCCTCCGTCATGGCGTTTGAAAAGGGCGGTATCGTGCCCGGCATTGGGAACCAAGACAACGTCCATGCGATGCTGACGCCGGGTGAGGCCGTGTTGCCCAAGAAGATGGTGGAGAACTTGAGTCACGCAACCGGCAACTCCAAGAGCGGGGACACACACGTCCACATTCACAGCTCACCGACTGTCCATGCGCTGGATTCAGAGGGTATGTCCCGCGTCCTTGACAAGCACTCGGATACTTTGGCCCAACACTTTAACAACCATCTTAGAAAGATGAACAGGTAAAGGAGACCCAATGGAAAACATAACGGCATCAGACTTCAGCAAGTTTAAGGTTTCCGATGACGCGGCGGTGTGCGCCTCATGCCGCCAAAACGGGAACGCTCCGGTGGTCATCAAAGGTCAGCGCTTCTGCCTGTGGTGTTCCCTGGAACACGCCCGCACTCTTTTACGGCCAAGGATTGTGGCATGAGTTCCTTCCTGGACATCGCGCTGCAACACGCATCACTCGGCTTGTACATTTTTCCGGTAGCACGGGACAAGAGCACGTTAACGGCGCATGGATTCCACGATGCCAGTACAGACCTCGAACACATCCGCACATGGTGGGAGAAGTTTCCTGGAGCCAATCCGGGGTTCGCGCCGGGCGTCAGTGATGTGGCCGTATTAGACATTGACCACGGACTCACCGACATGGATTCCTTCATTGCATGGCGTGATCGAAATGGAATTCCAGAAACGTACACCGTCCGAAGTGGCAGCCGCCCGGAATTCAAGGTGCATATGTACTTCCGGGGCGCGATGCGGGATGTGGGCATTTGGGAACTTGACGGGTGCAGCGGGCAGGTCAAGAGCCTTGGCGGTTATGTGTTGGCAGCAGGCAGCGAAGCCTTGCACGGGCAAAAACATGACAAGCCCGGTGCGCCGTATGAAGCGGTAGCCGGGAAGCTCGGCATCTTTGCTGATACGCCGGACGTGATCCGCCGTCTACGCAAACCCGTGGCCGCCACATCAAACAATTCCAAGGTGCGGAAGACAGCATGGAATCTTCCCGTCCATGATGGTGAGAACCGCACCGGGTTCCTACTTGAGCAGACAGGCGCGATGCGCAACCTTGGGTGCGGTAAGGATGCCATTCTCGCCCGGATGATTGAACTTAACGAGAACGCGGATATCATAGCGGACCCGGTGGAATATGAGAGGTTGGAACGGACAGCCGAGAACTGTGCGAAATTTCCCGTGCCAGAGCCGGACCCGGTGGTGGTGCTTGGACGGACCCAGACCGCGCCTGAGATTGCACCACAGCGCGAGTCCAACCGCCCGGAGTATCCAATCGAAGTGTGGGAAGGCACGGTGGTTGGCGAGTTCGCTAAGCTGTGCGCCCATGACAACAACATTCCACGCAAGTTATTTGCCGAGTCGTTCCGTTGTGTGCTCGGGGCGGTGATGGGGGACAGAATTTCGTGCCCCGTGGAGGGCGGGGTTCCGCGCACATACACAATCATCATCGCGCCCAAAGGCAAGGGCAAGGGTACGGCGATTCGGCGGGCGGTGAAGTTCTTCAATACGCGGTGGGAAGGACTCTCGACTTCGCCGGGATTGCTGTCAGGCGAACGCGATTTTATTTGGAAGCCGCAAGGAATCGGCGCTTGGAACACTGCCGCGTCCAGCGTGCCCGGAATGGCCCGGCTATGCAAGGACACGGAAAAGACGGTCAAGACATCACCGCACATAGCTTGGGGTAACACGTTGCCGCGTATCCTCTCGGTTCATGAGGAAATGAAAACCTTCCTGAGCACGTTGTTCATCGAGGGCGGCGTGGGCAGCGGAATGGAAGGCGTTATTTGCCAGTTGTGGGATGACGTGACGTTCAACGGGACGGCTACTGGCACCCGTGAAGCACAGTACGGGGAAATGCTGTTCTCGCTGTTGTGCGGAGTGACGCCGGACGATTGGTCAGACCTGCTCAGTCGCGGTGACGCCGTGGGCGGCGGTTTGATGTCCCGGCTAAACCTCATCGGCAGCGAAGGTGGTTTTGAAAACGTTGGACGCATGGGTGTGCCGGATTTCACAGCTTTGCAGGCGTCGTTTTTGCCCCGTGTGTGTCTCTTGGCCAATACGAAGACAACGATCCTGCCAGCGCGGGGTGCCGACGGTGTGATTGATGATTGGGTCAGTACGTTGCCGGAAGGCAGCGAGCGTCTCAACGTTCACGTTTTGAGAAGCGCGTTGCTGTTGGCATGGCTGAGGCGTGAGGAAACCATTACCGCCAAGATTGCTGAGGATGCCATACGCCTTGGTCAGTATCAGGTGAGCAGTCACGAGTTCTACCGCGTTGCTGCAGCCGAGAGTCAGTGCGCTCGCATTCAAGCGAAGATCGTAAGGGCGCTTGACATGAAAGGCCCTCAGGCTAAGCGCGAACTCCAAAGGGGTACGCACTCCTACCGGTACGGTACCGATGCCTGGAGCCGGGCGCTGGATGGGCTGATTAAGGACCGGCGTGTTGGGCGGAAGGAGGACGGGACGCTATACCTAGCCGGGGACTAAAGCCCGGCACCATGTCACCACCCCGTGCCTATGTACGTAAGTAGCTTCCTATTTATCTATCTATCTATATGATTCTATTACGGATAGGGAAAACAGGGGCATAGGGACCCCCTGGTGACATGGTGCAAATGGTGACACTTTAGCCCGGTCCGAGCGGCAGAGGGTAGTACCCGAAAATCTTGAGGGCCAAAGCTAAAAAGACCCGCATCACCCTTTTTTTTACATAGACTTGGATAGATTTGGTTTTAAGTTATTGATTCTACAGGAGATGTTATGCCACGAACCGTCAGAAAAGACCCGAATTTGAAGCCCGGTAAGCCCCTTAAACCAAACAACTTGTCCGACCGTGCCGCCCTGGAATGGGACCGGCTAACCGGCGAGCTGGACAGCGCCCACATTGAAGTCAGCTCCGCCCACCGCACCCTGTTGTCACTCGCGGCCACCATCGCGGCGGATATCGCCAAGGCTTGGGACACCGTGAAGCGGGAAGGCGAGTATCTCACCTCCGAGAAGACCGGCGCGGTGCAAGCCCATCCGGCAAGTAAGCGCCTGGACGCCCTCCGGCGCGACTACATCAAGGTCTTGGCCATGCTCGGGATTCGCACGGCTGTGGCAGTTCCGCCCGAGTGGGAAGGGCCGACGTTGGAAGAGGTGCTCAACGGGTAGGAAGGTCAATTTCGGCCCTCCAGGATGGCCCGTAATCGCGTCAGGATGCCCGCTGTTGAAAAAACAGGGGGTAGTGGCTATCACCCTAGCCGGGAACGTTTCTAATTTTGGCAGAAAGGCGCGTGGCCACTTAGGTACCCAACAGAGACCTACCCCTACACCCATGCGCGGTGCTAATCTCGCCTTGAGATGTGGAGGCTTGTTCAGAATGATTCTCACAGATGAATTTAACCGGCCACTGCCGGGCGGAACGGTGGTAAAAGACCCTTGCACAATGCATGAGGGGATTGTCGCCTACGAGCGGGGTAGGCAAGTGATGCTGCACAAATCCCTCAGCATTGGGCGTGCGGCTAAGACTGACCCATCCGTCTTCACAAGCGGGAAATGCAAGTTGGTGCGGACCCGAGTCCCACAATCGCCCGCTGAAGCTGAGGTTGTCATTCAAAGGGCTTGGTCTGAGGTTCAACGCGGCGGAGCACGGTGGACGATCTTTGATAATTGCGAAGACTTTGTGAGCCGCGCATACACCGGCAAGAGCGGGTCCGCCACGCGGAATTTTTGGGTGGGCATTGCCGCGTTAGGTCTTTGTGCGGCTGCGCTGGGTGCAAGTAAGTAGACTGAAGGGTTGCAAATGGGAAAAGGAAAGAGGTCAATTTTGTGCTAATTTGTGCTAGCGACCTATACATCTCGCCCATCTCGCCCATCTCGCCCATTGTGGAATCAGTAACTTACAGATTCTAAAAGGGCCGTTTGGGTTCGATCCCGACCCGCGCCTCCAACCATTTCTTTCCTTCGCGTGATCTCCGCTCGTGCTCGTGAACAAAAGAGAAAAGCACGGGGAGAACCCATGCTTTCTCTGGTGAGCTGCGTCACTTTGCTTACATCACATGCTTCGGAATTTCCTAGCCCATAAATGTAAGCTTCGGGTTGCTGAAGTTTCCAATGTTGGGAAACACCGAAGCCAAGTCGGCATCGCCCACGCCAAACCATGAGGCCAGGGTTGCGCCGTACTGGTCGAGCGAGGTTGTTGGAATCCAGCGGCCTTCGTCGGTCGCGTCGTCGGGACCGCCGAGAGCTAACGTCGGGAATGTACCGTAGAGATCGCCTCCCTTGACCGCGCCTCCCAGGATGAGATGGTGGCTGCCCCACGCGTGGTCGGTGCCAACCGTGGAATCGGGCTGCAGGGTGCGGCCAAAATCGGACAGCGTGAAAGCCGTAACTTGTTGCTGGACACCGATCTCGACTGTGGCTTGGTAGAAGGCAGCCAGCGACGTGGAAAGATCGGTGTAGAGTTGATTGTGCGCATTCAGCTGATCGCTGTGCGTATCGAATCCGCCGGTTTGTACAAAGAAAACCTGACGGCCCAATCCAAGTGCCTGCCGAACCTGAATAATTCTCGCAACCTGCTGGAGCTGTGCCGCCAGCGAGCTATTGGAAGGAAACACCGTTTTTAAAGCGGGAGCGCCAGCAAAAGCATCGGAGAGAGCTTTCGTATCCTGGAACGCATTCTGCATGGTTCCATTCGCCGTCTGTACCAGAGAAAGACCGGAATCAAAGCTCAACATCTGTTGCATGGCGGCGTATCGCGCCTGGTCCGCGGGATTGTTGAAGTTAAAACCATCCAGAGCCGTAACGTTCCCCGGCGGAATAATCGCCGAGCGGGAGCTCTGGCCGTCCACGAAAACGTTCTGGCCATCGAGCGATATGCTGCTCGGGAAAAGAGCCGCCGAGTTGAGCGCTTGCACGCCCGGCGCTTCCACGATGCGGCCTCCCCATCCCACTTCTGCCAAGCTGCCGGAGAACTGGGCACTTTGCATCTGCAACTGCTGATCCTGGTGCGATAGCAGATTTTCGGGCAAGGTTGCGCTGCCAGATTGCACCTGCTGCTTGGTTACAGGGGTAATGAGCGTCCCTACGTTCGCCAGAATCGCCAGCTGTTTTTGATTGAACAATTTTTGCAGTTCTGGAAGCCTAGTATGGAACCCGTAAGGTGTGCTTGCACTGGCAGGCTGCACCGACAACAACGTACTCTGGCTCAGCGCTAATCCCGCTCGCGCTTTTTTATAGGCTGCATAGCCTGCGTTATCGAACGGTACAAGCATGTTGTTGGCATCGTTCCCGCCGTTGAGGAACACGCACACCAATGCTTTGTAATCGCTCTGCGTCTGGGCGAAAGCGTTGATCACACCGAAACGGCTGAAGCTGGCGGCGTAGCCTACGGCCATTCCGCAACATCCCATTCTCAAGAAGTCTCTGCGATTGATCGATGCCATGCCATCTCTCCTTAGTTTGCTTCCTGTCGGTCAGTGCTGCACGGAATACACTTGCGAAGTTGTGACGAGATAAATGGCTGTCTTGGCGCGGCCATTGAGGTCATTCGTATTGAGCACATCCAGCGCTGTCGTGATTGCTTGCCGCAGTTGATCGGGCATAGCCCCATGCAGGAAGGCAACGTTCAGCGCGTCCAGCAGCTTGGTGTCGTCGGATGCCAGGCTGGCCCATGGTTTGAAGTCAATCTTCGTGGTCCCGGGTGAGTTCCAGAACACGATGCCGTTCACAAAATTCGCCCGCTCCAGTGCCGTGGGAGTGCTGTAGATCTTCATCTCCGGCGCCAGGAGGTTGTTGCTTGCCAGCCGGTAATTCGGAGGATAGTAGTTGAAGACCGATGCCGGATTGTAGAGATCCTGCCTCATGTTATAGGCGGGCCAGTTCAGATTGGCGCCATCGGTCGTGGCGTTAAGCGCACGCAATAAGCCGTTCATGAACAGAAGCGGCTCTTTCATTTTGCCGTCGCTCTGCGCCAGTTGCGTCGGGTCATCGCCCCGGCGAGCTTCGGTATCCAGCAAAATGGCCTTGATCACGGCTTTCAGGTCGCCACGCTGCCCGGAACCGTTGTCGGCAAAAGCAGCCGAGCAATGGCTCAAGTAGCTGGGAGCCGGATTGCTGGTAACCAGCTGCTCGATCAAGCGCTGGCACATGAAGGGACCGACGTTCGGATTGCTGACAATGTTTTGCAGGCCGTCGTCGAGATCTTTGGCCGCAGTTTGACCCGCTGGGAGAACAACTCCTTCCAGCACAACTTTCGGAAGCTGGTCGTGATCGGAATTGTCGGCTTCCATCGGGCCCGTCCAATATTGCGGATTGTGGAACTGTTTCTTTTGCCCGGGCGCGGTGGGATAGGTCCATCCCGTAAATACGTGAGCAAAGCCCTCAATCGTGTCCTGCGTATAGGTAGGAATCGGATTCCCCGAAGCATCGGTCTGTAACGAGCCATCTGGATTCAGCTTCATCAGGCCGATGGAGAACAATTGCATGATTTCGCGCGCATAGTTCTCGTTAGGACTGGTTCCGTTATTCGGATCCGGCTTGTCGTTGTCCACCATGTCGAGGTAGTGGCCCATGGCAGGACTCAGCGTCACATCCTTCAAGAGGGTGAGGTAGTTCCCGAACGCATCCTGGTGCAGAAGCCGCACGTAGTAGGGGAAGCCATGAGGATCAATCTTGTGGTTCGAGATCACCATCACTTCACCGAGCGCAAATGCAACGCGCTGCCGCAATTGATCCTGACCACTGACCGCGTTCACAAAGAACCGATTCTGCATTTTGTCGAGGCCATCGTTGGTGGCAAGGTCCGGCCAACTGGAAGCCGGTACGGCGAACTGTTCATCGATATAAGCGTTGAACCCAATCTGCTTGACTCGCGCCACGGACGGGGTGGTCGGTCCCCAACTTGCTTGCTCGAGGAAACGCGCCGCGGCAGCATCCGAAACAAGAGGGTTGGGGTTAAAGATGGTCGTCTGCGCATTCGCGACGAAGTGCGTGTCGGCGGCACTAGTGGCTGCGACGATCACCGTCGGAGGATTCGGTAACACCGTGGGCGCAGTATAGAGACCACTGGCACTAATTGTGCCGGTACTCGCCGATCCACCCGCCGTTCCATTTACGGTCCACGTCACGGCCGTGTTTGAGGTTCCACTTACCGTTGCTGTGAACTGCTGCGTTTGCCCCAGGTTCACCGTCACGCTGGAGGGTGAAACCGAAATCACAATCGGAAGACTTTGCAGCACTACATAACCACTGCCTCTTTTTGTTACATCGATCACGCTTGTGGCAGTAATAACAATTTGGGGAGGGCTGGGCACCGATGTAGGTGCCGCATATAAACCATTCGCGTCAATCGTTCCGAATACGGGTTTTTGTCCTGATGGAATTCCATTCACCAGCCATGTCACGCGATGATCGGTTGTGCCAGTCACAGTAGCGGTAAACTGCTGCGTTTTTCCCGCCTTCACGTCAATGCTGATCGGAGTAACCGCCACGACGATCCCTTGGGCCTTTTTCGTGAGTGCAACAGCCGATGACGCAGATGCCTTTATATCGGCCATGCTCGTGGCCGTCACCGTGATAGTGCTCGGATTCGGCAGGGAGGCGGGCGGGGTATACAGACCGGCAGTGCTGATCGTGCCCAATGTCGCATTCCCGCCCGCAACACCGTTGACGGCCCAAAGAAGACGAGTGTCCGTCGTCCCGGTAACTGTGGCCGTGAATTGCTGCGTGACGCCCAGCGTTACATTCACGCTGGAAGGCGTTACCTTCACCGACACTCCGGATGTGGATACCGATTTCGACCCGGGATCCAGGTTGCAGCCCGCTAGGCTGATGACCATCGCACTTACAAATAAGAAAGAAGTCCAGCGAGTCTGCATGTTTTTCTTCCTCCGTGGAGCTATCGAGCTTCTACAACGGTGAAGACGAATGGCGAGTGTGGTTCGACTTTATTTCACAGAACTTTAGTCGAGATAGATTCCAGTAGTGCATTCGAAGCACGAATCGGGACACGCGGAGTAGACGGAATTGGTACAGTCTGTTACGTGGATATTAAGGCGAGCCGGTCAGTGCCCGGATTCCGTAAGGCGTTACGCGTAGGACAAAGGTGCCCCAGCGAATTCATTACTGTCACCTACTTCAGTAACTTAAGTCCTATGAACCTACAGCGTTACTAAAACCACCTAGTTACGGCGGTAACTTGCTGCCTCTCACCGATGTACTAGGATTCGAATATGAGTTACCAAGCCCTCCTTTTTTGTCAGGACGAGAAAACCGCGCGCACGGTGACGCAGGTTCTTAGCGAGCTCGACTTCAAAGTCGAAGCGTGTTCCGAGACGTTTGCCGCTGTCAAGAAGCTGACAAGTCAAGCTTTTGAGGCTGTGGTGGTGGACTGTCAAAACGAGGAAAACGCGGGTCTTCTGCTGAAAACCGCGCGTAATTCCGCTTCCAATCAGACGTCGCTGATGGTAGCTGTCGTAGAGGGACAAGCAGGAGTGGCCGCCGCTTTCCGCATCGGCGCGAATCTGGTTCTTACCAAACCGATTGCTATTGAGCAGGCTCGCGGCACTCTACGAGTAGCACGCGGACTCCTGCGCAGAAACACGATAGCAGCCCCATCGGGCGCGCCTGCACAAGCACCAGCACCGGTCATGAGCACTCCGGCACCCGCGCCGGTAGTGCCACCAACACCAGCACCCGTTCGGACGCAAGTTCCTCCACCCGCTCGGATCCCGGCGGTCAGCGCTCCCGCGGCGCGACCGATTCCGCCCCAGTTTCCAACAGCACCCCGGGCTATACCCTCCGCTCCGCCGCAGGCGCCTCCGCCCGCCGCCTTGCATGCAGCAGCGCCTACCGCGAATGTTTCGTTTGGCAAATTGGAAACAGAATCGGAACATCAGCCTCAGCCCGATGCTGCATCGGCGGGCTTACTTGAGGCGCTCGATTTCAAAACCTTTGAATCTGCCCCATTGAACCCTTTCGGCGCAGCCGCCGCGGAAACGGAGATTGTTTCCGTTTCGGAAATAAATGCCGCCACGCCTGGAGCTGTGCAGCCATCCTTTGCAGCCCCGTCGGCAAGCTCTCTGCGGGAAACCAGTGCCGCGTTTGGGGCGGCTACGGCGCCTGCCCGGGAAATGCCGAACGCGCTGACGCATGCGCCTTCCGCGCTCGTTGCCCCTCACTTTGAGCCAACAACTTCCGGAAGAGTTGAGGCTGGTTTCAACGCACCTCACGAAGCGGAGGTACGAGCCAAGGGAACGCGAACGGCGAGCGGAAGCAAGACGCCGCTCATTGCCGGCGTGCTCTTTGTGGTGGTTGCCGTAGCCCTCTATTTCGGATGGTCGCAGATGCACAAACCTGCATCGCCAGCAGCCACAGTAGCGCCGATACAACCTCCAGCTCCAGATTATCCAACTCCTGGTGCAGCCACACAAACAGAGGCAACTGTGCCCGCACATGCTGCGGCGGCTGATTCCCAAGCTGCCAACCCGAGCCAGGCTTCCACCGAAAAAGTGGACCGTTTCTCGCGCCAGCCGCGTCCCGTTGCTGACGATCGTCCGGTTGCTCAGGATCGCGTTGCCAAGGATCGTGTGGCGGCGGCTCCGGTGCGGAGCGGGCCACAACCGGCTCAGTCCGAGCCGCTCCAAGTGAAGCAGTTGCAGCACGTGCATCAACCGTCAACCGGGACCTCTGCGGCAACCCAAGATGCGCCAGAGCCGCCGTCCATTACGGGCCTGGGCGCCACGGCACGTCCGGAAGCTTTGAATACGATTGCACACTCAACCGCGGCAGCGCTCCCCGCAATCGCTCCGCAGACACACAATATTTCGCAAGGGGTCACGTCTGGAATGCTGCTCAAGCGGGTCCAGCCTGTCTACCCAGCCCAGGCGCTACAGATGCACATTCAGGGAACCGTTTCCTTACGCGCCACCATCGGCAAAGATGGCTTGATCAAGGATGTGAAGGTATTAAGCGGTCCAGCCACTCTCGCTCGCGCCGCCACGGAGGCCGTCCACCAATGGAAATATCGCCCGTACACATTGAATGGCGAGCCTGTTGAAATTCAAACCGACATCAACATCAACTTCGTGCCTCCGAAGTAGCCCGGAGTTTTCTACCGCGCCTTCTTGTTCTGCTTCAACCAATCCAGGAACATCTGCTCGTTGGATTTTCCATTGGTCCGCAGGACGTGGCGCAGCGTGTGGCCGCTTACGAAATGGCAGATTTCTTCCGCGAGATTCTTGGCATGGTCTCCGGCGCGCTCCAGCGATTGCGCCATAAAGAGCACCTGGATGCTCTCCCGTGTGGGCTGTCCTTCGGGGTTTTCCACGTGCCGAACAAACATCAGGTTTCGTAAACGGTCAATTTCAGAATCCGCCCGCAACACGGCGATCGCCCGATCCAGATCGCGATTCGAGAACGCCTGCTGTACGTCCGACAGCATCTTTTCCAGAATCGAAGCGATCCGAATCAAGTCCTGCACATCCTGCGGCTCGAGTCGCGATCCGAGCGCCCGGGCTCCCGAGGCAAATGTTGAGACCAAGTCTCCAATGCGCTCCAGGTCGGTCATGAACTTCATGCAGCAGAGCAGTTCGCGGCGCTGCGTGTCCGGCCCGCTGCCGAGCGCGTGGGTGAGGCGCTCGTCGAGTTCGCGGTCGAGGGCATCGAGCTCTTTTTCGCAATCGTCTACCGCCAGGAAAAGCGACGGCCCATTCGATGCGATACCATCGGCGGCGTGGGCTACGGCCGTTCGCGCCACTTCGCACGCACGCAGTGTGAGTCCCACCAGGTATGTATGTTCCGACGCGGGATCGGGGGCTGGATTCTCTGCACGAGCCGCCATACTTTTCCTCACACTGGGGACTTTGGCCTCAGATTTAGGGGGACACTTAGCTAGTTATATTTTTTAAAGAGAGAATATCAATAATAGATCAAGGGAATGTGAATGGTTTGTGAAAGCAAGAAATAACGGCTGTGAGGGCTTGGCGAGTGAGCTGAGATTGCTGCTACTGTTTTTCCAAGGTTTCGTCCAACGCCATCTTACCGTTCTTTTCCACGGTGATCACGCGTCGCAGTGGCTTATAACCGGAATAAGAGATATCCACCACGTAGTTTCCCGGATTGAGCAGGAATTCCGCCGGGGAAAGGTGATCCAGAATGCGCTGGTTCACGGAAATCTGAGCGCCTTTCGGGTTGGTGCGGATCGCGACCGTCCCCATGTCGGTCTGCGCAACCTTGCCGCCGAACATCTTCTTGAACTTGTTGACCGATTTGATCTCGTCTGTATTTCCCAGTTGCCTCAAGTGGGGTGCGAAACCAAGAGTTTGTCCCAGCTGCAGATCCGCAGTCATGGTCTCGTCGAGATACCCCGGTTTGCGCACGAGCACGTTGTGCGACCCCTTCTCCAGGGAGAGTTGTGCCGGGGTAACCTTCCCGGAATCGCGTCCATCGATCAAAATGGTGGCCCCGGCAGGGTCACTGTTCACCGAAATCATTGCTGCAAGAGGACTTAGGTGGACCGATAACGCGCTTTTGACACCGGAACCCACGTTGAGGGAACGCGTCTCTGAGCCGAATCCAGTCTTGTTCACCGTCACCGTATGTTGCCCCGGTGCGATGCCGGTCAACGTGAAGGGCGTGACCCACGTTGAATCGAAGTGTCCATCTACTTGAATCTGCGCCCCTTGTGGCGAAGAGTCCACTACAAGCTGGCCGGGAGCCACCACTGCCGCCGCCTTCGTCTCTCTCCCCTTACGTCCTTTGGACTTGGAGACAACGGGTGCTTCGTGGGTCACAGGTGGCTCGGGAGCGGCGGGTTGGGCTTCTGCAGGCGCTGCTGGAGCTGCTGGAGTTTGTTGAACCTGCTCCTGTGCTACTGGCGCCGGAGCGGACTCTACGGGCGTTTCTGCGGTCTTCGTGACGGCCGCTGGCGGGGTTGCGCCTTCGTCGTCGGTGGTATGCACCTTCACATACATGGTCACCAGAAATACGACCACGAGCACAATGGCCAACCCGCCACCCAAACCGTAGATAAGCAGTTTGGTATCAATCTGAGGCAGCTCGAACTTCCCTTTTTCGGGGGTCTTGGGACCATTAAGAGATCCGCTGAAAACCGTCGGGGTGGATTCCGCTTGGACTTGGGCCGCAACGACCTCTTCGGGCGTGGGAGGAGGCGGTATTGGGTCAACGTATTTTGTTTTCAGGGGCGGCAGTTCACCGATGTCGGAGAAACTGCGTCCGGCTCCGGCTACAGGTTCTCCCCCGCCCATTAGAGGATCGAATTTCATGCTGGAGGGGGCGGCAGGGGCGGACTCTTCAGCGGTCGCAGCCGAAGCTCGAATCGCGGGTTGAGCGCCAGGCTGGTTCGAACCGTTTTTCAAGTCCAGATTCGTGGCTCCCGAGCGAGCTTGAGTGCCGAAACCGGCTCCGGCTACAGCCGCGCTAGCCCTTCGGGATTGCGCTGGCTGCCCCGATGCGTCGAGAATCGAGGTTTCATCAGTCGAAACCTCGCCCAGTTTCGAGGCGAATGCTGAACTGGCTTTAGTGGAAGTTTCCAATTTCGTCTGCGCCGGGCTTGGGAGCTTGGGTACCACAGCTTTGGCGGACGCAGCTGGAGCTGCCGATTTCGGTGCTTCCTTGCAGGCTTCAAGAGCCGTCAATAACTCGCGGCCTGTCGCGAAGCGATTCGCCGGCCACTTGGCGAGTGCTTTCAGGATCACGACGCTCAAGGCGGGAGACACTTTCGCATTCAATTCTGCAGGTGAGACGGGCTTGCCTTCAAGAATCTGCTGGCGAACGGCTTCCACATCGGTGCCATCGAAGGGCTTCCGCCCGGTGGCCATCTCATAAAGAATCGCGCCCCAGCTAAACAGGTTCGAGCTTCCGTCCAAAGCCTCACCGCGGACTTGCTCGGGCGAAGCATAGTAAGAGGCGGGAGAGAGAACGCCGAGACTGTCCTCCTCCGTCCACATTCCCGCAATGCCAAAACCCAGAATCTTGACCGTGCCATCCCACTGCACAAGGATATTGGCTGGATGCAGACGCCGATGCATCACTCCGTGGGAATTGGCATGATCAAGTCCATTGCAGACCTGGCGGCTGATGTCGAGGACGTCCCAGATCGTATAGCGCTCACCTTTGGCGATAGTCGCCGCAACGCTGAATCCCTCGACGTACTCAGTGGCAACGCAAAAACGGGCATCGATCTCACCCGCTCCGTAAAGTAGGACAATATTCTGGTGGGCTAAGTTGCGTGTGCTCTCCGCTTCCTGAATGAGCCGCTGCACCAACTGCGGCCGGCCCTCTCCAGCTAAGTCCAGGTTGAAGGCTTTGAGCGCGACAGGACGGTTTGTGGCCGTGTCCATGGCGCGATACACCGAGGAATACTCGGAGTGCGCGACTTCACTGAGAATTTCAAAGCGTCCGATCTTGCTTGCCGACATGCCTATCCTCGCAACCACAAGCTGGGGGCGCTTTCGCAGGGGAATGGAAAGACGCCGTGGCGGCCGGGGGTGCCCTCGATGATGATACCCGCACTGAGAAGGTGCTCCGAGTTACGGAAGTCATCGGGAGAGCGGGAGGTCGCTTTGCTACTGGTTTGGCGGCCAGTAAGACCGTTTATTGCTTCTCGGCGATGGGGTGCTCGGGAATGCTTACCTGGGCAACGTCCGCAGTCCACATCCACGTCCGGCGACCCTGCTCATCCAACATGCTTTGCGCTTCCCCATATTCCACTAAGCGGTTCAGGACCGTGGTTAACGAGGCCAAAGGATCCTTATGCCGTTCCAGCACCTCCGGCATGCGTTCCCGCATACGAGAGCAAACCTCCCGCACGGCCAGCGGACGTCCAGCTTCCATGAGAAGAACACGGCAGGCATGGGTGAATCCAGATTGACGGCCGGATGGTTTCCGGTCCACCAGTTGCAGGAGTTCCTCGCTCAGAATCTCATCACCAAATAGATTGGCCAAGCCGGCAATAGTCTGTTTCACCGTCCCAATCCGCTTCATGAGATCTGCGCGCTGCTGAAGCAGCCCCCTCAGTTCCTGCTGCGCCTGAAGAAGCACCTCCTGTACGGGCGCGTTGGCGGGTAGCGAAGGCCTGCTCATGAACTTTCCATTTAAGTTTCCCAGCGCTGCAGCATGCATACTCATCGGGGAGTACCTCCATAAGCCAATGCGGCCTACGAGGGCTCACCATCGGCGCTATTTCTTTTGTTACGAATACTGTGACAGGAAGGTTCCCTTGAATTTCAAACCGATTTCCTTGAACTTCGGCAGCCGGGAGCCTAACCTGATTGTTCGGTATTTGGACGCGCTGGGGAAGGATTCGTAAGCGCAAGACGACAGTCCCAGCATCAAACTCGGGATGAACTGAGGTAACGTTGGCGGTTCCCGGTGTTCGCAATACTCTGGTGATCAGCCGATTTCTCCTATAGGTTTTGCACACCATGGATTTGAGCCCCGGTATCACCGTTCAACTTCTCGCAGAAAGCGCCCAATACATTACAGGTGCGACCGGGGCTGCGGTTGCCGTGCAGCGCGGCTCCGAAATGGTGTGCTGTGCAACGGCGGGAATCACTGCCCCGCCCCTGGATTCCCACGTAGAGCTGTCGTCCAGTTTTTCCGGCGAGTGCGTCCGCACTGATCTATTGCTGCGCTGCGACAGCGTGGACTCCGACACCCGGGTGGACGTCGAGAGCTGCCGCCTGCTTGGCATTGCGTCCATCATCGTGATGCCGCTGCATCACAGCGGCCGCGTCGCTGGAGTCTTCCAGATTCTCTCCATGCAGGCCCACGCCTTTCACGAGCGCGATATCAGCGCTTTGAAGCGCATCGGCGCGATGATTGAGGCGATGATTCCAGCCTTGGCCGCCGGGACGCAGGCCAACGCAGTCGAATCCTCTAACGCCGCCCTACCACGCCCCCGCCGCTGGCTGCGCACCCCGATTGGCGTGCCCGTTACCGTAACGACCTTGCGGTCCGGCGTTCCCGAGGAAATTCCAGGGCGCACTAAGGATGTCAGCGAGCGCGGGATGGGAATCATCCTCGCTGGACAACTCACATCCGGCGAAGGCGCCATCGTAGAATTCCTGCTACCTTTCGCGCAGCAATCCATCCGCCGACGCTCGGTCGTGCGCCATCAAGAAGGGCTGCGCCACGGTTTTGAGTTTGTGGACGAAATGGCCGAGCAATCCCCTTTGCAACGGGAAGTGAGAACTCCGCTCTTCATGCTCCCCAAGATTCTGGCTGGTCAGCAGTAAATATCCTCTGCGTCAGCTCTCTCCAACAACATTTCATCAGGCTTTTGGGCTTGGATACGATTTCGCCCCGACGCTGGTATCCTGAGGAGGCTCCGCTGCAGGAAAAACTGGTGGCTCGGCAACCCATGCTCGACCTTTTATGCATCTAAACGGCTTGCCCATCGCTATGGAGTTGGCGAGCTGAATCTCCTGAGGTGTTATTGATGAGAAAAGTTTTCACTGTATTTTTGCTTGGTTTGCTCTTATTTGGGTTGGCATCTTGCGGCGGCGGCAATTCACGGTCCTTCGTACGTATCGTTCACGCCTCTCCCGACGCGGGAGCTCTTAACATCACGATTGGCGGGACAACTCTAAGCAACGTCGGCTATGGCACCGGTTCCAACTACTTCACCATGGCGCCTGGGAGCAGCATTGCATTCCAGGTGAAGCAGGTGAATCCGACCCCCGGCGCGGCTGCGATTCCGATCGATACCCATATCACTCTCGCCGAGAAGACTTATTACACAATCACGGTCATCGGTCTCATCGGCGATACAAATGTCTCGCCGCCCGTGCCGGCGACCGTGACGATCCTGCAGAGCACCGATGACCATTCCGCGCCTGCCACGGGCCAGGTGAAGATTCGCGCGTTGCAGGCCGACCCCTATTTTCACGTGGTGCCCATAGATTCCGGCCCAATGGACGTGTACATCTCCGCTCCCACAGACTCGCTCAATGGAACTGTTCCGACCTTTTCCGGTGTGAATTTTCAGACGATGACATCCTTGGTCTCTCTCACCGTACCTACGACGAACGGTCTCCTGCGCATTCGCGTTGCGCCGGCTGGCGACACGAACCCCAATGCCGACTCCTTCCTGGATACAGGAATCGCGGGCGTGACCTTCAAGGCGCTCCAGGTTCGGACCTTCGTGATTTTGGACGCTCCACCAAAGGGAAGCAACCAGTACCAGGGCGTCTTTCTAAACGACCTGAACTGAGATCTCAGGAGCAGGGTTGGGCTACTGCGCTTGTCGCACTGCGATTCCCTGCCGCAGGAGAAGATCCTGCACTAACCGCCTGATCTCCTCGCGAATACCGCGCACCGTTTCGAGAGATTGTCCCTTGGGATCGACAAGCGGCCAATCTTCTCTTCGTAGCCCCGGCACAACCGGACAAGCCTCGCCACAGCCCATTGTGATGAGCAGGTCGGAGCGTTTCGCCAGATCCTCGCTCAAGAATTGCGGGCGTATGGAGGAGAGATCGATTCCGACTTCCCGCATTGCTTCGAGCACCAGAAGGTGAACTTGTCCGGCGGGTTGCGTGCCAGCGGAAATTGCCACCGCTTCGGCGGGATTGGCTAAGGCATTGAACCAAGCGGCCGCCATCTGCGAACGTCCGGCATTGTGTACACAAGCGAACAGAAAGGTCTTCATAAATTCTTCTTCATGATTCTTCTTCACAACTCCTTTTCCCATGACACCGGAAAATCGGAAGGATCGGGAGCCAGCCAGCGAAACAGAAACGTGGCGGCTAAACCTCCTGCAATCTGTGCGGCGATAAATGCGGGCGCATCCGCCGGTCGAATGCCGGAGAACGTATCCGTTAGAGCTCGTGCAATAGTAACTACGGGATTGGCAAATGACGTGGAGGCCGTGAACCAATATGCCGCCGTAATGTAGGCAGCCACCGCGAAGGGAGTGGCACCCGGCCGCGAACGCGCACATCCCCAAATGACCCCCAGCAAACCAAACGTTGCCACAAACTCGCTAAAGATGAGCGCACCGCCGTGCCGAACGTGCGTTGACAGCGAGAACAACGGAAGGGCAAACATCGCATGTGCCATCGCGGCCCCCGCAATGCCTCCGACGGTCTGGGCCAAAACATAAGCGGGCACGTCGAGCCATGCGAGTCTGCGCTCGATGGCTATCGCTAGCGTGACCACGGGATTGAAATGCGCTCCTGAGATCCGGCCAAAGGCCAGGATGAACGCGACCAGGGTGGCACCAGTTGCCAAGGTATTCGCAGCGAGTGCGATGGCCACGTTGCCACCAGCAAGGCGCTCCGCCATTATGCCCGAGCCAATCACCGTGGCAACCAGAAACATAGTTCCCAGCCCTTCCGAGACGACCCGTTTTGCGAGTGATAGCTGCAGGCGTTCGCCGTTAGCGGGCAACGTCACCGATTTCCTCCGGGCTCGTCAGCTCCGAACGCAGCACGAGGGCGCGCAGCATTCCCCTTCCGCCGCCTTCTCTGGCAGGTTGTCCTCCAGGACTACAAAAACTTCCCATTCATTGCCGTCGGGATCGTGGACCCAAGTCTTGTCTTGCGTCGCGTAGCAGCAGTCCGTTTGCATTTCATCCCGTGTGATCAGTCCGGATTCCATCCAGCTCTTGCGGATGGCCATGACATCCTCCGTTGAAGCAACCTGAATCCCCAAGTGGGAGAGCGCGCCCGAACCCGCAAATGAGCCTTCGTTCAAGCTAAAGTTCAGAGGTGGATTCCGCACATCAAACTTTGCATAGCCCCGGCGCACCTTGCAGGGATTGATTCCGAACAGCTTGCGGTAAAACTCAAGACTGGCTTCCAGATTGCGAACGTGGATGGATACGTGAGCTTTGAGGGCGGTGATATTAGCGCTGTTCATGGGGCTTCTCCTAATCGCAGTACACATTCGCATTGGCGAATACATTTACGGTACTGGATGCCGATACATTCGTCAAGGCGTATATTTAATCTGATAAGCTTTCTTGAGGGAGCTTCTGCATTTAGTCATTAGAGTTTTCTTAAGGAAGGGGATTATGGTTGTTTCACAAAAACCGTATCCACTGGAGCGGTTATTCCAGGCGCTGGCAGATCGCACACGGCTTCGGTTGATCCACATGATGGCGGAGCAGGAAGTCTGCGTCTGCTACTTCGTGCAGGTGATCAAGGCTCCCCAACCCAAGATCTCCCGGCACCTCGCCTACCTGCGGCGCGCAGGGCTCGTAGAGGCGCGGCGGGAGGGCAAGTGGATGCACTACCGGCTGGCAATTCCGTCAGATTCGCGCGCGGCAGCGGTGTTCCAGGCAGCGATCGATTCCCTGAAACAGGACAAAACGATGAGGCAGGATTTGGCACAGCTCCAAAAAGCGTGCTGCGGACCCAAGAGCCTGGTGCAGTTAATAGGTGCCCCGGCTCCTTCGGTAGCAGGTGTCACCGCCTAACTCGGGGCGTGATTTTCAAGCGAGAAATATATGTTTTACTTCTTGAACAAGCGATCGAAAGCCGCGCGGGCATCGTTGATTTTTGGCCGGTCGGTGGTAGTCTCTTTTTCCAACTTCACACGGAGAGCGAAGAACTGGCAATCATTTTTCGCCGTCTTGCTTTCGATGCGAGCCGTGACCGGCTGTGAGCACTCAAAACGGCCGCCCGGATCGAAAAAATTGCATTGGCGGCAGGAATGCAACGCGGCGCTGCACTTGGGACATTGAGCCAGCGGTTCCGTCGCCACCTGCAACATAGCGCCGCACATGGCGCACCGGGACACGCTGTGCGATCCTGGCATTTGAATCGGACGCGGTCCAAATGTTAAGTCTTTGGAACGAACCGCGGGCGCAGCCGCCGGCTTGAACTCTCTTTTTTCAGCGGTATCCTGATAGCCTTTTTGGCTGTACTTACGAGACAAACAACACCTCCAAGGGAGAACGAGGGCTTAAGGCTGGAATAAGAAAATTGTCTCGTTCTCCGCCTCCGGGTGCAATAGCCCAGAAGAGCCACGGTTTGCAGATGGTACATAAGCGCGAGAGAGAGCAAAGGAAGGGCTGGGACTGACTGACTTTGATGTCACGCTTCCCAGCCCCGACAGCAGGAAATCAGCCGTCTTTGATCCACACCATCGAATTGACCTGCCCGAAGACCCGCCGGGGGCAAGCTTCAGAGCGTGTCAAAGAATGGTGACCATGCCCGCGCGGATACCTGCTGGTTCTGACTCCTAAACGTTCTCATCGACAGGAGGAAGCTAAAACTTGAGCCCAAAAGGACAATTTCCGATACCCCAGGATCACCGAAATTCCAGCACTTCTTTTAAAGACCGAGGGGAGGCTTGCCGATGACTGTACTGTCCAGAAAGCACTACGGATCGTGCTCCTGAAAGGACTGCGAAGTGCCAAGCCTACCCCTCACAATCGCTCTGATCGAGCCAAATTCGGCGTATGCCGCTGAAATGGGCCAACTGCTATCAGACGTTCTCAGGGATTTTTCTTTCGAGTTATGCGCCGGGAAGCGAACGGCGGACATCGTCTTGATGGATGAGATCGCTCCTCTTCCTGTAGAACCACCGCAAGGCCCCATCATCCTTTTTGGCCGTTCGCCGCAAGGAGGCTACACAGCTCATGCGTTGCGCGGAGGAGGCGCACTGGGAGATCACACTCTGGCGTTTACCATGCCGCTGATGGATCTCCTGCGATGCGTCGCACTTGTACAAGTCACTCGACAGGCGGGGCACGCCACTGTACGTGATGTTGCAGCAACACCTTCTCCCGAAGAGTCCGGGCGATTGCAGGAGCGCATGCTGCAAGCACAGAAGATGGAAGCAGTGGGTGAACTCGCGGGCGGAATTGCGCATGACTTCAACAATCTTCTCCTGGTGATCCGCAGCTACTCAGAGATGTTGTTGGAAGAAACCGAGCTCTCGCCGGATGCGCGCCACCATGCGCAGGAAATCTTCACGGCTTCGCAAAGAGGTTCGGATCTAACAGGTGAGCTTCTCGCATTTAGTCGAAAACAAACTACGGAGATTCAGCCCACCGACCTGAATAAAGTGATTGATAGCGCTGTACCTATGCTCTCCCGCCTTGTCGGCAAGAGTATCGCAGTATGGGTGCAACTGCCGCCGGAATTGTGGCCTGTCCAAGCCGATGCGGCACAACTCGAGCAAGTGCTGGTCAATCTGGCGGCAAACGCCCGCGATGCCATGCCTCGCGGCGGCAAGTTGCTGCTTGAAACCTCGAACGTGGTCATTGAAGACAAGCATGCGGCCATGCCTCCAGGGGAATATGTCATGCTCGCGGTGAGCGATACCGGCCTGGGAATTCCGCGGCACGTGCTCCCGCGCATCTTTGAGCCCTTCTTTACGACGAAAGAGCGCGGCAAGGGAACCGGGCTCGGACTGGCTTCGGTGTACGGCATTGTGAAGCACAGCGGTGGGTACATCTGGGCCTACAGTGAGTCCGGCTACGGAACGACGTTTAAGATTTACTTGCCTCACACGGCTGCTGCCGCAGCCAACCCAGAAGTCTCCGCGCTCCAGTTCGCGCGCGCCGCATCGAATTCCGGCATCTAGTTCTGAGCGCGACTCTTTTCCTGGGATGCACGCGTCTCTTCCCGAAGGATCTCCCGTATAATCTGGGTTCGTCCGTGGGCCCAGATTCCCAGCCGCCGCTTCGCCGGGAATGCACCCTCCGACAATTGTGCTTCTATGGCAACGGTGCAACGCCGATCTCTTCTGATTCTTTTCGCACTTTGGCTTGTGATTTATTTTGCAGGCATTTTCTCCCCTGCGCTGCTGGATGACGCAGACACCGTCCACGCTGAGGCAGCGCGGGAAATGGTGGCACGGCACGACTGGGTCACCTTATACGCAAACGGCATTCGCTATCTGGAGAAAGCTCCTTTCATGTACTGGAGCGTGGCCGCCAGTTACACAGTGTTTGGCGTGAGTGAGTGGACAACGCGTCTCCCGCTTGTCTTGGGAGTCCTAGCGCTCATCTTCACGATCTACTGGCTTGGCGCCCAGTGTTTTGGTGAACGCGGCGGATTCTATTCCGGATTAGTGATGGCCACGGCGCTCGGGCCCTATCTGTTTACCCGCTTCCTGATCCCGGATGTGTTAGTGGGCCTTTGGCTCACGTTGACTTTCCTCTTTTTTCTACAAACGCTTGGTGACGACCCGCCACCACTGTGGGCATGTTGGGGAATGGCCGTTGCATCGGCGCTGAACGTCTTGACGAAGGGCTTGATTGGGCTGGTGTTCCCTGTGGGGGTCATGGGTGCATATCTTTTGCTCACGGGAAACCTGAAGCATGTTTTCCGCTTGCGGTTGGTTTCGAGCGCGGCTGTCTTTTTCTTGATCGCGGCGCCCTGGCACATCCTTGCAGCGTTGCAGAATCCAAGTCAGGGGGCCATTCGCGGATTCCTCTGGTTCTATTTCGTTAACGAACATTTTCGGCGCTATTTGGGCACGCGCGTTCCACATGACTACGACAAAGTCCCGCTACTACTGTTCTGGGGACTACTCTTGCTCTGGCTGTTCCCCTGGATTGCATTTCTCGCGCGCTCTTTACGCGGAGTGCCTCTGCATTGGCGTGATTGGCGCTTGCCAATGACGCCGCGCCAACGCGGGAAGTTGCTTTTCTTTTTGTGGGCGGTGGTAATCCTGGCGTTTTTCAGCTTCTCCACCCGGCAGGAGTACTACACCATCCCAGCAATCCCAGCGCTGGCATTGCTCGTGGGGGGATGGCTCAGCCGTGAAGACCAGAGTGCTCTGGGCAGTCCGGAAAGACGCAGCGCAATCACTTCGTCGCTCGTCCTGTTTGTCATCGGTGCGGCCGGGTCCGCGATAGGAATTTTGCTTCTGCTTTCGTCGAAAGCGCCGGCGCCCGGGACGGACCTTTCCGATCTCCTGCTGAAGCATCCGAACGACTACGCGCTGTCCTTCGGCCACTTTTTCGATCTCACTCCGCAGGCTCTGGGAGCATTTCGCATTCCGCTACTGGGAGCTGCAATGTCACTGTTGTTGGGCACTGGGTGCAATTGGTTCCTGCGCCGCCGCAACCATCCGCGACGCGCAAACTGGGCTCTGGCCCTGATGATGGTGGGACTGTTAACCTGTGTCCACAACGCATACGTCATCTTTTCGCCGATTCTCTCTTCGAAAACGCTCGCGATGGCGGTTGGGAAGCAATACCGCAACGGTGACACCATCGTAGTGCTCGGCAAATACGAAGATGCTTCCACACTGAACTTCTATCTCCACGTTCCGCTGCTCTCGCTGCACGTACCTGGTGGCAACATGTGGTACGGCTCGCAGTTTCCCGACGCTCCTCATGTGTGGGAAACGCAATCTTCTTTTATGGAGTTATGGAAAGGCACAGGCCGGGTTTTTCTCTGGACGGAGAAGGAAAACCCGCAGGAGCTGGTGGGACTGGATGTCCACGAACTGGCGCGGTCTGGTGGAAAGTTCATCTACTCGAACCGCTAAGAGTTCTATGGAGGCGCCGGCGTCCTCGCCGGTGCAATCGCTGGCAGACGAGGCGTCTGGGCCTACGCAATCTTCGTCAGCTTTCCATGTTTCAGGAGAAATCTGTCACCGCGCCACACGACAGTGGTGCCAAGATACCCAGACGCCCAGATGAGCAGCGCGGCCACGTCGCGCAGAGGAATCAACCAGAACCAGCGCCGAACCTGGCGGTCTTTGGCAACTCGGATACCTATCACCCACCCCATAAGCATCCGCAGCGCTAGCGTGACGCCCAACACGTCCCAAGCCCACCAAGCTCCCCGTGCAACAACCAGCCCGAGCAGCGCCCACGGCACGCCGAATGTCAACGCCACCCCAAGATAGCCCCAGCCTCGCGAGTCCCGCACACTGCGCGCCCAACGCAACTGATGATCGAAAAAGTCTCGCCAAGAATACGCAGGCAAGAAAGTTTCGACGACGACTTCCGAAAGATGTCCTTCCAATCCGTTTTGCGAAAGGCGTTGTCCTAACTGGTAGTCGTCGGCCAGGTAATCCACGAGCGCCTCAAATCCGCCTACAGATTGCAAGTCAGCGCGGCGAAATACCAGGGTTGATCCCAGTCCAAAGTGCAGACCGCCCTCCATCCGGATTGCTGCCAGCACGCCGCCGCAGAAATCTGTGCTGATGCCCAGCGCTTCCAGCCGTGATCCGAGCGTTCTGTCCGCGACTCCGCGATAGAGGCAAGTCACCATGCCCAGCTTGCTATCGCGTAACGGCGCAACCACGCGACGCAGATAATCCGTCTCCACACGAATATCGCTATCATTGAGTAGTAGGTACTCATAGCGCGCACGCGGCAACATCTGAATCAGGTTGCTGATCTTGACGTTACCACCCAAAATTTCCGGACACACCACAAAGGTAATCGGATGCTGGGGAAATTCCCGCCGCAATTGCTCGACCCACTCCGCAGCGGGATCATTGGCGTCGCTCACACCGAAGATAATTTCGTACTCGGGATAGCCCTGCGCGCAGTGGCTGCGGAGGCTGGCGTAAATTTCGGGATCCATGCCTTTGAGAGGTTTCAGAATCGAAATGGGTGGCGTGAAACCCGCCTCTGATATTGCTCTACGCCGCCGCAAAAACTGCCACGCACTCCAAATGCAAAGAACGTAGTAGCCGCAACCACATAGCGGCAACAAAATGAAGAGAACTTCGATTAGCCGCAAGGCAGATTTCATGGGCAAGCTGACAACCGACCGCTGGCAGCTGGCAACTGCTTACTCATACCGTAACGCCTCGATCGGATCGAGATGCGCTGCCTTCCATGCCGGGTAAATGCCAAACACCAATCCCTCAGCGGCGGCGGCAGTGAAGCCGAAGACCGCCCAGAAAACGGACATACTCGCTGGCAATGATGGAAACACCATCGGAATGATCGAGGTAACCAGCGCTCCAAAAGCCACACCGAGAACCCCGCCCATCGCCGTGAGGGCGATCGCCTCCAACGTAAACTGCAAAAGAATATCCCGCTTGCGCGCCCCAATCGCTTTCCGAACACCGATCTCGCGCGTTCGTTCCGTAACTGATACAAGCATGATGTTCATCACACCCACGCCGCCGACGATCAAGGCCACAGTAGACACTGCCAACATGAAAACAAAGACGCCGCCGGTAAGCTGCTTCCACACATCCGTCAGTGCATCCTGCGAAAAAACGGCGAAGTTGTCCGGTTTTTCGAGGGGCACATGACGGCGGCGGCGCAGCAGCTCGCGCATTTCATCCATCAGAGCGGGCATATCGGCCTGCGACGTAGCTTTTACGCTGATCCAGTGAGCCTTCTGTTCCGGGTGGATCTTGCGGAATGTGTTCAGCGGGAAGTACACAATATTGTCGTCCGGATTCTTCCCTCCGCCGAACACAGCTTTGCGCTGGGCCGCGACACCAATTACCTGATAGAGCTGGCCCTCGATGTTAATTTCTTTGCCCAAAGCTTCTTCGCTGGGGAACAACTCCTCTTTCGTATCGCTACCAAGAATAATCACAGGAGCGTGGCGGTCATCGTCTATTTCGCTAAACCAGCGTCCGGCACTGACCGCAATGTCAAACACATCTTTCGCCGCAGCCGTGTCGCCCTCCAGAATGGTGCTCTTGGCCCTGCGATCTCCGTACTTCACAACGTAAGTCCCAGCGCCAAACTCCGGCATGAAGTAGCGGATGCCAGCACTGACCGCTTTGGCGTGCGGCAAAGTCTTCATCGCTTCGGAATCGTCGAACGTCAGCTCTTTGCGGGTCCGCACTTCCTCCGAAGGACGTCCAAATCCGAACGGTTCCAGGTGAAAAGCGAAGACGATATTCGAGCCGAGGCTGCTCACCATGGTGGTGACGTTATCGTTCAATCCCCGAACGATGGACGAGATGCCAATGACCACCGACACTCCAATGACAATGCCCAGCACCGTCAAGCCGGAACGCAGCTTGTTAGAGCGAATAGTGTCGAACGCCATCCGGAAAATCTCTTGATATTCGCCTTTACCGATCATCGTTTGGCCCTCACACCATCCAACTGTCTTCCTGAGAAGCAGGTGGCAACGAAGTGCAGCACCGGCAACGAAGAACCCCCACCGCATATCTGTCATGAACACCGGCGCAAGGCATTCTCACAACCCCAGTCCCTGCGAACCTAAGTGTTCTCGGTAGTGCACGAAGCACCTTCACATTTCATGCCGCAACGCAGAGATTGGGTCCAAAATGGCCGCTTTGCGCGCCGGGTACACACCAAAAAACAACCCTGTACTTGTCGCCACCAACAAGCCCGCCCCGATCGCCCACGCCTTGACGGGAGCCGGCATTCCGATCAGCGCCGAAATGCCCTTGGCCAGGATAATGCCAAGGGTTACGCCAAGCGCGCCGCCGATGAGCGCCATGGTCGACGACTCAATCAGAAATTGCAGCAGCACGTCTCCCCGGCGCGCCCCCAACGCTTTGCGAATCCCAATTTCCCGCGTCCGCTCCGTCACCGTCACCAGCATGATGTTCATGATGACAATTCCACTCACAACCAGCGCGATTGCGGCAATCCCGATCATCGCAACGAAGAACGTGCCGCTCAAATTGGTCCACAAGCTGAGAAAACTGGCATTCGTTTCAGCTGCGAAACTATCCGGCGCGCCGGGCAAGTCGTGCCGCCGCGCTCGCAGAACCGACCGTACTTCGTCCATCGCCGCGTCCAATCGCGCTCCCACCCCATTCGCCTTGCCAGAAATACGAATGCTGGTATGCGACCCAAACTGCTTGAGATACGCCGTGATCGGAATGCCAACCCAGTTGTCGCGGCTTTGCCCCAGCGTTTTGCCCTGCCGCTTGGCCACACCGACAACCTGGTAAGGTTGTCCTTCTACACGGATTTCCTTCCCTAAAGGATCCGTGCCCGGCATCAAATTATCGACAACATCCATACCGATCACAGCGATGTTCGCCCGGCGGTCGACATCGGTCTCGGTCAACATGCGACCCGAGCTCAAATCCAGATCGAAAATCGCAACCATTCCCGGCGTCATGCCTCGGACCCAGGTGTCGCTGCTGGCTTGTTGCTCATATTTCACGTGGCCGGTAGGGTTGAAGGTGGAGGCTCCCAGCAAAGTGCACCCCTTGCACGCTTCCTTCACCGCCTCGTAGTCCTCCAGCGTGAGGTCTTTGCGCTTCTGCCCTTCCAGAAACTCGTCAATATTGGTAATGACGGGGGTGACTTTACTGACGACAAAAACATCCGCCCCGAGGTTGAAGACCTTCTCTGCCACATAATCCTGAATGCCAGCCACAAACGTCACCACTGTAATGACTGCAGCTACGCTGATCACGACGCCCAGCAAGGTCAGTGCGGAGCGCAACTTGCTCCCCCACAGCGACTGCAAAGCAATGCGAATGGCTTCCAGAAGGGTCATGCTAGTTCGAACGTTGGTTTGACGGTTAAGATACGGCGAACGTAGCAGAAGGGTTCAAAACCCCCGCCAAACTCGCGCTAAAACACAAGTCTAGCAGGACACCGCAGGCTGCGTGGCAACCCAGTCATTCTGCCCTATAATAACCAGGTAAGCAGCCGGACCGGACGGCCGCTCTTCCCGCAAGGGGAGGGAGGAAAGTCCGAACTCCGCAGAGCAGTGTGCCGGATAACGTCCGGGCGCCTGGGTTCAAGCCCAGTGTGACGGCCAGTACCACAGAAAATATACCGCCCCGGCGGCGACGCCGGGGTAAGGGTGAAAAGGTGCGGTAAGAGCGCACCGCCGCCGCAGTAATGCGTCGGGCAGGGCAAACCCCACACGGAGCAAGGTCAAATAGGGAGGAAGCTGCCGGTTCACCGGCGGCGCGTGTCGGCTCGGCGCGCCAAACCTCCGGGTAGACCGCTAGAGCCGGGCAGTAATGCCCGGCCCAGAGGAATGGCCGTCCCGCCAGCAATGGCGGACAAAATTCGGCTTACAGGTCCGGCTGCTACAAACTCCTGCCCCTACCTACAGATTGTCATCCCGAGCCGCACAGGGACCACTAGGGTTTCAGTGTTACGCTCAGGTCAGACAGTACCGGGAAGACGTCCGCTAGAGAGTGCGTCATAGAGCCTTTTCTCGCCACCGGTTCCAGGGATGAAAATGTCTTTTTGGAAGTCCCGATCAGAGAAATGGATCTCGGCAAAGACCTTTTCGAAATCAGATTTCTTAGGCACCTGCCCGGGCCTGGAAACCTTCAGATATGCCGACGGAAGAAACCGCATGAGCCCGGCAAAGCCAGTGGTCCTATTCAAGATGAAGCCGGCCTCCGAATTATTCCAGGCGTTGTGCCACCGTTCAGCTACCGCACTAAAATAATTCCATAGGACCAAAGCTATGTCTTCATCTCTGGAGTCCAAAAACATGTTCCTGAATATAAGGTGTCCCTGTTTTTCATCGGCCGATGTAGCGCGGCGCAGTTTCTTTCCACGCTTGATGTCATCGCGATCCTGCGGAGGGTCGTCGGACACGTAGACAATCATTCGCTCAACAAAGGTAGCCTGGGTCAGATATTCGTAGGGCTTACCAGTTGCACGTCCGAGAATCTTGATTCGTCCACCGAACGGACTATTGCTTTCGGAATTGAGGAGCTTTGCAATATTGTGGCAGGTTTTTTGCGGGCTTCTTGCAACCGCGAAGTCGAATAAGTCATATACCAGAGACTTATTTACCTTCGTCTGAGTCAAGTTGATAGTCGCAAAGACCATCGCCTGATCCTCGATGTCCATATCAATGAACAGCGTTACGTTGAGTTGGAACGTCGGGCCAGCATAATTAAGAAGCCCAGCAATTCGATGTTGACCGTCTATGATTTTCGCTATCTTCATGTCTTTTCTAACCTTCATGATGCCTCGATCCTTGTCGAAAACGGCATTCTGCTGTTCATCCTCACTCCACTGGTCCACAGCTAGGATTACGCCCGTCGGGAAAGTGGCGCCCAGAGTTTTTGAATACTTGCGGATCTCGTCGACTCTCTCAGTTGATAAAGGACGTTCGATGCCAAGGACCAGCTCGACCTCTCTCTGCTCTATTCGGCGGACATCCGCATATGAAATTTGGATAACTTCATTAAAGTTCATGACTCCGACATAAAAAGTGCCCACTGGCTGCTCTATCTGGAGGCACGGGAATTCTATGTAACTAGTTTCCGCCATCGCCGCTCCCCCGTTTCTTCTCAAACTTTTCGCGCAGCTTATCCTGCTCTTGCGATTCAACCTCTTGCATATTGAATGTCGCTGTCTTGTTTTCCACAAAGGAAACCAACATCGTCACGACGAGGCTAAACAAGAGGAGGAGCGTTGACAGAACCACCAAATAGCGGTCATTCAACGACTGGCTGTTCGACATGGTCGTTGCGTTCGCGATTGGCGCTGCACTTGTTACCCCCGCATAAACAAGAGCCGACGCGAGTAGCCCTGCAACAACAAATAGGGCAAAACCCGATCCTAAAACGTAACGGCCCTTTTTCATGTGTCTTAGAATCACAAAGAGGGCCGGGGAGAGGAACGCCGCACTATACAAGGCGAACTCACCGTGTTTGGCGAAGTCGCCGTACAACAGTTCGTGCCCGAATAACGGTAGCAGTAGAGCCGTCCCCCAACTCGGCAACAGGGCTCCCAGCACATTGAAGCCAAAGCCATTCAGGGTTTCTTTCCAGTCTTCGAGGGAAGATTGCCTTACAGCAGCGAACAAACCGACTCTCGACATATTTCAGTCTCGTAGTTTGTGATCAGAAGCTCTCGCGTTGAATATTTCGTTTTGCATGTTAGGAACCTAGTGGTTTCGAGAGTCCTGCAATTATAGCGCTTATACAGTTTTCTTATTTTCTCTGTGTCGGCGTTACTGACCAGGAACAGACAGCCTGCCTGATCCATTTCGTGGCATAGCGCAGCGACTTTTTGTTGGTCAGCGTCTGAAAACCGACCGGCGGTGTAGTGTGTAAAATACGCCGTTCCATTTAAGGCTGGATAGGGCGGGTCCAAGTACACGAAATCACCAGTCCCAGCGTCAGCTGTGGCCTGCAGAAAATCAGCCGCCCTCAGTTCCGCGTTCTGGAATGCATTACTTACCTCCCGCAACTTCACACTATCAGGCAACGAAGGCCGGTTCTTCCAGCCATAAGGCACATTGAACTGGCCATTTGTATTGACCCTGAAAATGCCATTGAAGCACGTCTTGTTTAGGTATATGAATCGTGCAGCTTGGGCTGCGGAGAATCGCGAACGGTTATACACCTCGCGCACATCGTAATAGCCAGCCTCGGAACAGCGCCCGCGGAATGCCTTCAAGTGCCTGTTTACAGCAACGTGGTTGTCCCGCACGTGCTCGTAGCAAGAGATCAAATGCTTGTTTGCGTCAGAAAGAATCGCTTTGTTTGGCTTGACAGCGTGGAACAGACTCCCTGCCCCTAGGAAGGGCTCACGGTAAACACGTGCATCGCAATTTTTGGGCAGTGACTGGAGGAGTGAGCGAACTAGATGTGTCTTCCCTCCCGCCCAACGCAGCAAGGGTCTAAGTATCTGGGTGGAGTGTTCACCGTTTTTCCCATTATTTCCGTTCATTGCCATGAGAAAAGTCGTTAACCCGTCAAGCTGAGTGGCCCGACCGGGCCCGAGCTTCCCTGGCTTCCATGCGGAACTTACACACTGTGAGCTCCATTAGGCCGACGATACTGGCCCCATGGCTTACCGACATCAATAATATCGCAGTTTCTAGGCACGGGCCCTGACATTGAGGTAAATCTGGGAAAGACGTTGACACACTTCACTAACAAGCAGGCGGCGACGGACTTGAACCGGAAGCCGGCGTAGTCATCCACACCGCTCACCTGCCATTCCAGGGATCCACAACCTCTACACCGCATCCCTCGAAGTCGCCGAGATTGCGCGTTGCCAGTTTGGCGCGATGCACGCGGGCAATGAAGGCAATCTGCGCATCCGCATGGCCGATCGGTCTCCCGAGCGCGCGGCGTCGCCTTCGAACCCGAAAATGCGGCCTGCAAATCCTCGGCGAACATCGCCTCCACAGCAGCGAGCAACCCCTCTTGGCGCTTGCCTTGCTGAGGAGCTGAATTCCATAAAATATTTCCGCCTCCGTGATCGGGCGGGTGGCCCAGCCTTCCTTGGATTTTGATCTCTCTTCCCCCAATTAGAATTCCGGATGCCCCGTTCTTTGCGAAGCAAAGGGCGGGAATCGCACTGCCTGGAACAACGGTGGTTCAAGCCACTCGATCCCGAAACGAAATTTCTCCCCAACCCGTCGTGGACTATCATTTCTGCAGGAACTAAAGAAGGAGGGGATACCAGAAATGAATCCTGAAAACTTCCGGACATCCGTTACAGAAAAGGATCCTCCCACGGGGCTGTCAGCCCCGCTCGAGGCGCTGTGGTGGGACGCAAAGGGAGATTGGACCCGTGCCCACGCGCTGGTTGACGAACTAGAAACCACCGAGGGTATGGCCGTCCACGCCTATCTGCACCGCAAGGAGGGCGCGGCCTCGAACGCCGATTACTGGTATCAGCGCGCTGGGCGCAGTTTTCACCGGCCCACATTCGACGCCGAGTGGGAGGCGCTGCTTGAGCAATTGCTGTCCGGCAGTGAAAACGCAATTCCGATGCATGAGAACGGTTAAAGTGCCCGGCACCCCGGGTTCGCGCAGAGCAGCGGAAACGTGCATCAATTTTGGAGTTGGGGAAGCGAAGTACCCCACTCCAGCGAACCGCAGGCTTGAGCGCCATGTCGTCACCCCAGGGCCTGCATCAAGTCATCAATTAAATCGTCCGCGTGTTCCAGCCCCACCGACAGGCGCAGAAGATTCTGGGGGACCGTCGTGCCTTTTCCTTCCGAAGACGCGCGGTGCTCGACCAAGCTTTCCGTGCCACCCAGACTGGTCGCGTTGGTGAAGAGCTTGACGCGCGACGCCACTCGAATGGCCTCGTCGTATCCACCGCGGAGCTGGAACGAGAGCATACCGCCAAAGGATTTCATCTGGCGGCGGGCGACTTCATGGCCAGGGTGCGATGGCAATCCGGGATAGCAGACCTGCTCCACCTTGCTTGAAGATGCCAACGCTGCTGCCACGGCGGCCGCATTCGACGAATGGCGTTCCATGCGGCAATCCAGTGACCGTAGGCCGCGCAAGATCAGCCACGATGCGAATGGCGACGCCGACGCACCCATGAGCATGCGCGTGCGATAAAACTTCTCTCCCCAGCGTTCGCGAGATTTCAGTACCAGGCACCCTCCCTGCACGTCGCTGTGTCCGCCGCAATACTTCGTGGTGGAATGGAGAACGATGTCGGCTCCTAACTCCAGCGGCCGCTGCAACATGGGCGTAGCAAACGTGTTGTCCACCAGTAATTCCGCCCCCGCTGCGTGCGCGATCTCCGCGAGCGGCGCCAAGTCGGTAATCTTCATCATCGGATTCGAAGGCGTTTCCGCCCACAGCAACCGGGTGTTGGTCCGGACCGCCGCCTTCACTGTATCGAAGTTCGTCATGTCGACCACGGTGGTTTCGATGCCCCAATGCGGCACAAACTCCCGGCGCAGATTTCGGACCCCCGTATAAACATCGTCGGGAAAGATCACATGCGCCCCCGGCTCCAGAGACTGCAGGACCGCGCATGCCGCTCCCAAGCCGGAGGCAAAGGCCAGCGCCGTCTCGCCGCCTTCGAGCTTCGCCATCGCCTCCTCAAGTCGGGTTTGGGTGGGGTTCTTTTCCCGGATGTACGAATAGCCGTGAATCTCCTCGCATGCCGGTCCGTGCTCAAAGGTGGTGGAGAGATGTATGGGAGGAGCCACGGCTCCCGTCACGGGATCGACCTCGGAACCGGCGTGTACGGCCAGCGTTTCCAAACGCATGGTTCAATCCTTAAGAACGAAAATTTTGAGCTGCTCTGCCGATTATAGGGCGCGTCCTCCGGTGAGTCGTCTACATCCTGTCGCAAAAGGAGGCCAAAAAGAGCCCTTGACTCGCGCCCTTTCTGGGAGCAGATTCGTGTGCTGAGGTGCTCCCATGAAGTTCACCGACACAATCGGGTCCGTTATGAAGAGTAAGGGCGGCGTGGTGTGGTCGGTTAAGCCGGACCAATCCGTCTACCAAGCCGTGGAAGAAATGGCTGATAAGGGGATTGGCGCTTTGCTCGTGATGTCGGAGGGAAAACTCGTCGGCATTCTTTCCGAGCGCGACTACGCCCGCAAAGTTGTGCTCAAGGGCCGGTCCTCCAAGGAAACCACGGTAGCCGAAATTATGACCTCACCGGTCCTCTACGTCAGCCCGCGACAGGCGGTGGAGGAATGTATGGCGCTGATGACGCAGCACCGCATTCGCCATCTTCCCGTGCTCGAGGAAGATAAGGTGGCGGGTGTGGTTTCGATCGGGGACATCGTGAAATGGATCGTTTCCAAACAAGAACAAACGATTCACGAGATGGAGAGCTACATCGGCCAGCGCTACCCGGCTTAGTTCAGCAATTGCGGGATCTTGCTCACCAAAGTTCGGCAAGAGTAAATCCCCGCGCTGTCGTATTAGAACGCGACAAGGACGGGGCACCCGGCGTGTAACTTTAGCTGATGCGCTCGACGAGATGGGTGTGCTTGGACTCTGCTCCCACAACAGCGGCACGGTAGGTTTTCAGCAACTGGCGTACCGAAGACTCCCAGGAAAACTTGCCGACTTGCTGCATGCAGCGTTGCTTCATCTGGGTACGCAGTACCGGGTCCATCAGTGCGCTGTGCAGCCCGCGCATGATTTCAAAGACATTTTCAGGGTTGACCAAAACCGCTGCATCACCCACAACTTCCGGCAGCGACGAGGTATTCGAGGTCACGACCGGAGTACCGTGCGCCATAGCCTCCAGCGGCGGCAATCCAAAGCCTTCGTACAGTGAGGGAAAGACAAAGACCTTGGCAGCATCGTAAAAAATGCGCAGAATGTCGATGGGCACAAAACCCAGAAAGCGCACGTCCCTGCCCACGCCGCTGCGCCGCACCGTACGCCGCAAGTCAGGATGGCTGGAAACATCGTCTCCAATAATGATCAGCTTCAGGTCGGGATATTGACAATCTTTGGCAAGCTCGGTTTTGAGCGCCGAAAAAGCCTCGATGATGCGCACCACGTTCTTGTGCGCGCTGACCCGTCCGACATAGAGGAGAAATGGATAGTTCACCTGATAGCGCTCTGCGATCAACAACTTCTCCGCGTCCGTGGCATGGCCTTGCCGAAAGCGCTCGTCAAGGGCGTTGTACGCAACGTCAATCTTCGATTGCGGGATGGCAAACAGCTGCCGCACCTCCTGTCGCGTAAACTGCGAAACGGCGATGATGCGAGCCGCTCCCTCAAGCACGTGCTGCGTGAACTGAAAATGCCAGAAGCGTTTCAGTCCCGACTTCTGGTGAGCCCCGGCAAGATGTTCCAGGACATCGTGGACCGTGATCACATAAGGGCAAGGCAATGCGCGCGGCAACCAATAGAGGTGGGGGATGTGAACCAGATCGCAACGCAGTTGCCTCACGGCCTTGCGAAACTGCAGCCATCCGGAGGGCGAAACTTCGGGGTGCGTCAACGGAACGGTGTGAATGCTCTCCGGCAGAACACCAATCTCGCGAATACTCTCGGGCGAACCGATGAGGAAATACTGGTTGTCCCGATCCAGCCGTCCCAGTGTTCGGACGACATTACGAATATAAGTGCCGACGCCGAAATCGGAGATGCGGCGCAGATCAATCGCAATCTTCACGAATTGATTTAACCACAGAGGGTCAAATACCAAGCGCGGGATTCTAGAGGTTGGCGGGGAGCACAAGACCTCGGCTGTATGGAAATCTCGCGGGCAAACGCTGCACGGACTTAGGCTCGTGTAGGGCGGGCATTCCTGCCCGCCGCTCTTCTCCGTAGCCGCTTAGGCGCGCACACCCGCCAAAGCTCGTGCGCGGCGCTCCGGATACAGCGGAAATCCCTCGGCAAATTCTTCAACTTGCTTGCGAATTTGCGCCAGAGCATAGGTATCCGTCCGCTGGTTGAGCGCTTCCACAACCCACTGACCTACCCGCTTCATCTCCGTTTCATTCATGCCACGGCTGGTCAGCGCCGGAGAGCCAATACGAACGCCACTCGGCTTCATCGGAGGATTCGTGTCAAACGGAATCGCATTCTTATTGACGGTAATGCCCGCCTCGCCGAGTGCTTTTTCCGCCTCGCTGCCCAACATGCCCTTAGCGAACACGTCCACCAGCATGAGATGTGTGTCGGTACCGCCGGAAATAATGCGATAGCCTTCTGCCGCAATCACTTCGGCCAGCACTTTAGCATTGGCAACGGTCTGCTGCGCATAGTCGCGGAACTCGGGCTGCTGCGCTTCCAGGAAGCAGACCGCTTTCGCCGCAATGATGTGCACCAGCGGCCCGCCCTGCATACCCGGAAACACAACTTTGTCGATGGCGGCTCCATAGTCTGCCTTGGCCAGGATCATGCCTGCACGCGGCCCGCGCAGCGTCTTGTGCGTCGTCGAGGTTACGATGTGCGCATGCGGCACTGGTGAGGGATGCGCTCCCCCAGCAACCAGTACCGCGAAGTGCGCCATGTCGACGAGAAAGAGCGCGCCCACTTTGTCGGCGATCTCGCGCATGCGCGCGAAATCGATAATCCGCGGATACGCGCTTCCGCCGCCAATAATCATCTTGGGCCGTTCCTGCACAGCAAGTTTCTCGACTTCGTCGTAGTCGATAGTTTCCGTTTCACGAGTCACACCGTACGGGATTATGCGATATGTCTTGCCGGAAAAATTGAGCGGGTGACCATGCGTGAGGTGTCCACCGTGCGCCAAGTTGAGCCCCAGAATGGTGTCGCCAGGCTGAAGGACGGCGGAGTACGCCTCCATATTCGCCTGCGATCCCGCATGCGGCTGCACATTCGCATATTCCGCGCCAAACAGTTGCCGGGCGCGGTCGCGCGCCAGATTCTCGACGACATCCGCATACTCGCAGCCACCGTAGTAACGCTTGCCCGGATAGCCCTCGGCGTATTTATTGGTAAACACCGAGCCCATGGCTTCCAGCACGGCCTCGCTGACGAAATTCTCCGAGCCAATCAGCTCCAGGCCTTCATGCTGGCGGCGGGTTTCGTGGTCAATGGCTGCGGCAATTTGCGGATCGAACTCCGCCAAAGAATGGGACCTTACGCTCGTTTTCATCGTTAGCAACCTCACAGTATTAGCCTATCAGTTTCGCGACACGTCTCGAAATGCCGAGCGGACGAATGTCACCAGGTGCCAGCCATCCATGTAGCTGAATGGCGGCTCGCCGCAGGTGTAGTGGCCGCAGGGAAGCTCCACAGTTTTCAGGTCGACGTTGCGCCCCTGCAGCTCCCCAATGATGTTCTTTGAGTACTCCGGCAAAAACGTCAGATCGTACTTTGCGAAGATAATCAGCGATTTCCTGCGGAAACGCGCATATTTGTCGAAGTATGCAGCCGGGCTGGCCGCCAGCATCAAATTCCGCAACCGGTCACTCGTGATCTCCGTCTCGAGGCCCTCCTTGACGTGGCGGGTCGACTGTCCCGTCCAAACCACGTCGGAAAAATATGTCGAAGCATGATTGAAGGCTGCCACCTTGATTCGCGGCTCGTGCGCGGCGCACAAGAACGAATAGCACGATCCCAGACTCGTCCCGATGATACCGAGTTCGCTGTAACCCTGCGTCTCCAACCAGTCCAGGCAGCAGCGCAGATCGATCACGCCCTGCCGCGCGGCGTCCAGTGTCCGTCCAATATTCGAGGAGACGGCATAGTCCGAGCGCTGAATCTCCGCAGGCTTGCGAATATCGTGATACGGCAAACTCATCCGCAGCGCGGCAATCCCTACCTTGCTCAGGATCGAACACAGCGAGTTGTATTGGAGACCGTTAGCATTCCAGTGCGGCAGCACAACCACGGCACGCTTTCCGCGGGCCGGAAACCAGCGGGCATTCACCAGATTGTTCTCTGCATACGGACCGGTTGCAGGGGACGTGAAGCGCAAGAACTGCGCTCGCTGCCCCTTGACCTTTGCTTCCAACGCGGGCTCGGGCTTGGCGCGTGTGCTAAAAACCTGCACGGGGCGTTCTTCCAGGCGGAAGTCGCTCGGTGTGCGATAAGAAAAGAAGTCGTCGCTATTGACAACAATGCGCTCGTTATATGCGCACAAGTATTGCTCGGGATCTGCCGGCAGTTCGCCTGGGCGGAGGCCGTCGCGGCAAGGCCAGCCATGGGTCCACTCGACACCCCACTCCAGCGGGCGCACCACACGATTGGTATCCACGGCGGTCAGCCGGGTTTCCCAGTCGTACATCCATCGGTCGTACCATTTGGGCATGTGACTCTAGAGTCCATGATAAATGGGAAACGCCCAATGGGGGCACCGGCAGCTTCGGCATCTGACTTCCTGCTTCTGCAATGCCGAGCAGTCGTGTATCTTTAGTTGCGTTTGAACGCTGGGTTGGGACGGAGGCGCTGCCCAATGGACACAGATATCCTTTTCGGAATTTTTGTTGGCTTCATCATCTGGTTTCTCGTGCGTTATTTAGTGGGTGGTATTTACACTGTTGACCAGAACGAGCGGGCGGTGAAAACCAGCTTCGGACGCGCCGAACGGGTGGGCAGCGCGACGACCTCGAACGATCCAATTTCCGCCGGATTGGATGACGAAGAAAAGCAACGGTACAACTATCCGCAGGTTCGCGTGATTATGCCGGGCGGCCCTTATTTCAAGTGGCCCTGGCAACGAATCTACAAGGTGTCGATCGCGACGCAAACCGTAAACCTGGCCTTCGATCCCGAGACACCCGCAGCCAATCATTCGGGCACAATTGTGGAGGCAGTGACGAAAGACCAGTTGAATACCGGATTGACTGGGCAGATCCGTTATCACATTTCTGAGCGCAATCTTTACGCCTACCTGTTCGGAGTGAAGAATCCCATTGTCCACGTGATGGGATATTTCGTTTCCGTATTGCGGGAGAGGATTGCAACCTTTGAAGCTCCCGCTGACCCCAAGGCTGCCGTCGAGGTGCTAGCTAGCACAAGCGGTATTTCCATTAATGATTTGAGAAAAAACCTGCGCGACCTGAATGAGCACATGGATCAAGAATGCGGCTCCTCCAACGCACGGTATGGACTTATTCTCGACGCTTCGCTGATTACCGGGATTGATCCGCCGCCAGAAGTTGAATCAGCACTGGCGGCTATCAATACGGCTCACAACATGGTGTCGTCAGACATCAGTCTCGCCCAAGCCGCCGCCGACCAGAGAATCGAGCAGTCGAAGCGCGCGGCGGAAATCGAAACGCTGAAAGCGCAGGCAGAAGTTCAGCCCCTGATTTCTCTGGCGAGCCAGTTATCAGACTTGAAAAAGACAGGTGATGGCGCTTTGCGCGCTTATGTGCGCAACGTCCGGCTTGGTCTGTTTGGCCAAGCGCAACAGGTGGTTCTGGAGACAAAGCGATGAATCTCGTTTTTACCATTGTGATTACGTTCGTCGTTTGTGTCGTCGCCGAACCGATTCTTTTTTGGCTGTTGCGCGTCTTCGGCATTTATGCGGTCGTTGACGAGAAGCGTTGCTATGTATATGTCCTGTTTGGGAAAGTAGTCGCGATTATTGACGAACCGGGACTGCACATCCTCCTGTTCAAACTGGGGCTCAAGGCTCCGATCGTCCGCTGGTTAGGACGCTTGTATGTTCTCGACATGCGCATTGATCAGCAATATCTGCGCAGCCAGCCGGTCAACTCGGAAGAGGGCGCACCGATGGGCATTGGAATCTGGTATGAAATGTTCATTAGCGATCCTCTTGCATTCCTTTTCAAGAACGCGGACCCGCGAGGCTCGCTCGCCGCCAACGTGAGCAACTCCACTGTGCGCTGTCTGAGCAACCTGAAGCTGGCCGATATGCTGCAGAATCGCCATGCCATGAGCCAGACGGTGCGCACGGAAGTTTCTCCGCAATCGCATGACTGGGGATACAAATTGGGCTCCGTGTACATTCGCAAGGTCCATTTCCGCGATGCCCAGATGATCAAGCAAATCGAAGAAAAAGTTGTGAACCGGTTGCGCCAGGTGACCTCATCCATCAAGCAGGACGGAGCCAACCAGGTCAGCATCATCACCAGCACGGCAGAGCGGCAGGCGGCAGTGGAGTTCGCCAAGGCGGCAGCCATGCGGCCTCGCATCGTGGGTGAGGCTCTTAATAAAGTTGTTGCCGACCCGGATGTGGAAACCGCTATGTTCGAAATACTCGAGACCCAAAAGATTGTGGACAGCAAGGCTAAGATCACCTTGATTCCGGAGAAGAGCGCACTCTTGGGAGAATTGCTGGCATCAACGTCTCAAACGTAGCGGGTTGAGATCGCTTTAGCGGCCGTTATACTTTCTGGGCACGCGCTTGGAGATTCCGCAGAGAATCTCGTAAGGCAGCGTTTCCGCGAGTCGTGCCTGTTCCCAGGCGTCAATGGAGCACGCTCCGCTGGCGCCAATCAGGATCACCTCATCTCCCACGGCGACGTCTGCGATGCCGGTAACGTCGACCAGCGTCAGGTCCATGGAAATACGGCCCACCATCGGCGCATAGTTTCCGCGAACGATTGTGCGGCCCCGATTGGATAGTCTTAGCACCAATCCATCCGCATAGCCGAGAGGCAGCACCGCAATGCGCGAAGACGTTTTCGCCACATACGTACCGCCGTACCCCAATGCCTGACCGGGCGCGGCATCGTGGAGAGAAAGGACTCGAGTCTTCCAGGCGAGCACGGGTCTCAGGTCCAGACCAGCGGCAGCACCGGGCTCCGGATTGCCCCCGCGCAGCAAGGGCAAGCTGTAACCGTACAGGGCCAGGCCTGGGCGCACCATGTTACGCCACGACTCCGGACGCGACACGACGGCGGCCGTGTTCGCCAAATGGAATATATCTGGAGAAAACCCCGCCTCACGGATCATCTTCTCGGCGGCGGCAAAGCGCTCCGTCTGCCGCTCCATTTCCGGCGCGTCCACGATTTCCGAGGAAGCGAAATGGGTACACAAACCTTCCAGCCTCAAGTGCACAGCGGACTTCAGCAGTGCAAGCAGCGCTGGCAATCTTTCGAGCGAAGCGCCCAGCCGCCCCATTCCAGTGTCGACCTTCAAATGCACCGGCACTCCGCGCACGCCTTGCGTTGCTGCGGCTCGCTCGAGCAGTGCAAGATGCCCCGGTTCCCACACGGTTGCGGTCAAGTTCTGGCGGACCACTTCTTCTTCCTCGCCGCGCCAGAAGCCGGTCATCAGCAGAATGCGTCCGCGAACACCTGCCTCGCGCAAGGGAAAAGCTTCATCGGTTGTGGTTACACCGAACCAGAGCGCGCCCGCTTTCTCCAATGCCAGAGAGCATTCAACAGCGCCGTGACCGTAAGCATCTGCCTTGACCACAGCACACACCACGGAAGAACCCACGTGCTTCTGAATCACCTGAAAGTTGTGGCTGAGGTTGCTTAGCGACACCTCCGCCCAAGTGGGACGGGTCGACACACGCGAATTCACGACGATGGTAGCCACGCGCCGATTATAGCGACCGCAGTGAGTACACCAGGTAACTACGAAAGTCCCACTACCAACGGGAACTCAAGCTGTGCCCCGAACTATTGGTGAGACCAATTTTAGTTGCCGGCTAAGGAAAAGTTCACCGTGATTCTCGTATCAACTTCAATCGGGTCGCCATTCAAAATATAGGGACGATAACGCCACTGTTTGACCGCATCCAACGCCGCGCGTATCAGCATGGGGTGGCCACTCACGATCTGCAAATTTTCAATCGTTCCTTCCTTGCTGATGACCGCCGCGATCTCGACCACGCCCTGAACGTGGATTTGCTTGGCTGGCCAAGGATAGTCCGGTTGCACGCGGTGAATGAGCAGGCCATCCATCATGCGTGAGACACGCGGGGGTTTTACGACGGGTTTCGGCGGCATCGGAGGAACAGAAAGCGCAATCACCTCCATGCCGGCGGGGAATCCCGTCCTTGAATCTGTCCTCGGAACGCATTGCAGACACGGTGGCGCGGTATCTTGCGTCGTCGTTGTATCAGGACCGGCGTCGATAACCGGTGGAATCGAAGCCGGAGTCGTAAAAACGTGTGGATCTACCGACGGCCGGCCAGAAGATGGATGTAGCGCGCTTCGAGCTACCGCAGGAGACAAAAACAGCGGCACCAGACGCGGCGTCAGGTTGAACCCGGGCAACAAATCCGGTTGCAGCAAAGGTACAACGAGTGCGATGGCGAGCGCCGTGGCTTGCAGCGCAAAGGAAATGAACGTAGCCCATCCACGGCGCGGATTCTGCACGGTAGATTCGTGAGCGATGGTAAGCATGGGATGTACTCCCTCACAACTACTCAATTGGACACCACGCCGTTAGCTCAAAGTTCCAGGAATGGCACAAGAAAAAACGGACCGCGCGTAACGCGGTCCGTGGGAACTTTTTCGTGCGATCCGGTGTCTTAGTTGGGTTTCGGCGCAGCCGGCTTTGGAGCTGCGGGCTTTGGCGCAGCCGCTGGAGCTGCCGGTGCGGCAACGCCCGATTGCGCATTGTAAGCATCGACCACACTCTTGGTCAGGTCCACACTTTCGCCAGCCCAAACCAATTCCCCTTCGGGCCACACGCGCGTGGCATCGAGGATGATCCCCAAGTTGTTGTCCTTGGCATACTTCAGAATCACGGGGAACATCTTTTGCACAATCTTCTGCGCAACCTCGCTCTGCTGCGCCTGGAAGTCGCTTTGCGCGTCCTCACTCGAGCGGGTTAGCGACTTCTGCTTGGTCTCGATCTTTTTCACCAGCTCGGCGCGAGCCTCATCGTTGAGCTTGGAACCCTGCGTGTCCAGCTGCTTCTTGAGGCTATCCAGTTCGTCACTCAAGCTCTTGAGCTCGGTGCGCTTGGGCTCGAACTTCTTACCCAAGGCTTCGAAATCGCGCTGGCCTTCATTGGTCGCTATGATGGCGGTTTGCATGTTGATGATTCCGATTTTGGTTCCACCCGGGGCGGGTGCTGTTGTAGCGGCTTGGCCCAGCGCGGTGGCGGCAGACAGTAGTGTGACGGCCAGAATTAGTTGTGCGAACTTGTTGCTCATGGGTTAGCTTGAACTCCTTGGATTTTCCGGAAATTTGAGAATTCATCTCAGGCTTGCCGGACTGAACGCCGCCGGATCTTTTGCACCCGGGAGGACGGGAATCGGTCCGCTTTGCACACAAAACCTACACGCTGTGCCTCTCCACCCCAAGAGAATATTCAGGGCGCGGATACTTTTGAGTATAGTTGCTCCTACTTGGGATCGTCAAACACAGCTCCTGGTCGGCGCTCCGCCTTCCGGAAGGGCAGCACAGATCATCACTAGAATGTCGTCGCCACCGTGAAGCGGAAGGTCTTACGCGGCTCGCGAATCTGGAATTTTGCCCCATACTGCGCGATCGCCTGTTGAGCACTAAAGTCGCCCGCCCCGCCTGGCGGGAACAGCTTCCGGAAATTGTCTGGCGACAGCAGTAAGGGATTTTGAGCTTGATTGTCGAGACGCAAGGGGTTATAGGCGTAGTAAATACGGAAGGGCGCGTTGACCACCGGCAGAAAAACCTGCAATTCCAGCCCGGTCGACATACGTGGCTGGAAATTCGTCCCCCCCACGAGCGGGATTTCTCGCTTGAAACTCAGATCACCGATGACATCCTTGCCAACGGGAATGCAATTGAGCGTAATGTCTTCCAGCTTGGGGCACCCAAACTGTGCATTCTTCAGAGTTTGAAACTGCGCATCTCCAATCCGCAATTGCGATTTGCGCAGAATCGGGTTGATGCCAACATCCAGAAACGGTGCGATCGTCACCGGACCAGCAATGGTGATGCGATACTCGAAGTTCGCCACCAGGCTCGTGTCTCCCCCTGGGACGACCAAGCTTTGAACCGGAATTGGAACAACCCAACACGGGCTTCTGGGGTTTTTTGGATCCTTGGGAACGCATGTGGCGGCGGGGTCGTCCGGGTTCCGCAACGCAAATTGCACGACGGTGGGAAAGTATCCGTAAGGCGTTATCGTGCGCACGTCAAAGCCACGCAGGTCGTTCTCGCCGCCCAGATAGTAGCGGTCCTGAGGCGGAGCCACAAGGCCGCCAAACCCGGTCAGATAGGAAGCCTGAAAATTCATTCCGAAGGCATTCCTGCCCTTGTTCACTGGAATGAACTGCTTATAGGCGATGAGGGGTCGCACAAAGCGTACATTTCCGCCAACACCGGAGATCTCCGCTGCAATGGATACGCTTTTCCCGTGGTGCGGAGCGGTGGCGCTGTCCAGCGTGCTAAAGCTGAAGCTCGGTGTGATCTGGCTGGTGATGATGCCGTTGAGGGCGTTGGGGCCGGAAAAATTGCGGAACGCAAGGTTTTGGAACAACAACGTCGAGCTGTTGTTGAAAGTCTGAGTCGAGGAGTCGTCGAACAGGTAACTAATGCCCAAGCGTTTGAAAGAGCGGTGCAGCGGATAGCTAAGCGAAAGCTGAAAACCGGTGCTGGACTGGGTGTAATTCAAGATGTTCTGCAATTGCTCCGGAGTCAGGTTCAGCCTTTGTCCGGTTTGCAGTTCATAGTTCTTTGCCTGGTTGAAGTTATAGCGGCTGCTGAAGACACGGAAACCCGCCTGCAGCGGCCGGTCGAATAAATAGGGCTCGGTGAAACCCAGACTGATGTTGCGCTGCTGGTTGCCAACCGAAGCCTGCACATCGAGAGTTTCGCCCAAACCAAACAGATTGTTGGTGGAGTAGTTCAAGCCGATGAACGCGCCGGACAATCCGCTCACGCCTCCCGTTAGCCCAATGCTGTTCTTCCCCTTTTCGTGCACCTTGAGCGTGAGATCAACCGTGCCTTCTTTTTCGTTCAATTTCCGGTCCGTTACGTTGGGATCGTCGGCCTTGAGCTGCTCAAAGTACCCGAGCTGATTCAGACGCAACAGGCTTAATTCCCAAAAACGCGAGTTGTAGGCTTTGCCTTCCTCCAGCCAGATT
>CAZUCC010000011.1:0-10447 GCA_964619065.1 uncultured Acidobacteriaceae bacterium | reverse complement strand
TTGGCGTTCCGTCAATAGCTTCCAACGGCTTCACCCTCAAACTCGATCCGGCGAACAAAAAACTGTTTGCCTTCGTCGAGGTCGATCTCCAGGTTGATGAGTTTCTTCTGCTCGTCGATCTTGGTATCGGGGAGCGAAGTGAAATTGATGTACCCGAGTTCGCCGTAGGCCTTGCGCAACCCTTCCAGCCCCTTGCTTACCTTCTCGCGGCTGAAGATGTCTCCGTCCTGAATTTGGAACAACCTGCGAAGGGCCTTCATGTTTGTGACTGCCTTCGCGCCCTTGAACGTGATGCTCCCCAAATGGTAGAGCTCCCCTTCCTCAATCGGCATGGTAATGTCGACCGCTTTGCCGGCGCCGGAATGCAAGAACGGCACCTTCAGACCCCCGGAGGCACTGCCCGTATCCCGGATTTTGGTCACCGGATCCTGCACCACCACTGTAAAGTAGCCGCGGTTCTGGTACTCCAGGCGTACACGCTCGGTATCTTCGTCCAGTTTGCTGGCATCGTATGTCCTGGCAAACAGGTTCTCCAAAAAGATCGAATGCGGTATGCCGGTCGGCTTCAAGTTTTTCATGGCAGCGCGCAAAGTGCGCGTCTTCACGTTCTTATTGCCCTGAAATCTAATGTGGCCCACTTTCACCTTCGGGCCTTCTTTCACAACAAAAGTGACGCCGACCGCAGCCGGTGGAATCTGGCGGACTTCCGTGCGGACATTGGCGAACTGGTGCCCGTGTTCGGATAGAAGTTCTTTCAGAACCACCTCAGCGCGCTTGACCTTGGTGGGATCATACGAGCTTTCCTTAGAGAGCCCAACTTTCGCTTGCTTGAAGCGCTCGAGAATGTCGCTGGTGGTCACCGAGCTGACGCCCAGATATTCAATATCGCGAATCACAGGGCGCTCTTTCACATAAACATGCAAGATCCAGCCCTTGGGAGTCTGCTGCCGCTCAAAGCGTACATCCTCAAAATATCCAGTATTCCAGAGTGAGTTGAAATCGCGTTCCAAGGCTGCGGAGTCGTAGGTGTCGCCAGGGCGGGAGAAGATGCGGGCTTTGATGGTTTCAGCGGGGATTTTCCGGTTGCCCGTGACCTTGATATCCGTAAGCACGTCCTGCTGTGCCCAAGCTCCAGGTACGGCAAGCAGCAAGAGAGCCCACAAGGCAGCCCAGTGCCCTACCCTTCCGCCAAGAATCCGCAGCCAGCCCATCCGCGGCTGACGCCGGGACTGGCAGTGGGGGGAACCAGCTTGAGGGACGGCGGCCGGACCGACGGATGGCCAGCGACGGCTTCCCTTCGACGGCACAGGGGTATCCTTATGAAAAAAGATGGCTCTACCTCAGTCCGTAGGGAGTAAGCAAAACTTTAATTATACGGTACCTACCCGGAAACCGTGCAATCTGTGGCCGGGGTAAACCGCCATTCAGGAGACTGGTCGCACCAACTCCACCTCAACCAAGACGGAATAAAACGTCGCCGAGTTGCCTAGGTCGGTAAGTTTTTCTGAAGTAAGGGCGTTACTGTTCTTCCCGCCAGCGGAGAGCTTAGCCCAATGCAAGTGGGAGGCCACTGTTCCTGGCTGAACCGAGCCATTCACGCGGGCTTGCAAAACGAGGTCTCCGCGCCCGTTAAAGGCTCGAACCGGGTCGCCATCACGGATGCCGCGAGCGGCGGCATCGGCTGGGGCCATTTCCAATAGACCAATCTCTTCCAGCGCTTCCACAGCTGGGATGTTGCAGAAAGAGGAGTTCAGAAAATTATCCGCCTTCCGTGACAATAACTCTAACGGAAATCGCTTCGCAGCTTCGGTGTGCCGCGATTCTTCCGGAGGCTCGAAGGCGGCGACGGGATCCAGACCTGCCACCTTGAGCTGCTCGCTGTAAAGCTCCGCCTTGCCACTTGGCGTTGCGAAGTTGCCCTGCGCAAAGGGGAGAAACGGTTCAGATGCTGTCTCTGAGAAATTGAGGCGAACGTGGCCTTCTTTCTCCAACCGCGCGCGATCAATTCCACATAGCCTCGAGCTGCCACTGGCCAGGGCCCGATCCATCATACTGTCATCCGATTCTGCGAAACACTCTTCCGTGAAGCCCATGCGTTGAGCGAGAGCTCGGAACAAATCGACGTTCGACTTGCATTCTTCCAACGGCGCAATCGCTTGCTGCGACATCTGCAGATAGTAATGGCCGTAGGACTGCACCAGATCCTTATGCTCGAAGAATGTGGTTGCGGGCAGCACAACATCCGCGTAGTCGGTGGTATCGGTAAAAAATTGCTCGTGGACGACCGTGAACAAATCTTTCCGCTGTAATCCCTGCACCACCAGGTTGTGGTTGGGCGTTACCGCGGCTGGGTTGCAGGCATAAACAAACAGAACTTTCACGGGAGGATCGTTTAACTCGGTCAGCGCTTTGCCTAACCGGTTCATATTGATGACGCGAGCAGGACGGCCTAGCGGGCTTGAGGAGGTCATCAGGTCGAGGCGTTCAAGTGAATCCTTGTCCAGTCCGAACGATCCGCTCAGCGACATCTGCAGACCACCGCCGACCTCTTTCCAGGAACCCGTAATACACGGCAACATCGCGACCGTGCGCGTGGCCATGCCGCCGCGCTGCGAGCGCTGCACTCCATAGTTCAAACGAATCACAGCCGGCCGTGTGGTGGCATATTCGCGCGCCAGCTTGCGGATGTCGTCCGCTGGAATGCTCGTCCACTGTGCTGCGCGCTCCGGTGGATACTCCTGCACTTTCGCTCGAAGCGCGTCGAAGCCCAGCGTATAACGCGACACATAGTCCGCATCGTGGAGGTTCTCGTTGAGAATGACGTGCATCATCGCGAGTGCCAGTGCGGCGTCGGTACCGGGGTTGATTGGTAGATGCCAGTCGGCAACGGCAGCCGTGCGCGTGCGGTAGGGATCGATCACCACAAGCTTTGCGCCTTTGCGGCGCGCTTCAGTAATGAACGGCCACAGGTGAACGTTGTTGCCGTGAATGTTGCTGGCCCACGCGATGATGTAACGCGAATTCCGAAACTGCTCAGGCTCGGTACCCATCTTTATGCCAAGCACCGACTTCAGCCCCGCCTCTCCTGCGGCCGAGCAGATCGCGCGCTCCAGTTGCGAAGCGCCCAGCCGATGGAAGAACCGCCGATCTATGGAGCCACCGTTGAGAACCCCCAGCGTACCCCCATAGGAGTACGGAAGAATCGACTCAGGACCGTATTCTGCCGCAACACTCTTCAAGCGCGAGGCAATCTCGTCGAGAGCCTCATCCCAGGAAATGCGCACGAAATCCTGCCCATTGCGATGACCCGTTCCTTTCGCAGCCACGCGACGCATGGGATAGAGCACCCGGTCCGGCGAATACACGCGGTCTAAGTATTTCGTCACTTTCGCGCAGAGGAATCCGCGCGTCACCGGGTGCAAAGGATCGCCTTGAATTTTGGTAGCGCGACCGTCTTGCACGGTAATCAGGACTCCACAAGCGTCCGGGCAGTCGTGTGGACAAGCGGCATGGACAACGGATTTCATATCTCTCCTGAATATAAACGAATCGACGCTGCGTGGAGCGCGGCTCGCAAGCGATCCAGATAGCTCCATATCCGAAGCGATAGTGGGAGAGGATGCCAAATCGCAGATGTCTCAATTCGCGATTGCATGAATGCTCGCTAAGTCATTGCCCATCAACAAACTTTTTTCTTCGCCCGAGCGGATCGGGCACTCCACGCGGACGGTACAAGAGATGCATTTGTGATTGTGCCCCGCACGTGAGGGGAAACCGATGCGAGCAGAATGACAGCCCGTGAACGATAACCTCTTTCCCCCAAAAAAATAAAATCCAGGAGATTGTTTATGAAGAAACTTGTTCTGGCAGTAACCGTATTCGCTCTGTGCTCCCTCAGCTTTGCTGCGGCTCCGGGCGCGAAAAAAGTTGACCTCGCAAAAGAAGCCGCCGCTGCCGTCGCTCAGAAAAACGCCGCGCAATCGGTGCCGCGCAGCATCGACGCAACCAGCACTTGCTTGTTCACCCTCACTTCAGGCGCCAACAACACCTTCCTGAAGTATTGCGTAACCGTCAACGGCAACATCACCCAGCTTCAAACCCCTGCAGGGCACGAGCATATCGCCGTGGGCTCCTTCGGCGAAGGCTATGGCATCTGTGATGCGAATACGTTAGTCCAGTACGACGACTATGCCGATTTTGGTGATACCGGAAACTGGGGCGCACCCGTAACCACGCATCCCTCCGCCACAGTCGTTAAGGTTGTCCGCTCCACCATCGACGGCATCTGGACCCTCACGCAAACCATCACGCAAGTGGCGGGGACTTCGTCCATCAAGATCACCATGGCGCTGAAAAACAACACCGCTGTGACCAGAAGGGCGTTCGTTATCCGGTATGCGGATGTGGACGCCGACTCTGTTTTTGGCAACAATTTCGACGCAACCCTGAACAGCTCCTGGGGCAACAATTCAAAGGGCTTTGGATTGATGCTGCAGAATATCGGGAATCCCCCGGCTTCGAACGGATGGGTCAGTATCACGCAAAACGTTTCGGGCGGCCCGGCTCCCTGCAGCATCTTCACCCACGAAGCGGAGAACACGACCGCTACTGATGGCTCCGTGGTTCTGCTCTACGATAATAACTTCGGAGCGCATGTAAGCAAGACTTACACCATGCAATACAAGGGACTGTAGGACCAAACGCGAAACTTCACTCGCCGGCCTCGCAAGGGGCCGGCTTTTTTGTGTTGGGTTTCCGCCTTGCCAATATAAGGATTGGGCCTCCAGGCCACTGTGACGACGCCAAGGTTTGAAAGTTCATGTCTCTGGAAGGGTACCGCGACATGCTTAGAGGAGACTCAACTCTGCTTATTTTCTTCTAAATTTCACTTGCCGATCCAAGGAACCAGCGTATATTTGCATCGTTTCAGAGTGCTCCTTCCCGCAAGGACAGCCAACTCGGACCGCACGCTGTCCGTTACCACCAACCTGCAGTTAACAAAGCAATCCCAGGAGATCACTTATGAAGAAGTTCGCTGCTGTATTTGCCGTATTGTTCCTGTGCTCCCTCAGCTTTGCTGCGGCTCCGGGCGCGAAAAAAGTTGACCTCGCAAAAGAAGCCGCCGCTGCCGTCGCTCAGAAAAACGCCGCGCAATCGGTGCCGCGCAGCATCGACGCAACCAGCACTTGCTTGTTCACCCTCACTTCAGGCGCCAACAACACCTTCCTGAAGTATTGCGTAACCGTCAACGGCAACATCACCCAGCTTCAAACCCCTGCAGGGCACGAGCATATCGCCGTGGGCTCCTTCGGCGAAGGCTATGGCATCTGTGATGCGAATACGTTAGTCCAGTACGACGACTATGCCGATTTTGGTGATACCGGAAACTGGGGCGCACCCGTAACCACGCATCCCTCCGCCACAGTCGTTAAGGTTGTCCGCTCCACCATCGACGGCATCTGGACCCTCACGCAAACCATCACGCAAGTGGCGGGGACTTCGTCCATCAAGATCACCATGGCGCTGAAAAACAACACCGCTGTGACCAGAAGGGCGTTCGTTATCCGGTATGCGGATGTGGACGCCGACTCTGTTTTTGGCAACAATTTCGACGCAACCCTGAACAGCTCCTGGGGCAACAATTCAAAGGGCTTTGGATTGATGCTGCAGAATATCGGGAATCCCCCGGCTTCGAACGGATGGGTCAGTATCACGCAAAACGTTTCGGGCGGCCCGGCTCCCTGCAGCATCTTCACCCACGAAGCGGAGAACACGACCGCTACTGATGGCTCCGTGGTTCTGCTCTACGATAATAACTTCGGAGCGCATGTAAGCAAGACTTACACCATGCAATACAAGGGACTGTAGGACCAAACGCGAAACTTCACTCGCCGGCCTCGCAAGGGGCCGGCTTTTTTGTTTCAAATTCTTCATTCCAGTGCTGAAGCGTAACAAAAATTTTACCGAAATTCGACAACTCGAGACCGTGAATCTACTACCATCGTTGCGTAATATATAGCCGCCGAGAAACCACAACCTCTTTCCGCACAAAACAAAACACTCATTCAGGAGAATTCTTTGTGAAAAACCTTGCCCTTGCGGCAACCGTACTGGCTCTCTCTTCCCTCAGCTTCGCTGGAACTCTGAACGCGACCAAAGTCAACACCCAGCAGGAAGCAACGGCCGCGCTTAGCCAAAGGAGCGCCGCACAAGCAGCTCCCCACAGCCCATTTGCCACCAGCGCTTGCTCCTTCACCTTCACCTCTGGAGCCAAAAACACCTTTCTGAAGTTCTGCGTGACCGTCAACGGCAACATCACCCAGATCCAGACTCCTCTGGGTCAAGAACACATTGCCATCGGCAGCTTCGGCGAGGGCTATGGTATTTGTGACGCATCTGCCGACATCGCGTACTTCGACTATGCCGATTTTGGCGATAGCGGAAACTGGGGTCCATCCACCGTGGTGAGTCACAACGCAACTTCCGTCAAGATTGCCCGTTCCACGAGCGATGGTATCTGGACACTCACCCAAACCATCACTCAGGTTGCAGGAACCTCGTCGATCAAAGTAGTTATGGCGCTCAAGAACAACACCGCCATTGCCAAAACAGCATTCCTCATTCGCTATGCAGATGTGGATGCCGACGGCGTATTCAACAATAATTTCGATGGAACTCAAAACAGCGCGTTTGGGTGGAATTCCATTTCATCGGGTGGCCCATTCGGATTGATGTTGCAAAATATAGGTACGCCCGCCTTTGTGTTCGATGGGTTCGCGCAAAACACTTCCTTCGGACCGCCTCCTTGCAATCCGTTTGTGAACTTCGTCGGAGGGCCGCTGACAGCCATCGATGGATCGATCGCTATGTTCTACAACATACCCATCCCTAAGGCAGCAACGAAAACTGTGACTATGAATTACAAAGGTTTCTAAAAATTCGCCAGTAACTATTAACTTGCCGGCCCCGCAAGGGGCCGGTTTTTCTGGCTCAAAAGTATCTCCTCAAAAAATGAATCGAAAAAGAAAGGCGGCTCGTGGCCGCCTCTGTATTCCCGCGCTTCAACTCGCTTACTTGAGCTCCAGCACTTCCTTTTCTTTGGCTTTGCTCATCTCTTCCATCTTGCGGATTTCTTCATCTGTCAGCTTTTGAATTTCATCCAGCGACCGCTTCTCTTCGTCCTCGCTGATCTTTTTGTCTTTCATTGTTTTCTTAATGGCATCGTTGCCGTCGCGCCGGATGTTGCGGACCGCGGTGCGGTGCTCTTCCAGAATCTTGTGCAGATGCTTCGCCATCTCCTTGCGGCGCTCTTCGGTGAGCGGCGGCACGGGCACGCGGACAACTTTGCCATCGTTCATGGGATTGAGTCCGAGATCGCCGCCGCGAATCGCCTTCTCGATGGACGCCAACACCGTAGGATCAAACGGCGTCACCGTGATCAATTGCGGCTCGGGAGCGTGAATCGTCGCCACCTGATTGAGCGGCATATTGGAACCATAGGCTTCCACGACAACGTTATCCAGCATGGAAACGGACGCGCGGCCGGTCCGCGTGGACGCCATGGCCTTGCGGAAATCTTCCACCGCCTTGTCCATGCGGGTCTTGAGCTGACCTTGCAGCGGTCGCAGTGCGGGAATCGTAGCCATGACGGATTGCGCCATTGTGAACTCCAAAGATGCGAGATCAAAAACTGAAGATTATAAACTGGCCGTCGGCTATCAGCTAGAACCTCAACCGAGAGGTTTGACAGCTGACAGCGCCTTTGCCTTTACGCCCCCACCAGGGAACCGACTTTTTCTCCGAGAATCACTTTCTGGATGTTGCCGCGTTCGCCAAGTTTGAAGACGATGATGGGAAGATTGTTGTCCTTGCAGAGGGAGATGGCAGTGGAGTCCATCACTTTGAGCCCCCGCTTCAGAACTTCCATGTAGCTGATTTGGCTGAAGCGCTTGGCATCCGGTACGAGCATGGGATCGGCATCGTAGACTCCATCCACTTTCGTGGCCTTCAGGATCACATCCGCCTTGATCTCCATCGCGCGCAGCGAGGCCGCGGTATCGGTGGAGAAGTACGGATTCCCCGTACCTCCAGCGAAGATGACGATGCGGCCCTTTTCGAGATGGCGAATTGCCCGGCGACGAATGAAGGGCTCGGCTACCTGATTCATCACGATCGCCGATTGGATTCGCGTGTGCGCACCCTGTTTCTCGAGCGCATCCTGCAGTGCCAGAGCGTTGATCACTGTCGCGAGCATGCCCATGTGATCGGCGGAAACGCGGTCCATGTCGCGCGCCTGCTGCGCCACGCCACGGAAGATATTGCCCCCGCCCACCACAATCGCGATCTGTGCACCGAGCTTTTGCGCTTCCGCCAGCTCTTCCGCGATCTCTTGCACGCGCTTGGATTCGAGGCCAAACCCCTGCGTCCCGGCAAGGGCTTCTCCCGACAACTTCAGCAGAATGCGATGAAAAACAGGAGTCGGCATGGTTAAGAGCTTTCGGCTTTCAGCTATCGAACTCCGGCCATAAGCTTTTGACAGCCGAGAGCTGATGGCCGACAGCCAATTTTATTCTTCTTTTGCTTCCACCGGATTGGTGAACGCAATCGTGGCGTTCACATCGCCCACCTTGAAACGGGCAAAGCGGCGCACGCTGATGTTCTCACCAAGTTTGCCAATCTTGGTAGCCACAAGTTGCGCAATGGTCGTCGTCTGGTCCTTGATGAAAGGCTGCTCCAACAGGCAGACCTCCTCGTAGAACTTCGCCATCTTTCCTTCGACAATCTTCTCCACGACTTGCGGCGGCTTGCCCGTAGCGGCTGCCTGAGCGCGGTAGATGTCCTTCTCGCGCTCGAACGCTTCCGGCGTTACGTCTTCACGGCGGACAAACTTGGGATCGCTGGCCGCAATGTGCATGGCAACATCGTGCAACAACTCCTTGAAGTCGTCCGTGCGGGCCACGAAATCGCTCTCGCAATTGATTTCCAGCAGAACGCCAATCTTACCGCCAGCGTGGATGTAGTGTCCCACGGAGCCTTCGCTGGTCACGCGCGTTGCCTTTTTTCCGGCCAGGGAAACACCGCGCTTGCGCAGGTGAATGATGGCCTCTTCCATGTCGCCTTTGGCCTCCACCAATGCCTGCTTGCAATCCATCATGGGCGCTCCGGATTTCTCGCGGAGCTCTTTCACTTGTGCAGCGGAAATATTTGCCGTAGTTGTGCTCATGAAAAATTCTCGTTTCTAATGCTATGAGCTTCCGGAGAAGCTCACGCATGAAAATCTGGTAAACAAAACTTGACCCGCGGCGAGGACGCGCGCGGGTCCAAATCGCTGAAGTAAAGCGGAAACCGACCGGAACGCATTGGGTGTTACACCACCGGGGTTTCGAGGGGCGTAGATTCTGCCTTACGCTTACCGCGGCCCAAGACTTCCTCCATGCTGATATCCTCGCCGTCGTCTCCAACGTAACCTTCCGTCGCGGAAGCCTCACCGGCATGGATCTCCACGCCTTCAGCAGCCTGGCCTTCGAGCGCGGCAGCGCCTGTCTCGGCGGCCTGCTGCTCATCCGTCTGGCCCGCAATGCGCAACTGCTGGCCTTCCACGATGGACTCGGAAATTTTCGAAGTGAAGAGGCGAATTGCCCGCAACGCATCGTCGTTGCCGGGAATCACGTAATCCACTTCGCTGGGATCGCAGTTTGTATCTACGACGGCAACCACCGGGATGCCCAGCTTGCGGGCCTCGCGCACGGCGATTTGCTCTTTGTTCGAATCGACTACGAAAATCGCATCCGGCACCCGGCTCATGTTCTTGATGCCCGCCAAGTTGGCTTGGAGATGCTTGCGCTCGCGCTCCAACCCGATGACTTCCTTCTTCGGCAGCAACTCGTAGCGGCCATCCGTGGCCATCTCGTCGAGTTCCTTCAGCCGCTTCACCGACTTCTGCACGGTCACCCAGTTGGTGAGCAGTCCGCCCAGCCAGCGCTGGTTCACGTAGAACATGTTGCAGCGCGTCGCCTCTTCCGTGATGGCGTCCTGGGCTTGCCTCTTCGGGCCAACAAACATGATCGTCTTGCCGGCCGTGGCCAGCTCCTGCACAAATTTCGACGCTTCCTTGAACATCTTCAGCGTCTTTTGCAGGTCGATGATGTAAATGCCGTTGCGCTCCCCGAAGATGTATTCCTTCATCTTGGGGTTCCAGCGCTTCGTCTGGTGCCCGAAGTGGACGCCCGCTTCGAGCAACTCCTTCATGGTGATATTAGCCAAACAACCCCCCCTTTGGACTTCCTCCGCGCTGGCACAACTAGTTAACCCGGATGTATTCCCGTTACCCCCCCCCCACCGGCGGGTGGGCCGGAACCTTCAACTTTGGCACTGTGAATCACTTCACGGAGGTTCAGGCGGGATCTTACATTTTCATGGACACGCTGTACCGCAGGATCGGCGGCAA
>CAZUCC010000010.1:0-89283 GCA_964619065.1 uncultured Acidobacteriaceae bacterium | reverse complement strand
TTTCTCGCGGCGGCGCCGTGGCTCTTCCTCGGATTCTTCGTCGCCTTTTCGGTCAATGTTCCGCTTTTCCCTCTTCATACCTGGCTGCCGGACGCGCACGTGGAAGCGCCCACGGCGGGTTCTGTGTTGCTGGCTGGCGTATTGCTGAAGATGGGCACCTACGGCTTGTTGCGCTTCAACGTGGGATTGTTTCCTGACCAGGCGCGGCGCAACGCTCCCTGGATCATGGTACTGGCGCTCATTGGCATTATTTATGGCGCGTTGGTCGCGCTGGTGCAGCCCAACCTGAAGAAGCTGATCGCCTACTCGTCCGTGAGCCACCTCGGATTTGTAGTCTTGGGAGTTTTCAGTCTGACACAAGCCGGACTCAATGGCGCGATGTTCGTGAACCTGGCACACGGGGTTTCGACGGGCGCACTGTTCATGCTTGCCGGGATTCTCCACGAGCGACGGCACACATACGAGATCAGCGAATTCGGCGGCTTGGCCACACCTATGCCGATGTACGCTTCGATCTTTCTCTTTATCACGCTGTCTTCACTTGGGCTGCCACTGCTCAACGGCTTCATTGGCGAATTCCTGGTTCTCTCCGGAGCATTTCAAGCCCGCGCTCTCTACGGAGTCCTCGCCGCAACGGGCGTGATTTGGAGCGCCGCTTACTTGCTCTGGGTGTATCAACGCACGTTTTTTGGCGTAAACAAGAATCCCAAGAACGCCAGCCTGCACGACATCTATCCGCTGGAGAAGATCGCCGTTTTGCCCACTGCCGTCGCCGCCCTGATCATGGGCGTGGCCCCGATCCTCTGGCTCAAGGCCATTGATCCAGCCGTGCATTCCATCTTGCAGGTGGGTCAATGAGCCTGCTTATGAATGCTTTGCCCATCAACGACCTGGTGCAGCAGATTCCACAAAACGCCGACTACATCCGCATTTTGCCGGAGCTGGTTTTGAGCGTATTCGGCATGGTGATCATGGTGCTCGATCCCGTAATCGACCAGCGGCGCGCCGCTAAGACTCTCGGCTTCGTGGCGCTGCTTGGCTCACTCGCCAGCCTGGCAGCGACCTACGTGCAAGCGCAGTCTCCGGGTGAAGCGTTTTCGCACATGGTGCGCGTGGACAATTTCAGCATCTTTTTCCACGTCGTGATTCTCGCTATCGTTGTACTGGCAATTCTCACCTCTTTCGAATACATGGAGACGCAGCGGATCCGTGCAGGCGAATACTACGGCCTGATTTTGCTGGGTGCGGCGGGCATGTGCCTGATGACCTCGGCCGTCGAATTGGTACTGATCTTCATCGCCCTCGAGATTTCGTCGATCTCCACCTATGTGCTTGCGGGCTTCCTGCGCCGCGACCCCCGCAGTTCTGAGGCCTCGCTCAAATATTTTCTGCTGGGATCATTCGCCACAGCATTCTTCCTCTATGGCGTCGCTTTGATGTTTGGCGCCACAGGTTCCACCAGTATCACGGAGATCAGCACGGCTCTTCGTACCGGGTATGTGCCCACGTTGGCATTTGCAGCAACGGCGCTGATCTTTGTCGGACTCGGCTTCAAGATTGCCGCTGCGCCATTCCACGTATGGACTCCGGACGTGTATGAAGGCGCACCCTCACCCGTTGTGGCTCTTATGTCGACCGCTCCCAAGGCCGCTACCTTCGCTGTGCTCCTTCGCGTGATCTTCGAAGCGCACGTGCTGGGAACCTTCTGGCTGATTTGGGTCGCTGCGGTCCTTTCAATGACGCTCGGCAACCTGGGCGCTCTGAAGCAAACCAACATCAAGCGAATGCTTGCTTATTCGTCGATTGCGCACGCGGGCTACCTGCTCGTGGCCTTCGCAGCCGCGCCAGAGGAGGGGATCCCGTCCGCAATGTTTTACGCAGCTTCGTATGCGGCCATGAATGTAGGCGCGTTTGCCATCATCAGCCACATTGCCAATTCTGGCGAACGTTACGTCTCCATTGAGGACTACGCGGGCATGGGCCGTCGCGCGCCGGCCCTGGCTGCCCTTCTCACCGTGTTCCTGCTCTCACTGATTGGCATTCCCGCGACAGGCGGATTCTTCGCCAAGTTCTATGTTTTTAGCGGTGCGCTCCAGGCGAATCTGGTCGGCCTCACGATTCTCGGCCTCATCAATAGCGCCATAGGAGCTTACTACTACCTGCGCGTGATTGTGGTGATGTACATGCAAGAGCCACAAGGGGAACCTGTACCAATAGATCCACTTTCCCCGGGAGTAAGTACCGCGCTCGTGCTCAGCACGCTGGCAACTCTTTATTTGGGTATCTTTCCGGGAGCCGTGTTGACCTATACCCAACTGAGCGCTCATAACCTTACGCATCGAGAAGCGAGAGTGATAGTCCAGATGGCGAAACCCGCACCGTAGACCGTATGCAAGATCTTCTCCGAAGAGACCATGTTTGTCAGACACCCCCTGTCCTCCCGGTCTCCTGTCGCTTCTTAATCGACGGCCACAGCTACGTCGATGCGTGCGAACACCCAGCTGGCAGCCAGCCACAGAACGACCGTCTCGAACAAAGCCACCAGAATAGCCCATCCTCCCGCCATTCTCGGATGCTCAAATGATGCCTTAAGAAACACCCGCATAAGATTGTAAACAGGGAGAATATATCCCCATCGTTCCCCAAACTGAAAGGCGATCACACCCGGCACAGCCAGTGTGAGTCCCGTGAGCAACGCTGACATCCATGGATTCAAATAGGTCGAGTAAAAGAGCGCGACGGACGCGGCCAGAACGCAGGCTACCAGCACACAAATCATCAGATACCAGAGATACGGCACGGAAAACCCGATATCGCCCAGTGTCCACATGCCGGTGAAACCCAGCACAAAGCAGAACAGGCCAGCGGCCAGCATCACGCCCAGCAGCAGTCCAGAAAGATAGTCTCGCCGAGTGATCGCTTTGCCCAGCACGGCAAGAATCCGGCGAGAACGGCGCTCGTTATAGATAGCCGACCCGCCGAAGAACACACTGAAGGCCACGCCATACATACCCAATTGCTTGAACATCAGGAGCATGTCCTCCCGCTCACGCTGGACGTCCGCCAGGAGCCCAAGGGCTGCGAGGCCCAGCAACGAGAGCTGCAAAACAAGAATGGGCCAGCGCTGCTCGCGGACGAAATTCAAGGCGATCATCCAAACTGGCTTCCAATGCTTCACACGGTCTCCTTTTTCGCTGTCGGTACAGACTCTCTGCTAGTACCGTTGCCAGTCAGTTCCAGGAACAGATCCTCGAGGGACCGCTTATGCGGGGAAACGCTGACGACTTCACCGCCGAGACTCCAAATGCGCTCGATGAGGGCACGCTGTTCTTGGGCATTTGTATCAAAGCGAATCTTGCCGCCAGGTTCCGTCGCTGCTCCCGGAACGCTGTGCAGCGGAATTCCCCGGGCCACAATTTCAAAACGCTCGCGGGATTCCAACAGATCGGTGGGGCGCCCCAACCGCACAACCCGTCCCCGGTTCAGCACGGCGATGCGGTCACAGACCAACTCCACCTCGGATAACAGGTGCGAGCTAAGGAAGATGGTCTTGCCGCGCTTGCGCCAATCAAGCAGCAACTCCCGTACAGCGTACCGCGCCAATGGATCGAGGGCAGAAGTTGGCTCATCCAGAATGAGAAGGTCGGGGTCATGAACGATGGCTTGCGCAAGGCCGATGCGTTGCAACATCCCGCGCGAAAACTTCCCTACATTGCGGCTGGATTCGTGCAATAGCCCTACCGCATCCAATGCCTCTTGTGTGCGCCGCGAAAGCGTCTCCCCGGTCAGGCCGTTGAGTCCGCCGTAGAAGCGAATCAGCGTTTCGGCGGGACGGTGATACAGTGCAACGTTTTCCGCCAGGAACCCCACGCGCCGGCGCGTGGCGGCGTGGCCAAAGCGTTTGCCAAACATCAAGCCGCGTCCCCGCGTAGGCTGTACAAAGCCCATTGCGAGATGGATTGCGGTAGTCTTGCCAGCCCCGTTCGGTCCCAAAAACCCGAAGATTTCGCCGGCTTCCACCTGCAGCGTGAAATGGTCGAGAGCACGCACCGTGCGCCTCCGAAAGAGGCCCCGGTAGTCTTTGAGGATGTCCTGGAATTCCAGCACCGCGGGCATTTGCCGCTATTCTACTCGCAATAATGCTGGCGCTGGATTACAGATTCTGCTCACTCGATGGTGATCAGCGAAAGTGGACCGTCATGGTGGATAACATATCCACGGGCTCGCCGTTGGAGCGGAACGGTTCGTAGCGCCATTGACGCACGGCATCGATCGCCGCGCCTTGCAGTCGAGCATCGCCATGAACGACACGAATTTCGCGTACCACCCCATCTTTGCCGATGATACCTTCTAGAACGACGTCTCCTTGCACACGAAGCGCGCGTGCCTCTTCCGAATAAATCGGTGCAACCTGGTGAATAAGCTTTCCTCCAGTGAAACCGACCGCAGCAGAAGGAGCTGTGCTATCAGCGGCCGGAACCGTATCCAAAGTTGCATCCAACTTCTCAGTTTCCGCCGCACTGGTGACTGGGCCGGTACGATACACGACCTTACCCTTTTCGTAGACGACCAGTTCTCCGGAGGGCAGGCTTGCTCCATCCCCTGCGCTGTTCTTCTCGAAAGAAGAAAACCCCCGGTGCTTGGAGGCAACGACCGCTTTTATCACCGGTTTCGAGTTGGTCACTGAATTGAGTGCAGTGCTTGAATTCGGAACGATGCTGGGCGCTGCCGGCTGCAAATCCGTTGGAACTGATTCCTTGCGTGGAGAAGCCTCTGCCTTAACGAGCCCTCGTTGAGGGTTGTCCTGAGGCAGCCACCACAGAAGACCAGCCAGCGCGACAACACCGGCAGTCAGAGCCACCAGAGCGAGCGCCAAGTTCTGCGAGGAGCGACGCGGAGGTGCGGGACGGTTTGTGTTGGACACTTCTTGCGCAACCTTGGGCACTGCCTGTGCCAATTCAGAATTTTCCTCTTCCACCATCGGCTCAATCGTCTTCAGTGGCTGAGAGGGAACTTCTATCTGCTGCTGGAGGCGTGCCTCGACAAATGCTACCGTCTCCACGATGCGTCGTCCCAGGTTCGCCAAGCGCTCGACGGAAGCCTTATCAAAAGCGTGCGCAGCCGGAGCAAATGCCTCCAGAATTCCGATGAGCTTCTGCTGCAAAAACAAAGGAATGATGACCAGCGAGCGTACTGCCATGGCGCGACACATGGCCGCATCCACGCGCGAATCCAATTCGGTATCCTGACAGATTTGTTGCTTGCCTGTGCGGACGCATTCAGCGGAAAGACCATCTTGGGTTTGAATGCGGAGCCCCAGCCCCGGAGCGGACTCCCCGGCGGCAGCACGACAGATGAAATCTCTTTCGGATCCCCAAAGAGCGATGGCGGAACTGTGTACGCCCGGAATTGATCGAGCTTCTACGGCTAATTCATGCAGGAGGAGATCGAGGGCCAAGCCAGAACCTGCGCCGGAATCCTGAAATGCGGAATACACAGTCCGCAGCCTTTGCAGCCGCAGCGAATCATTCCGGTCTCCCTTTTCCGCAGGGCCTTGGGAAGGCATCCACGGAAAACCAGGATTCTGCGCCATACGTCGTCCAAACCTCGTCGCCGCCCCTGCGTTTGCACTTTCCTCGGCTTGAAACGCGGGCGGCAGAGCACTGACTCCGTGGCTGGTTATTTGAAGTCTCAACCTGAATCCCGGAGAAGTCAACGTTCAGTTTTGCCACGGGAGGCACATTGGTAACCCGAGCCCATCGGCAGAATGCCTTGCCCAGCGGGACATTTCGCGAGACGGGCTGGCCGAGGCGGGACGAAGGCAACCCAGCCTGAGGACGCTCCTCGTGCTCACAAACCTGGAGTTCAGCCATGGCGGTCGGCTCGTCAGGAGGAGAAAATGGCAATATTTTGCCTTCTTATGCCCGATTGTTGGCGAGGGGCACTTGCCGAATACGGCGACCCAGTAAGTACCCACCTAGACCTCTGTTGGAGCGGGACAAAGCTGATACATTAAAAGAGTTTGGAGGCGCTGTGCGCATCGCGATTGTAGGTTCCGGGTACGTCGGACTTGTCACCGGGGTTTGCCTCGCTGACATGGGACACGAGGTCATCCTCGTGGATAACGATGAAGCCAAGCTGGCCGCGCTCCAGCGCGGAGAGGTTCCTATCCACGAAAAATTTCTGCCGGAATTGTTGGCCCGGCATCGTGGCACGCGGCTGCAATTTTCCGCAAACCTGGCAGCATCCGCTCGCGACAGCGAAGCGGTTTTCATTGCGGTAGGCACTCCCCCCACGGAACAGGGCGATGCCGATCTCTCCTATGTGGAATCTGTGGCTCGCGATGTTTCGGGCTCAATCTCCAGCTATAAACTGGTTGTGGAAAAGAGCACGGTTCCGGTTTATACCAGCGGCTGGATTCGCAAAATTATGCTGCGCAATGGCGCGAAGGCCGATTCCTTTGACGTCGCTTCCAATCCAGAATTTTTGCGGGAAGGCACCGCGGTCACGGATTTTCTCTACCCGGACCGTATCGTTGCGGGCTCGGATACGGCGCGCAGCAGCGAAGTGCTGCGCAAGATTTACGAACCGCTCACCAGCGGTCGCTATTACTCGGAATCTCATGCTGTGCCCCGGCCCGAAGGTGCGAGGACGCAGATCACGCAATTGGTGGTAACGAGCACAAAGAGCGCAGAGCTAATCAAACACGCTTCGAATGCATTTCTGGCCATGAAGATTTCTTTCGTGAACGCCGTGGCATCTGTTTGTGAAAGCGTCGGTGCGGACGTGAAGCAGGTGTGCCAAGGCATTGGACTCGACTCGCGCATTGGTTCACGTTTTTTGAACCCCGGTATCGGCTATGGGGGATCCTGTTTCCCCAAGGATCTTCTGGCGTTTCGTTCGGTCGCTCGCGAGTGTGGGATGGATTTCCGGCTGCTCGACGAAGTCATTCGGATTAATGAAGAGCAGCGCCAGCGCTTTCTGCGGAAAGTGCGGAGCGCTCTGTGGACGTTGCGAGGAAAACGCCTTGCCGTACTTGGCCTCGCCTTCAAAGGCGGCACAGATGACATCCGTGAGTCTCCCGCCATCTTTCTTGTGCAGGCGCTCCTACAGGAAGGCGCGCAAATCGTGGCCCACGACCCCGCTGCGATGGCGCGCGCAAAGGAAGTACTGCCTGCGACGGTCTCGTATGCAGCGAATCCCTACGACGCTGCTCGGGATGCCGATGCGCTTCTCATCTTGACGGAATGGGAAGAGTACGCCCAGCTCGACCTAGTGCGCTTGGCGCGCGAACTGAAATATCCTATCGTAATTGATGGCCGCAACCTCTACGAAGGCCACATCATGACGCAGCATGGTTTCACTTACTACTGCGTGGGCCGACCAACCTCCGCGCCGGAAGAGCATGCCAGCTCCGTTGCCAGTAATGACAAGGTGCGGGACGAAGGTGAGCGCAGAGCTTAAGATGGCGACGCTCCGAACATTGGTGACGGGTGGTGCTGGTTTCGTTGGCTCTCATCTTTGCGATGCTCTGTTGGGAGAAGGCCACTCGGTTGTTGCTGCCGATAATCTTCTGACCGGACGGCTCCCGAATCTGGCGCATCTGCGCAACGAACCGCGCTTCGAATTCTTGCAGCAGGATATCTGCCAACCCTTCGATTGCGGCCGCCTGGACTACGTCTTTCACTTTGCTTCTCCGGCCAGCCCCGTGGATTACGCCGAGCATGGCATTGAAACCTTGCAGGCGGGTTCGCTCGGAACCTTCAACACGCTGGAAATCGCCCGCCGCAGCGGAGCCGTATACTTGCTCGCTTCAACTTCGGAGTGTTACGGGGATCCTCTGGAGCATCCGCAGCGTGAAACCTATTGGGGCCATGTGAATCCGATCGGCCCGCGCTCCGTTTACGATGAAGCCAAGCGTTTTGCCGAGGCCACAACCATGGCCTACCGGCGCTACCACAAAGTAAATACGCGCATCGTTCGGATCTTCAATACGTACGGCTCACGCATGCAGATTAACGATGGGCGGGTAATCCCCAATTTCATGCGCCAGGCTTTACGCGGCGAGGAACTGACCGTCTATGGTGACGGCGAGCAAACACGTAGTTTTTGCTATGTAAGCGACGAGGTTGAAGGAATTCTTCGGCTTTCGCGTTCGCAGGAAGCGCTTCCCGTCAATATCGGGAACCCTTCGGAATTTACAATTCTGGAATGCGCGCAGCGGGTGCTGGATGTCACCGGGTCATCGAGTAAGATTTGCTATGAATCGCTTCCCAAAGATGACCCGAGACAACGCCGCCCGGATATTACGAAGGCGCGAACGCTCCTCGGCTGGGAACCAAAAATTGACCTGCTCCAGGGCTTGCAGTTATCGCTCGACTATTTCCGTCGGGAGGTCGCCGCTAACGACAAAGATTCGGATGGACTTGCTCCGCTCCCGGCCAGCGGTTTGGGTAAAGGGAATTTACCCCAGGGTCGCTAGAGCAAAATCGTCACGCCTATCGAGTACTTGAGCCTGCAGCAAGAAACTCCACGATTTGACGCAACTGATGGCGCTGCTCATCATCCTCGAAGTTGAATTGCACGCCCATGCCCCTGCCAGGTTGGCAGGATTGGACCTTACCTCTCGTCCTTAACCGGATCTCACCCGTACGCACTTCCAGGTTCAACAGCGTTCCCTTGGGAAAGGGCACGACGAGTTCAATGTAGCAGCCGCCTTCGCTAATATCGGCGATATTGCACCAGTTCGGCGCGTCGGAACGCTGATCCGATACCTGTACTCCTGCACTAAACCGGTAACGCGATTGCGCACGCCGATCCTTCCGCTCTGGCACAGGAATATTTTGACGCACCACGACTGGCGCAGTATCCGGCTTACGGTTACCGGCACGCTCCAGCTCAAATCTTTCCACCTCCATCGCCACTTCGGGCAGCTCTGAAGGCTCCGCTGTCTCGTCCTGTTGCAACCATTGATCCAGCGCTTTGCGGGAGGAGGCGGGCACGCTGGCAAAACGGATACCCGCGCGTCCCTGAATATCCTGCCAAACCACGTTTCCGGACAGGCGCACCGTGGCAGCCTGCCCCGGAATCCGAAACTCGAAATACAGCTTGCTATCCGGTGGCAGACGCTTTTTCGCGACTATGGCTGTTCCCGTAGGACTCAGATTGTGCAGAGTAACCGGCATTTCTTGCACAACTGGACTGCTCACGCTTGTCGAGAGATAGATCGAACGCCGGTCGACGTGCCTGCGATCTTTGCCGGTGGAGCGCAATGCATATTCCAGACTCACCAGGCTGCGGTCGCGCGAAACTGGTTTGTACAGGACGAAATGGGCGCCGATCTCAAATGCACGCTGTGAGTTGTTTTTGCTGCTCAACACCGCGATGATCCGCGGCCGGTCCCCCTCTTCCCGCCGGACCTGCGCGTCGATGAGCTCCAGAACACCAGGCAGGTCGCCATCCAGGACGACGGCGTCAACGGGCTTTTCCCCCAGAAAGGAGGCGGCCATCTCGGCAGTCTCACAGATATCCGTTTCCACGTGAAGTTCGTGCAGGACTTCCCGCAGCAGACGAATGTCGCGGTCGTCGGCAGACACAATCAGAGCTAGCAGAGGCATGCTTTGGGAAGCGTAAAGTCTTCCGGCACCTGTCAACAAGTTACTGGGGTACCGTCCCACCAGTAAGCGAAGCAGCCTGTGCCTTGAAAAGACTCGATAACACAAGCACTTACGGGCGCACGGGTATTCTTTTCACACCTGGAAACCCGGTAATCGCCCACGAGTACTTACGAAAGTCCACCGGCGCCAAAACTTCGGTGCTTTGACGCTACCTCCCACGCCTCCTAGCATAGCCATAGAAATTTGCGAAAGCCTGCGAAGACTATAGATTGGCGCACACTCCGGTCTAGCGGGCCGATGCCCTCCCACAGCTTAGGAGCAGCGCCAGCGAATTCCGTAAGGGGATTCCGGGATGGGTATGCTAATCAGACGTCGAATTGAACATCACGCTCGGCCGAACCAGCACATGTCTTCCATGCGGGGCTTCAGCATGCTGGAGATGACGATCGTCGTATCGATCGCGGTCATTGTCAGCGGAATTGCCTTCGTAAATATTCAAGGCGGCCTCAAAGATTCCCGCGTCAATGGCGCGTATGACAACGCCCTCATGCAGCTGCGCATGGCTCGGGAACGCGCCATTGAAGAGCGCAAGCGCTATATCGTCACATTCGGAACCCCGGCGCCTGCTCTTGCCTTAACGCCGCTCGGCGCACCGAATGCCAAAAGTGTTCAGGTTTACCGCTGGGATGCGGGAAACCCCTCCCCAGCTCCCATTCAAATCAGCACGATTGACTTGCCCATTGATGTCGCTTTTCAGGCCATCGCCGGCCTGCCGACTTCGGCCGCCGCGGTACCGGACGGTTTCGGTAACGGGAGCAAAGCCATCGACTTCGATCAAGGAGTCGGCCCAGGCGGCGGAAACCTGGTCATGTTCATGCCGGATGGTTCGGCGGTTGACCTTCTCGGCAACTCCAACAACGGGGTTCTCTACCTAGCGCGCAATGGCGATATGAGCAGTACACGAGCCGTGACCGTGTTCGGGACCAGCGGACGTATTCGGGGATGGGGTCTCACCTTTCCCGGGGGAATAGCGACATGGAAACAACAATGACAAACCGGCATTTCGGGAAAGCTCTCAATCGGGGCCGGCAAGCGGGATTCTCGCTGCTTGAAGTAATGATTGCGGGTGCCATTATCACCGTCGGACTGCTCGCGGTTTTGGGGCTGTTCGGCACAGCCCTCGCCGCTACGCAATCCTCGCAACTTGACGAGATTGCTCACGCCCGGGCCACCCAGACTCTGGAAAGCATTTACACCGCGCGCCAGACGAGCCAGCTTGGTTTCAGCGCAATCGACAATAACACGACGGCCAACGGCATATTTAAAACGGGAATGATTGCCTTGAGCGACCCGGGCCCTGATGGACTCGATGGCACGAGCGATGATGTTACGCCGCCCGCTCCCATCGTCCTGCCTGGGCCAGACGGCAAACTTGGCACTGCCGACGACCTGACGGTTTCCCTGTCCGCCTTTAAGCGGCAGATTCAGATCACCAATGCACTGGATTCGACCGGCGCCCCCAATCCAAATTTGAAACAAGTCGTCGTAACCATTCAGTACCCGGGCTCAGGCGGACGGACGAGCACCTACGCTGTGCAGTCGCTGGTCTCGGCGTTCCGATAAGAGCGACAAAGGAAACCTTATGAATTCGGTAAAGACGACAAAGCGAGTCAGCGGGTTCAGCCTTCTCGAATTGATAGTTGCTATGGCGCTGGGCCTCGTGCTGCTCGGAGCTGCGACGCAATTGTTCAAGTCCGGCATGACCACCAGTTCGTTGATAGCCAACCGCACGGAAATGCAGCAGAACGTGCGCTCGGCCGTTGACCTGATCGCCAAGGACGTCAGCATAGCTGGCGCCGGTTTGCCATCGGGCGGCCTGCAATTGCCCACGGGCGCAGGTTCGTCGGCAAGCAACTTTGCCTGTGATCAGCTCGCCGTGTGCTATCTCAACAGTCACAACTATTCCACCGGCACAGTGGGCACAGTGGCAAATCCTCCCGTAACTCCGATCTCCAACTACATGTTTGGAATCATTCCCGGCTTCGCCAACGGAATGCAAAAAGCTGGCCCGGCAACAATCGCGGCAACGAACCGGACCCCTGATTCCATCACTCTGATCTATGTGGACTACGGTTTTCCCTTGGATCAATTCACGGGCGCCTTGGACCCCACAGGAACAACATTGACTTTAGCCGCGCCGGTTCCGATGCCGGCTACGACTCCGTCGGCGACTGACCCTGGTGTTGGAATCAAGGTCGGAGACCTTTTGATGGTAACGACGAGCCGGGGTACCGCGATCGGTGAGGTTTCCGTGGTCACACCTCTCGCTGCGACTGGAGCAACCGTCACCTTTACCAATGGCGATCCGCTCAATCTCAATCAAACCGGCGCTGCGTCCAGAAATATGACGAGCATCGTTCCTCCTGTGCCGCCTGTCACTGTCCCCCCGACCGTTCCCTCCGTGACCGCTCGCCGCTTGCTGGCCGTCAGCTATTTTGTGCAGGTTCCAGCTGCCGGGACACCGCGGTTGATGCGGCAGATCAACGGAAATACGCCGCAGCCGGTAGCCGACAATATCATCGACATGCAGTTCAGTTATGACATGTGCGATGCCAGTTACACCGCACCTGCTTGCGCCACGATTCGAGATCCCTTGGCGATCAACCTTTCGCCGAACCAGATTCACAAGGTGAACATCCAGATCATGGGACAAAGCCTCATATCCAACGCTAAGAATTCGCAGAGCATGCAACTATCGACAGCAGTCAGTGCTCGCAACTTGACTTTTAAGGATCGCTACCAGTGAGGCCGAAACTTTTAGGGGGAGATTTTTCCATGGCAAAACATCAACCACGCTCGCAGGGTTTTGTGCTCATCGCAGCCTTGCTCCTGCTCTTTTTGTTGTCTGGGATTGCTGTCGGCGTCATGATGCTGACGAACTCCGAGGTCCGCATCGGCAGCAACGATAAAGAGGCGAACGTCGCGTTCTACGGGGCGGAATCGGGCATGGAGAAGTTAACGGCCGACCTAGCAGCTCTCTACCAGAGCAATCAGGCGCCTACAAATAGCGCCATTCAAGGTCTCGCCAGCTATCCGCCCACCTACGCCATGACCGGTTCCATGAACTACACCGAGACTATTACGTTCCCTGTCGACACCAGCGGGAACCCTGTAAAACCTAAGCCTCAGGTGATCAGTTCTGGCACAAACCAGGGGTTGACCGCCTTAATTATTCCCATGACACTCCAGGTGAATGCCTTGCGCCCGTCCACCGCGGCGGTGAACATGACTCGGAACGTGGAAGTGGCATTGATTCCGGTATTCCAGTTCGGTGTATTCTCCGATAGCGATCTAAGCTACTTCAATGGACCGCCCTTTGCTTTTGCGGGCCGGGTCCACACCAATGGCAACTTCTTTCCCACTCCGAACACCGGTTCTCTGATTTTCGGAGATAAGATCACAGTGGTTGGAGAAATCATCCGCGAGTCTTTGGCGAATGGCTATAAAACGACTCCTGGTGGCACTTACGGCGGCACGGTTCTCATTGCCAATGCCACTGGAGGCTGCGCGGCCGAAATCGCCGCTCCCCCTTCAGGCACATCGAATGCAAATTCCAGCACGAATTGCCTTTTCTTTGACAGTGGCGTGAACACCAACATGGAAAGCTGCCTGGGCGGCATTGCCCCCTGCACGCCAGCCACAGCCGCAGCAGTCAATCCTGTCTGGGTGAACTTATCCAAGAACAATTTCAACGGATTCATCGGTAACCCGCTGTCCACCGGAGTCAAAAGGCTGGTTCTACCTTTCGTGGGAGGAGGGGCTAACCAGGTTGAAATTATCCGTAAGCCGCCGGCGCTCCCCACGGTCGAATCCGCAACTTCAGCGTTAGGAGCATCCCGCCTCTATAACAAGGCGAACATTCGAGTCATGTTAGCAAGCAATATTGCTGACCTTCACCCAGAGCGAAGCCTGGTGGCGCTGGACGCAGAAGACGTGGATCTCGGTGCGGCAAGTGTTGCTGCGACAGCTTTTAACGGCAATCTCGTTGCCTACGCCAATCCAGTAAAAGACGCCGCCTGGGTAACACCCACACCGGGCGCGGCTGGTACGGCATTTCCCCTTGTCGATGGATTTCTGCGTGTCGAATACAAAGATACCAACGAAGTCTGGCACGGAATTACGCACGAGTGGCTCAACCTTGGTTTCGGCCGCAACGTCAATCCGCCAAATGCAATCGGCGGCGACGGAGTCAACCCCAACGCTATCCTGCGTCTGCAGGAGATTGCGTCCGATAATGCCGGTACGCCGATCCGCACCACCGGACCGGTAAACAAACCGGTCCCCAATGCGAATACAAGTTGGTATCCGATCAACTTCTATGATGCTCGCGAGGGACAGGTGCGGGATGTAAAGCCTGGCGTCGTTACAAACTGTACGATCAACGGCATCATGAATGCCGTGGAAATTGATGTGGGCAATCTGAATCAATGGCTGCAAAAGAAGTTTGGAGTCAGTGGAAATCTCGTGGAATACAACGATCAGAACGGTTACTTGCTCTACTTCTCCGATCGCCGTGGCATGGTGGCCAGTCCATTTGGCACCCCGCCTGGTTTGCGTCCCGTGAACTCGCTGACTGGTGAATATGGCTTCGAAGACGTGATTAACAACCCCTCTTCTGTGACCGGCCTTCCGGACGGAATACTGGATGCGGGAGAGAAAGTCGACGTGAATGCGAGTCCCTTGCCAGATACCTGGGGCGCCGCGCTTGTCGGCAACGGATTGAACGTACCCGTCGCCACCGCGGGCTACCCTTACGTAGCGAAAGACTGCCTGAACCAGGGCCGGATGAACAAGGTCACCGGCGCGCGGCACGTTTTGCGGCTGACGGACGGGAGTCTGGGCAATATACCTCTATCGCCCGTTGGCGGCGGTTTCACCGTGGCATCGGAGAATCCCGTGTATGTGTTGGGCGACTATAACGCTAGTGTCGCTTTAGGATTCGCCGACAACAACCACGCGCCTGCAGCCATCCTTGCAGACGCCGTGACTGTGCTTTCCAACAATTGGACTGATTTGCAGGATATGAAAACTCCCGCCGACGTTACCACGCGCGTACCAACTCCGACGTTCTACCGGATGGCAATTGCGGCGGGTAAAAGCCTCACATTTTCCTACCCCTCTGGCACGATTGCAAAAGACTGGGGCACCGACGGGGGGCTGCATAACTTCATACGCTACCTGGAAAACTGGAGCAACATAAACCTGAACTACAACGGTTCACTGGTGAGTCTGTACTATTCTCAGTACGCCACCGGGACATTTAAATGCTGCAACACGGTTTACGGCGCGCCCAATCGCCGCTACCAGTTCGATACGCTCTTCCTGAATCCTTCGAACTTGCCGCCAGGAACGCCGATGTTTCAGGACATTGTGAACCTGACTTACCGTCAGGACTTCACACCCTACTAAGCTCATCTTCCGCCCCGAGACGCATTGCCGTCTCGGGGCGGAAATGAATTTATCTTGCCAGAGCTAGCCCCGCCTTCCATCTCACCGAGAGAATTTCCTAACATTTTGCATCGCGTGAAAAGCGCGACGTGCGGCTGAAGTTGATGCATTTCTTGCCGATAGAGAGACCATGGCAAGACATCAGAAAGGCTCGCAGGGATTTGTGTTGATCGCCGCTCTGCTGCTGATGTTCTTATTATCCGGCATCGCCGTTGGCGTAATCATGCTGACGACCAGCGAGATCCGCATCGGCAGCAACGACAAAGAAAGCAATATGGCTTTTTACGGCGCCGAATCGGGCATGGAGAAGCTCACCGCTGACCTTGCGGCCTTGTACTATGCCAAACAATCGCCCTCTGCCGCTGACATCCAGGCCCTGACCACTGCGCCGCCCACTAACGCCATGGTAGGAACTATGTCTTACGCAGAGTCCATCTCGTTCCCTGTGGATGCGCAAGGCAATCCTGCACTGCCGACGTCTCAGATCATCAGCTCCGGATCCAATCAGGGGTTGACGGCGCTCATCATTCCCATGACTCTGACCGTGAATGCCCTGCGGCCATCCAACGCCTCCGCCAACATTACCCGCAAAGTCGAAGTAGCGCTGATTCCCGTATTCCAATTCGGCATGTTCTCCTCGAGCGATCTCAACTTTTCCAATGGTGCGACATTCACTTTCGGAGGGCGCGTCCACACCAACGGCAACCTGTTTCTCACCCCACAACATGCCGGCATCACGCTTTTTGGAGATAAGATCTCGCTCGTTGGAGAAGTGATGCGTGATCCTATGGAGAATAACTATCCGCCAGGCTCTTCCTATGACGGCGACGTTTATATGCCCAATGCCACCGCCGGCTGCGCCGGCGCGATTGCCGGCCTCAGGGCTCCTCTGTCCACGGAAACGAATTGCCTGGCCTTCGCTCCAGCAAGCGCAAGCTGGCTCGGCGGCATGGCCACGGGCGCTGGAGCCGGGAATGGCAGTTGGATCTCGACATCCACATCCAGCTTTAATGGGTTCATCGGCAATCCTCGATCCACCGGCGTCAAACCTTTGGTTTTGCCCTTTGTGCAGGGCGGGGGGAGCCAGATTGACATCATTCGGAGGCCTTTACCGAACGAAGCCGCTACCTCCGGAGTAGGCACGTCCCGCTTGTACAACAAGGCAAATATTCGAGTCCTTCTGGCAGATACTTTGCAGACTCTTCATCAGGACGGGAGTGCCGCCCCGAATGCGGATGGCCAGGATGTCAGCTTAACAGCGACAAGTAATATCGCGCCCGCGTTTGGCGGCGATGCCGTAGCCTATGCCGATCCCGGTATCGATGGGAAGTGGGTAGCTCCCCTCTCTGTGGGTCTAGCGACTGCGAAATTCCCTCTGATCACGGGCTACCTCCGCGTCGAATATAAAGACACGAATGAACTCTGGCATGGAGTCACCAACGAGTGGTTGGCCCTCGGTATCGGCCGCAGCATCAGTACGATTGGTAACCCCAACCCCGTAGCCGCGACTGGTCCCAATCCGAACGCCATCCTCCTTCTACAGGAATTGGCATCCGACAATAACGGCAATACCATCGCAGGCCGGACCGCAGCCGGACTCGGCACGAATTGGTACCCTATCAACTTCTATGACACCCGCGAGGGGCAAGTCCGGGAGAATCGAATCGCTTCCGGTTCCGCCGGCGCTTCGAACTGTACCGTGAACGGCATCATGAATGTCGTCGAACTCGACATCGGCAACCTGAAGAAGTGGCTGAAAGGAACCACGGGGATTAACGGTACTTCTGTGGAATTCAACGACGAGAACGGTTACCTGCTCTACTTCTCCGATCGTCGCGGGATGTTGCCCAATCCACTGGCAAACCCCAGCGACAACAGTCCCGCCAACGTTCTGACAGGAGAATATGGCTTTGAAGACGTAATCAACAACGTCGCCTCAACTACCGGCCTTCCGGACGCCCTCCTGGACGCGGGCGAAGACGTGAGTGGCAACGGCATCGTGGACCGCTGGGGTGCGGCCAACGTCGGCGATGGGTTCCGCGTGTTGCCAGTGACAGTTGGGTACCCCTATGTCAATGTTGACTGCCTCAACCAGGGGCGCATGAACAAGGTGACCGGTGCCCGGCACGTCTTGCGGCTGATCGACGGAAAGGTGGGGAATCTTCCCCTGTCGAACAAAGGGGGCGGGTTTACGGTAGCCTCCGAAAATCCCGTTTACGTTTTCGGCGACTACAATGGTGGTAATGCACAGGGTCTCGCCGACGCACCCATCATCCATTCCCCCGCCGCCATTCTCGCGGACGCAGTAACCATGCTCTCCAATAGTTGGAATGATACGAGAGACATGACGAATGCCTCGGATACGTTCGCCCGCGTTGGAACCACGACCTATTACCGAATGGCCATTGCCGGTGGGAAAAATTTGGCATTCGCAAATACTAGCGGTGCGAATAACGTCTCCTGGGGCGGTGACGGCGGAGTGCATAACTTCTTGCGCTACCTGGAAGACTGGAACCCGAACGGTGCAGCGCTATGGTATAGCGGCTCCATGGTGAGCCTCTACCCTTCGCAATATGCCACCGGAATCTATAAGTTTGGGGCAAGCGCGGTCTACAACGCGCCCAACCGCAAATACAGCTTCGACACGCTCTTTCTGAACCCGGCGAATTTGCCTCCCGGCACGCCGATGTTCCAGGATATTGTGAACCTCACCTACCGTCAGGACTTTACGCCCTACTAGCCTCAGCTCCCGCTCCGGGATACGAAGAGGTCCGGGCTTTTTCTTCTTTCGCGGAACTATTTGCCACTCCCGCTGTCGCAAATCCTCTCTCTCGGCTAGAATCATGCGTCAACTGTTTCTCGGGAGTTTTCCCTCGCGGAGACTGATCACACCATGATTCGCACTTTATTTTGGGATGTTGGCGGCGTCTTGCTTACCAATGCCTGGGACCGTACACAGCGCGACGCTGCCATGGCGAAATTTCAACTCGATCCCATCGAGTTCCAGGACCGTCACGAAATGGTCGTCTCGTCTTTCGAGCGTGGCAAAATCTCTTTGGAAGACTACCTCGATCGTACCGTGTTCTACCGCGCCCGGTCATTCACGCGCGATGCCATGATGATGTACATGTATTCCCTGTCGCAGCCGATCCCGGAAACGCTGGAACTGGCCCGGCGTATCGCGGCCTCGGGCAAATACCTGATGGCGACCATCAACAACGAATCACGCGAACTGAATCGCTACCGCATTGACACTTTCAACTTGCAGGATCTGTTCGCGTTCTTCATAAGCTCGTGTTATGTGGGACTACGCAAGCCCGAGAAAGACATCTACCGCATGGCGCTCGAAATCTCGGAACGCAAGCCGGAGGAATGCTGTTTCCTCGACGACCGCTCGCTGAATCTGGAGTGCGCGCAGCATTTGGGCATGCACACAATTCAAGTACAAAACTCCACGCAGGTGCGGGAAGAATTACGGAATTTGGGAGTCGAAGTGTGAGGAGCAGAAGAAAAACAATGGAGGCACGGGCGTCCTCGCCAGTGCCTCCATTCACCAACTTGTTACCAACTAGTTCGAGTCCGGCCGCCGTTTCAACGTTGGACGGTCATCATCGGAAGGCTTGCCGCTCTTGTCTTTATCGTCTTTGCTAGCTGTCCGCCGCAGCGTTGGCTTGTTGTTTTCTTTCTCGTCGGTCACCTTGCGGCGATTTTCGAGCGACGCTAGACGGGCCTTGACATCATCGAATTCCGAAGTCGTAACCGTGTACTGCGCGCGAGCGGGAAGAATCTTGGCGATTTCCTCTTGCGACTTCTCGATACGGTCCGGGGTCTGCGGGTGCGTGGAGAAAGCCCTTGACAGCGTGCCCGGCTTCTTCTTCTCCTTGGCCTGGAGTTTTTCAAAGAAGCTCAAAAAGGCTTGGGGATCGTACCCGCTCTTGTACATATATTGAACGCCGAGGTAATCGGCTTCCGCTTCAAAGCCACGCGAAAAACTCAGGAAGGTCAGGGGAACTGCGAGGCTGGCAGCCGATTGTACGGCGTAGCCGATGCCACCACCGATGAAAATCAGAGGGATGCTGCCAATATTGAGCCATTGCGAGCGTGTCATTTCACGCGCGGCGTGGCGCGCTGCGACGTGGGCAATCTCATGCGCCATCACGCCCGCAAGCTCCGCCTCTTCATCCGCCGCCAAAATCAACCCCGAATTCACATAAAAGAAACCGCCAGGCAGTGCGAAGGCATTCACTTCGTCCGAATCGACAACTTTGATGGTGAACGGAACCTTCGCATCCGAATTGCGCACGAGATTCTGGCCGATGCGGTTGACGTACTCGGTGACGACAGGATCCTGCACCAGCTTCACCGTGGCATCGATCTGCTGAGCATACTGCTTGCCCATACGGATCTCGCTTTCGAGCGAATACCAGTTGCCCATGCCGCGTTTGCCCATATCCCGGTTGCCGATGGCTTCGACATCGTCCTTGCTTCCCTGCTTGACGTCGACGTGCTCCTTCTGCGGGACGACATCGGGAAGCGCTGCAGGCTGGGCATCAGTCGCAGCAGACTTGGAGTCCGTCTTGCTATCTGTGGCAGTGGGAACTGGTTTGGAGTCCGTTTGCTTGTCGTCCTGCGCAAGAACGAACGGTGCCGTGGTGAGGCCAAGCACGATCACCAAAGTTGCTGCTATGAGGCGGACTTTCATGGTCTGAATTCCCCCGATCTTCCTAATTCGTGGTCTCGGCAACTCGCAGTTTTCGGGCTGACTTTTGGGAGCCGGTCCGGCGGCTTCTTTAGATTATACGCCGCACGAAGGCGGACTTATCCCAAGAGACTACCCTGTTGATTGGACGCAGAAAGTCGCCGTGGGGTTATCCGGGATGGGAGGGCGCGGACGCCCGCTCCCCCTTTACTCAGTCGTAATATTCCAGACCCAGGTGTGTAATCAGCTCTGCACCCTTCAGATGGCGCAGGGTGTTTTTCAACTTCATGAGCTGAATGAAGAGATCATGCTCCGGATAGAGCCCTGGGGCGGTCATGGGCGACTTAAAGTAGAAGCTCAGCCACTCCTGAATCCCAAGCCCCTGGAGCTGGGTGCAACGCTTGGCAAGATCGAGGAACAGAATGAGGTCCAGCACGATAGGCGCAGCCAGGATGGAGTCGCGGCAGAGGAAATCGACCTTAATTTGCATCGGATAGCCGAGCCAACCGAAGATATCGATGTTATCCCAACCTTCTTTGTTATCACCACGTGGCGGATAATAGTTAATCGTTACCTTGTGGTAAATATCCTTGTACAGCGTGGGGTAGAGCTTAGGCTGCAGGATGTGCTCCAGCACGCTCAGTTTGGACTCTTCCTTGGTCTTGAAGGACCCGGGATCATTGAGCACTTCCCCGTCGCGATTCCCTAGAATGTTTGTCGAATACCACCCACTGACCCCAAGCAAACGCGCCTTGAAGCCGGGAGCAAGGATGGTTTTCATCAGCGTCTGGCCGGTCTTGAAGTCCTTGCCACAGATAGGCGCATTTTTTTCGCGCGACAACTGGTGCATGACCGGCAGATCCACGGTGAGATTCGGAGCACCATTGGCAAAGGGCACGCCTTCCATGAGCGAGGCGTAGGCATAAATCATCGAGGGGGCAATATTCTTATCACTCTTGCGGAGGCCTTCCTCAAACGCTTCGACGGAGTCGTGGACTTTGCTGGGCTTCAGGAAAATTTCCGTCGATCCGCACCAGATCGTGATCAGACGTTTCGCGCCGGACTTTTTCTTGAACTGGCGGATGTCCTCGCGAAGCTGCTCGGCCAGATCCATCTTGCTCTTACCCTTCTTGACGTTGGGGCCGTCGAGCATTTTTACGTAGTTACGGTCGAAGACAGCTTTCTGAGGCTTGATTTTAGAGAGAAACGGCTTGATCTTGTCCAGCAGCCTTTGGTCGAGCACACCGGCCTTGCTGGCCGCAGTGTACATGTCGTCTTCGTAGAGATCCCAGCCGGTAAAGACCAGATCGTTCAGTCCTGCGAGAGAAACGAATTCATTGATCTTGGGCGAGGTTCCGTCCGTCCGCTTTCCCACGCGGATCGTACCCATCTGGGTGAGCGAACCGATGGGGTTCGCCAAACCTTTGCGGATGGCTTCGACGCCGGCCACAAATGTGGTCGCCACGGCGCCCATACCCACGATCATCACGCCGAGCTTCCCCTGGGCGGGCTCGATGGTATTGGCGCTGCTGGACGAATTCACGACTTCCGCGAGGGTCTGGTGGGGCTTTTTGGCCGCTGAAGAAGACTTGGTGCGAGTTGCCATAGGGGGTCGGCTTCCTTGTTACGTCAAAGAGATAAAGGCAAACGGAGATTTTCTCGTATCCGTCGGTGGAAATGCAACCGCCGAAGCGGTGAAACGCCGATCCTGAGCGGCCAATCCAGTTAAACCGTCAGCGAATGGATGCGAAGATCGAGCTCGTTAGAGTGTCTATTTGCTGTCCAGATCGACGTTCTTGATGGGCAAGTCCCAATGCGCGAGCAAAATTTCAAAGCGGCGCTGCTCTTCCTTCAAGTAGGTTTCCTGATCAGGCCAGAGCTGTTTCTTCATCGCATCTTCCTCGAAGGGATCGTTCGCGGCAGAGGAGTTCTTGAACACGATGGTGACGCGATAGTCCCAGCGTCCATCTTCTGTGGTGTGGTAGCGCGGCACGTCCATCCAGACCTTCAGCATGCGGCCCATTTCCACCTGCTTCTTGAGGAGCGGGTAGTGGTTCTTCTTGAACAGGCGCAGGAATTCGTCAGCGGATCCCCATTTGGCCTTGTAGTAGTACTCGACGGTGAAGGGCTTGTCAGATGGGGTTTGCGCGGCGGCGGATGCGGCAAGCATGCACGTGCCCGCCAGCAGGGAGCACATCAGGATAGTAGGAATGATCTTTTTCAAGTCTTCTCCTTCGTTGACGCTAACGTTTCGGCGCAAATGTGCGTGTCACTGCGCGACGCGAATGCGGTTCTGCCAGTGGGTATACAAAAAATAGATGACGCCTAGCAGGAGCAGGGCTCCAATCACGGCATCAAATTTGTGGAAATACTGGCCGAGGCTGCGCCAGTTTTCGCCAAGCTTCATCCCAAGATAAGCCAGGCCGAAGCACCAAGGCCACGACCCGAGAAATGTATAGAGATGAAAACGGCCGCGCGGCATGCGCGCAATCCCCGCCGGTAATGCGATGAAGGTGCGGATCACGGGCAGCAAGCGTCCAACAAAAACGGCGGCCTGTCCCCAGCGCCGGAAAAAGTGATCAGCCCAGTCGAGTTCGCGGCGTCCCATCAAAATATAGGAACCAAATTTCTCCACCAGCGGGCGGCCACCATAGAAGCCAATTTCGTATGCAATGAGCGAGCCGAGGTTGCAGCCAATGGCTCCCGCGGTGGCGGCCCAGACCAGATTCATTTTGCCATCGAAAACCAGATACCCAGCGAAAGGCATAATGAGTTCCGAAGGTAGCGGAATGCACGCCGACTCAATGGCCATGAGCAGGGTGATGCCGCCGTATCCGGTCACAGCGATTACCGACTTGATCAACACGAAGAGCAGCGCGAGGATTTTTTCCGTCATGATTAGGATGGTCGGCGGTCGAGGCTTGGATGTCCTCACCCGCACGCTCAGCTGGTTTCAGATTGTCTACTCGTTCTGGGTGAAAGTATATCCGGGAAGACCCCAACCCTCGCCGTCTCTGGCAACTTTGACCTTAACGGTGGGTGCATCCGGCGCGTTCAACTCGGCGGGACGCATAACTGCGTATTGAGTAAAGACTTCGTTGAACACGCGGGTGACCAGGTAGTTCTGGCCATCTTCGTCACGCCGCCAGACCTGTCCAAGACGGATTGTTTTGACTGCCATGCTAGTTTCAGGGTACGGGGAGGCATGTAAGCCCGTCAATGCCAAGGCAGGCACGGAGGTGTCTTTGGTAGGATGACATCCTCCAAGGAGTGAATGACATGGCGCGTGGTAAGACTCCCCGGCAACCATCCAAGAGCGGAAAACAGGCAGGCGTACGCGGACCGGCGCGCGGTGAAAAAGCTCAGGGGTTAACGGTCAAAGGCGGGAGGAAGACGCCCTCAGCCACAGCATCCAAGAAGAAGATCACTGCAAGAGCGAGTGCGCCTCTACAAAATAATGCGCAGAAGAAAGCTCCGCAGGCTGCAACCACGAAGAGCTATGATCCTCTGGCGTCCGCAAGAATCGCGGACATCCTGAAACGGCTGGACGGCTTGTATCCCAATGTCACCTGCGCTCTCCATCACAAAAGCGCCTGGGAACTGGTGGTTGCCACGATTCTCTCGGCGCAGTGTACCGATGTGCGGGTGAATATGGTCACGCCGGGGCTGTTTGCGAAATACCCAACGCCGCAGCACTTCGCCGCCCTGGAGCCCGGGGAACTCGAGCCGGATATCCGCTCCACCGGCTTCTACCGGAACAAAGCCAAGTCGGTCGTGGGCGCGGCGAGAAAGCTGCTTGCAGATTTCGGAGGCGTGGTCCCGGACGAGATGGACAAGCTGTTAACCTTGCCCGGAGTGGCGAGAAAGACCGCCAACGTCGTTCTGGGAAGCTGGTTCGGTAAGGGTGTTGGCGTGGTCGTGGACACCCACGTTCATCGCATCTCGCGCCGCCTGGAGCTGACCACCAACGACGAACCCGCCAAGATTGAACAAGACTTAATGAAAGTCATTCCGCAGCCGAAGTGGATCCTGTTCGCGCATCAGATCATTCATCATGGTCGCAGCCTGTGCATTGCTCGGAAGCCGAAGTGTGCGGACTGCCCGCTGGAGAATCTATGCCATGCTGGGGATAAGACCTGGTCGACGGTGGAGATGCACAAGGAAGCTGATTAGCGGCTTTCTTCAGCGCTGATGCCGTCTGCTAGACTTTTTTTCGACCTTCACCCATGAGGAACCCATGCGCCACGCGCTCCCGCTTGTTATGGTTGTCTGTATGAGCACTCTTACCATGTCCCAGACCCTTCCCGCCCCGCAGGTTGTCACCGACCCCAAGCAAATCACGGGCAAGAACAATCTGAACGTCTCCAAGCTTTCGATCGAGAAGCTTTACATGACGCGCGCCATCGGCGGCAGCTCGTGGTCGCCGGATGGCAAGACGATCGCGTTTATCTCGAATATCAGCGGGCGCAACAATCTGTGGACCGTGCCCGCGGCGGGCGGCTGGCCCACACAGTTGACGGTCAGCGATCAGCGCCAGGCTTCGCCCGCGTGGTCACCCGATGGCAAGTGGATCGCCTTCATCTCCGATTACGACGGCGACGAAATGTGGGATGTGTATATGGTCTCCGCTGCAACCGGCGAGGTCTTCAACCTGACCAACACGCGCGAGATTGCCGAGATCGCACCGCAGTGGTCGCCCGATGGCAAAAAGCTGGCGTGGGAAGTGAAGCCGAAGACTTCTTCGACCTGGGAGATTGATATTTTCGATATGGCCTACCGCAAGGTCAGCCACCTGACGACGGGAACGCCTCCGGAGTTGAGCAACGGCGGCTTCGTGTGGTCGCAGGATGGCAAGCAAATCGCGTACACGCAAAGCCATGCTGCCGGAAAAGACTCCAACATCTTCGTTGCCGATGTGGAAACCGCTAAGTCGGTCAAAGTCACGGAGCACGCCGGAGAGCAACACTACCGTGTGAACGACTTCTCCCCCGATGGCAAACGCCTGCTCATCACCTCCGACGCCGCCAACGGATACTCCAATGTCGCCCTGCTCGACATCGCCACAAAGAAAATCGACTGGCTCACGCACGACAAATGGGAAATTGACGGCCGTCAATTCCATCCCGAAGGCAAGGCTGTTCTGTGGGAGGCGAATGTCGATGGCAATACCGACATTTACTTGCAGGGCCTCACCTCCGCGAATGCACATCCCATGCGCCTGCCCCTGCCCAAAGGCGTGAATTCTCTGGGCGGATCCGCGTCGGCGTTCTCACGCGAGGGCAGCCGCACCCGGATGCTCTTCTATCACAACGGACCCAACGCGCCGAACGACTTGTGGACTTGGGAATTCAAGGACGAAAAGCACGTCATCGAGCCCGTTACTCACTCCCTCGTCGCAGGTGTCAAGAGCGAGGACATGGTGGAGCCGCAACTGGTGCACTATCCCAGCAAGGATGGCAAGTGGCAGATTTCGGCGTTCGTCTACGTCCCCTACAACCTGCCGCGCAACGCGCAGAATCCTGCGATTGTGTATGTCCACGGCGGTCCGACGTCGCAGACGGTGAATTCGTTCAACCGCATTGTGCAGTACATGGTCAATCAGGGATACCTCGTGATTGCGCCGAACTACCGCGGCTCGACGGGATACGGCAAAGAGTTCCAGGAAGCAAACTTCAAAGATATGGGCGGCGGCGATCTCGAAGACACACTGGCAGCAGCAGATTGGATTCAGAAGACGGGCTATGTCGATCCCAAAAAGCTCATCATCATGGGCGGGAGCTACGGCGGCTACATGAGCATGATGGCGGTGACGAAGGCTCCGGAGGTGTGGGCCGCGGGCGTGCCGATTGTTCCGTTCGTCAACTGGTTCACCGAGATCGAGAACGAAGACCCATCCCTGCAGCAATGGGATTTGGCGACGATGGGCGATCCGAAAAAAGAAGAAGACAAAGCGTTACTGCGCGACCGCTCGCCGATTTTCTTTGTCGACAAGGTTAAAGCGCCGCTTCTGCTATTGGCGGGGGGGCACGATCCGCGCTGTCCCAAATCCGAAGCTCAACAGGTCGCCGACGCCGTCAAGAAAAACGGTGGCCAGGCCGAGCTGAAGATTTACGAAAACGAAGGCCACGGCTTCGCGCGCGTGGAAAACCAAATCGACGCCTATCGACGCGTGTCAGAATTTCTGAAAGCGAAGGTGCCGCCGCAGGATTGCAGTTGCACGGTGGAACCGTAGTCGTCCCACTATCTACACATTCGACTAACCCACAAAAGAAGACGTGACGGTGCCCCGCTCAAGCCCGATTTTGGCTTGAGTGCCGCATTGATGAAATCGTCGCAGGCTCCAGGGCATGGTGGTTACTCGACCCGAAAGAGGGCTTGTGTGGGGCACCCTGCGGTAGAACCGTAAAGGCTCGTGTGGCGCGGGCGCCTCGCCCGCGTTAGTTTAGAATGGACACTCCTGCCTGCTGTTTTTGGCGTACATTTTGTTAGGATTTGTCATCAGAATAAACGGCAACAGCAGCGGACAAGAGTGTCCGCCCTACATTGGTTCGAGGCGCATCCGCACCACCGCGCCCCTCCACACGACTTCAGGACTTGCTGCGTTCGAGCGCCATCACGAGTCCCGGAATGGTGAATTGCTTTGCCTGCACATGGACAGGCAAGCCAAGTTCGCGCAGAGTATTCGATGTGATGGAGCCTATCGAAGCCAGCCGCAGCCCTTTGCAAACCGCAGCTTTTGCAGCGCGCGCGCCGACGAGGGCTACGAAGTTGCGTGCCATCGACGAGCTGGTGAAGGTGGCGATGGTCGGACGCTGCTTGGAATTATGTAAAGCCTTCTTCAGTCGGTCGTGGGAGGACTTGGGCAGTACAGTTTCGTAGGCTTCGACCACATCCACTTTTGCACCGGAAGCTCGCAATTCGTGAGGGATCACGTCGCGAGCAACTCGGGCGCGGGCCAGCAGAACCCGCTTCTCTTTTACGCGCTTGTGCAGGCTCCTCACCACGGATTCCGCGACATATTGCTTTGGAACAACGTGAACTTTGTGTCCTCGGTCCTCTATGGCCTTCTTCGTAGCAGGCCCAATGGCGGCAATTTTAAGGTGCTTCAGTTTGGTTTTGGGTAGCCGCAGTTTCTGGAGGCGCTCCCAGACAGCTTCGACGCCGTTGACGCTGGTCAGGATGAGCCAATCGTAGTTTTGGATATTTCTCAGCGCTTCGTCGAGCGGGCGATACGAGCGCGGCTTGCGAATTTCAATAAAAGGGATTTCAAGGACCTGTGCGCCGAGTTTCTTCACTCGCTCCGAGAGTGCGCTCGCTTGATGTTTAGCGCGGCCAATGAGAATGCGTTGTCCGGCCAACGGCAAACGCTTGCTCTTGAGAGGCGGGTTCACTGGCGACCCTTTCCCGCGCCGTAAACAACGTCAAGGATTGCGTTGCCACCGCGCTCCAGCAACGTCTTGCCGACGGCTTCGCCAAGTTGGACGGGATCGTCGCCATAACGGAACTCGCGCAGGACCTTGCTGCCATCCGGATCTGCCACGATCGCCTGCAAATGAAGTCCGTCACCACGCACCTCTGCAAAGGCCCCAATCGGCACCTGGCAGCCGCCACCGAGCGAATTCAGCAGCGCACGCTCGCACGTCGTGGTAGTCCGCGCAACGGCATCGTCCAGGAATGCCACGTGCTGCCGCGTGGCGTCGTCGCCCTGGCGCACCTCAATGGCAAGAGCTCCCTGCCCCGCCGCTGGACACATCGCGTCGGCGGGAATCACCTGACGCACAAGCTCTATGCGGCCCAGGCGATTCACTCCGGCCGCGGCAAGAATAATCGCGGCATACTCGCCCTGTTCGAGTTTGCGCAGGCGTGTGTCGACGTTGCCACGCATGGGAGAAATCTCGAGATCCGGCCGCAGAGCCTTCAGTTGCGCCTGGCGGCGCAGACTGCTGGTTCCCACCCGGGCCCTCTGTGGCAGATCCTCCACGCGCGCAAACTTCAGCGAAAGAAATGCGTCGAGTGCGCTTTCGCGCTGCGGGATCGCAGCGATCTCAAAGCCAGATGGCAGGTCCGTGGGCAGGTCTTTCAAGGAATGTACAGCAAGATCGACTTGGCCGGCAGCAAGGGCTTCTTCAATCTCTTTGGTGAACATTCCCTTGGTGCCCACTTTAGCCAAGGCAACGTCGATGATCTTGTCCCCGGTGGTGTGAATAATTTCGATGTCGACGGAATGGCCGCGCTCGCGCAACAGCGCCGCAATGTGATTCGCCTGCCAAAGCGCCAGTTGCGAACCTCGGGAGCCGATGCGAAGATGCGCCATCAGTTTGGATCTTCCGATACTGGGCCGGGCTTGCCACTACGTTCGGAGTTTGCACCCTCCGGGTTATCGCCTTCAGTGACACTACCCAGCTTAAACATGCGGCGAATGAGCTCCTCCACTGTGGTCGATTGCGGGTCGCGCACTGCAGTCTTCAGCGTGCTGATGGGCATATGAAGAATCTTTCTCACGATGCCCTGTGTCAGGGTGTCGAGCGCCTGCTCCTGCTCGGGAGAAAGCTTGCCCAAGCGGCCGCGTACACGATCGATTTCAGCCTGCCGGATGGTCTCGAACTGATCTTGCAGGCTAACAATCATGGGCACCACATCGCGCGTGCGCAAGCGTTGCACATAGAGGTCAACTTCGATGTCGACGATGCGCTCGGCGCGCTCGGCCTCCTTACCACGGCCTGCCAGATGCGCTGAAACGGCCTGTTGTAGATCGTCGATATCGTAGACAAAGACACCTTCGAGCTTGTTCAGCTCGGGGTCAACGTCGCGAGGCACGGCAATATCGATGAAGAACATGGGCTCGTTTTTGCGGCGAGCCAGAAATTTTTCACCATGCTCGCGGCGGAAGATCGCATGCGGAGCGCCAGTCGAGCTAATCACGATGTCGGCGCGATCGACTGTATTGTAGAGATCTTCAAAACGCATCGCTTGGCCGTTGAATTTTTGCGCGATCTCCACAGCCCGGTCGTAAGTGCGGTTGGCAACGAAGATCGTGCTGGCTCCCTGTGATACCAGGTGCCGCGCCGCCAGTTCGATCATCTTGCCCGCGCCAATCAGATAGACGCTCTTGCCGCGCAGTGAACCAAAAATCTTTTTAGCAAGTTCCACAGCGACCGAGGCAATGGAGACGGACGAACTGCCAACAGCAGTTTCTGTGCGAACTTTTTTGGCAACTGCGAAGGCGCGCGAAAGCAAAGGATCAAGGTTGCCCTGCACAGCTCCCACGCCGCGCGCGATGGTGTAGGCGTCCTTCACCTGTCCAAGAATCTGCGGCTCGCCCACAACCATTGAGTCCAGACTGGACGCAACGCGGAAGAGATGGCGGATGGCTTCGCGCTCGTGGAATTCATAGAGGTGCGGCTCGAAATCCGCGGCATTGATGTGAAAGTACTCGTGCAGGAAGCCGCGCAGGTCGACCACACCGTTGGCGGCGGAGGTCAGCAATTCGACACGGTTGCAGGTGGAAATGATCAGGCCTTCCTGAATTCCGGGGTGCCGGGCAAGGCGTTGACAAGCATCGGGGAGACGCGCCTCGGAAATCGCCAGCCGCTCGCGCACTTCCACCGGTGCGCTCTTGTGGTTAATCCCGATGAGCTGCAGCGTCATGACTGTACGAACCTGTGCATACTGCTGAAGAAGTTCGCGGCCCAGGCAAAGACCGCCACCACAAACGCCACCGCCGCCAGGTATGCGGCACGGCGGCCCCGCCAACCGGCGTTCCAGCGCGTGTAGAGCAGGATGAGATATACGACCCACATCAGCATAGAAAGCAGGACTTTGGAATCCGTGAAATACGTGGGCCCAAACCTCGCTTGAGCCACGACCGAACCCGCGATCAGCCCGAGCGTCATGAACGGGAAACCGAGCAGCAGCGACCGATACCCAATTTCGTCAATGGTGCCGAGCGACGGAAGATTGGTGAGGATTCCCAAGCCATTCTTGGCCTTCAGATTCCTCTCCTGCAGGAGATAGAGAATGCTCGCGCCAAAGCTCAGGAACAGCGCTGCGTAGCCTGTAAAGATCAAACCGATGTGTGCCAGGATCCAGCCGTTGCCCGGACCTTCTGAAGTCCATAGAAATGGTTGCTGTCCGCTGGCGGCCACAAACGTGAGAAGAAATACGATGGGAAAGGCGACGATTCCCGGCGAAAGAGTACGATAAAACGCGTAGACCAGCATGAAGACGAGCATGATCACGAAGGCCAAAAGCGATTCGGAATTGTGAATCGATGCAGTGAGAAGCCGCTTGCTGAGAATACCTTCTTCCGCAAGAGCCACGAACTGGAAAACCATGCCCAGGCTCATGGAGGGTAGGGCGATCTTGCGCAGAAACTCATGCCCACTCGACACCGCGAGCAGTGCGTACATCAATCCCACCGCATAGAAGGTAACCGCGACTCGCAACCAGAGAACTGGCATAGGTCGGTATCAGCTACCGAAATTATAGACGGGCAGCGGGGAATCGCGAGGATTTACGCACAAATCACTGGTGCGTGTATCTGCCTTTCAGCTTCCAGTTCGAAAAAAACCGTGGAGCTGCCGGCCGGCAGCCGAAATCCGCTAGCGATTAGTTCGCGTTAGCGTCGCGCAGTTGTTGTGCCGCCGTCTCTGAACTCACCGGCGAGAAGTACACCTCCTTGAAGGTGTAGGACTTAGCCGTTGCTTTGATCACTGGCAAAATCTCGATGTGCCAATGGTAGTCGTCGTCGAGCGTTTTCCAGTAGCCTAGCGTGCCGGAGCTGTGCAGCGTGTTCGGAGCGGTGTGCAGGACCAGGTGAAACTGCTCAGTGATCGTACGAATGCGACGCAGGGTCCGGCGAAGCAGGGCGCCCAGATCCATCATGCCCGAAGCGCGCGAAAGAGCGGCGCGCTCGAATGCCGCGTCGTGGACGCGGGAAATGATCCAGGTTTCGTAAGGAACGCGCGGCGCATAGGGACACAGCGCGATGTAATCCCCACGAACCTCCACAATGCGCTGGCTCTGCCGCAACTCTTGCGCCAGGATGTCGCAAAAGACGCACCTTTCCTTCGTGGCAAAATATTCGCGTCCCGCGCGGAGTTCATAGAGCACGCGCCGGGGAACAAAGGTAGTTGCGGTCAGTTGCGCGTGGGGATGCTCAAATTCCTGAGCGGCACCGGCGCCGTGGTTCTTGAACATGCTGATGTACTTGAAGCGCTGGTCGCCTTTGAGATCCTGCATGCGCTGGGCGGCGAGCACCAGAAAGCGTTCGATTTCCGCATTTTTGACGTTCCAGATATGGCCATCGTGGCGCGGATTCTCCACCAATACTTCATGCGCGCCCGTAGGGGACATTCGGTCGTAGATGCCATCGCCACGCCGCGAAGGCTCTCCCTCAATACGGTAGAGCGGGTGCGGATGCACGAAGGAGCGTGCCGAGAAGAGCGCACCCTCAAGTCCCGGAAGCGTGGAAACGATCTGCGTGGATGCGGGCGCGTCCGGACAGAAGCGACAGAAGGGCTCGGGCCTTGGCCCAAGATCGGGAACGTCGTCTCCCGTGATGACCCAGGATCGAGTGAGAGGATCTTTACGCAATTCCATGAGCTCTAGAGAAGCACCTTGTCGACGCGGAAGTCAAACGCATAAAAAAGGTCAGGGCAGACGACTGATATAATCCGCGCACACGCTGCTCAATGAATGAACAATCCACGCCGCTGATGCGGCAGTACGCCGCCGTGAAGAAAGAGCACCCCAGCGCTCTGGTTTTCTTCCGTCTCGGCGACTTCTACGAGATGTTTTTCGAGGATGCTGTGGTTGGTGCGCGCGAACTGCAGATTACGCTGACCTCCCGCAATAAGGAAAAAGGCATGAAAATCCCGATGTGCGGCATCCCCTACCACGCCGCCGAGGGATACATTGCCAAGCTTATCCGCAAGGGATTCAAGGTCGCGATTTGCGAACAGATGGAAGACCCCCGGCAGGCAAAAAAGTTGGTGCGGCGGGAAGTAACGCGGGTCATCACGCCGGGTACGGCAGCCGAGCTGGCAGCTCCCGCTGAGGAGAACAACTTTCTGGCGGCGGTGGTGGAAGCTGGAGGCGCAGTCGGCTTTTCTGCGTTAGACCTCTCGACCGGCGAATTCCGAGCGACGGAGTTTCAGGGTCAAGACGCGGCTCGGCGGGTACGGGAAGAAATGCAGCAGCTACGCCCGAAGGAAGTGCTCTTTGCCGCTTCCATGCCTCTGTTCGCGTCCGCCGAGGGTTGCGCTGCGCTGTTGAAAACCGGGACAGCTCCGTCTTCACCGCGGTTTTCTAGCCCGCAGATCCCTAACAACGATGAGTGGGAGCGGCCCGCCTGGGCAGAAACTCCGCTCGATGATTGGATCTTCGCGCCGGACCACGCAATTCCTTTGTTAGAAAATCACTTTGGTGTTTTGTCGCTGGAAGGTTTTGGACTAGCTGGCAAACCCGCGGCAGCAGCAGCGGCGGGAGCCATCCTGCACTATGTTCGTTCAACGCAGCGCGGCACTCTCGATCATGTCGACCGCATTGGGTTCTTTGAGCGACAAGACTGCCTAGCGCTAGACACCGTGACAGTTCGGAACCTCGAACTTGTGGAGCCGTTGTTCAGCGGAACTGATGCTGGTATCACTCTTTTTCGCTCGCTCGATGCGACCGCGACTCCCATGGGTAAACGCCTGCTCCGGGCGTGGATGCTGCGACCTTCCCTAGACGGCGATGAGATCAACGCGCGGCTGGATGCCGTGGAGACACTGTTGCGAGATACCGTCACCCGCGAGGATTTGCAGCGAGCGCTCCAGGAAGTGCTCGACTTGGAACGCTTGCTGAGCCGGGTCACGTTGGAGACAGCGAATCCCCGGGATCTACTCAGCATGGCCGCTTCCCTGGCGCAATTGCCCTTAGTACGAGCTGCGTTAGCTAAACTGAACACAGCTAGAATCAGCGCTCTGCACACCGCCATCGACGAACTCGGCGACCTGCGCCAGAAGATTCAAGGAACGCTTGCCGACGAGCCTCCGCTCACGCTTGCAGACGGCAATGTGATCCGCAAGGGTGTAGACGCGCAACTCGATGAGCTCCGCGATTTGCGGCACAACAGCCGCCAATACATTGCCCAGATTGAGCAGCGCGAACGCGAGCGTACGAAAATCAATTCGCTGAAGGTAAAGTTCAACCAGATTTTTGGCTACTATCTGGAGGTCTCCAAACCTAACCTTCACCTGGTACCCGCCGACTACGAACGAAAACAAACACTCGTCAACGCTGAACGCTTCACGACGCCGGAGCTCAAGGAATACGAGTCCAAAGTACTCGATGCGCAGGAACGAATTCTCGAAATCGAGCGACGATTGTTCCAGGAACTGCGCTCCGCGATTGCGGCCGAGGCGAAGCGCATCCGGCAAACGGCGCGCGCCCTGGCGGAAACCGATGTACTGGCATCATTTGCGCACGTGGCCGCAATGCGCGGCTACACGCGGCCCCAATTCGATGATTCCGGCGATTTGGAAGTTCGGCAAGGGCGGCATCCAGTGATTGAGCAACACTCGGCCATTGGAGACCGTTTTGTTCCCAACGATTTGTTCCTGAACCGCACGACGCAGGCGATTCTGGTGCTGACCGGTCCGAACATGGGTGGCAAGAGCACGTACCTGCGGCAAACCGCTTTGTTGGTGATCATGGCGCAGATGGGATCTTTTGTTCCCGCGCAAACCATGCGGCTCAGCCTAGTCGATCGAATCTTTACACGCATTGGAGCCAGCGACAATCTGGCTCGCGGACGCTCCACATTCATGGTCGAGATGACGGAGACGGCAGCTATTCTGCACACGGCCACACCGAAGTCGCTTATCTTGCTGGACGAGGTGGGACGCGGCACATCCACCTATGATGGATTGGCAATTGCATGGTCGGCAGTGGAGTACCTGCATCGACGGACGCGGGCCAAGACGCTCTTTGCGACTCACTATTTTGAATTGACGGAACTGGCGGAGACGTTGTCCGGAGTGAAGAATTTTCACGTCGCTGTCAAGGAAACAGGCGGCGATGTCGTATTTCTCCGCAAAGTGGAGCCCGGAGCGGCGGATCAAAGCTACGGTATTGAAGTCGCCAAGCTAGCGGGATTGCCCACGGAAGTGATCACCCGGGCGCGTGAGGTTTTGGCCGAACACGAGAATGCGGAGCGCACAGCTACTGGACGCTTGGGCACTGGCGATACACAACCTCTACCACGCCAGTTGACCATCTTTACGCCGCTGTCGCACGAGGTTCTCAACCGATTGCGTGAAGTGGACTTGAACCGGCTCACTCCGCTTGAGGCGATGAACTTGTTGGCAGAGCTGAAGTCCCAGGTCGAGTAATCAGACGTTTACGTATGCGCGGGAATCTAGGCGACAACTTCATTATCGGCTTTGAAGGGACGGCGATGTCGCCCTCTCTGCGGGCACTCTTGACGCGGGTGCGACCTGCGGGTGTGATCCTGTTCCAACGCAATATTGTGAGTGCGGAACAGACATGGGAGTTGCTGCGCGAGTGCCAGCGCTTTGTTCCGACTCCTCTGTTCACATGCGTCGATATGGAGGGCGGTACGGTCGACCGCTTGCGCGATGTCTTCGGACCATCTCCATCAGCGGCCAGCGTGTTTGCGACTGGTGACGTCGATCTGTTCCGCCTGCATGGGAAGTTGATTGGAGCGATTTGCCACGCCGCGGGATTCAACGTCGATTTTGCACCTACGCTGGATTTGGCTTTGCCTCCCGCACTGCCAGTTCTGGAGTCACGCGTCGTCTCCGCCGATCCAAAAGAAACCACACGCTATGCGCGAGCATTCTTGCACGGACTCGCGGATTCGCATGTGCTGGGTTGCGGTAAGCACTTCCCTGGCCTCGGTGAAGTTTCGCTAGATACGCACCAGGATCTGCCAGTCATTAAAAAATCGTTGCGGCGATTGTTGGCCGAAGATATCCAGCCCTATCGAACTTTGCGTCGCGATCTTCCTTTCATCATGGTGTGCCACACGATCTATGCCGGCGTTACCCATGACCAGACACCGGCATCGTTGTCTAAGAAATGGATGACCGAAATCCTGCGCAAGACGCTGGAGTACACGGGTTTGGTTGTGACCGACGACATGGAGATGGGAGCATTGCAAAAGGCTGCACCCACGGAAGAAGCCGCCGCGCAGGCATTGCGTGCAGGCGCTGACTTGTTGCTAATCTGCCACAGCGAGGAACAAATTTTGCGAGCCTATGATTCCGTGGCGCGAGAAGTTGATCGTGACCACCGTTTGGGCGCGAAGGTACAAGAATCTTCGGCGAGAGTGGCGCGCCACAAGAAGAAGTTCGCGAAGATACTTGCGACGCGGGCACGAACTCGTCCAACACAAGCCAGAGTGGCGAACTTTTCTCGTATGCTGTGGGAACTTGGAGAACGCGTGCGCATGGAAACGCTGGCCCGCGAGGAACAGGCATGATCGTTGCCGGCGTAATGAGTGGGACCTCGGCGGATGGAATCAATGTTGCGCTGGTGAGAATCTCCGGACCTTTTTCGCGCAAAAGTTCTTCCCTCAAACGCTCCTCCAAAAAAACGAGGGGCGCTCCCAATTTCTCCTTTAGTCTACTCGGTCATGCCGAATTCCCTTATCCCAAGCCTGTACGTCGCGTCGTGTTAGCAATGATGAACGCTTCGTCCGCGCGGGTTGCAGACCTGGCTCGGTTGAATTTTCTATTGGGGGAACTCTACGCTGAAGCGGTTCAGTCAGCTCAGCAAAGATTCCGCGTCCGGGCCGAGCTTGTGGGGTGTCACGGCCAGACGCTTTATCATCAGGGAGCCCCAGAAACCTATCTTGGGCATAAATTGGCGGTTACGTGGCAGACAGGGGAAGGTGCACTCATTTCCCAGCGTTTGGACGTTCCCGTTATTTCCGATTTCCGCGTAGCGGATATAGCGGTGGGTGGAAAGGGCGCTCCGCTCGTTCCATTTCTTGACTTCATGTTTTACCGTCATGCCACCAAGGGCCGGATTGTGCAGAACATCGGCGGTATTGCCAACCTGACGGCAATTCCTCCGAACGCGGCCCAAAAGGATGTCATCGCATTCGATACTGGCCCAGGAAATATGGTGATCGATGCGTTAGCCGAACGCTTTCTCCGCAAGCCCTATGATCGGGCAGGACACACGGCCGCCATGGGAGCGGTGCTCGAGAACGTGTTAGAGGAGAATCTGAAAACGCCCTTCTTTCGAGCCAAGCCGCCGAAGACTGCGGGACGCGAAGAATTCGGCAGGGAGTTTGCCGCGCATTTCACTCGTGCCTGTGGCGGCGCACGCAAGGAAGACATCCTCGCCACTGCCACGGCGCTCACGGCACGTTCAATTGCAGAATCCATTCAGCATTTTGTGCTGCAGAAAAAAGCAGCGTATCAGGAGCTCATCGTCTCCGGAGGTGGATTGAAAAACGCGACCCTCATGGCCATGCTCGCGAATGCGGTGGCACCATTAGGACTTGTAGTGCGCTCTTCGGACGAATTGGGGCTGCCTTCGGAGGCAAAAGAGGCCGCTGCATTTGCATTGCTTGCCTATGAGACCTGGCATCGGCGGCCTTCCAACGTTCCCTCGGCGACCGGCGCCAAGCGGCCTGCCGTGTTGGGCAAAGCCTCGTATGTATAACCGACTTGTGCGAATTAGTCCTCAAATATTGCTCGGCGTTCTGATAGCTACAAGTCTCTCCTGTTCGCAACGTCCCGACCCCAACACCCTTGTAATGATCATCGAGAGCAGTCCGACGAATCTTGATCCGCGCGTCGGAATCGATGGACCATCGGAGCGGATTGGTGAACTCATCTTCGATGCGCTTCTGCGCCGCGACGAGCATTTCAAATTGCAACCCAGCCTCGCGGAACGTTGGGAGGCGCCGGATTCTCTGAGCTATGTCTTTCACCTCCGGCACGGGGTTCGATTCCATGACGGGCGCCCCCTCACGGCGCGCGACGTGAAGTGGACTTTTGATTCCCTGCTGCAAAGTAAGATTCCCAGCACCAAAGCCGCTGCCTACAAATATGTGGCCGACATTGAAACTCCCGATGATTTCACGGTTGTATTTCGTTTAAAAGAACCGTTCGCCACTCTGCCGTGGAATTTATCCGAAGGGGCCAGTGGGATCGTTCCATATGGCAGCGGTACCGAGGTGAGTGCGCGACCGATCGGTTCGGGACCATTTCGTTTCGTGAGCGCGGCACAAGATCAAGATGTAGTCTTGGCCCGCAACGACGATTATTGGGGCGAGAAGCCGAAGTTGCACTCCGTGCGCTTCCTGGTCGTGCCCGATGAGACCACTCGTGCCCTCGAGTTGCGTAAAGGCAGCGCGGATGTGGCGTGCAACGCATTTTCCGCCGATGTATCAGCGGTATTAACCAGCGACAAGAATCTCGACGTTCTACGAGAGCCCGGGACTGTGTATGCCTATTTGGCGTTCAACCTTCGCGACCCGATTCTCAAAGATGCGCGGGTGAGGCAGGCAATCGCATATGCGATTGATCGCAAGCCGCTCATCGAATCTTTGTGGCGAAATCAAGCCAAGCCCGCCTATAGCATCTTGCCACCGCAGAGCTGGGCCTATGACGGCGAAGTTCCACACTACGAACATGATCTAGTGAAGGCAGGGCAACTCCTTGACGACGCCGGATATCCGCTACGCAGCGGCGTGCGTTTCCGGCTCACCATGAAAACGTCCACTGATGGGAGCACGCGTCTGATGGCGGCCGTGCTCCAAGAACAACTCGCCAGGGCTGGTATAGCGCTCGACATTCGCAGCTTTGAATCGGCTACGTTCCAGGCGGACGTGGCAAAAGGCGCGTTTCAGTTCTACTCACTCCGCTGGATTGGTGGAAATCAGGATCCAGATATCTTCGAGTATGTCTTTCACTCTTCGCGATTTCCTCCGAATGGAGCCAATCGCGGTTTCTACACAAACTCACGCGCGGATGCTCTTATTGACGAAGGACGCCGCACGCTCGACCCAGTCCAACGCAAGGCGATTTACGCGGAACTTCAAGGAATTCTAGCCACCGACCTTCCTTACATTCACCTTTGGTACTTTGACAATGTGCTCGTACACCGACGGCGCGTGCTGGGTCTGACGCTCAATCCCGCCGGCAACTACGACTTCCTTCGTACGGTCGAACTCGCTCCGTAGCCCGAAAGTCCGCGTGATACCATCGCATTCCAGGAGCACTCTTTGCGCATTCTTTTCATTGGGGACATTTTTGGCCGCCCCGGGCGGACCATCGTACGCAAGCGTCTGAAGCAATTAGTAACCGAGCATGCCGTAGATCTAGCGGTGGCAAATGGTGAAAACTCTGCTGCTGGCTTTGGCATCACAGGAGCCCTTGCAGAGGAATTGTTCGACCTCGGAATCGATGTCATCACCACCGGTAATCACATTTGGGATAAACGCGAGATCATCGAGTACTTCGAGATGGCGGACGGAAACCCGCATAGTCCAGCTCGCCGGGTGCTGCGTCCGGGAAACTTTCCTCCGAAGATGCCGGGTTGGGGCCTCTATGAGGGTACGACTCGCGGAGGCGTTCTTTACGCCGTCATGAATTTGCAGGGGCGCGTCTTCATGGGATCGAATGACGACCCCTTTCGCAAAGCGGATGACCTGCTGAAGCAGACGACGGCCAAGGTGATCCTGCTCGATTTCCATGCTGAAACTACGTCCGAGAAAATGGCTATGGGTTGGTATTTGGATGGCCGGGTCACCGCAGTTTTGGGCACGCACACGCACATACCGACGGCGGACGAACGCGTCCTACCCAACGGAACAGCCTTCCAAACCGACGTGGGAATGACCGGTCCTTACGACAGCGTGATTGGAGTACGGAAAGAATTGATCATCGAGAAATTCCTCAACAACATGCCAGTGCGATTCGAGGCTGCCGACGGCGATGTACGGTTATGTGCCGTGGTGATCGACTGCGATGAAGCAACTGGGCGAGCACGGTCGATCCAGCGCATCATGTTGAGTGACGACGAAGTTTAAGCCTAAGCCGTCTTGGCGAGGAGCAACTACCGCCCTCGTGTAATCGAAGGTGCTAGTACTAGCGTAGAATCCCCTTAACGCTTCCTACCCCAGTTACAATCTTCTTAAATGCGGTTCATTGTGTCCATTTTGGCGTTGTTGCTGGTGTCTGCTTCAGTGCGGGCCCAGCAGGCTGCGGCGGCCGCTCCCCCTTGCAGAGCGGGTGAGCAGGGCTGTGAGGTCTCCAAGCAGGACCGCAAAAGAGCCAAGCAGGCCTATTCCAGAGGGCTTAAGTATCAGCGGGATCATCGTAACGATGACGCCTTCGAGGCCTTCGAGGAGGCCTCCAAGCTCGCTCCCGACGATGCGAACTACGCGACCGCGAAGGAACTGACGCGACAGCAACGTATCCGGGACCATCTCGAGCGGGGGAACCAATTTCTCTCCGACAATCACAAGGTTGAGGCCCTCGCCGAGTTTAGAACCGCGATTCAGCTCGACCCCGCTAATGAATTCGCGCTTCAGCGGCTGAAAGACATGCTGGGTGAGTGGAGTCCGCCCGCGGCAGTCCCGTCGCGTGTAGCCGCCAGCGCAGGCCCTGTGGAATTGCACCCGGGCAAGGGACCGCAAACATTTCACTACCGCGGAGATGGCCGTGGCTTATTGATGCAGGTTGCGCAGCAGTTTGGGCTCGCGATCACAGTGGACGACTCCGTGCAGTCACGGCCGGTCAATTTCAACGTGGAGAATGTTGATTTCTATACGGCGATGCAGGCGGCGTGCGACCTCACAAAAACTTTCTGGACGCCTCTCGAAGAAAAGCAAATCCTCGTCGCGCAAGAGAGCCCGGAGAACCGCCGCGCGTACGAACGCATGGCCTATCGGACGTTCTATATTTCCGGATCGAACACGCCACAGAATTTGAACGACATTTCCAACCTGCTGCGGAACCTGTTTGATATTCGCTTCGTCAGCGTGCAACCGGCGTCCTCCACCATCACTGTACGTGCTCCCCAAAGAATTCTGGAAGCCGCCACCCGGCTACTGGAAGGAGTTGACCAGGGAAAACCCCAGGTGCTGCTCGATGTGAAGGTGTATGCCATCGATCACACGTTTGTGCGCAAGATGGGCGTGCAGATTCCCAATCAGTTTCAGGTATTTAATATCCCCGGCGCCGCTCTGACCGCGTTGGGCGGCCAGAATATCCAGGATTTGATCAATCAACTCATCGCCAGTGGCGGCATTAACCAAGCAAACCAAACCGCGATTTCCGCGCTGCTGGCACAGCAACAAAACCAGCAGAATTCGATCTTCTCACAACCTCTGGCAACGTTTGGCGGAGGCAAAACTCTGACCGGAGTTTCTCTCGGAACCGCGGGGGCCGAGCTCTCCCTGAACAGCTCGGACATCATGAGCATGGAGCACGTCACGCGTCGGGCAGCGCAGTGGGAGGAGGCTAAATTATTGCTAGGTTCGCGCTACCCTATTTTGAACGCGCAATTCGCTCCGGTCTTTAACACCCCGCAAATTGCGAATGTAATTGCGGATAACTCGTTTCAAGCTCCCTTCCCTTCTTTTACATACGAGGATGTCGGCTTGAACGTGAAAGCCAAGCCCACCATCCACGGCAATGGCGACGTGAGCCTGGATCTCGATTTGAGCATTCGGGCATTGTCGGGTACGAACATCAACGGCATTCCCATCATTTCGAACCGCGCCTACAAAGGCCAAATTACTTTGAGCGACGGCGAGGCTGCCGTGGTAGCGGGTTTCATCACTCTTTCAGAACAGGGGACGCGAGACGGCGTTCCGGCCTTCGGGCAGATTCCACTCCTGCGCAAGGCTACGTCCAGAAATCAGCGGGACGAAACACAGAATGAACTCCTCGTCGTTGTGACGCCGCACATTGTGAGCAACACGGAACGGGATGCAGCCGCCGAGATCTGGCTTTCGCCCGCGCGGTAAGTGGTTGAGGACTTCTTTAAGTTTATTGTCATTCCAAAGGGCTTCAGCCCTGAGGAATCTGCTTTTTGCTTTGGCTCTTACAATCCCTATTTGTCTTCCTTGGCGTGGAATGCAAGAATCTCATTCACGATATTGTCTGGAACCCCCGCAAGATTCCCCATCTTCCGCCCGTTGATGAAGAACGTAGGCGTGCTGGTCACTTCTGTGGCATTGCCGAGATCAATGGACTTCTGAATGTGCCCATCGGTTGCCGGAGCCGCCGCGCAAGCGGCAATTTCCGTGCCCTTCGCTCCCGCTCCCGCGGCGAGGGCGGTCAGCTTTTCATCGGCATTGGACGCTGTGATCTGGCTCTGCGCTTCGAACACATCGCTGGCAAACTTCCAAAACACGTCGGATTTGGAGGAATGTCCTACGCAGTCGGCGTAGGCGGCGGCTTTGCGCGCCCAGTCGTGCATGGGGAGCGGATAATTCTGAAATACAAATTTTACTTCGGGATGCGCCGTCAAAATCTTCTCGACCGCGGGCTGAGCCTCTTTGCAGTGGGGACATTGGAAATCGCTGAATTCCACGATGGTCACCGCGGCTGTAGGCAGGCCTTTCGACGGACCCGTGGCGCCAGCATCCAGCCGCTTCCGGGCGGGTTCAAAAGGTTTCAGACCGAACGGAATCGCATCGCCTACAATGACGTGCGCGCCGTCAGGAGTCACAAGCAGGCGATAGGCAGCCTGCTGATCTTTCTGAGCGACTACCACATTGACTTCCGCCATGCCATAGGGGGAGGTCTGAATCCTCGAGATCTTCCAGGTCGTACCCTCATCATAACCGAAGGTGTAGCGCATGAACCCGTTGACCGTCTCCTCGGAAGGTAGAAGAACAATGGGAGACTTGGCTACTTTATCCTGGGCGAAGGTTGTGACTGTAAGAAAACCGAGAATCAGAACTAAAATCAGAGTAAGAAAAATGCGTTTGAACATTTGGAGCCTTTCGTAGATGCTTATTGGCAGCAGCCGACTCATAGTGTATCTGACCAGGATGTGTTTCATCAGCTCAACGCTTTCGCCGGAAAATCTGAATTTACAAGCTTCCTTTCCCTGTCATCTTAAGCGCAGCGAAGAACCCCCGCTCAGCTTATTCAACATTTCCTTAAGCTTCCGGCTTGGCTGCGATCGGGAAACGGCGCCCCATGCCGAAAGCCTTGCCCGAGATCTTCAATCCCGGAGATGCCTGCTGGCGTTTGTATTCGGCACCATCGACCATGCGCACCACTCGACGCACAAGGCTGATCTCGAAACCGTGCTCGGACGCAATCTGTTCCGGCGCCTTGCTGTCTTCCACATAGTCTTCGAGGATCGCGTCCAGCACATCGTAGGGCGGCAGACTATCCGTATCTTTTTGGTCGGGGCGCAGCTCCGCCGACGGCGGCTTGTCGAGCGTGGCCTGCGGTATCACTGGACATCGCGAATTTACATAGCGGCTGAGGCGGTACACCATGGTTTTCGGCACGTCCGAGATGACAGCAAGACCGCCGGCCATGTCGCCGTAAAGAGTGCAATACCCAACGCCCAATTCCGATTTGTTACCTGTGCTGAGGACGATGGCTCCGAGCTTGTTGGAAAGCGCCATGAGCACCATGCCGCGAGCGCGAGACTGAATATTTTCCTCGGTCGCATCGGGCTGCCTTCCGGCAAAAACGTCTTGCAGGATCCCGCTGCAGGCGTTGAAAATTTCATTGATGGAAAGCAATTCAAAACGAATCCCCAGATTCTTCGCCAGCTCCCGCGCATCGTCGATGCTACCCCGTGAAGAATACGGTCCCGGCATACCCACGCCAATCACGTTCTCCGGACCAACGGCCTCCGCGGCGATGGTCGTCGTCAGTGCAGAGTCGATTCCGCCGCTAAGTCCAATGATCACCCGCTGGAATCCGCACTTGCGCACATAATCGCGGGTGCCAAGAACAAGAGCCGCGTAGACACTCGCCTCCTCACCTTCCATGAGCGGATGCATGTCGCCGGTCAAAGCTTTGGTATCGAAGAGCACCAGATCCTCTTCGAACGAACGTGCTTGCGCGATGACGTTTCCGTGCGAATCCAGCGCGAAACTCGAGCCATCGAACACCAGGCTATCGTTGCCTCCGACCTGGTTGACCATGGCGACGGGAATACGGTAGGTACGGGCGATCGAGGCCAGCATGTCACGGCGCAGCTCGCGCTTCCCAAGCCAGAACGGAGAAGCCGAGATGTTGAGCATCAGATTCCCACCCGCGCGCACGAGGTTCTCCACGGGGTCGATGGCGTATAGCCGCTTGCGCCAAAAATGCTTGTCGTTCCAAGCATCCTCGCAAATCGTCAGGGCCAGGCAGTTTCCGTCAAAGCCGTAAGTTTGTTGACTCGGCGCGGGAGCAAAATTGCGAGCTTCGTCGAAAACATCATAGGTCGGGAGCAGCATCTTGGACTGCACAAAGGCAACCCGGCCATCTTGCAACATAGCCGCGGAGTTGAGGGCCGACTTGCCGCTGCCGATGTCAGCCAGCGTCACGACGCCGCAGACCACGCTGATACCCGGGGTTTGCCGGGCAACCTGTTCCAGCATTTCGCGGTTTCGCGCAAGAAAAGTGGGACGCTCCACCAGATCGCGGGGCGGATAACCGCAAACAGCTAGTTCCGGAAAAAGGACCAGCTTCGCGCCAGCGCTTTGGGCACGATGCGAATAGTCCACAATTTTGGCCGCGTTTCCGGCAAAATCGTTGACCGTGGGGTTAATTTGACCCAGAGCAATCTTCACGTACTCTTAGTGTAAAGGGCGCAGTGGTAGCACGCCAATGACGTCAGAAAATGGGAACGGAAGGCTTCCCAACCCGCTAAGTAGCCGGCTGAAAATTCGGGTCTTTCTTGTTGGGATCGCCCAAGGGAGGAAGGCTTCGCGGGCGCGCTGTAGGCTGGCCCTGGGTAGTCTGCCCTTGAGTGGCGTCGTCCCCGCTTTCATCTTCCCCGGGACGGCGTAATGTGGGCTTGTGATCGGGAACTGCAGGTGGTTTTCCGGTGTCGCTGGCCACCGCTTGGGGAGACGCAAGATCGACTTCCTTCTGCGTGTTGATAATTCGCTGCCCATTGATCTTCATGATCTTCATCTGCACGACTTCATCACCAACCAGGCGGACGAACTCTACATCCTTGGGTGGCTCGCCGTAAATCCATTCCTCATATTCGATTTCACCATCTTTTTCGCGAATCTTCTTCTCTGCGCGGCCTTTGGAGTAGGTCACCATTTCCCGGTTCATGCCTACCAGCACCCTGTGATTCTGGATGGCTTCCTTCACGTTCGGCGGCACGGTTTCCAGGTACGATTCAATGGCGGATTTGGCGTCGAAATCAAATACCGGACGCAATAGAGTTTTCAATTCGGCGGGGGTGATCTCAGGAACGTGATGATCGAACTGAAGCTCGACAAACGATCCGCGCGCATTCGCATCCTGATCTGTGGGTGCTACTGGTGTTTCCCCGCCCGTGCCGGAAATCGAGATGCGTTGGTACCACTTCGTTTTCTTGCGGGGGCCGCCATTGATTTCGAACACAATGCTTTTATCGTGGATGACCACGTTGCTGATACGAGCCTGATCGCCGGGTTTAACAGATGGACCAAAGCTCGCCAGCATCATCTGCAGCGTTTCCTTGTCGGGCGTCACCACACCGTTGCGCAGCCGAAGACCTTTTTCTCCCATGGGAAACGGCATGCGAATGTAGACAAGCTCCGCGTTCAGGGAGCGAATCACATTCATTCGCGTCTCTTTGGTCATCGGCGTGGAAGTCTTGGGCGTGGCAGGGAGCGGGCGCGTCTGGTTGTCAGCCACGCTCAACGAGGAGAGCAGGAGGAGTATGGCACAGGCGATGCAACAGCGTGGCGTCATAGGACACCTCAAAAGCGCTGTCAACATTATAGACCTGAAAGCAAGAGTGCCGCCACGGAGCAGATAGACAGAACAAACGCACGGGCGAGGACGCCCGTGCCTCCAACCATCGTCTACTACTTCTTCTTTACCAGCTCAATCTCCAAAGCAATCTTGACCTCATCGCCAATCACCATTTCTCCGGTCTTGGCTGCTCCCTGCCAAACCAGGCCAAAGTCCTGGCGAATGATCTTCGTGGTCGCGGAAAATCCGCGCCGTTCATTGCCCCAGGGATCAGTGACCGTGGCCGTGGAGGGTTCGAGGTCCAGAGTCACTTCGCGGGTCACGCCGTGAATGGTGAGATCTCCCGTCAAGCTGAGCTTGTCGCCGCTCTTCTCGATCTTCTTGGACTTAAACGTAAGTGTTGGAAATTTCGCCACATCGAAAAACTTGGGGCTCTTCAGATCCGCATCACGATCGGCAACGCGTGTATCGACGGAGCTTGCGTCGATCACTGCATCGACCGACGACTTGGTTATATCTTTCTCATCGAGGGACACTGTGCCGGAGACTTTCGTGAAGTTGCCCTTTACGTTCGAAATGGCCATGTGCCGCACGCTAAACTCCGCTGCGGAGTGCATCGGGTCAATCGTCCATGTAGAAGTCTGCGCAAACGCGGGAGCTAGCAGGAAAATGACTGCAGCAAAACCGTTTTTAAACTGTTTCATTGAATTTTTCTCTCCATTGGATAAGCTCCTGCACGACGCAAGCAGCTTCAAGTCAGTTCACATAGATGACCGTGGCGTAATCGCGGTTTCAATATTCCTACCAAAATTTCCGGCGAACACCTCTCCAGGCGACCCTGGGCGTTGCCACTCATCCGCTCATGATTTGGTCGCAGAATCTAAGGAGAATTCACATGGTAAATGAGAAGTAAGAAATAGGAAGGGCAGGCATTCTGGGCGCTCAGAGCGCTAGCTTGCAGCAGGGGAAAGCTCAGGAATTCGGGCTGCAAATGTCACAACAGACGCAACCTATTGATTTTTAGGAGGATGCGAATCGAATCCGAGAGGCCTTAGCCTCCTTACTCTCGGGCTTACAGCAAGCTGGTGGGATTCCGGTGATTCCCGCATCAAATCTGGGGTTTCGGTTGACATGTAGCGTCGATTGTCGCAGACTCATCTTTCAAGTTTGTCATCGTTTTCTTGTTCCGCTTTGTCACTGCCCCGGGAGCCAGCTATGCCACAATCCAGCAACGTTCTTTCCTTTGTTTCGCCGGAACACCTGCGTCCTTGGCCCACTCCGGCGACGAACGATGCCGACGAAACTTTGCGCAGAATCGCAGAGGCGGCCTTGAGTGCAACCGGTGCTTCCGGTGCCGCGCTCGCGTTGCGGAAAGAAGGAGCGGTGATGTGCCTCGCGCGTGCTGGAGAAATGGCTCCACCAATCGGCTCGCGGCTGGATGATCGCTCCGGCGTCTCGGGGGAATGCCTGCGCACAGGTCAGGCGCTACGCTGCGAGGATACCGAGACGGACGAACGGGTCGACAGCGCAGCTTGCCGTGCCCTGGGGTTGCGTGCTCTGGCAGTTGCACCCATCAAGAATGCTGAAAAAGTCGTGGGGATTCTCGAGGTCTTTTCACCCCGCCCCGCCGCCTTTACGGAACGGCACATGGACGTTCTGCAACAGCTTGCAGAACTTGTCCTGGAAGACTCGGAGATGGACTCCGGGGAGGAACGAGCGCTCGCAAGTCACTCTCAGACTACCCTTGGACCTTCGGTTTCATTGGTGCCATCTCCGCCGTCCCCGCCAGAGGTAGCGCAAGTACAGGAACAGAAACCTCCGACCGTAGCGCCACTGCCGCTTCCAGCATTACCGGCAACTCGGGCCGCGGTTCAAGCGGAGAGTTTACCTGCGGTAATCACTGCCCCGGGAGTCATGCCCAAAAGGCCGTCGCCGGGCGACGTCAACATTGCCGCCTACATGGCAGCCGACGAAACGGCATACTCTCAGAAACTCTCGCGCACTTCCTACATAGTCCTCATCGGATTGGCGACGGTACTGCTCGCCTCTATCGCTGGGTGGTGGTCCTTCCGCCGTGCTGCAGCTACCGCGGCCGCCCAGCCAAGTCCGGCTCCGGTCGCTGCGTCTGCGGTAACCAGCACTGTGACAACTCCGCTCCCAGATCCGCTATCCGCTAAACCGAATCCAGCGATCTCCGACGCCGAACCAACCCAGCTGGATGCCTCGAAATCCCACCGCGAGTCCCTGACAAAGGCTGCGAGCCTGGACCGGATTGCAACCTCCACCCGAGAAGTTACGCAGCCGATTCGCGTGATAAACTCCGAACGAAACAGCCCATCAGATTCCGATTCGCCCCCGGCCCTGGCTGGTTTAGGGACCACGAACAGCAAGGGTACAGAGACAGTCAGCAGTCTGTTGACCGCCCCCGTTTCGCTGCCGCGCCGGTCTGCTCCAATCTCTCAGGGTGTCACCCCAGGGGAGATCGAACACAGGGTCGCCGCAGTGTACCCGACACAGGCGCGTTCAGTGCGCCAGCAAGGCACCGTCGTGTTGCAAGCTCTAATCGCCGAGGATGGATCGGTGCATGACGTCACGGTGGTCAGCGGTCCTCCGCTGCTCCGTCAGTCCGCCAGTGATGCAGTCAAGCAATGGAAGTACAAACCTTACCGATTGAACGGCCAGCCCGTGTCTATTCAGACACTGATCAAAATCGAATTCAAGATTCAATAACGGCTCTCCATTCTGAGCCGTTGTTATGGCGTCACCTCAACACCGTTCCACATCCTAGACCGGAACATTTAGCGGCGGCACCACCGCCGCCAAAGATCGTCGTCCCACTGATCTGACCTAGTAGACGAATACACCGATGTGGTTGTTCTCTTCCGGCAACGCACGGCCTCCGTACGTTCCTGACACTGCGTTGGTATGGAAGGACGTATAGACCTTGCTTTGTCCAGAGGCGGTACCGCGCGCAACTACCCCAATAAACGTTTCGAATAGATCGGCCCCCGTATTGCCGGGATCGGAATCAATCGGGGTCAGCGTTTGAGTTACGAATTTTGCCGGACCAATCTTCGTGGCACCGGGCGCGATCTGGTTCAGCACCACGCGTATGTCGTGATTAAACGTGTCACCTTCCGTGCTGTAGTAGGCGATGTTCACAAACCCAGTGGAGGCATCGGTGGCAATAACCGGATAAAAGTGGTGGCCCGCCGCGTTGTCCGCAGATACCGGAGTGGACCACGTTTTCCCATTGTCTGTGGAACTGGTCATCAAGACTTCCGCATCCAGACATACAGCAAAGGGAGGGTTCCCCTGGAGGAATTGACGCTTGCAATCGTCATAGACGAGGAAGGTTGTGAAAGTATTTCCGGACTCCGCTCGATGCGCGTGCTTCGGATACGTAAACGCTAACAGATTCACGTTAAGTAACTCTGTCTGGACGGGCGATCCACTGCTAGGCGCGATGGGACGGACTATGTTGCGTACCAAAGTGGGTGCACCGCAGGTGGGCACTTTCGGAGCGACCGCCGGAGTGCACGCCACATACTTAATGCTCTCGCTTCCATTGCTGTTGGCGACGAGATAGGAAACAGTGATCTGGCCATCCGGGCGTACCCGCACATCCGGAAAACCGGAGCTGATGTCGGGGCCACTCACAGTGAGAGCCGGGCTGCAGTTCAGCGTATTGCTGCAGGCCGCGAGAGCGATGACGCTTGTCTGTAGCGAGAAACTGAACTGCGTGCTCACCACATAGGCGTTGCCTGCTCCCGTTCCCGCCCCGTTGGGACGCTCATCCAGGGCGATGCGGGGCAGATCGTTCACTGAATCGAAAATGGGCTGTGGGAAGAGCAGCACGGGAGCCGTCGTCTTCCAACAAGATGTCGCCTGGGCCTGGGAGTGTGTTCCATTTGGACAAGCTGTCGTGTTGAGTAATGTGGAAGCGGAGGCGCGGAACAAACCCACTCCTCCCGTATTGGCTAGGCGCACATCCGCCATGAAGAATGCATCCCGGGCAGGGTCCGCCGCGACTACCACGTTCCCGATTCCCATCTCCGGATTGCCCTGGGCTGTAAAGGTCGGCAGGCCACCTTCAAACTGCACGCTACAGTCTGCAGTGGTTGAGCGGTGTACGTAGTAGCCGCTCACGTTCTGGTCCCATTTAGCCGTGGTCGAATTGCCACGCCAGTCGTTCGCCGCTTGCACGATCAGGTCGTCTCCCGCCGCAATGCGGTTGGGCAGAAAATCAGCATTTGCCTGATTTTGTGCGACTGCATTCGCCCGCGGTTCCAGGTTGAAAAGGGCGCCGCTAGTTCCGGCGCACGGAACGGAGGCAGCCGCTAACTGTTGCCCAGACACTACTGACTGAGTGACACTCGCGGCCTGTTGGAACCGCGCAGCAGCCGCCACTGCGGCTTGCGAAGGCTCGCCAAACGCCTGGATGGCATATTGCGCCAACGGGTGTCCAGTCGCTTTCAGAAGGCCTCTGCCTTCATCGGACGCGAGAAACCGAAGCGGTGCCGATGGCGGAATCCGGAAGCCCTGGAAAGCCTTTGGCATGCTTGCCTGGTTCTTCCCTGCCGCGCCACTGCGACGAACGCTCTGGGCCTGTAGCGGCTGAAGGAGCAGTAATGATCCAACAACGATTGCCAGTGTCCCGGTCTTTATTGCTTCCATCTCGATTCTCCCCCAAACTCGTATAGCTCGCTGCCCGCGCTAGTACTGAAACAGCGTCAGATGATTATTCACATCGGTGCTGGAAACGCCGCCATAAGTTCCGGGCACGCTACTCCAGGTAAAGCCCACATAGGCGCGGCTCTTCCCCGCTGTTCCTGTTCCGGCTGCCGCCAGCCCGATGCGGTCGCCAAACCCAGTAGCTTGGAACGGAAGCAGGATCGGCGACGATGCCTGCATATCTGCCGACGCCGATGTCAGCAACTTCGGCGTGCCTACCGTCGTCCCGCCGGGTGCCACCTGAGCGAGAAAAACCTGCGGGCGCTCTCCAAAGGGATCGTTCTCAGTGGAGTAGTAGGCGATGTTGACCGTTCCAGTCGAAGCATCGGTCGCGATCGCGGAGAAAAATTGCTGTCCCGGGCTGGTCGTACTGGCCGAAATCGGAGACCAAGTCGTGCCGCCGTTTTTGGAAGTGGTCATCGCGATCTCGGATTTCGGACAAACAAAGCTTGCAACGCCGAGGGACATGATGGGTACATTGCAACGGTCATAAACCAGAAACGTGGTTACGGTCTTCCCGTCGCTTTCCAGACGATGCGCATGCTTTGGATAGAGGACATTCAAGGTGGGAGCATCCCCTTCATTACTTGCGAAAACCGGATTCTTTTCTGTAGTGATGACCACCGGTGCGCTACACGTGGGCGATGCAGGCGCACCTTTGGGTTTGCAGTTTGCAAATTTGATGGTCTCCGGATTAACTCCTGGAAAGCTCGTGTTCCGATACGACACTGTGATGCTACCGTCCGGACGTACTTGCACCCACCCATAGTCTCCTTCCAGGTCGGCTCCGCTGATCTTGATGGAATTGCCACAGTTGAGCAGGCTGGTGCAGGCCGTCAGGAAGACGCTTTTGTGAAGCGTATTGTTGGGGTCCGCCTGAGAAACTACGGTGTAGATATCGCCAGCCCCTATCCCAGTTTTTCTTGTATCGACTGCGATCTGCGGATTGGAGAGGAATGCATTGAGCGAAGTAATGTTGGTGACCGCCCCGGTGGTCCAGCAGGTTGCCGTTCCGACTTCTGTGCCATTCGGACAGGCCTTCGGATCGAGAAGATTCGCTGCCGTCGCCCGGATGATCCCGACACCGTTGTCGTCGTGAAGGATGCCAAATCTGAGATCTACCAAGAAGAATGCGTCGCGTGCGGGATCGGCCACGACGGTAGGGCTTCCGAAGGGGACAAATGAATCGAAGATGTTGTCAATCTCGGGTATGCCACCTTCAAAATCGGCAGCGCAGTTGGAGTTCGAGCGCTGAACATAAAAGGCGTCCGCACTGATAATGGTCGCGTTGGGGTTATCGAACGATCCGCGGGCATCGTTCCCGGTGGCAACAACCAAATCGATATTCGCACCCGCCCGGTTGGGCAGCACAGCAACGGATTCAGCCGCCTCAACCACGGCGTTGGGACGCGGCTCCAGGTTGAAGCGGTTTCCATTCGGGCTGTTACACCCGGTAGAAGCAGCGGGCGGACTGGTCTGCGCGCTGATCGCGCCACACAGGCCCATCATGGAAACGGCAAACGCAAAGGCAATGACGTGAGGTCTCATAGTTGTCCCCTTCAAGAAACTTCGGGTGCCGCTTCCGGCTGCGGAATGCCTGCGACGCGGATTCTAGAGGGCCGCAGTATCCCAAAGCAAAGGGCCGGAGTTGTCACGATAGTGTCAATTTTTCTTTAACAGCGTGTGACCGATCCCCTCTGTTGCCCATGCGGCACGGCTATAATGCAAGGCCGGAGGAATGATGGCGGAAGCAGCGAAAAGCTTGGTTTTGATTCTCAGTGCACTCTTCCCCATCGTGAACCCGCTGGGAGGAAGCCCAATCTTTCTTGCACTTACGCGGGAGTCCTCGCCGCAAGCGCGAATGGGACTAGCCTGGCGGATTGCCAGAAACAGCTTTTTCTTGTTAGTGGGCTCCTATCTCATTGGCACGCATGTTCTTGCCTTCTTTGGAATTTCCCTGCCCGTGGTGCAAGTTGGCGGAGGGTTGATTGTCATCTCGACGGGATGGACGATGCTCAAGCAACGGGAGGACGATGAACGCAGCGAGGTACACCGAAACGCAAAACCGCAAGACCCCTTTGGTCAAGCGTTTTACCCACTGACTCTGCCTCTGACGGTAGGTCCAGGATCGATTTCAGTGGCAATCACTTTGGGCGCAAACGCAGTCCGCCACGGAGTCGAGCCCTGGGCCGTCGTGACAGCGCTGCTCGGGTCGCTAGTGATCGCGTTCAGCATTTTCCTGTGCTATGGCTTCGCAGACCGCCTGGCGCAAATCCTGGGAGCCTCGGCGATGACCGCAATCATGCGGCTTTCGTCGTTTCTGCTGGTCTGTATTGGAGTTCAGATTCTGTGGAATGGAGTCAGTGCGCTGTTCGCTTCTGTGCCATTGAATGTGCGCTAACAACAACCAAACGCCCCACGAATCAGGCCTTACGGCCGTCAAAGGCTCGCCCAGTCATGGATAGGAGATAGAGGCAACCCGATGAACACCGAACACTTACGTCAATCGATCATCGCAGGGCAAAACCCAGCGAACCCTATACATTCTGTGCGAGTTGCGTCTGCCGCTGTACTGTCCTTGCTGGTAGCCCAGCTGCTTGGGCTGCCGGAAGCCTATTGGTCTTCGATCTCGACCCTCATTGTCATGCAATCCACCTTGGCAGACTCGCTACCGCTGTCCCTGCAGAGATTCGCGGGCACAGCATTGGGCGCTGCCTGTGGAGGGCTGGTAGCAATGCACTTCCGGGGTAACGTTCTTGTTTTCGGCGTAGCCGTGCTTGTAGTCGGACTACTGTGTTCGGCTTTTCGGGTGGAGAGAACCGCGTACCGGCATGCCAGTGTCACCCTTGCGATTATCCTGCTCATCCCGCGCGCCAATAGTCCGTGGGTGACTGCGGTGCACCGGTTCCTTGAGGTTTCGATGGGAATAGTAGTCGCACTTGTCATCACCACAGTGTGGCCTGAGCACCAACCGCCGACGCCAGTATCACGCTAACAATTTCTGACGGAGAGACTGCTCCAGCCTGGCGGGAATTGATAAACCTCTTGAACTTCAGGACTACACTGATTGGCTTTTCCATTGTTGCAAGGGATTGTTCAACAAACCGTTAAGACTTGTCGAGAGACACGATCACCAGAACAATCGCAAGAAGGCTCCCAAGAACGACGACGGCAGCAACTTTGCTGCGGAAAGGATCGACGTGCTTGCCGGAAATGAAGTTATAACCTCCATAGCCATTGCGAAGCTTGTTGACATCTTCATAACGCACGGTGACTGGACGATTCTCGTCCACTTCATTGACCACAAACTCTGTGGCGCGCACTGTTCCCAGTGAACCGTGATATTCAGCTTTGTTTTGCATGATCACGGTAATCGGTGAACCAAGGGACAAGGCAGTCACGTGATGGCGAATCTTCTCTGCTTTTGCACTCAGAGAGACCGCCTGCTGCGCTTGTGCCAGAGGAACCGACACCATTAGCAGGATTGCTACGAGCGCGGAAAAGGTTGAACGGGCAGTGGATGGAATTGCGTTTAGCAGATTGCCGGAGGAGGGATTTGAGGGCGGCAACCGCATCGTGGCTCCAAACTTCTAGCGACTTCGGCGTACGCTAAGACAGATTCAGCGCTTTCCTCATCGTGCCACGCTCTTTCTGAATCTTTTCTTGCAGCAGCGTAATGGCATAAATGAGTTGCTCGGGGCGCGGCGGACAACCCGGGACGTAGATGTCAACCGGGATCACCTGATTTACACCCTGCACCAGCGCGTAATTATTGAAGATACCGCCGGAAGTTGCGCACGCGCCCATGGAGATAACCCACTTGGGTTCGGGCATCTGTTCCCACAGCTGACGAATGACCGGAGCCATTTTGTTGGAAACGCGTCCAGCGATAATCATCAGATCGGACTGCCGTGGTGAAGGACGGAAAACTTCGGCGCCAAAGCGGGCAATATCGAAACGGGATGCGCCCATGGCCATCATTTCGATGGCACAACAGGCAAGGCCAAAGGTCATCGGCCACACGGAACTCTTGCGCATCCAGTTCACCACCATGTCGACAGAGGTCAACAGGATGCCATCCGGCTCGGCGTTGCCAAAGGTTAACTCTTTGACCTTCTTCTTTCCATCTTCTGTGACGACGTAGTTGCCAAAGCTGAGGAGTTCCGAGCTGCTCATGATGCTTCTATTCTATCGGGATAGCAAGCTTGTGTCATCAGAAACCCAGACGTAGACCCCCTCCTGGGTAACCAAGCTTATCTTGGTCTAGTGCAACGTCGGCTTCATATCCAGATTGTGCGCAAGGAATGACCAGGTGTCCGCGGTCTCATCGATTAACTTCGTGATGGATTTGCCCGCGCCGTGGCCAGCCTTGGTCTCAATGCGAATGAGCACGGGCGCCGATCCCGCCTGATCGGCTTGCATGGTCGCTGCGAACTTGAAGCTGTGGCCGGGAACCACGCGGTCATCATGATCGGAGGTTGCGATGAGCGTGGGCGGATACTTCGTTCCCGGTTTCAGGTTGTGCAACGGCGAGTAGGCATACAGCGCCTTAAATTCCGCAGGATCGTCGGAGGAGCCGTAGTCCGAAGTCCAGGCCCAGCCGATGGTGAATTTGTGGAAGCGCAGCATGTCCATGACACCAACTTCCGGGAGCGTGGCCCCGAAAAGATCGGGACGCTGGGTCACACAGGCTCCGACCAGCAGGCCGCCGTTGCTGCCGCCGCGAATTGCCAGCCTGGGCGTTGAGGTGTACTTGTTTGCGATGAGCCATTCAGCGGCGGCGAGGAAGTCGTCGAACACATTCTGCTTTTTCAGCTTCATGCCCGCTTGGTGCCATTCCTCGCCGTATTCACCACCACCCCGCAGGTTAGGCTGAGCGTAGACACCTCCCATTTCGAGCCAGACAACATTGGGAACAGAAAAGTTAGGGGTCAGCGATATATCAAATCCGCCGTAGGCGTAAAGCAGGACGGGATTCTGGCCGTCGAGCTTCAGCCCCTTCTTATGGGTAAGAAACATTGGAACGCGGGTGCCGTCCTTGCTGTTGTAGAAGACCTGTTCGGTTTCGTAGCGGCTGGCGTCAAAGTCGACCTTGGGCTGGCGGAAGACGGCACTCTTGCCGGCTTGCGGATCGTAGCGATAGACAGTTGTTGGGGAAATGAAACTAGTGAACGCGTAGAAGGTTTCCTTGTCCTTGCGTTTGCCGCCGAAACCTATGGCAGTGCCGATGCCCGGCAAATCGACGTTGCGCAGGAAAATTCCGTTCAGGTCGTGGACGCGGACTTCGGTTCGCGCGTCCTTCAGGTACCCCAGAAGAAAGGAATTGTTCACGACATTAGCAGACTCCAGCTTGTCTGCGCCCTGAGGGACAAGAGTTTTCCAGTTGGTGCGCTCGGGATGGCGCGTGTCAATCGCGATCAAGCGTCCGCGGGGGGCATCGAGATCGGTCTGCAGCCAAAAGACGGGGCCGTCATTATCGACGAACGTGTACTGCGCATCGAAGTCGTCGAGCAGCTTTACAACCTGCGAATCGGGCTGGGTCAGGTCTTTGTAGTAGAGACGGTTCTTGGGAGACGTGCCTTGCCAGACGTGGATGATCAGATAGTGGCCGTCATCGCTGACGTTACCGGCAAAGCCAAGCTCTTTGTTATCTGGCCGTTCGTAGATGAGTTTGTCTTCGGATTGGGCCGTGCCCAGCTGATGATAATAAAGCTTCTGGAAATAATTCGTGTCCCGCATAGTGGCGCCCGTGGGCTCGTCGTAGCGGCTGTAGTAAAAACCTTTGCCGTCTTTGCTCCAGGAGGCGCCGGAAAACTTCACCCACTTGAGAAGGTCAGGAGTATCTTTTCCGGTGTCGACGTCGCGCACGTGCCACTCATTCCAGTCGGAGCCTGAAGCCGCGAGGGCATAAGCCATGAGCTTGCCATCGTCCGAGGCTGCGGAACCGGCGAGCGCGACTGTGCCATCGGGGGAGAGCGTATTCGGGTCGAGCAAAACGCGCGGCTCGGCGTTGAGGGATTCCGACACGAGGAGAACATTCTGATTTTGCAGGCCACTGTTGTGCTGGAAGAAGTAGCGCCCGCCTTGCTGCTGAGGAACGGTGTAGCGCTCGAAGTTCCACAGCTTGGTCAGACGATCGTGAATGGCCTGCCGATAAGGGAACTGCCCCAGGTAGCCGAAGGTGAGTTTGTTTTCCGCCTCGACCCAGCTGCGAGTTTCCGCGGAATCCGTGTCTTCGAGCCAGCGGTAGGGGTCGGCGACCTTGACGCCATGGTAGTCGTCGACCTGGTCGCCACGCCTCGGCTGCGGATAGACCAGCGTGGAGGAAGAAGTCTGGCCGGCAGACCGCACAGTCAAAGCAAATAAGACGGGGAGAATAAGAGAGAACAGAATTGTGGACTGGCGAGCGAGATTCATGGAAATCCTCTTGAGGGATTGCATCGATGGAGTGTTCTATTTTGCCTGAGTTCGAACGGAACGGACAAGTACGCCCCCAATTTGGGACGTGGTGCCGTTTCGTAAATACACTCCTCTGGCTCTGTCATTCCGAGCCAGGTCGATCGGCGAGGAATCTGCTCCTGGCAGTAAAAGAGCAGATTCCTCGCGCGCTACTGCCGCGCTTCGGAATGACAATTTTGTAGAAATATCCAAACGGCACCACTACTCCACTTTGGCAAGTTAACACCAAGGGTTGGCCGTCGCAGCTAAGGGTTTAGCACGATTTTGCCAAACATCTGGCTACTCGCCAAGTATTCGTGGGCTGCACGAACCTCTGCCAGCGGAAACACGCGGTCGACGACAGGTCGCAACCGGCCTGCAAACACGTGCCCCAGCACCTCGTGCAGTTCGCCCATGGTGCCCATATAGGAACCGAGCAGCGAAAATTGACGCACGAACAAAAACTGCAGATTGACTTTTGCTTCCGGACCGGTGGTGGCGCCGCAGGTGACCAGCGTCCCGCCGGGCTTCAGCGACCGCAGGCTCTCGTCCCAGGTGGCCGCGCCGACGTGTTCGATTACGATGTCGACCCCTGCCCTGTTGGTGATCTTGCGCACTTCATCGGAAATCTTCTGCCTGTAATGGTGGATAACAAAATCAGCGCCCAGTTCGAGGCCCTTTTGCATCTTGCGTTCGTCGCCAGCCGTGGCAATGACGCGCGCGTGAAACATCCGGGCGATTTGGATCGCCGCTATTCCAATCCCGGAACTCGCTCCTAAAACCAGCACGGTCTGGCCCGGGCGAAGATTCGCCCGCCCAATCAGCATGTGCCACGCCGTGGTAAACACCAAAGGGACACTGGCCGCTTCGTTGAAGCCAAGATGACCGGGAATAGGGATCACGTTAATCGGCGGTACCGCAAGCAGCTCGCAGTTGCCGCCATCGATTGCATTGCCAAAGACTGTAAATTCATGGCATTGGTTCTGGCGGCCATCCGCGCACGCTGGACACTGCTGGCAGAAGTGCATCGGAGCTACCAGGACGCGCTGCCCAACCTGCAATCCTCGGGCATACTCCCCTACTTCAACGATTTCCCCCGCGATGTCGCTACCGGGAATATGTGGTAATCGGACCCCGGGCAGACCCTGGCGCACCCAGAGATCGAGGTGATTCATGGCACAAGCTCGGATGCGGATTAGAACCTGATCTTTACGCGGCTGGGGATCGGGCACGTCTTCATACTGCAAGACTTCCGGGCCGCCGAATTGATGAATACGGACTGCCTTCATGAACTTTCCCATCTGAAGCGAAAACACCTGTCGATGGCTGAAAGGCAGGCTAACACATAGTGTGCAACCCTCGGCGCCTACTGGGCGCTACTTGGCACCTAGGGAAGCTCAAAGGTTCCCTAGTGCATTTGTAGTATTGCCCCTCTTCGCTGACTGGGATGGAATAGTTCCCTATGTTGCACCGCGCGAGGGAGAGTTTCTATGGCGACAGCAATTACCCCCGAGTTGTCCTACACACCAGCTAACTTTCGGCGATCCGTCATTCTCGGCGTCGGGGTTCTGGCCATCATCGCTGGCATCTTTTGGGTGGATTCGCGGTACCCGGCTTTGCTGAAGAAACTCCACAAGGGTTCCACTGTCCAGGTGAACGGCGCGCTCACGTTTGACAACGTGGTGGCTGTGGATCGAACAATCCCCCTGCCGAAACGGGTCGCGCTCACCACGGTCAACTGGCTGGCGGCCAATAAGATTGGCATGACGTTTGGATTTCTTTTCAGTGCGGGCGCCCTGACGCTTTTACCGCGCTTTCGCTCCTTAGGCGGTGCCAGTGTCTACAAGAATGCGCTGTGGGGAACTCTGGGCGGGATTCCTCTGGGCGTGTGCTCCAATTGCGTGGCTCCCATAGGACAAGGGTTGTATGCATCGGGCATGCGTAAGGAATCGGTGCTGGCTACCATGATCAGTTCGCCCACCCTGAACGTGGTTGTGCTAGCCATGGTGTTCAGTCTGTTCCCTCTGCCGATTGCGCTCTTAAAAGTTGGCCTCACTCTTGCCATCCTGCTCGTATTTGTGCCCTGGATAGCATCCCGCGATCGGGGAACGAACCTCTCCCGCAGGATTTCGCCGGATAGCACGTCCGATTCCTGGGGTGCGACTTTTCTTTCGACGCTGCGGGGGTTTGCCAAGAACCTATGGTATCTGCTGCGAACTGCTGGACCCCTCATGATCGCGGCCGCCTTGCTGGGAGCGCTTGCCATTGAACTGATCCCGCGCGACGTTTTGCACACTGCTGTGACTCCGTTGGGAATCCTGGCTGTCGCCATCGTGGGGACCTTCCTTCCGGTTCCCATGGCCTTTGATGTGTTTGCCGCGTTTGTTGCCATGAGGAGTGGGGTGCCGATGCCCTATGTCATTGTTTTGCTTTGCACGCTCGGCAGCTACAGTGTGTATTCCTTCCTGGTGACAGGGCGCACGATGTCCTGGAAGACAGCAGCTTCCGTTTTTGCCGTCATTTGCCTTAGCGGAGTCGTCGCAGGGTTCGCTGCTGGATTCGTTGCATAGTCATTGAGCCGACTCGTTACGCGAAAGAAACGTGCGGATCAGCGCTCGCACAAGAGCGGCAGGCAGGAATACCGCCCGGCACGTCCCCGTTGACTTCCTTTGTGGCGACACCCAATAATCGGCTGAGCCTCAGATGGATATCTACGAAGAGATTGTGAAGCTGCGGCGTGAGGGGCGACGGGGCGCGGTCGCCACCATCGTAAATGTGCGTGGGTCGGTGCCGTCGTTTCGCACGGCGAAGATGCTGGTGCGCGATGACGGATCGATTGCCGGAACGATTGGCGGCGGTTGCGTCGAGGGCGAGGTCTGGCAAGCGGCGAAAGAGGTCATGGAGGACGAGAAGCCTCGGACACTGACTTTCAACCTGAACCACAATCCAAAATTTGACACCGGTCTGGTTTGCGGCGGAACGTTGGATGTCTTCATTGAGCCGGTGCTACCTCAAGCGTTACTTTATCTGTTTGGCGCAGGTCACGTTGCATCCAACGTTTACAAGATCGCACAAATTGCAGGATTTGACGTAATTGTGATCGACGACCGTGCCGCGTACGCAAACCGCGAACGCTTTCCGGAAGCCCACGAAGTGTTGGCCGAGAATTTTGACGCCGCCATGGCCCGGCTCGCACCGAACTCCTCGTCCTACATCGTGATCGTAACCCGCGGACACAAAGACGACATGCGCATGCTGCGCTGGGCCGTGCGGACTGACGCTCGTTACATCGGAATGATCGGCTCCCGGCGCAAGGTGATCGCCATCCACCACGAGCTGCGCGAAGAAGGCCTCGCGGAGAATTTGTTCGAGCGGGTTTACGCGCCGATCGGCCTGGATATTGGAGCGCTCACACCCGAAGAAATTGGCGTGGCCGTCTGCGCAGAAATGATTGCCGTCCGGCGCCACAGTGACAGCAAGTTGCCGCACATGAGCTGGTTCCCGCAGCGGGGAGAGGCTTCCGGCTCGCGCGATGCCGCAATGGCTACGCTCGACGATGAAAGCCTTTAGGCGGCCTTGCGCGCCCGCCCTCCCGAGCGTAGCTCGGCCTCTTTCTGGTATCTTCGCCCAATGGGACGAGCACCGAGCTTCTGCGGGGTGATTCTGGCGGCGGGTTCCTCGTCGCGAATGGGTCGAGACAAAGCGCTTCTTCCCTGGCCCCCCAACGAAGGTTTCGGCGGCACATTTCTTTCGGCAGCAATCCGTTCGCTGACCGCACAGACGGACCTCGTGATCGTAGTAACCGGGGAAAACACGCCTCAGCTGGAGCCTGTCATTTATGCCCAGGGCGCTTTTCTGGTGGAGAACCCGCACCCGGAGCGTGGCCAGTTTGGTTCCCTGCAAGTTGGCTTGCAGGATGTGCTCCGTCGAGGCCGGGACGCGGCGGTGATTACCCTGGTGGACCGACCGCCTGTGCAGCCAGCGACCTTGCAGCAACTGCTGCTCGCGTTTGAACGCGCGCTCGACCAGACAAAAGCCCAGAGAAAATGGGCCGTTGTACCCGAATTCGGCGGCAAACACGGTCACCCCATCCTGGCCAGCCGTGAGATGATGGAGGCATTCCTGCGCGCGCCTTCCACCTCGAATGCCCGAGAGGTCGAACATGCCCACGAGGAATTCATCGATTATGTCCCGGTGGACGACCCGTTTGTGGCGCTGAACGTAGATACACCCGAAGAATATGCGGCCTTAACTGTATAAACCAGTCCCCAATTTCCACGACCGTACGGTAAGAAATCAGAAAGGAAGCATGACGCACAAGCAAGATATCCCTGCCCCGAAGACTGAGACTCAGCGCAACCATGTCCTGCGAAAACGCGCTCTCCGGAAAGAAGATGAGAAGTTTCTCCGGACGGTGCTGCAGCTAGAACCGAAACTTGCAGCTTTTGACTGCGACGGCACGCTTTGGAGCGGGGACGTCGGGGAGGGATTCTTCCGCTGGGAAATGGAGCGCGGTCTAATTTCTGAGGAGACCGCGAGTTGGGCGCGGGCGCGTCACGCCGACTACAGAGCCGGTCTCGTGGATGAAGACACCATGTGCGGCGAGATGGTGACGCTGCACGCCGGCCTTGCGGATGCCGATCTGCAGGCCGCAGCCGACACATTCTTTGAGGAAGGCATGGTGGAAACGATCTTTCCCTCCATGCAAGAACTGGTCCGGCAATTGCACGCGGACGGCTGCGAGATTTGGGCGGTTTCGTCCAGCAATCAATGGGTGGTGCGGGCAGGGGTACAACACTTTGGGATACCGCCGAAGCGGGTTCTGTCCGCTGAAGTCTTTATCGAGAGCGGGCGAATCACCGACCGCCTTGTGCGCATTCCCAGCGGGCCAGGAAAACCGCAAGCGATTCGCGACGTGGTGGGAAGAATACCGGACGTCGCCTTCGGAAATTCCAAGTGGGACGCCGACATGCTCGCCATGGCCAAGGCGGGATTCGCTGTCAATCCCAGCCCGGAATTAGAGGAAGCGGCACGCGAGAATTGCTGGACGATTTATTTTCCAGAGGGCAAGAACACGTAGGCCCAGACGCCCCCTGGCAGGCGAACAAAGCTCGCCTAGGTTTATCTAGTCCGGCAACTGCTGCAGCAAGGCACGAAGCGTGTCCATCGCCAGATGGCTAGCGTGGATCGATTCCGGCGGTAGTCCGCCGACGGCCTGAACAACCTGTTCGCGTCGCAACTCTCGAGCGTCTGCCAAGCTTCTCTGCCAGACAAGTTCGGTCAGCGCCGATGCACAGGCCATGGCCGCCACGCAGCCCTGGGCTAGGAAGCGAATTTCTGTGATCCTCCCGTCTTCCGTGCGTAGCGTCAAGCGCAGAACGTCACCGCAAGCCGGGTTCTCCAGTTGCGCGAAAGCGTCCGGATTCTGCACTTCTCCCGCGTTACGGGGATTCTGGAAATGGTCGAGGATCTGGGCGGAGAACATCGCCCTAACACTATAATCGCTCCATCCCGCACCCAAACTTCCGGAACCTATGCTTATCGACCTCTATCCCCGGCGAATCGTAAGCCTCCAACCCAGTGCGACGGTAACGCTGGCAGCACTTGGTTGCCTGGATCGAGTCGTAGCCTGTACAAAATACTGCCGCGATGTCGTTCCGGAGCTTCGCAATTCAGAACGGATAATCGTGGCTGATTCCTGGACTGCTAATAGCGCTCAGATTCTTGCGGCGAATCCTGATTTTGTCGTAGCTTCGGTTCCCTACCAGCTGGAATCGGTCGCCGACATTCTGAAGACCGGTGTTCGATTCCTCGGCCTGGCGCCCCACTCGCTGCACGACATTTACACCGACATCCTCGCCATCGCGGGGGTCGTAGGGCGCTCGCCGCAGGGGTTAGAAGTTGTCGCCGCCATGCGGCAGGAAATCGCGCAGGTACGGGCTAAGGTGGAGGCCGCAAAACCACCTCGACCGCATGTTTTTTGCGAAGAATGGGGCAAGCCGCTCATCGCCTCGCAAAGCTGGGTGGCAGAGCTCGTCGACGCTGCCGGGGGAGAACTTGTGGGCGAGCCGGGCAAACAGATCACGCCCGATGAGGTCCGCCATGCTGATCCTGATGTTCTCATCGCGGCATGGTGCGGGGCCGGAGACCGCGTCCCCCTCGAAAAGATCATTGCGCAGCGCAACTGGCGGGAATTACAAGCTGTGCGAAATGGGCGAGTTTACTGCATCCCGGATGAGCACTTGAACACTCCAGCCCCGACGCTGATTCAGGGACTGCATGCACTCGCAGCCGCGCTGCATCCAGAGTTGTTTCCGGAAACTTCTGTTCCAAGAAGTATTGCTAGAGTTCCGACCTCCGTGTAAGCTTGATGAAATTCCCTGTGTTTTAATGGTGCGAGTCCAATCATGCGGGGAGTTCGTTAGCGGATGAGGCAGGTCGTAGCGGCACTAATTCTTCGAGACGGCAAGATGCTCATCTGCCAGCGCACCAAACACCAACCCATGCCGCTCAAATGGGAGTTCCCGGGCGGCAAAATTGAAACTGGCGAGCAGCCTCGCGATGCTCTGCGACGGGAGCTGGAAGAAGAAATCGGAATCGACGCGCGCATCGGCGATGAGGTCGCGCGCTTTCAACATACCTACAAAACGGGCAGCGCGGTGGAGCTTCGCTTTTTTTCTGTGCCGGAATACAAGGGAGAGATCGAAAATCGTATTTTCCGCGACGTGCAGTGGGTAGACCGCACCAAACTGCCAGAGTACGACTTCCTCGATGCGGACCTGAAACTCGTCCGCGATCTGGCTGAGGGCAAAATTCTCTAGCTCCCCCCGCCGGCGAGCTGCCCCCAGACCAGGATCAAAGTCAGCACAATCGATACGACTGTGGTCGTCCAGGCGATCACGTTAAATAGCCGCGTGTTCACATATTCGCCCATGAGTTCCTTCTTGTTGATGAGCAGGAGCATGAACACCAGTACGAACGGCAGCACAATGCCGTTAACGACCTGGGACCCGAGAATGATCTTGAACAATGGCAGATTGGGAATCAGAATGACGCCTGCTCCCAATGCAATCAGCACCGTATAAAACCCATAGAAGAACGGGGCTTCGCTCAATTTATTGTCCAGCCCCGACTCGAACCCGAGCCCTTCACAAACGGTATAAACCGTGGAGAGCGGCAGGATGGTTGCAGAAAATAGCGCGGCGTTGAACAGTCCCAGGGCAAAGAGAATGAAGGCATAGTCCGAGGCCAGCGGGCGGAGTGCCTCGGCAGCATCTTTCGCGCTCGTGATGTTGTGAAAGCCATTGGCAAACAATGTAGCGGCGCACGCCACAATGATGAACCACGCCACCACGTCGGTGAAAATGCAGCCCACGATCACGTCCAGCCGGGAGGCTTTGTACTGGCGCTTTGTCACTCCCTTCTCCACAATCGAAGCCTGCAGGTAGAACTGCATCCAGGGAGCAATGGTGGTTCCCACAAGGCCGATCACAGTGAAAATGGCGCCCTTTGCCTTAAAGGATTCCAGGGTTGGCGGCTTTACGGTTGCGAGGAGTGCGTGCGTCCAATCGGGATGCGATAACATACCCGCGGCAATATATGTGATGTAGAAAAACGAACCCGCGAGGAATATCTTCTCCACATTCTTCTGCGCACCCTTGATCACAAGCAGCCAGACAATGAGGGCGCAAATGGGAACCGTTATGTACTTGGAGAGACCGAACAGCTCCATGCTGCCGGCGATGCCCGCAAATTCAGTGACAATATTGCCAAAATTCGTAATCACCAATCCCAGCATCACGAACACCGTCATGCGCAGACCGTATTCTTCGCGAATCAGGTCGCTGAGGCCCTTGCCCGTAACCGCCCCCATACGGGCAACCATTTCCTGCACCACGATGAGTGCCACGGTAATGGGGATCATCGTCCACAGCAGCGAGTAGCCGAACTGGGCTCCGGCCTGCGAATAGGTGAAAATCCCCCCGGGATCGTTGTCGACGTTCGCGGTAATGAAACCCGGGCCGAGCACCGAGAACAGAACGAGGAGTTGAATTTTCCAGCGTCGGAGCCATCGCATGATCGCCGTCTGTGGACATCAAAGTCTTTCTCGAACGCTCAGGATAAACGGAGGGGCCGGATTCGGCTACTAGGAAAGTGCTGTAAAGGAAAGAAAAATCAGAGTCTACTGCGCAAAAAGCTGATGACGTCATCCGCCGTGATGACACCAACCAGCATTTTTTGGTCATCCACCACAGGGAGAGTCAGAAGATTGTACTTATCGAATAGCTCCGCCACCTCGTCCTCTTTAGCTTCCTGGTGGCAGGAAATCAGGGGCTCATTCACGAGCGCAAGTAACGGCTGCGAGGCCTGGGCCAACACCAGGTTGGCAAGCGGAACCGCTCCCACCAGGGTACCGTGCGAATCGGTCAGGAAAAACGTACTGACCACTGCTGTACCTCCCTCAAAAGCCCGCAGCATGGCGATCGCGTCCGCCACAGTCGCGCCAAATTCCAACCAGAGATAGTCCGTGGTCATGCGGCCAGCGGCGGTGTCTTCCTTGAACTCCAGCAGGTCCCGCATTTCCTGACGCCCTTCCGGCTCCATTTCCTGCAGGATGGCTTCTGAGCGCTCGTCCGACAAGTCGCCGAGCAGATCAGCGGCAGCGTCCGGATTCATCTCCCCTACAATGTTGGCCACCCGGTCGGAATCGAGGGATTCCACGATTTTCCGCTGTAGCTTGGGATCAACCTCCTCCAGAGCTTCGGCGGCGACGCCTTCATCGAGCGTTTCGAAGACTGCTTCGCGGTCGTCCGGTGCTAGATCCTCGACAATGTCGGCAATATCCGCGGGATGGAGTTCCGCTAGACGATCGTTGGAAATCTTGAGCTTGACGCGTCGCGCGGGGTCGGACTCGATCAGATCGACAAATTCCCACGGGATGGCCCGGGGAGGAATGCGGCGCAGCAGCGAACGAAGTGCGGCATTCGGAACCGTCCCCTTCAACAAGCGGCGCACAGCGCCCCGGGCGCCAACGTCCACCGACGCAATCTTGAGAATCTGGTGATTGAGCGAGTCGCGATAGAGATCAATATCGTTCACTCGGACAACTTTCCGTCCGTGGACGTCAATGACCTGCTGGTCCAGCAGGTCGCGCTCCAGCAGAAGCAGGCCCTCACTACCATCCAGTGCTTGCCATTCTGCGAAAGGCCTAGCAGCTTTCACTCCGCCGTTGAACGCGGAAATAACAGCAAACGGCAGCAGGCGGTCCCCTGACTTGGTCTTGACGATGACCGCCGCCACCCGGGAAAGATCGTCCTGCGGCGCAATGGCGACCTCTCGCACGCGGCCGCTCGCCGTCCCGTTGGCGTCGTAAACGGTTGCTCCCAGCAGCTCCGTGAGTGCCATGCCAGTCATCTGGGCCAGCATACCGAAACCGATACACGTGAAGCCAGACGATTCCATGGAAAATGTCCATTTTTTGCGGTGCGCATGTCCTTTTCTGCAATCTGGGGAGGAGTTTCGTTGACTTTTTGCCGTGCCGAAGGCAAACTTACCGCTTCGCCCTCTGGACGAGAGATCAAGAAGGTCTAGCCTTGCTTGGTCTCCGGCAGAGCAGGAAATGCTCAAATTCGAAGCCCCATACATGACCGCGAAACAGGTCTCCTACACACTCGATTCGACCTTGGAGACCATCAACAGCGCCGAGGAGCAAGCCAGCCGTGTTGCAGCCGCTGCTGGTTTCAACGAAGATGACACTATGAGCATTGCCATGGCGGTGCGCGAGGCCGCATGCAACGCTGTCTTACATGGCAACGCCTACGATCCCGGCAAAAAGGTCACGTTAGCGTTCGAGCAGGACGACAAGAATTTGACGATTTCCGTGCGCGATCAGGGCAAGGGTGTGGATGTGGACTCGATTCCCGACCCTTTAGCGCCGGAGAATTTGCTGAAACAATCAGGGCGTGGAATTTTCTTAATGCGTTCGTTGATGGACGAGGTGCAAATTAGCCCCTCGGAGACGGGCACCGAGGTCAAACTTATCAAGCATTTCCACGGCAATGCCGGGGATTTTCAGGAGGCTTCTCAGTGAGCATGAAGGCAAGTACGCGACAAATTGATGGGGTTACCGTGGTTGACTTGAGCGGACGAATCACGTTGGGCGAAGGCAGCGTTGTGCTGCGCGATGCCGTGCGCGAATTATTGTCCAAGGGCAACAAGAAAATACTCGTGAACCTCGCGGATGTGAACTACATCGACAGCTCGGGTATCGGTGAACTGGTCAGCGCTTTCACGACGGTTCGCAACCAGCAGGGCGAGCTCAAACTGTTGAATCTGACCAAAAAGGTTCACGATCTGCTGCAGATCACCAAGCTCTACACGGTTTTCGACGTGAAAGACGACGAAGCGGCTGCGATTAAGTCCTTTAACTAATCTGTAAAATTTATCCGTGTGGCGCGGGCGCACTCGCCCGCGTTCGGTCGTTGTCAGCAGTCGGCTTTCAACCAAGAAAACCAATACTCACGTGGGCCGTGCCCCGTCCTTGTCGCGTTCTGTGCGACAGGGCGGGGATTTTCCGGCAGGTCGCAGGCGCCTTCGCCCTCGTCCTCTTTCGTTGACTTCCCTGCCCGATCGTGTCCCCCGTAGAATGGCGGTATGCGAATTCCCCGGTTGGACCGTTCGCAAGTCGATTCAGCAACCGCAGAAGTCTTCGATGCTTACCAAAAAGAGCGCGGCAACGTGCCCAACATGTTCCGTACGGTGGCACACCGTCCGGAAATTTTGCGCACCATGATTGCCCATTTTCGCGCCGTAATGACCACGGGTACAGTTTCAGCAAAACTCAAAGAGCTAGTCATTGTACGCACTTCGCAGATCAACCGCTGCGAATATTGACTAGCCTCCCACACCGTCTTGGCAAGACGGCACGGTTGGAGCGATGACCAGATCGAGAATCTGGCGGATTTTGAAAAGCGGGATGATTTCAGTGCCGCCGAGAAGGCCGCACTACGGCTCGCGGAGAAGATGACCAGCGATCCTCATAACTTCGACGACGAGCAGTGGAACGAGCTGCGCCGCCACTTTGACGAAGGTGAGATTATCGAACTCGCCGCGTCGATCGGGCTATTCAATTATTTCAACCGCTTTAATGACGTCCTGAAAATGGAGCCAACCAAGTAACCGGGCTCCGGGCTTGTATGTGGTGATCTGGGCATGCCGACTTGGGCAAAAACCGGTGGGCTCCTACTTGGGCTAGCATTCACGCCCGCCGCCGCGGAGCGTCCCGCTGTCGCCGAGAAGCCTGCCTGCTTTTCCTTCACCGAAGCCAACAAGCAGATCGGAAAGAAACAGTGCGTCAGCGGCAAGGTGCTGAGCGTCAGCCACTCGCCGGGAGGGATGACCTTCCTGGATTTTTGCGAAGACTATCTCTCCTGTCCTTTCACTGTCGTGGTCTTTCCCGAAGATCTCCACCGCGTGGGCGATCTCAATCAGCTCATCGGCAAGACTGTCGAAGTCAGCGGAAAAATCAAAGACTATGACGGGCGCGCTGAAATTGTCCTCGAGGGTTCGCAACAGCTCGTCGGGGGCGAGGTAAAAAAATTGCCTCCGGTACCCAAGGAATTCGACGTAGAACGGCAGGGCAAGTTTTCTCCCGGCACCTTTCATGCCCCCAAGAACCGCAAGACCCGCCGACCACGCTCGCAGCGTTCGGAGACGCACATCGACGTCGAAGTCCCCATGGAACAATAGGGGATCGGGGAAACGAGCTAAACCAGACCTCTTCTAAGTTCGTCCAGGGGATATTTGGTGCCTCGCCAGGTCACACCGCCATCACGTAGAGTCACAAACATCGACCGCAGCAGCGCATAGAGAAACAGTATCGTGCTAACGGGGTGCAGAAAGAAATAATAGGCTGGAATCTTTGTGCGCAAAGACATACCAGCATAGATCAAGAAAATAGAGAACAAGGCCAGCCCGTAGCCGGCACGACTCCAGCCCAACGCAAACCAAATGCAGAAAAACGGTAGAAGATTGAGATAGATCAACACCACCGCTGATGCAACCGTCCGCCACCATTGAAACGACATTACGGCAAAGAAGTTCTTCGTAAAATTATCAACGACCCCAAGCGCGCCCTTCGCCCAGCGAATGGAGAGCAGACCGTCGCCGAAAGCAACGCGTTGCGCGAAGCCTGCCTTTTTCACTACCTTCCCCAGCTTCATGTCGTCGAGGACCTCCATGCGCAAAGCCTGGTAGGTGCCGATCTTTTCGTAGGCTTCCCGCCGGATCAGGTTGAACGCGCCTACACCGAGATGATCTTTAGTCTTCGGGTCCGCCACTTTCCAAGGACGGTGGCCAAAAGTGAAGAGGCTTTGAAAAAAAGCGATCATCATGCGCTCTCCCGGAGTACTCATCACCAGTGTCGGAAATACCACGAGGTGGTCGGCACGTTCGCCTTCTGCATAGGCAAGGGCACGCCGCAGAGTATCCTCACGAAAGAAAACGTCAGCGTCAGTGAAGAGTAACCAGTCTCCCGTAGCCTGCTGGCTCGCGGTCCACATGGCGTGGGTCTTGCCGAGCCAGCGATCTGGCAGCTTCTGGATGTGCAGGATCTTGAGGCGTCCGGCTGCAGCTTCGGTCGCTGCAACCTCATCCATCCGCTGGCCTGTTAAGTCTGTGGACCGGTCGTTCACGGCAATGACTTCGTAGTTGGCGTAATCGAGAGAGAGAAGACCGCGCAACACTCCTGCAATCGTCTCTTCCTCATTCCTGGCGGGAACGATGATACTGACACGCGGGAAACCGTACTCAGTCTCGGGAGGGCGGTCCCATTCTGGTTTGGTAATGTCCGGAATCTTCGGCATTCCCAAACCTGCCTCGATCACACGGGAGAACCACGCTGTTCCCAGAAATATCCCCGAAATCCAGTGCAACAAGCTCATCCCAACGTCACTCCGGCTGGAGCTACTCCGGATGTGGGATCTCCGACGGCCCCCATGCGCGGGGCGAACCGCATACCGTAGAACAGCACCACGGCAGACAAGGCGAGCGCCACGGACGTGCTACTCAACGCCAAATGCAGCGGCCAACGGTCCGCCAATCGGCCAATGATCCATGGAGAAAAGGCATCCCCCAGTAAGTGGATTGTGAAGATGTTGACAGCCAGCGCAAACGCTCGAATGTGCGGCCCGACCGCATTAATGAGCGCGGCATTGAGGGGGGATGTGTTCAGCAAGAGCAGAAATCCTGCGATCAGAATCGCTATTTCCATGGGCCGTCCCGAGGAATGGAGCGCGAAAGCCATCGTCGGGACACCCAGCGCGAGGCTGATGGCCGAAACCAGGTAATAGGCGCCCTTAAAGCGCGGCAGCAACTTGTCCCCCAGCCACCCCCCCAGTAGCGACGCCACAATTCCGTCAAAGGCCAGGGTAAGACCAAACATAGTGCCCGCAGCCGAGACCGAGTAATGCCGTTCTCGAACCAGGAAAGTCGGCATCCACACCGCAATCCCTCCCAGGGCAAAAGTCATCAGGGCCATACCCAGGGTAGCGGTCCAAAAAGCTTTGTTGTGTAGAAGCCCCACAATCGATTTTCGTTCCGGAGTTTCGGGAATGGAATCCTGAATCCCGCGCGGAGGTTCCGGCAAAAATGCAATCGCCAACGCCAGGAGTAGTCCGGGTGCTCCCGCCAAATAGAACGGCGCTCTCCAGCCGTGCAATTCGCCGACATGGCCGCCCAGCAGATAGCCCAGCGCAGTGCCCACTGGGATCGCCAAGTAAAAAATCCCGAGAATGCGTCCGCGCTGCGCCTCCGGAAACAGATCGGCGACCAACGTTGGGGCGAGGATACCGAAACTGGCTTCGCCAATTCCTACCACCGCGTGCCGGATCAAGAGTGTCGAGAAGCTATAAGTGATCGCGGTCAACAGTGTGGCCAAACTCCATAGAACCGCACCCGCGACCACGATCCATTTGCGCGAGAAACGGTCCGCCAGAGGTCCCATCAATGGCGCGGCCAGCATGTAGACCCAGAAGAACGCAGTCGTGACCAATCCCATGTCTGCATTGCTGCGGTGGAACTCATCTTGAATTTGCGACTGCACTGCCGCCAAAACCGAACGGTCCATGTAGTTGAGCAGATTTAGCGCTGTAAGGAGAAAGAGCGCAGTGCGCGGGAAGTAATTTTTCGAGGACATGAATTGCCGAGACTATAGCACGCCGGGGCGGCGCGCTAGTTGGCTCCGCGTTTCCCCCGGGGTCGCGGCCAACGAGCAACGACTCGTGTTGCAATCCCGCCGCGAGGACGAAAATCGCCCTCCACTTCGGCGGACACAGGGCGCGCATGGCGGACAACATCTTCCAAAACCTGGTTGACGATGTTCTCCTGGAAAATGCCGAGGTTCCGGTAAGCGAGCAAATATTCTTTCAGTGACTTCAATTCCAGGCATAGCCTATCCGGAACATAGCGAATGCAAAGAACGCCAAAATCCGGCAGGCCTGTCTTAGGGCAAACCGACGTGAATTCGGGCACGTCGACCACGATCTCGTATCCTGGGAACTGGTTGGGCCAGGTTTCGATCTCAGGAAAATTCGCGTCCAAACCGGCTTTTGCGTGCTCGGCGGTATATCGAGGAATCTTGGGCATCGCAGGTTATTCTAACTAGAACGATGCTATCGCGCCAAACTCTTCGCCTCTGACTCTTCAAGAAAAATGCCGTCACAGCGAGAGTCTGCATCCAACAGAAAGAGTGCGGCTCTTTGCTATGTTCGATTTGGCGGCAAGATGATAACTTAGTGCCTGCAATTTTGGGATAGATAAACTTGAATACAAAGACGAACCGGACAAATGGCGGCCGTTGGCCACTTCTGACAGCAGCTCTTCTAGTGCTGGGACTGATCTGGATATTTTCAGGCCGCAAAGGAACCCTTCCGGTCCGCACCGCGACCGTCGAGCGCGGAACGCTGCGCAGCCAGATCTCTACTAACGGCAAGGTCGAGCCGGTGAAGAACTTCGAGGCGCGTGCCCTGACGGCGGCTACCGTGCGGCGGCTCTTTGTCCACGAAGGACAACACGTCCAGAAGGGCCAACTCCTCCTGCAACTGGAGGACGCCGACGCACGCACGCAAGCCGCGCATGCGCTGGCGCAACTTCGTTCAGCGGAGGCCGAGGAGAGCGCAATAAAAAACGGTGGGACCCGTGAGGAAGTATTGACCACCGAGGCTGAACTCGTAAAGGCGCAAACCGATCGCGACACTGCACAGCGAAATCTGAATGCTCTTCGCCGTCTTAACGAAAAAGGATCCGCGTCGTTGGGTGAAGTGCAGGATGCTGAGAACCAGTTGACACGCGCCACAGCGCAGCTCGCGTTGCTGGAAGAAAAACGCAAGGACCGTTACTCCGCACCGGAAGTGGCGCGAGTTCAGGCACAAGCTACGGAAGCACGCGCGTCGCTGGCGGCGGCGCACAGCGTGCTGGCAAAAATCGACATCCGCGCACCCCAGGCTGGGATTGTGTACGCATTACCGGTTCGCGAAGGCACGTATATCAATGCGGGAGACCTCCTCCTTGAGGAAGCGGATCTGTCCAAGGTGTTAGTCCGCGCATTCGTGGATGAGCCCGATGTAGCGCGTCTGCATGCCGGGCAAAGAATTGAGATCACTTGGGATGCCTTGCCCGGCCGTACTTGGCAAGGCACAGTCACCGTCCTGCCCGCATCGGTAAAGTTGCTGGGCACACGCAACGTGGGAGAATTGGCAAGCATCGCAGAGAATAGGGATCTGGCCTTGCTGCCCAACGTCAATGTCGGTGTCGCGATTATCACCGCGGAGCATCGCGATGTGCTTTACGTTCCGCGCGAAGCCCTCCGCCAGGACAGCGACGGCAAGTCCTATGTCTACGATATCGCCAGCGGCTCGTTGGCGCGACGCGACGTAACTACTGCCATCGCTACTCTAACGCAGATGGAAATTCAGGGCGTTCCGGAAAAGATGAAGGTGGCTCTTGGGGCCACCAATGGCAAGCCGCTCGTGGACGGCGCTCTGATCAAAGTGGTGGAGTGATGAAAAGTTTTCGCACAGCTACGTTTCTCCTGGTCTTGAACGGAATATTCGCGGCCCTTGCGTACGCGCAGGCTCCAGAGGCTCTGCTCGCGGAAGGCAAAGCGGATGCGGCGATTGCCGTCTTGAAGCAGCGCGTGGCCTCTTCCCCGAACGACTCCGACTCGTATCATCTGCTCTGCCGGGCCTACTATTCGATTCAAGATTGGGACCACTCCATTTCCGCAGGCGAGAAGTCGGTTGCTCTGGCTCCGGACAAAAGCTCTTACTACCTCTGGCTGGGCCGCGCGTATGGCGAGAAGGCCGATGCCTCGAGTTTCTTCACAGCGGCGGGATTGGCTAAGAAAGTCCGTGTTTCGTTCGAGCGTGCGGTAGAACTTGACGGATCGAATGTCCAAGCCCGTAGCGATCTCGCCGAATTCTATATGGAGGCTCCCGGCATTATGGGCGGCGGGCAGGATAAAGCCCGCGCGCAGGCAGATGCCTTAATGAAAACCGCTCCGGCCAAGGGACACTGGGTGCTCGGGCGCCTCGCCGAGAAAAATAAAGACAGCGCTGCTGCAGAGCGCGAGTACAAAGCCGCCCTCGACGCGACTCACGGAGCTGCTGACGGCTGGCTGGACCTGGCGATTTTCTATCGTCGGGCGAACCGCCTGAGCGACCTGGACAACGCCATCGAAAAACTCAACACTGCGCCACTGAAAAATCCGGAAGTTTTGCTCGACGCAGGTATCACACTTTTGCGTTCGGAGCACAATCTACCGGTGGCCGCGCAACTGCTCAAACGCTATCTGGATGGAAAAACCGTCGAGGATGGACCGGCGTTCCGGGCTCACACCTTCCTGGGAACCGTCTATGAAAAGCAGGGAGACAAGAAAGCCGCCGCTGCGGAGTTTCAGGCCGCGCTGGCACTCGCCTCCACCTACAAACCCGCGCGCGAGGGACTGAAGCGCACCGGTTCGTAGTCGAATTTCTTTGAGGTCCCACAGCACACTTGATCTTCAGCCAACACGGCTCGCGCATTACGATAGACAATCAGCATTGCATTCTCTCTCCCAAAGGTGCGCCCTATGAGGGACTTGTTCATTTGCACAATAAAAACCGCTGCCAGCCTTCTCTTGCTGAGTGCGGCTTTGCCGCTCTTTGCTTTTGCCGAACCACTAACCTTACGTCATGCCGTGGAACTTGCGCTCAGTCATGGGACGACCGCGGCGATTGCGGCAGCAGAGGAACACAAGGCGGAGGCCGCCTACCGGGAGGCGCGCAACAACTACGTGCCTGTGTTCGTGCTCGGATCGGCCATCGGCAAGTCATTTGGATTTCCGTTGAGCCTAGAAAACGCGGCGCCGTCGATCGTGAACTTGAACACACAGTCGGCACTCTTCAATCCAGCGTTGCACGAGTTTGTGAAGGCGGCCAAAACCGAAGCCAACGCCACGGCGCTTGCGGGTAAGGATCGTCGTGCCCAGGTCATTCAAGAAACAGTGCTCAACTACCTGGAGTTGGCGCAATGGGAAAAGCAGATCCAACAATTGCAAAAAGACACCGCCGACTCGCAAAAGATGGAAACCGCGGTTGAGGACCGCATCCGCGAGGGTGTGGACAGCGCTCTGGAGCGCAACAAGGCCAAGCTCGTGACGGCACGCATCCGTCTCCGGCTCGCCCAAGCACAAGGATCGTCCGATGTGCTCCGTTTAAAACTTTCGCAGTTGACCGGAGTCGCCGCGCAGTCCATCGAAACGGCGCCGGATTCGATTCCCGCTCTGCCTCCGGGCTCCGCAGAAACAGACGTCATGCCACAAGCCACCAACAGTCCCTCCGTGAGCAGCGCGGAAGAACACGCGCGCGCGCAGTATCTTCGCGCCAAGGCGGAGCACCGTGCTCTGTGGCCTTCGGTCGATTTTGCCGGTCAGTATTCGCGTCTTGCCAAGTTCAACAACTACGACGAATTCTTCAAGAGATTCGAGGCGAATAACGGCAGCGTGGGCGCAGTCATGCGCTTCCCGATTTTCAACTTCTCCCAACGTGCTCGTGCCGAAGGCGCAGACGCCGACGCCCTCAAAGCAAAAAAAGAAGCTGAGGCTGCCAAGGATCAAGTCTCCGCCGAGCTTCTCCAGCTTCAGCGAACGGTGCAACAGCTCTCCGCCACCCGTGACGTCGCTGAACTCGAGTATCAAATTGCGCAATCGTCCCTGGAAGCGGTTGAGATACGCATCCAATCCGGAACCGGCACGTTCCACGAACTGGAAGATTCCCGCACCCAAGCCCGCGAACGGCGCGATCAGTTCCTGGACGCCGATATGCAGTTCGACCGCGCCCGCATCGGTTTGCTGCGCTCGACCGGGGGCCTAGAATCGTGGGCTTTGGGGACTAAGTAACCGGATACCATCCAGCCCTCATTCCGCCCGTTTACTGCATCAAACTAGGGGTTGGGCGGGAACGGCTCGCCGCCAGCGTCCATGGCGAATAGACTACGAAGATGCCCCAGAGTGTACTGTCAGGGTACTTGTGTTCCCCGACGGCCCGCGCTGGAATGTTAGAATAGAGAATCATTCCTATGCCTTTGAAAACACTCTTTCTGAATCCGCCTTCGTTTGAGAATTTTGACGGTGGCGCAGGTTCGCGGTGGCCCGCTACACGCGAAATCGAGTCCTTCTGGTATCCGGTCTGGTTAGCCTACCCAGCAGGCCAATTGGAAGGCTCCCGGCTCCTGGACGCCCCCTCGCACCACGTCTCCGCCGAAGAGACGATCAACATCGCGAAGCAATATGAACTCCTTGTGCTGTTCACCAGCACGCCGGGCTACCCCGGAGATATTCTGCTCTCGGCTGCCATCAAAAAGGCGAATCCGACCATCAAGATTGCGTTTGTGGGCCCTCATGTAACCGTTCTCCCCGAGCGCTCACTCCGCGAATGTCCCGAGATTGACTTCGTCTGCCGCAAAGAATTCGACACATCCGTCGTGGAATACGCCAACGGGAAGCCTCTCAAGGACATTCTGGGAGTATCGTTCTTGCAGGATGGCGTGGTTGTCCACACTCCTGACGCGCCACAAATTGAGAACCTGGATGCGCTGCCCCACGTCACGGACGTTTACAAGAGGGACCTCGACGTCACTCGCTACAACGTGCCATTCCTGTTGCATCCCTACGTCGCGCTCTATAGCACTCGCGGCTGCCCCGCGCAATGCACCTTCTGCTTGTGGCCGCAGACGTTGATGGGACACGCCTGGCGCAAGCGTTCCACAGACGACGTAGCGAATGAAATGGCCAAGGCGAAACAATACTGGCCAGACGTGAAAGAATTTTTCTTCGATGACGACACCTTCAACATTCAGAAGGCCCGCACCATCGAGCTGTGCGCCAAGCTGAAGCCACTGGGCCTCACCTGGTCCTGTACTTCCCGCGTGACTACCGATTTCGAAACGCTGAAGGCTATGCGCGAGGCCGGATGCCGCTTACTGATCGTGGGCTTTGAATCGGGCGATCCCCAGATTCTGAAGAACATCAAGAAGGGCGCAACCGTCGAACGCGCGCGCCAGTTTACCAAGGATTGCCACAAGCTGGGACTCGTAATTCACGGCGACTTCATCCTGGGGCTGCCCGGCGAGACGCACGAGACCATTCGCCGCACGATGGACTTTGCCAAAGAACTGGACGTCGAAACAATTCAGGTCTCCGTGGCTCACGCTTACCCCGGCACTGAACTCTACGACTTTGCGGTCAAGAACGGCTTCATCGTGGGCGACAACAAGATGGTCGACGAAGGCGGCCACCAACTGGCGCAGATTCAATATCCCGGTCTGCCCGCCGATGACCTCATGGAAGCGGTACATCGTTTCTACGATGAATACTACTTCCGCCCCAAGGCCGCATTCCGAATTCTCTACAAGGCCATGTGGCACCAGGAAGACCGCAAGCGCCTCTACAAGGAGGCCAAGAGCTTTCTAAAACTCCGCGCCGCACGCAACAAGTGGGTACGCGACAAACGCGCGGCGGGAACACCTCCGGCACCGGAAACTGTCAACGCGTAAGGACTGGTTTGACGCCGCGCAAGTATTTCGTGTTGCTGGGCATCGCTGCATTTGGCGCCATCGGCGATACCCTGCTATCGCGCGGCATGAAGGACTTTGGCGCCGTTCTTCCTAGCCAGATCGGCTATCTCCTCACGGCAGTCGTGAATCCCTGGGTGTTTGTCGGGATTTTTTTTCTGCTGGCGTTTATGGCCGCGTATCTCACCGCGCTCTCCTGGGCTGACCTCACCTACGTTCTTCCAGCAACCGCTTTCGGCTACGTCTTCATCGCGCTGATTGCAGGATTCTTCCTTCATGAGCACATCAGCGCCTTGCGCTGGCTGGGCATCCTACTGATCTCGGCAGGAGTCGGGTTTGTTGCTGGCGGACCGGAGTCGAGCTCTACCAAGCATATTCCTGAACAAGAACCTGTTGCGAACACCCTGAGTGAGGGAGTCAAGAGTGCGAGGGTCGAACCATGAAAGACCTCTACACCTGGCTCGGAGTGTTCTTGATTGTGGTCACGTCGACTGCGGGCGACTGCTTGCTGGCGCGCGCCATGAAGCAAATCGGCAACCTGGACGAGCTGCGAAAACATCGCGGCTTACCGTACGCAGTTTTTAGCGTTGTACGAAATCCCTCGTTCCTGTTGGGTATATCGTCCATGACGCTAGGCTTTTTCAGCCTGCTGTTTGCACTTTCCTGGGGAGACGTGAGCTTGGTGGGACCAGCATCAGCATCACTAACGTTCGTAGCCAATGCATTCGCGGCAAAACTCTTCCTCCACGAGCGCGTAGATGGCCGCCGCTGGACCGCAGCGTTATTGGTAGCAGGCGGCGTCTTTCTGCTAGCCGGATAACGCTCCTGTAGAGGCCCTCGCCTACGCAGCAGAGATCATGTAGGGGCAGGCGCCCTCGCCTGCCCAGCGGAGCAAAGCTCCGCAGATTTTCATGTCTTCTCTGAGCCTGTGTTCCTACGAACTCAAAACAGGCAAAGTCCGAATCCTCTTCTTCGTCGCCGCGTAAATCGCATTGCACAAGGCAGGCGCCAGCGGCGGCACCGAAGGCTCTCCCGCTCCCGTCGGAGGGTCGCCACTCTCGACTGCGTAGACTTCCACCGCGGGCGCGTCCTTCATGCGCAACAATTCGAACCCGTCGAAGTTGCCTTCGACGATGCGCCCCTTGTCGACCGTGATCTTGCTCCTCATCGCATTCGACAGCGCAAACACCACGCCACCTTGCACCTGCTGCTCCAGAATGCTCGGATTCACCACCTGCCCACAGTCAATCGCCGCCACCACACGTTGGACTATCGGCGTATCCCCATCCATCAAAATCTCGACCACTTCTGCCATGTAAGAATTGAAACAAACATGCGCGGCAATACCCCGGTAATGTCCCGACGGCAGCGGCTTCTCCCAGCCTGCCTTCTCCGCCGCCAACTGCAGCACGCCCTTCAGCTTGTCGCTAACATACGGCGAGACCGCGCGTGACTGCTCCAGCAGATGCAGCCGCAGCTTCAGGGGATCCTTCCCTACCGCCACCGCAACCTCATCCAAGAACGACTCCGCCGGGAACGCCGCATTTTGTGCATACACCGACCGCATCCATCCGAACGGAATGGGGCATTCCACATACACCCACTCCACGTTCACGTGCGGTACGCCATAGAGAAACAGCGCTTCATCCTTCAACTCTGAATCGACGCCGCTCGGATCCACTCCGAATTTCTGGAAATTCATGGATGGCGAGATCATGCGATGCTGGAATCCCACTGGCCATCCTTGTCCATCCAGCCACGCCGTCATCACGTGATGACTCGGCGGCCGGTAGGTGCTATAGCGCATGTCGTCTTCCCGTGTCCACAGGACTTTCACCGGTCCCGGAACTGCCTTCGAGACCAGCGCAGCTTCCACACCGTAGTCCGACTCCAGACGCCGCCCGAATCCTCCGCCGAGCAGCGTAACGTGTACTACCACCTTCTCCGGCATGATCCCAAGCGCCTTCGCGGAATCATCTCGCACCGCCTGCGGCACTTGCGTCGGCGACCAAATTTCGCAGATGCCGTCATGGAAATGCGCAGTCGAGTTCCCCGGCTCCATCGGAGCGTGCGCCAGAATCGGAAGCTCGTACGCGGCTTCGATCTTTCTTCCTGCAGCTTTCTTGATGTCGCCGTAGGTAAAAATCGGCCCGCCCTTCTTCCTTGCCGCATCCTTCATCGCCTTCTGCAGCGTCTCGCTGCTGTAGTCCTTGTTCGCTCCCTCATCCCACGTCACCTTCAAAGCCTTGCGCCCCTGCATCGCCGCCCACACGGAGTCAGCTGCCACCGCCACTGCCGTGTCGCTGATTTTCACCACATGCGTCACGCCCGGAACTTGCCGCGCATCTTTGTCATCAAAGCTCGCGACCTTGCCACCCGGCACCGGACAGCGCTCCAGCAACGCATACTTCATGTTGGGGAGCGAGAAGTCGATGCCGAACGTCGCCTTCCCTTCCACCTTCTCCCGCACATCCACGCGGGGCACGCGCTTGCCCACCAACCGGTAGTCCTTGGCCGCCTTCAGCGGAGGATCTGTGGGCACTGGCAACAGCGCCGCCCGAGCCGCCAGTTCCCCGTAGCTCAGCTTGCGCTTCGATTCGTCATGAATCACCGCAGCCTTTTCTGCGTGGCACGCGGTGCGAGATACGCCCCATTGCGCCGCTGCCGCTGTGATCAGCATTTCCCGAGCTGCCGCTCCCGCGCGCCGCATCGGATCCCACAAGGAGCGCACGCTGGCGCTGCCCCCGGTCGTCTGGTCGCCAAACAGCGTGCTGGCGCCAATCTGCTCAATCGTGATCTGGTCGAGGTCCACTTCCAGCTCTTCCGCAAGAATCATCGGCAGAGCCGTTTTCACTCCCTGCCCCATCTCTGCCCGCGGGAACGCCACCACAATTTTTCCGTCGGGATCGACACGCACGTAGGCATTGGGCACAAACGTTCCCGCTGGCACGCCGCCTTCGCCGCGATGAGGCAAATAAAATCCCACTACTAGGCCCGCGCCAGCAGCCACACCCGCTACCAGAAAGTCGCGACGCGAAACTGGACTCATCGCGCACCTCCAGCGTCCGCCACACGATGAATCGCTTTCCGTATCCGCTCATACGTCCCGCAGCGGCACAAGTTGCCGCTCATCGCCGACGTGATCTCCTCGTCGGAGGGCTTGGGATTCTTCTTCAACAATCCAGCCGCGGACATGATCTGCCCCACCTGGCAGTAACCACACTGAGGAACCTGTTCGTCGATCCAAGCCTGCTGCAACGGATGCAACCCGTTCGCGCCCAGGCCTTCAATCGTCATGATCTGCTTGCCCTCCGCCTGCGATACCTTCGTCTGGCAGGAACGGCGAGCCGCTCCGTCCAGCAGTACCGTGCATGCGCCACACAAGCCAGCGCCACAACCAAATTTGGTTCCCGTCATTGCCAGCGTGTCGCGCAAAACCCAAAGCAACGGTGTCTCAGGTGCAACGTCAACTTTCTGGTCGCCGCCATTCACGCGCAGTGTGATCTCTGCCATGGTGTCCTCGTGGCTAAATTCTACGAACTTAGCAATATGTCAGGAAGATGCGGTGAACGCAAGGGGTGTGGATTCTGGGTAGTGGGCTGTTTTGATAGCCCACTGCCCGGGTCGATGATAAATGCCCTGAGGCAAGATTCGGTGGTACAATTTGGCGCAACTTGTTCGGTTCCTCTCCGCCCCTCACGAACCGACTGAGCTGCCGTGGTCGGGTGGACCCTTTCAGCCCGCTCGCGTCCTTGTCAGCAAGAAAATAGAACATCCAAAGGTTAATCGACAGGAGAGAGGATCTATGCATTCAGCAACATTCAACTGTGGCCTGAAAGATCGTAGGAATGCTTCACTATGCTTGCGGAATCTTGCCTTAAGAACGTCGGCCGCCGCGACCTCTGCCACCATTATGGCCTTAGCTGTTTTTTCAGTACTGCTGCTGGTGGCCGCTCAACCGGCGCTAGCGCAAACGCAGAGTGTGCTCTACAACTTCACCAATACCCCGGACGGAGGCTTTCCCCAGTCCAACCTCGTTCTGGATACAGCGGGCAACATGTATGGCACAACCTTATACGGTGGCGTGAACGGTCGCGGCTCGGTGTTTAAGGTAACTCCAACGGGAACAGAAACGGTGCTCTATAGCTTCACCGGTGGAGCTGACGGGAACGTTCCCGTAGCCGGTCTAGTGCTCGACAAAAAAACCGGCAATCTGTATGGCACGACATTGTATGGCGGTGCTACCGCCAACGGCACCGTGTTTCAGGTGACTCCGTCTGGGACGGAGACCGTACTCTACAGCTTCAAGGGCGGCCTAGACGGGTTCAATCCTTACTCCAGCTTAGTCCGCATGGGAACTACCATCTATGGCACCACCAATTCGGGTGGCTTATACGGTTATGGCACGGTGTTTAAACTAACCGCCGCCGGCAAGGAGACGGTGCTCCATAGCTTCAACTCCGCTGCGCCAACCCTGGATGGGGCTTATCCCTACGCAGGCCTGGTCCTCAAAAGCGGCAAACTCTATGGCACAACCCGCTACGGTGGAGCTTTCAACTTAGGCACGGTGTTTTCTATCACTCCATCCGGCGTGGAAACGTTGCTCTACAGTTTCAAGGGGGGATCAACAGACGGATCTTATACTTATGCAGGAGTGCTCTTCGATAGTAGCGGGAACATTTATGGCACAAATTATTCGGGCGGCACTGACAACGCTGGTACCGTGTTTAAGCTCACTCCGGGTGGCGTGGAGACTGTACTCCACAGCTTCGTCCGGGATGGCTTGGATGGGACAAACCCATACGCGAGCCTGATCCTCTATCAGGGTAATTTCTACGGTACCACCTTGCAGGGCGGCGGCACTGCTAACATCGGCACCGTGTTTAAGGTAACTCCCTCCGGCGCGGAAACGGTGCTCTACAGGTTCACCGGGGGAACGGACGGAGGGTATCCCTACGCTAACTTGGTCCACGGCATGAACAAAACTTTCTTCAGCACAACCTATCAGGGTGGTGCTTCCAACAAGGGCACAGTGTTTAAGCTGGTTCTTCCGTAGTTCCACTAAACGGGAAGGGTTGGGTGGGTGGCCATGCCTTCGGCCACCTCAAGACCCTGCTTATGAAAAGCTATCCGAATAGCCGCATTAGACCCGCCGCAGGCAAATCTGGGACCAACAATCGCGTGGCTTTGAGTCCTTTGGTTTGGAGGAGAGCTTCGGCGGCGCGGTAACCGCTCCGCACCGCTCCTTCCATGGTTGCGGGCCATCCGGTGGCGGTCCAGTCGCCCGCCAGAAATACACGTTCCGAGGCAGTAGCTTGCGGAGGACGCAAGTGGTCCACACCCGGCCCAGGAGAAAACGTGGCGTGAATCTCTTTGATGACGGTGGACTTGACGAGCTGCGCATCACGCGCCCCCGGGAAAAATTCCCGCAGCTCCCGCAGGGCCAACTCCACAATATCGTTCTTCGACATATTGACCAGAGTCTTGGCCGAGCTAACGACAAGCTCTACATAACTACCAACACCGCTCCCGCCGACATTGTCGTTGTCTTTGCCCGCGCCGCGAGCTTCCGCTTGAATCCGCGACTTGTGAAACATCCACTGAATCGTGCGATCGAGCAGAACCGCATGGTCAAGATCGGAAATCTGCCGATCAAACCAGAGATGAATTCCTGCAATGGGCGAGGTCTCCAAACTATCGGCACCAGCACTCCAAGCTTGCGTCATGCCCGAGGGAAGCAACTTCGCAGCGGCATCCGAGGTTACGGCCAAAATAACAGCGTCACTCAGGACCTCGCCCGACGGAATTCGCAGCCGCACTTGTTCATCCTCCACCGCGACAACCTCGACCGAAGCCCGCAGAAAAACTTCCCCGCCCCGTGTTCGGATGTAGTCCGCTCCGGCCGCATAGAGATCGCTGAGCGGAATCGCTGGAATCCCCATGCGGCCAGCGTCCGCCGACTTCATGAACGACTCGCGAATCACCTGCCCAGCATAGAAAACAGATGCGCGGTCCAAGTCTTCGTTCAGAGCGCTGATCAGAATGGGCTTCCAAAATCGTTCCACAGCCGCAGAAGTAGGACCGTAACGCTGCAGCCAAGCCAGAAACGATTGCCCATTATCCTGTGGAACGCGCGTCAGCAGAGCCATCATCGTGCGCGCAATGCTGATCTTGTCTCGAAGTCCGAGACAATGCGCGCCCAGAAAAGAAGGGCCGTTATGCAAGGGTGCTGGCAAAAATGAAGGCCGAATATGGGAGGCCCGCCCGCCCGGCTCCAGAAATACCAATTCCTCGTACCAGCGAATCTTCCCCTCAACGCCAGTGCGCTGGTAGAGATCAATCAGGTTCGTGCAACAACCAAGCAACACATGCTGGCAGTTGTCGACAACCTCCCCGGTTCCCGGATGCTGATAAGACGAAGCCCTGCCGCCAAGATAAGGACGACGTTCGTAGAGCGAAATGCGGCAGCCCGCGTTGGCCAAGCCACAGCCCGCAGCGAGACCCGCGAGTCCGCCGCCCACAATGGCAACGTGAGGAGATTTTCTTGGGGAAGTTTCTTTTTCGAGGGAAACCATCAGGTAAGCCGGCGCAGGAAGCCTTTGCTCAAGATTGCCAACTTTTCGAAGGTGGTAAGCCGCACTTTGGGACCGAAGACGTCGTAGTCTGAGGCGGCAATCTTTTCCAACAAACCGCGATAGACGGCGACCAGAGTCCACAGCGCAGGCTGGCTATCCTCGTCAATCAGAGGAAGCAGGTCTTCCGCCGCACAATAGAACTTGCGCGCACGCTCCGCTTCCATTTCGAGCAGCGGGCGAAATCGCGTCAAGTCGCCGCCAGTGCGCAGATCAATCGGCAACAGACCAAATTTCGCTAAATCTTCTCCGGGGATGTAGACGCGCCCCATGGCGGCATCTTCCTTCACATCACGAATGATGTTCGTTAATTGAAACGCGATTCCGACGCGCTCCGCAAGAGCCTCGGCCCGCGGATCTTTATATCCGAAGATGCGGATGCACACCAGACCGACAACTGACGCCACCCGGTAGCAGTAAAGATAGAGATCGTCGAACTTCCGGTAATGCACATTGATTGCTTCGGCATCGAACTTCGGGGTCTTGCCCGTCTCCATCTGCTCTTGCAGATCCATTTCCGTGCCGTACGCCAGATGGTCGAGCAGTTCAACCGGAATGTTGTAACGGCGCTGTGTGTCCGCTAATGCAAGCAATACTGGATCGTCGGTGCCATTTCCTGCCGCGGCCCGGTGGAAGCTATCGATCCACGCCGCTAGCTTCACACGCCGCTCCATCAAAGGCAGGCTGGGGTCGTCAGTGATATCGTCGCACCGCCGCATGAAGGCGTAGACAGCGGAAATCGCCTCTCGCTTGCGGCGCGGAAGCACCAAAAAGCCATAGTAAAAATTTTTGGCGTTGCTGCGGGCAATCCCTTTACAAACGGAATACGCCACCGCCAACTGCGATTCCGTTGGCGCAAATGAAGATGCGGATTGCACGGCGGTGCTCATACGAGCCGGCTCCAGGCCGCACGGGCGACCAAAGAAAGCTTGCGGCCTTTCGAGAGCAACGGGCGAGAGCTCAAAACGTCGTAATCCGACGCTTCGATGGCCTTCAGAATTTCCAAACCGCCACGGCTGAACAAATCGAGATCGCGGGAGAGTTCGCGGCTTACCTGACGGATCAGCGGCAACCCCTGCTCGAACCACTCGCGGGCACGTTCCACTTCAAAGCGCAGCAACGCACGAAACTCCGGCGTGGGCAGTTTTCCCGCGATCACGGATTCATCAACCCCAAAGCGGCGCAAATCTTCGAGCGGCAGATACAAGCGTCCTATCTCGTAGTCACCCGCAACATCCTGCCAGAAGTTGGCCAATTGCAGAGCCGTACAGGTGAAATCCGCAAGGCGTTGCCGCTCCGTATCTCGATATCCGCAAAGGTACAGCACCAAATGGCCAACAGGATTCGCCGAGTAGCGGCAGTAACCAAGCAGATCGGAGAAAGTCTCGTAGCGCGTTACGGTCTGGTCCTGGCGAAAGGCCCTCAATAAATCGGAAAATTCATGCTTGGGAATATCAAACTCACGTACCGTTTCAGCCAGCGCCACAAACACCGGATGTCCCGGAGTCCTTTCGTAGCAGCGGTCTAGCTCCGCTTCCCACTGGTCGAACAGCGCCAGAGACGCCTGCGGGTCGCCCACTTCGTCGCCCAAGTCGTCCGAGATGCGGCAGTAGGCATACACATTGAAAAAGTGTTGCCGCAGCCGTTTCGGCAAGAAGAATGTCGCGACGGAAAAATTTTCGTAATGCGAGTGCGCCAGCTTGCGGCAATATTCCTGAGCCTCTTCCAGCGTGGGACGACGCTCCGGCATGGCATAGCTGGCAGGCAAAACCCGCCAGCCGCGCTGAGCGGCGTCAATCACTGTCTCGGCATTGGTCGAAGCTGTGGACATGCGAAAGTCAAATCGTTCTCCGAGCCTCAGCTCCCCGGAATAATCGCCGTCTTGATGTCGCCATTGCGATGCAGCATCTGGTGGCGCAAAACTTCGTTCAACCGCGAAAGTGGTTCCTCCCCGGTGATGTAATCCGTGGGCCGCACCTTTTTCCGTGCGATCAACGCGAACGCACGGCGCACTGTCTCAGGCGTGTGGTGGAAGGTAGCCTTGAGCGTCAGTTCCGAATAATGCAGCAGGTTTGTATCGATCTCAACTTTCGTACCTGTAGCGCATCCACCAAAGAAATTCACCGTACCACCCTTGCGCACCATCTCCACGGCCCATTGCCAGGCCTCGGGACGCCCCACCGCTTCGATCACCACATCCACGCCACGGTTTTCGCGACTCAGAGCGCGCACAGCATCGATCGGACTCGCTGCCACACCCAGCTGGACCACATAGTCTGCGCCCATCTGCTCGGCTGCAGAGACTTGCCCGTCGCGCTTGACCACGGCAATGACGGTGCAACCAATCGCCTTCGCGACCTGAATAAACATCAATCCGATAGGTCCAGCGCCCAGCACGGCAACCGAATCCCCAGGCTCCACCCCAGTTTCTTGCAGTCCGCGCAGAACACACGCCAGCGGTTCCGTCATGGCCGCTTCCTGAAAAGTCACGTCAGCTGGAATTTCCAGCATGTTGCGCTCAACAATGCGCCGCGGAATGCGAATGTACTCGGCATACGCACCGTTATTGAACAGCAGGTTCTCGCACAGATTCTCTTGATGCTTGCTGCAAAAAAAACATACGCCGCAGGGAGCTGAATTCAAGGCAACCACGCGCATGCCCCTCTGGAAACCACGCACCCCATAGCCTACTTCTTCGATCACTCCCGCCTGCTCATGTCCAAACAAAGCTGGAGGCACAATCATCTTCGCGTGATATCCGCGTCGGTAGACCTTCAGGTCCGTGCCACAGGTCAGCGCTACCTGCACTTTGATCAGGACTTCGCCTTCACCCAAGACTGGTACCGGAACCCGCTCGATCTGCACGTCTTCTTTGCCGCGGAGAACCGCGGCTGTCATGGTTCTGCTCACATCGAAAGTGCTGCTCACGTTCAACATCCTTTCCAACTGGCGCCGGGCTGAATCACGGCTTTCATCGAATCCGGCTGCGGATGGGCCGCAAATTCCAAAGCTTCCACACTCTTCTCCAGCGGAAACCGGTGCGTAATCAGCCGCTCCAGGTTCATCGCATGACTAAACACAAAACGCAACGACTCTTCCTGTAAATCCACCGACGCGCTGTAAGACCCCAGCAAGGTCTTCTCATCCACGCAAACCGCAGCCGGATCGATGGTAGCTTCCCCACGCGCCGTCTGCGCAAACAGCAAAACACGCCCACCCGGGCGAGCCGCATCCATCGCTGTCCGAATCAAACTGTTCCCACCCACCGCGACAATGACTGCATCCGCACCACGACCCTCCGTCTGCTCACGCAGATAGCGAATCACGTCTACCTTGGCGGCATCAAGGCTGTGCGTCAATCCGAAACCTGCTGCTATTGTATGCCTCTGCGGATACAGGTCGGAAGTAATTACCCTAGCCCCTGTCCTCTGGGCCATGACCCCGAGCATGATGCCGATCGGCCCCTGGCCGATCACCAGCACCGTCTCCCCGGCCTGCAGCCGGAGGGTGGCCACACCCTTGAGGCAGGTGTTCACCGGTTCGACAAAGCAGGCCTGCTCAAAGGAAACGTTGTCCGGAATCTTCTCGACGCCTCCGCGAACAATCCAGTCCATCACTCGAACGTATTCCGCAAACCCGCCACCACTGGCTTCAAAACCCGCCGTGCAGCCCACCTTCTTGTAGATCTCGCACTGTGCGAAGGTTTTATGACGGCAGTAGTAGCAATTGCCACACGGTATGTGATGAAAGGCAATCACACGGTCGCCCGGTTTGAAGTTCACAACACCATCGCCCACGGCCGCCACCACACCGGATGTTTCATGCCCGAAAATGCGCGGAGCAGAATGCGATCCCGTCTGAATCTTCTTGAGGTCCGTCCCGCAAATGCCACAAGTGTGCACGCGCAGCAGGAGTTCGCCGGGACCGATCCCTGGAACAGGCACGGTCTCCAAGCGAACTTCACCGATACTGCGATAGACGGCCGCACGCATGGTGGACGGAAGAGCTTCGGCCTTCGCGCTACCTTTCGCCTGTTCCAGTACCGCCATGATCCCTCACTGATTCCTTCTCTTAAATTCTGTCATCCTGAGCGAAGGACCCCTGCACTCTCAACCTCACTTCGCTCTCCCTAGCTTTCTCACCCCTGCAGACTAAGCAGACACCCTCAGATATTCCTCAATCCTCACCCGCAATGCCTCAGACAAATTCCGAGCCGCTAACGAACTATTCCGAGCCATCCGCGCTACGCGTCCCCAAAGCCAGGACCGCCAAACAAGTCCCGCGATGTAACGCCCCTCATGAAACTGCCCGTGCGCATCAATGCTGCCTTTCACCACAGGGATCTCAAAATCCAGCCCGTCCGAAATCCCCTTCACCGCGGCAAACCGGACTCCCCGAATTTCCGCTCCTTTCGCCACTGCCGCCGCTTCCATGTCTACAGCGACGGCCCCATACTTCACGGCCAATACGCGCTTGCGCTCCACCGTCGCCACCTCGGCTATAGACACGAGCGTCCGGGAACCCATCCCTGTCGGCACGCTGCTGCCATCCCCTGCGTCAATCACCTTGTCGGGAACCACGACATCGCCTGCGCTCAAATCGGCAACCAAAGCTCCAGCAAAGCCCGCTGAAAACACAATCTCAGGCCCGTAAGATGCACAAATCGCCTGACACGCACGACGGGCCGCTACTGGCCCGATGCCTCCGCACACAGCTACTGCGTCTCCACTCTCAAAGAACTTGAACTCCCACCCTTCGCAAGTACGCCGCATTACCCGCCATCCAGCGACCAGTGGCCCAATCTCTCGCTCCAGCGCCGCCACCACGGCTATTCTAGGCATAGCCGTTCGCCTGGAACCACTGGACCGCCCGCCCCAGAGCATTCTTCACTGGCAGAATCTGCCAGCCTAACTCCCGCTCCGCTTTGGCAGACAAAACCCACATCTTTTTCTTGCCCATCCGTACCGCATCGATGGTGGCACGCGGCTCGCGCCCAAGCAATCTTCCCGTCACCAATTCGTCAACTACGCCAGTGGCCATCGCAAAAAAATAAGGCAGCTTCACCTTTGGTGAAGGCAGCCCGGTAAGTTCGGCAAGCTGGTCGAGGATCTGCTTCAGCGTCAAGTTCTCGCCGCCCAGAATGTAGCGCTCGCCACTGCGGCCTTTTTCGAACGCCACCACATGACCGCGTGCACATTCCGTGGCATCCACCAGGTTGAGCCCTGTCTCAACATACGCCGGAAATTTCCGTTTCAGGAAATCAACGATGATCCGTCCCGAAGGTGTCGGCTTAATGTCGCGTTCCCCCACAGGTGTTGTCGGATTCACAATCACCACATCGTACCCGGCACTTCGCCCGTCCTGCGCCGCCTCGAACGCCACCCGCTCGGACAGAAACTTTGAGCGCTTGTAGTGGCCGATCATCCCCTCCAGTGAAACCGGTGTGTCCTCATCCACGGCATCGCCGTGACTGGTAAAACCCATCGTCGCCACGCTCGATGTATGCACCACACGCTTCACACCTTGCTCACGGGCCATCCGCAGCAGCGCACGCGTTCCTTCCACGTTGGCGCGGTACATTTTCTTCGGATCTGGAATCCACAGCCGGTAATCAGCGGCTACGTGAAAAACGGCCTCGCATCCCGAGAGCGCCGCTCGAAAAGACTCTGGCTCCAGTAGGTCACCAGTCACGCGCTCGCCCGGAACTCCGTCGAGATTGCGCAGATCGCTGCTCGACCGCACCAGGAGCCGCAACTCCGCTCCCTGCTCCGCCAGCACACGCGCCACATGACTGCCCAAGAATCCGGTAGCGCCTGTGACGAAGGTTTTCACGCCGGAGCTTTATGCGTGTCCCCGGAGATTCCGGTGCGCGCCTGTTCCGCCGCCATCACCTTCCCATAGGTCGTCAGAGCCAGCAGTGGGAAGTATTCCCGATACATGTGGTACTTGAGGTAAAAGACCCTCGGAAAGCCTGTGCCCGTGTAGAGCGTTTCCTCCCAGGAACCTTCCTGATTCTGCGTGCGCAGCAAGTAAGCAACTCCGCGCGCCACGGAATCGCTGCGTGTGTCGCTGGCCGCGAGCAGCCCAAGAACCGCCCATGCCGTCTGCGATGCCGTGCTCGGACCAATGCCGCGGAGCGTTGGATCATCGTAGGAATCACAAGTCTCGCCCCAGCCGCCATCGGGATTCTGCACCATCCGTATCCACTCGGCCGCCTGCTGAACCATCGGCTCGTGATGGTCCACTCCGATCGCTTCCATCCCGCGCAGTACCAGCATCGTCCCGTAGATGTAATTCACGCCCCAGCGCCCAAACCAAGATCCGTCCGGCTCCTGCTCCTTCCGGAGGAATTCCAGCGCTCTTTTCACCGCCGGATGATTCTTGTCGTAGCCGAAGGTGGACAGCATTTCCAGGAGCCGTCAGGTAAGTTTCACCGTTGCCCTGGTTTTCAATGAAAGCCCGCACCGGGTCCTTCAAACGGTCGAGCATTGTGGAGAGATGCGCCTGCAAAAACTCCCGTGACAACTCCAAGGTGAGAAAGCGGTGCAGCGTGCCTGCACGCCGCGACGCGTTCATCCGCTTTCCGTGAGTGGTGTAGATCGCGACTTGATTGGGGCCCAGTTTCTGTTCGCCGTTGCCGT